>DJER01000033.1:0-1182 GCA_002431905.1 Christensenella sp. UBA5893 | reverse complement strand
ACACTCCGCTTCGCCTTTGTTTGTGCCTTCCTTATAAACTTCGAACGCTTTTTTGTATTGGCTGCGGTAGCCCCAAGTGTCGCCAAGAACAGTATATGCCAAAATGCCGTTGTCGACGGCTTTTTGATAGTACGTCGTTGCGGTTTTGAAATCGCCGTCATCGGAATATAAATCGCCTAATTTGGAATAATATTGTGGTTTCTTTTGGGCGAGTTTTAAATATTTTTCTATCTTATCGTTTGAGACGCTCATATCTTTGCTTTACCTTTTTATTGATTTCGTGTTTAAACTATAATTGATTGGTTCTGGATGTTTGTTTTGTAATTTTCCTATAAAATCACAAATAATGTCATATAAATTATCTTTTGTATATGCAAGTTTTTCTGGAATAACATCATCATCTGTTATTTTTCCTTTATTGTATTGTTGAGCATATAGTCCACATTCTTTAATATAGTTCATTATTATATAAATTTTTTGTTTTTCATTTTCTGAAAAAATTGGCTGATTTACTAGGTTTTGTGTTATAAATTCACAAAAATGAGTAAACTCTTTATCCCAATTAATATTTCCATTATCTTGTGCTTCACATCGTATTTTTTCTATTTCTCTTAACAATTCACCCTGTAAACAGTTTGATTTACCTTTTAGTGGAACATAATTTTGCCATATATATTTACATTCTTCAAAATATTGTTGTTCAAATTCTTTTGATATTAATTCGTTAATTAAATCACTATTTGACATATTTTCTTCTCCTTTAAAAACTCAAAGTCTTATAATTAAATTTCTATATGTTCTATGTTATTGTTTGAAGAACGCCTATAAATCACAATTTCGTTATCTATTATATTTACAGGTTCTGCACCCGTAAGAGCACAAATAGCATTTAGAAAAGTCTTTGCATTAGTTTTTGCATTAGGGTGAATAGATATTTTGATTAGTTCATGTAAATCAAGAGCAATAGAAATATCTAAAATTTCTTTTACACCAATATCTTTTTTGCTAATTTCCAAAATTGGTTTTATATTTTGTGCCATTCTTTTAAGACTTTCACATTGAGAATTTGTAATCATAACTTTTTTCCCCTTATAGCGTTGCAAATGGTTTTGATGCAATAAGCTTATAATCATCGTCGTGAGTATAAAATTGTTCCATTAACCAATATATACCATTTGTTCC
>DJER01000028.1 GCA_002431905.1 Christensenella sp. UBA5893 | reverse complement strand
GTGGACTACAAAGGTCAAGAAAAACATGAAGACACAATAAATGGAATGACATTTGTGTTTGATGAATCTAAAAAAACAGCGACTATAAAAAAATATACAGGCAACGAAACAAAAGTTGTTATTCCAAGCACAATATCTAAAGATTCAGATGGAAATGCAACCAAAGGATCAGATTATCAAGTAGTAAGAATAATGCCACCGGCGTTTACTAGCAATACTAATTTAACAAGCGTATATATTTCTAAAAATATAAGTAATCTAGACCCATTGGCATTTGATGGCTGTACTAATTTGACAAGTATAGTCGTTGATGAAGGTAATCAAACTTATACTAGTATGAATAGTAATTGTGTTATTACATTTAATAGTGCGATTTTGATATTGGGTTGCAAATCTACAACGATACCAGCTGGTGTTAAAACAATAGGAACTTGTGCATTTTATAACAATAATAATGTTCAGAGTATAACAATTCCAAGCAGTTGTACAACCATTCAAGAGTATGCATTCTATGGATGTACAAATTTGACAAGTGTGACTTTTGCTGATAATAATAGTTCTTGGTTACTTGCATCTACTTCAGGTACTATAGAATTGTCAGTGCCTGATAGCGCTGTAAATGCCAAAAATTTAAAAGAAACTTATGTAGAATATACCTGGTCTCGTAGTAAATAGATGATATTATGTAATATATCTTAACCCCCAAAATTTTATAATATATTTTTCAATCTCATGTTCTTGCGGGTTCATTCTTTCTGCGGATGCAAAAATATAATACAAAAAATTTAGAAATATATCCCTAATAAACTTTATAAAAATGATTATTCAATATCGTTTAATCATTTTTATTCTTTATAAACAAAAGTATTTAAATCATTTATCTTTATTTGTTAATCAAAAATTTTATAATAAAACAATAAAATACAAAAAAGGCTACATATGGTAAAAAATAATAAGGCAAATTTGTTATTTTTGATAATTTATTGTTCAATACTAATTGTAACAATTTATTTTATTGCTGTAGTTGTTTTTGGGGAAATTCAAAAACAAATTGAATATAATTTATACAAACAAAGTTGGCAATACGTTGCCGATACTGATTTTGAATTGGTAACAGAAATAAACAACAATGGCGAAAAAGATACTTACTATAAAATTTCTACCCCAGAGCAACTTGCTGGGATGTTTTCCAATGATATATCAAGTAATGTAAGTGCAGATTCTTTAAATGATTTTAAAGATTCAAAAAGTCCAGAATATAGGCTAACAAAAAACATAGATTTGAGTGGAAGAACTTGGATAGGTCAAAGCAATAATTTTAATGGTGTTTTTAATGGAAATAGCTTTCATATTAGCAATTTGAAGATAAGTGGTGATAGTCAAGAATTGGCATTTATTAGAAGGCTTGGTGTTGATGGAACAATAAAAAATGTTTATTTTGATAATCTTACTGTTAAATCTACGCAATCAAATATATCTTATGCACGTGTTGCAGGTATTGTTTCACATATGTATGGTGGAACAATTTCAAATGTATATATAAATGGCGATATTTATGGGTCTGATATATCATCAGATTCAACAATAACAAGATACACTGCAGGCATTGTCGCGCATATGGAGGCAGGAACTGTGGTGAATTGTATAAACAATGCATACATTAGTCTTGGCTCTCATATTGGTGGAATTGTTGGTTGCTCAACTGGTGGTGAGATTAAATATTGCATAAACAAAGCACCTGTGTATACCAATAATTGTAATTATATAAGAATTGGGGGAATTGCTGGTGAGTTGGGTGGAAAAGCAAATTTGTCGTTGTGTCAAAATATTGGATATGTTTCCATTTCGGGGTCAGGAATCAATAATGCATCATTGGGTGGTATTGTTGGTTATTCTTATTCTTCCCGTATAATTGATCAATGTGTGAATAGTGGGAATGTGTTGTCTGGTACTTCTATTAGTGATCAAACATATGCGGGTGGAATTGTTGGATACACACAAACCAATGTGACGAATTGTGGAAACTCTGGCAGGATTTACAGCTCTGCAAAAGAAACATACAACGCATTATCTAATTTTAATATAAATATAAAAGATACAACTTATAATGAAAAACAAATATATTATTATAAGTATGCTGAATTATTTTGGATTCTACGTTCTCTTGAATATAAGTATTCAAGGGAAATAACAAGCATAAACTACAGAAAATGTAATGCATATAGTGGTGGAATTGTTGGTTACGGGAATGGGACACTTTTGATTTCAAATTGCTATAATACAGGATATGTAGGTTCAGACGGCGTACAAAGGCTTTTAATATATATGGTTGAAAAATTTACGAGTGGTGCTTATAATAATGGAGGACTTCTTAGTGGAAACATTATGGAAACTACTTGCAACACAAGAATAACTTTTGAGATAAAAAACATGGGTGCATGGTGTGGAACAAATGCAAACATACAATCGTGCTGGGCAAAGAGTACGGTTGCAAGTGAGTATTTTGAAGCATATTCATCAAATCAAAACTTTACAAAAAAAAGTTCGAGATTATGGAGTAATTCAAACAATGAGTTCCATGCACCTAATATTCCATATCATTCATTTGATAAAGATCAAGCACCATATAGTTCCGGTTGGTGTAAAAAAAATATTTCTGTATCAAATGGAACATATTCATTCTCTTCAATTCCTCAAATAAATCAAGACAACAAAACATATAACGGAAATGATGTGGATGGAAATATTATAACAATAAGTTCAAAAAATAGTTATCATGATTGTCCTGCATCAGAGAACTCATATTTCATATCAAGTTATTATAATGGTCAATTGGGTGGCAATTTGTGGACAGTAAAAGATGAAATGCCATATTTAAAAAACTTATATTGGTAAAAGATGTCAACAAGACATCTTTTTTGTTATATGAGATTTTTTGTTTCGACTGTTGACCCTAACACGCCCCACTTTGGAGGAATCTCATCAATTCAAAAAGTTATTTCGACCACGACATCCTTGACGAGCTTTGGAGAAATCCCAGTGTCTTTAAGCAGATGAGATTTCTCGTAAGTGGGTTCAAAGATGCCGAACTCGAAATGACTATTGAAAAGGCAGTTAAGTTTTCCTCCATTGATATATTTTTGGTTGTAAACATCATTATTTTGTTTGTTATATTTATGTTTTTGTTATAAAATATAATAATAGAGGGAAAAATGAAGAACAAATTTTTGAATTGGTTTAACAGTATTATGGCAATGCTTATTATTTTTGGCGACCTCTTGTATATGTTAGTATTTCGTGGAAATCTTATTGTAAAGGGAATAACAAGTTTTTTGTTTTTTGCTTGTGGACTTGTAAATTTATGTTTAATGTTCAAAAATCAAGGCGAAAAAATCAAAAAATATAGTTTATTTTTGACAATTGGTTTGTTTTTTGCAATGTTAGGCGACATTATTCTTGGTGTTGATTTTACTATTGGTGCTGGGTTATTTGCATTGGGACACATATTCTTCTTTATTGCATTTTTGTTCTTAAACAAGTTTAGTGTTTGGGATGTTGTTATCTCACTTTTTACAATTGGCGTTTCTTTGTGTGTTGTATTGATTCCAAGTGTGCTTAATTTTGGAAAAATGTTGCCACTTGTAATTGTTTATGCAATTATAATTTCTAATATGTTGGGGAAATCGCTTTCAAACTTATTACAAAATCGAACTTTAAGTTCCAAACAATTGCTATATATTTTTGTTGGTACACTAATGTTTTTCTTATCAGATTTAATGCTTATGTTTAATGTTTTTGGAACAAGAGCAAGAGTGTTTGATGTTTTGTGTTTGTCACTATATTATCCGGCAGAGATAGTTCTTGCAACATCAATTTACTTTATCACATATGCAAAAACATACAGTGTGCCAAAGATGAGTCTTGCTCGCAAAATTTGGTGCAGGATGTATCAAATTGCGTTTAGAATTATTTTACCTATTTTGCCATACAGACAACCAAAACTGTTTAAAGGTTACATTGATATGGCAAACAAGATAAAAGAGCAAAAAATAAGCAAAGTAATAATTGTAACCGATGAAAGTTTGGTTAAGTTTGGGCTTTTGGATGATATGACAAAGGCATTAACCGATAATGAAATTGAGTTCGCCATTTTTGACAAAGTGACACCAAATCCAACGATTGAACTTGTTGAAAATGCAAGAAAATTTTATTTGGAAAATTCTTGCCAAGGCATAATTGCTTTTGGTGGTGGATCGGTTATGGATTGTGCAAAAATTATGGGTGCAAGAATTGTAAAGCCAAAGCAGAGCATAGAGAAGATGAAGGGACTTCTGAAAATTCATAAAAAGTTGCCGCTTTTGATTGCAATTCCAACAACGGCAGGAACGGGGAGTGAAACAACTTTGGCAGCAGTGATTACCGATGAAAAAACACACTATAAATACCCAATAAATGATTTTTGTCTTATCCCACATTTTGCAGTACTTGATGTGCATGCAACGCTTGGTTTGCCAAAAGGTCTTACATCAACAACAGGGATGGATGCACTTACTCATGCAGTGGAAAGTTATATTGGACATTCAACAACAATATACACAAGAAAAATGTCAATTGGTGCAGTAAAGTTGATTTTTGATAACTTGTATTTATGTTATCAAAATGGTCAAGATTTTGAAGCAAGAAAAAATATGCTAAAAGCTTCATTTATGGCTGGCAATGCCTTTACAAGATCATATGTTGGTTATGTTCATGCAATTGCACATTCACTGGGTGGAAAGTATAATGTCGCCCATGGGCTTGCAAATGCAATAATTTTGCCAAAGATGTTGAGAATTTATGGCAAGAGTTGTGAAAGAAAACTTGCAAAGCTTGCAAGGTGTGTTGGCATTGCAAACAAATATGACACAAATGAATTTGCTTGTGAAAAATTTATTCACTTTATTGAAGAAATGGACAAGTCTATGAATATTCCAGAGAATATTGAGGCAATAAAAGAAGAGGATATATTTGACTTATCTCAAAAGGCGGATCGCGAGGCAAATCCACTATACCCAGTGCCAAAGCTTATGAGCAGGGAAGAACTTGCCGAAGTTTATAAAATATTAAAAGGTTAATAAAAAAAACAATAGAGAAAATTTCTCTATTGTTTTTTTGTTGCTTATTGTCTTGTTGCTTCAACACCATTTGTGTCATCTTTGTTTGCTTCTGCTTGGGTTTCTTTTGCAAGTTTTGCTTTTTGTTCTTTTATTGCAGAATCTAAAGACATATATGTGTCTTTGCTGAGTGATGGTTTTTCGATTTTTGAATTTTCAACTTCTTTTGCAAAAGTTGATTGCACTTCTATGTTGTTTAAGAAGCTTCTATCCATTGTTCTTTGGTAGTATCCCAAATTCTTTTGGTTTTGATAATATTCTTGGTTGTTTACATTATCTCTTATGTTTGTATAATAATCTTCGCAACTTTTGATTTCATTTTTGATAATGTTGATTTGTTCTTCATCAGCAGGAATATTATTTTCTTTTATTTCTTTCAACAAATTCTTTCGGTTGTTTATTCTTGTTTGAATGTCGTTTAAGAATTCAGTTTTATCTTTGCCAAAATTGTTATTTTGAGTTTTCATACTGTCAGTTAATTGCCTTTCTTTTAAGAAATCATCTGTAGGTTGAGAAGTGTATGGACTGCTTTTGTATTGCTTTGATGCCTTATTGAAATTCTTTTGTTTTTGTTTTACAAGTTTAAGTTCTTTTTTCTCTTCAGGAGTCAAGTTCTTGTCTTTGCTTCTGCTTAGCAAATTGATTTCTTCATCAGTAAGTTGATTTTTGCTTAAATCATTTTCAAGCCTTGCAACTCTTTCCATTCCTTTTTCTCTTCTTGACATTGGATGTCTTCTTGGTCTGAATTCATTGTATTCAATTGATTGCATAACAAGTGATGTTTCAAATAGCATAAGTGCAACAAACATCAAAACAGGACTGACAAGGAAGAATGCACCAGTTGCACAAAGTAGAGCAAAGAACCCTACCAATTTTTTGTTTACATTAAGAACTTTCTTTCTTGGTGGCTCATCTTTTTTTACATCGTCTTTTTTGCTATCATCTTTCTTAACTTCATCCTTCTTTGCATTATCTTTCTTTTCTGCTTCAGCTGGTTTGGATGTTTCTTCTTTGCTTACAACATTTTTGTTGTTACCGCCATTGTCGTCATTTGATCCGTTTGAAGAATTGTTTGATATTTCTTCTTTGATAGGGGATTTGTTCTCATCATTTGATGGTTGTTTGTTGTTTTCTTCTTCTTTTTCTTTTGCAGGGGTTGTTTTTGCAATTTTATTTGCTTCTTCTGGCATAGATTGTTCTGCAATGGTTTGTTCTTCAACAGGTTTCTCTTTGCTTGTGATATGATTTACAATCTTGTCAGCTTTTTCTCTGTCAGCCAAAATTTTTTCACGAACTTCAAGAGGGTATCTCTTTTCTTCTGTCTTCTTTTCTTCAGTTTGTTTTGGTTGCTCTTTGCTTGTGATATGATTTACAATCTTGTCAGCTTTTTCTCTGTTAGCCAAAACTTTTTCACGAACTTCAAGAGGGTATTCCTTTGGTTCTTCAACTTTTTTTTCTTGACTATTAGGTTTGTTATCCATTTTTTCTCCTGTTGTTTCTTTTGCTACTCTTGGTTTTCTTGGTTTTACTTCTCTATAAAACTTTGGTGTTGTGGAGTTTTCTTCAAAATAGTAGTATAAGTTTGTATGATTTGGAACTAGATACAACTTGCATTTTACATGTTTTTTTACGGTTGCCTTTGATGTGGTGGCTGTTTTGGTTGAACTAGTTGACTTTTTTGTTGTAGTTGTTTTTGATTTCTTTACAGGTGGAACTTTCTTTTCTTCCATGGCAAATCTCCTTTTTGTATTATTATATTAGCATATATAACACTAATTGTCAATATAGCACCTGGATTTTGAATATCAAAGTTTTTGTAGGTGGATGGGCATACTAAACCGACAACGCAAAGTTTATTTTTTGGAAAAATCAATAAAAAATCAAAAAAATAATAAATAATTAAGAAAATAAAAATAAAATCATTAATTAATTTAATTTTTTTATTTTTTAAATGTATATATTTTGTATTTTTTATTTTTAAATTTATTTTTGAATAATTATTTGTGGCAGTATAAATATATAATATTTAAAATTTTTTTATTTATATTATTTGACTTAAAATGGCTTTATCTATATAATTATTTTGAACGATATTGTAAATACTAGAAATAGGTCAACTCAAAAAGAGGTTAATTATGAAATTTAAGTTTACCACATTTTTAAAAATCTTTGGAATTTGCTTTGGCTCACTAATTGGTGTGCTTGGCATTACCTTGGGGATTATGAAACTTGCAGGAGCAATGGATGAACCCAAAATTTATCCAACTGCAATTTATTTCCAAGACAACACTGATGCAAAGAACAACATTGATACATACAACGTTGACAACAACTTTAAGGTAACTGTTGTCGCATCAACCGAAGATGTCACAATAAAAGACTTGACATTGAGTATTATCACAAATGGACAAGTTACAGAAAAAGACGGCAAGTTTACTGACGGAATTATAACAATTCCAAAAACAGCAAAGATTGGAGAGCCTTTTGAAGTTGTTTTAAACAAAACTATAAACGACAGTGAGTGTGATAATCTTGAGTGGATAGTTGGTGGGCACAGCACAATTAGAGCAACTTCAAAAGGGGACTCAAAACAAGGTAAACAAGAAGTTTCTGCAAAACTTAATGTAAACATTGATGTACCTGTTTATAAGATCGATGTTGAAACAAGAGTTTCTAGTATAGAAAAAAACACTGACGCTTTTGTAATTAACTCTATCATAAATGCCGGCCTAAAATTCTATCCTGCAAGAAGCGCTTATCAATTTAGTCAAAATGGCGAGGGTGGATTTGATAAGGTATACAAAAATGCATACTTTGTTGTTGAATCTTTAAACGATACAAAAATTGAACAACAAGGCCACACAAACCAATTCTTAACAAAAGATATTGGAACATCAACAATTGTTGGGTATTGCTTTAAGTCAACAATAAAAGAACAAGAAGTTTTGAAACGTCAAGAAAATTTATCTGACCAAGCAAAATATAACAATGTGATGGAAGAACTTGAAAAAGGTTTGACACGTGAAAATCCTATTTCTTTAAAAAACGCAAAAGAAATTAGAATCGAAAACATTAATGTTGACAGTATGACTGTTAATGCAAACATAAGCAATGTTTATGTTGACACAGTTAAACGTTTGTATGCAAATAAAGAGTTAACAGCCGATGATTTGAGCACAAGTCTTGGAATAAAACTTTTGTCAACAAGCAATCCAACAGTATCTCTTCAAAACAAACTTGGCAATGTTGGTATAAGATTCTTGATAATGAGTAATGGTCAATATGAAGATTGCGTAAATAACACGAATGAAGAATTTAATATCATAAAAATGCCAGAAGGTTCATACAGTGGAAGTTCTTTATATCAAGGCAACACATATTTTAAACCTGTTATGACCGGAAGTGTTGATGATTATTTCTGGGAATTTGTTGTTAATGAAAATTATGCTGATACAATTTATATTGAAATTGCATATCTTGACGAAGAAGCAAATATCACTCCACAAAAACTCTCTTTTAGGGTAGACAAGTATACAAGTGAGAATATTTCTTGGAATTTAACATCTTCACAAAAAAATGTAACAATCAAAATTTTTGATAATGAAGATGACACAAAGGTTGAATACAAAGAATTTGACTTAAAACCATACACAGTTGTTCCAGATAAAAACTTATACAAAACAATCAAATATTTTGTATATTTTGACACAGCCGACTATAACGGCACTGCATTTGAAAATTTAATTGACTGCAAACCAGCAGTAACATATTCAATTGGAAGTCAAACACTTAATCTTTATGAACTTGAAGATGGTGTAATCAAAGCAAAATCAGTTTTGGCACACAATTTGTCATTTAATTGCTTATTTACAACAGTTCAAGCAGATTATTTGGGACACGTTAAACTTGACGAAAATGGGAAATACATAATTGACCAATACAGCAAGAGCAAAGGTGTTTTAGATTTATTAAATGTCAATATTCAAAAAACATTAAAAACATTTAATGCATCACTTGAATATAACGGAACAGAAGAAGATTTGACATCTATGCTTGTTGAAGATGAAACAACACAAATCTCAAAGTTTGCTTTTGTTCAAAGTTTAGGTGAAGCAAAGAACTACTTTGACATTGCAATAACACAAGATGCAAAAGACGAAATTGAAAAAGAAATATTCAAACAAGCAATAGCTAATGGAGAGATAAGTATCATTGCAAAACTTGATGGTCAAGAACAAAATCTTGAAGGTTCAGATTTGCCGCTTATCACATTCAAACAATTGGCTTTGTTTGAAGAAAATGATGTTTACAAACAAAAATATTCAGTTTATGTTGGCGAATTGATTGAAAAAACGGAAACAAAACTTGAATTTTATGTAAGATATAAACTTACGGATGACACTTACAAAGATTATAAAATTGAATGTAAATTTGTAAAAGCAAACAATGCTGAAATAGCAGAGCAAGTTGCAAATTATATTGAAATATATAATGGCGAAGCATATACTTTTGATTTTAATCTTAACTTGGTATCTCCAACATCTCCAACAAACAGAGTTGTAATTTCTTCGGATATTGTTGCAACAGGTGGGGTTGTTCAAAGAATTGACAGGACATTCAAACTTAATGACCAAGATGTAAAAGAAGATTTATTTGTTGTAACTGGCGAAGACGAAGGAAAGGTCGTAACTTCCAAAGTTAACATTGTAATGAAAGATAAGTATGGAAGATTACCTATCAAATATAGTTACAAACTTGAAAGTTCAGATCCAAATGTTATGGTTGTAAATGGCGACACATTTACACTTGTTGACAAAGACAAAGATGTCAATTTGATTTTAAAGAAAGACGGAATGCAAGATAAAATTCTTTACATCCATGCAGGGAACTCGGGAAGAGTTAGTGAAGTTCAATTTATTTCAGAAACTCAAGACAAAGCAAATTTAAAACCAATATGGTCAACTGAAACGGTTTACGATGACACACATGAAGAGCAATATGCTTTTGATTTAAAAACAATAACAATTATTGGTGCAAAAGGCACAGAAATAAAGTTTAATGACACAACAGTCGGGGCAATCAATCTTGTTCAATATATGTACAAATATCAAGATGAAGTTGCATCACTTGTAAGTCAAGTAAAAGTTTCTCTTGTTGAAGAACTTGACGAAGATACCTTGGGTCAATATATCACAATTGATGAAACTGGTATAATCTTTACAAGAAACTTTGGAAGTTCTGCAACTATTAGATTGCTTGCAAGCATTGCCGACCTTGGAATTTCACAATATATTACACTTGATGTAAGACCAAATGTTCAAATAACAATAACTCAACCATCAACACAATTGCCAAGTATTAGTGGTGATGACGATGGACCAAAACTATATTATGGCTTGTATTCTGAATATTCTTATGAATTTAGTGTTTCAATGAGTTACACAATTGTAAATGAATCAACAGCAAACACAGATGCAGTAAATTACGCATTTACAGTAAACGATGGCGAAAGAGTTATCACACTAACAAGAACAACAACAGTTGCAAAATTGGATACCGATAATGATTTTGTATTGCCAGACATTGACGCAAATGGTAAGAGAAGTTTTTCAGTAAAAATTTATTTCGATTCATTTAGTGAAAGTCAAAAGAAAATGACATTATCTTTTGGTGCTCATTCAAATGATAAAAAAGTTTATGATCCATACTACGATGTATATTTGTATGTAACACCAAACATAGAAGTCGAATTAACTTCAAACATATTGTACTTTGATTTCAAAAACACACCTTCTGGTCAAGCAACAATAACAGGCGAAAAGGAAATTTTTGGAAATGATACTTTGGTAACTTATCCATTTAAGTTAACAAGAAAAGTTGGGAATACGCAATTCTCTAACAATATTAAATTTGAACTTGATGACACAGTTAGCGGTTATGAAATAACAAATTACACATTAAGATGTATAAAACAACTCACAAGTGTTGAAAAACTTGACATTATTGTAAAATATAATGATTGCAAAATTGCGACAATAACAGTAAATGTTGCACCACATATTGAAATGAACAATGCAAACGGCGATTGGGTTCTATATGATGGGGAATATTACTTAAAATTAGTAAATGATCAAACATACGACTTTGACAAAATAAAGGATATGTTTACATTTGATACAAACGGCAACGTAAAAGATTTAAGCATAACAGAAAATGATTATGTAAGCAAAACAGACACAGCATTTACAGTTAGTGGTGTAAGATATTCTCTTATATCAACAACTGATGATGGCAACAAACTAACAATTGTAGTACTTTTGGAAAATGGTAACAGCCTTACATTTAAAGTAATGTTATTCCCAGTTGATATGCCTTTTGTAAACTATGAATATGGCGACCTTGCAGACATTGATTTAATCAATTTGCTAGATTCAAATTGGCTTATTGAAAACGGATACTACACTTCAATAAGATCAACAGGTGATGATGGTGAAAAGTTTAAGTATACAATAGAAGAATTGACAAACGGAAGCTTTGGTGTTCAATTGGTTGAAACTGATTCCGTAAAATATACATTACAAACAAATGATGCCGAATATGCAAGTTTGCTTGAAAATGGCAATATTAGAATAATTCCAGCAGGCAAAGTTAAGTATGTTACAATTTTTGTAAATCTTAACCCATTGCAATCGTCTTCTTTGATAATTCCTTATGTTTTAAGAATTGAAAAAGAATTAAATCTAAAAGTATTCTATCCATATCTTGAAGGAACAAGTGATATGGAAAGAGTTGATTCTCAAACACTTATCGCAAGTTCAGGCGAGTTTGAAAGAGAATACTTGACAAGTGGAGATAATGGTAAGGTTTCTATTGACTTACTTGGAAAGCAAGAAAGTTTTGTACCAAACAAATCTCAAGACTCAAGAAGAGTTGCAATTTATCTTAATGATAATGAATACAATGGAACATCAAAAGGTGCAGACATTAAATTTGAAGTTTCAAAAGTTCTATATTCAACAACAATAGATGGGATGTTCTTTGAAGCTCAAGATACAAAACGTTTTGCATACTTTAGCAGTGGAAATAACTCTGGATTGTTGAATATCAACACAAATGGAAACAAACAAGTTCGTGTTGAAGTTAAAATATCAACAGAAGGTCTTTTGGGTTATTATTACGTAAGCGTTGGTGAAATCCCTACCTTAAAGGCATATAGAAACGAAGGCGACCAATCAATAAAAGATATTGAAATAAAAGCTGGAGAAACAAAAGACCTTAACTATGGACTTCAAAAAATTATTACAACCGGAAGTTCAACAATTACAACAGACGTTACATCACTTTTACAATTCTATGCATATGACGCAAGTGCAAAAGATGAACATATTACAATAGAAAAGACTCAAGAAAAATACATAATTTCAACAAAAGAATGTACAAACAATTGGTCTGCAAAATTAATGTTCTATACAATTTACGGAAGAATTTTGGATATCAATGTAAATGTTCAATCAAACTATGTTGTAAAAGCAAATGAAAACAGCCTAAAAGATAACTCAACAATAGACAAAACAGCATTCAAAGCATACAAATATTCAAATGAAGATAACGACTTTACAGATGAAATAACAAACTTTGATATTAGTGAAATATCAATTGTAGGCAACAAAGATTATGTTGAAAATGTATGGATTGATGGCAATGTTATAAAAATTGGTGCAGTAAAAGAAGCATTTGACATAACTTTTGAAATATCATTCAATTTGGGACAAGATGCTGAAGGAAATACTATCACATACACAAATACATACAAGTTTACAGTGACTCCTCAATTGTTCTTAAACAAAGTAAATTCTCAAGAAATTTCATCAACAAACAGATTTGAAGTTTCAAACGATAATGTGGTAACAAATGACAGCGGAAGTCAAGTATCAATAAAATTGGTTCAATCAAATACCAAAATTGAACTTTTGTCACCATTTGTACTTGTTGGTCAAAATGTTGAAGATTGGCAACAAAATTTCACAGGATTTAGGGCTACTCTTATTTCCGAAGTTGCATTAAAAGAATATTACAAAGCAGAAATAAATGGTCTAGATTTAACAATATCAACGCCACTTGTTGTTGAAAAAACAGTTGTTTCATACAGGATTGAATATATCAACATTTTGGATGGCAACGAATATACGATTCTCACAGCATATATTGTGTTTACTTTAAATCCAAACTTTAAAGTTGAAACAAACTATCCACAAGCATCAAGCACACAAAGTGCAACAACCGATGAAGCTCGTGAGTACTTCTATATCAATTATAACGGTGCTCAAAGTGATACAATAAATCTTAACAAACAAGCTTTACTTGCAAGTGACAGAAGATTTGTTATAACAAAAATTGCAAGCCAAGATCCTGCAGATTTGGAATATAGCAAAGATAATGTCTATATCAAAGTGAGCGGTTATGATAAAGATATAACAGAAGTAAAAGTAAACAATAGCGAAGTTGTTGAAGAAAACAAATATTATGCTTTTGACACCAATTTTGGATTTGTTATAAATCAAGAACAAGCTGAAATAAGATTTGCAGTTTATCTAAAAATTGAAGAACAATATTTTGAAATAGGTCATTATTTGGTAACAATATCAAATAACCTAAGCAAAGTATGGAGTGTTAATAAATATAACTTCAATGCATCATCTCCAAACGACCAAAACAATCCAGAACTAATTTACTTGGGCTCTAATGATGAACCAACAAAAACGGTAAGATTAAATATCAAAATCTCATCATCATTAACAGACACAAGCAAAAAGTATTATCTTGGAATTAAAGAACTCTTTGGAGTTAGCGTAAAACAAAACAGTAATTCATTTGTTTCAAATAATGCTTCTTCAGTGGTTGATGTTTACTTTAAGGCAATAAACACCGAACAAATGACAACACCAAAATTAAACAAAGACATTACTGAAGGCTTCACAATTTATGACGAAAATGGCGATGAAATACTTGATGACACTATCAAAGGTGCAATCAGTTATCAAATTTTGTCAATTCAAACAAGAATTGAGTTAAAATATAATGGAATTGTTTGTGATATCGACAAGTTATATAAGATTACAAATATAAGCGAAATGAGTTTCACAACAGTTGCAGGCTCAAACACAGGAATAAAAGCAGGGAAATTGGTTATAACTGACAATTCAGTAGAAATTGATTCCTACTATGTACAAGAAATTTTGGATGCCGAATTTGAAAAAACAAACTTTGAAGTTTCAACTGGTAATAAAGTAAATATAATAAAAGGTGAAGAGTCAAAATACGATAATGTTAGTGCTGGTTTAAAGAGAAAATCAAATAACACTTATTATACAATTCAAGATTTGAGTGACAATGAGTCAAAAATCACTGTTGAACAAACTGACATTTTTGAATATTATGATGAAGACTTTACACAAGCTGTTGAACCTAAAAAGGGATTCTTGCGTGTAACACCAATTGCATCAACTGCAGGCGATAAAAACCTTGATTATCAAATATTGGCATTAGGTGCACCAAATGAACCTGTTTATGTAAAAGTTGTATTCAAAATTACAATTGACAAGAGCAGTGAAGAGTATGTGTTAATCTTCAAAGTGAGTGCCGACTACCAAAACCTAACCCTTCACAATACTGATGGTTCTCAAAACAGTGAAACAAATCCATGCACAATTAGTGCTTTAAATGACAATAGTAAGTTAAATTCAAAAACTTTTGCAACATCAGGAGATAAAGCATTAGGCGATAATCTTATATATATTGAACATGCAAATGATGGTGATGGTGTAATCGGAAACATTATTCCATTATTCAAGGTAACTCAAGCCAAGAATTTTGATGATAATGGCGATGGAAAGATACATAGATTAGATGACAAAGATAAATTGACATTCTACTTTGACAAAGTATCATTTGGAAACGTAAAAATCAAACTTGTGTTCGAAGATGATTACGGTTATACTTTTGATTACTATATTACAATACGTGCAATATATAATCCAATATATAACTCGGGTACACTTTCATTCTTTGAAGAAGACATTTTGGAAGTTATTAACAATTCAAGTGGTGCAAGTAAACAAAGTCCAAATGTACTTGTTCCAATTAACTTTGAAAAAGATATTGATGCAAATATTAACCTTAATGATTTAGTAATAAAATCAGTTACATTTATGGACAGCAACAAGCAATACATTGATGACTTTGCTCAAAAACCAAATGAACTCAAGTTTAAGATTAATTCTTTAAATATCTTGGCTTCGGAAGTACAAGTTGAGGGAACTTTAAAAATTGAACTTGTGTATGCCGGTTCATCAATTACACTAAGTATACCAAGTGTTGTAAAGGCACTTTATACAATAAAAACAATTGATGACAAGGTTTATGTAAGAGATGGAGTTCCTTTTGATATATTGGATGTTATTGAAGTGATTGACAACAAGTCATCAGCTATCAAAGTTGGCGAAAGAAGTCTTGAAAAGAGTGATTCAGTCGCAATTGATTATAATATTTCAGGCGTTGGTTCAAATGAACAAATGGGAATAACCTTTGGTTTGCGTATGGCAGACAAAACAACAGATAAAATCATAAATGACACAGCAATAGGCGAACCTATTTTGGATTCAAAATCTGGAAAGGTATTTGCAAGCTTGCAAGACACTTTTGATATCACTTCACTAGAAAACTATACATTCCAATTGATATTGTGGGATTCTTTGGGAAGATTAAGTGAACCAAGAGACGCAGACGGAAAAATATATTTGTCAACAAGTCTTAAGTCAATAAATATAAAACTGTCAAAATATTGCTTGGAAGAAGACAAAGATAATCCAGATAAAGTATGTTATTATCTTGTTGGAAATGAGGCGACAATTATCACTGAAAGCGATAAGTATATTAGAATTGAAGAAAATAATTGTTCATTGGATATTTCTCTTCAAATGATAAAAGACCAAATTCTAAAGATTGGACTTAGAAATATCGACAACTATGATAACAATAAAATCACTGTATATTTTGAAAATAATTCAACATTAAAAATAAGCGGTGATTCATTAAGAAATGAAACAATATCTCTTGTTGGACAAGGCATTATTAAGAGTGGGGAATACACATCATTCTTGACAGGAAGAATTGCCAATACTGATGGTGATATGTACATAAATAATGGTTTATCTCAAGACGATATAAGAAAGCTAAAAGACATAAAACTTGAATTAAGTGCCCAAAATGATGAAGCTATTACAGAAGCTGGTGGGTTGTATACATTAAACCTAAAAGATTTTGAAAATGGCGAAACTTGGAATACAGTTACAATAAATCAAACAAACATTGTATATCAACAAAGAACTATACGTTTTGATATTTCATATGCAAAAAATGTTAACGATGACGAATATTCAAAGGGTGATGCCGAACATCCAGTTAGCATAAACGTAACCTTAAAATATGTTGATGTTGACAAGACCTATGCTTATGGTTCAAATGTTGTAAAATTTGTAAATTACAGGAATGTTGATGCAGAAGGAAATGTAAACGTTGACCTTAACGCATGGGCAGGAATATCAAGTACAGACAATGCATTTATGTTAAATCCGGGATATTCAAATGCAATAGTTTATAGCGAAGACGATTTATACTTACCAAACAATGTTGACAGTACTGGAAATAACACTTCTGGAAGATTGGCATTTGGTATTCATTCAACCGACACAGTAATTGATAAATACGCAAGAATAAACAAAGATACAGGTATGATTGAACTTGACAGCGAATTTGATTTGGCTAAAAACTATTTGGAAATTGATATATATGTAAAATATGGTCAAAAATCCAAACAATTAATTTCAACAGTCAAATTGGCATTCCGAAAACCTGAAATTCAAGATATAGAAAAAACTTCAAGCATGTTAGTTGTTGAAAATGGAAAAGCCAAGATATCTGATATACTAAACTTGTTTAAAGTAAAAGACAAAAACAACAACTATTGGTCAGGCAAAAAAGTTCTTGATTACTTTAATGGTCAAACAAGTGGCAAAATATACTTTGTCAATGGCGAAGATAGAACAAATATATTAGATATGGATTATTCAAGTGCTTTATCAATAACAGCAAGCGAGTCAATAAGTATAGAATATGGAACAACAACCTTGACCGATTATAAGATGACAAGCGATAGATATACCAATGGTAGTGCAGTAAAATTAAATGTTTCATCAACAGATGTAATTCTTGCAAAAGAAATACCTCAAAAAGAAGTTACAGTTGGTGAAGGGCAAACTCAAAAAGTATATGATTGGGCTTCGTTGAATGCTAACGATGAACTTGCCAAAGAAATTGCTCAATTTGTACGTTTTGTTGACATCTATGGAGATTCAATAACTTATGAAGAAATTGAACAAAGAAAGAACGATGGGACAAATACAACAACATATACTTATGAAGTTAGCAAAACACCATCAAGTGGCGATTTATATTGCATATTTACATTTGAATACTATTACAATGTATTTGGAAAGGACAATGTAATTATTTCCACAAGTAGTATTGGCAGTGTTAAAGTTATAGTTTATAACACAAACAGCAATATTGAAGTAACTGAAACAAAAATTGTTTCTGCAGAAGTAGAAACATATGAAGTTTCACTTGTGAACTTTGATAACATAAATTATGCATACAAACTCACAGATTCAAACAATTTGGTAAAATCTGTTGAATTAGGTGCAAATGGTATAACTGTTTCGTATAACACAAAGAATAATGGGAATGTAACAATAGTGGTTTATGCAAGAATATTAACTTCAAGCAGAGAATTGGTTGATATAAGCATTGCAACTTACACATGCACAAAAAGCAAATAGTTTTAAAATCTTTACAAAAGACGGATAAAGTTTCCGTCTTTTGTTAAAAAGGAATAATATGAGCGTAGAGGCAATAATTTTAATTACAATTTTTATATTAAACTTTATATTTTTGTTTACAATGGTAATGGCTGAAAGAAAACAGCCCAACACAATTTTAAGTTGGTTTGTTGTCTTAACATTTTTGCCGGTTATTGGTTTCGTTTTGTATTTATTATTTGGCGGTGGTCTAAGCCTCAGGACAAGACGACTTATCAATCGAAGGAAAAGATATACAAGCGATTATTACAAATTCGTATCGTGGCAAAGAGTAAATTTTAAGGCACTAAAAGCCCAAAATGAAAAATACGACTATGCATACGATTTAATCAATTTCATAAAAAGTGATGACAACTGTGCATTTACAACAGATAACAAAGTTGAAGTGTTTACAAGCGGAGAAGAAAAAATTGAACACCTAAAGCAAGATTTAAAAAACGCAAAAAGTTCAATAAATATTGAGTATTATATTTTTGCCGATGACAAGGTGGGAAAAGAAATAATGAACATCTTGCTTGAAAAGGCAAAAAGTGGTGTAAAAGTAAAACTAATATACGATTCTGTTGGATGCCTTGGAACACCAAGAAGATTCTTTAGAAAACTAAAAAGATATGGGGGTGAAGTTGCAGAATTCTTTCCTCCATTTATAGGAATAAGACTTATAAACCTAAAAATTAACTATAGAAATCATAGAAAAATTGTTGTAATTGATGGCAAAATTGCATACACCGGTGGAATAAATATTCGTGATGACCATATGGGTATGGTAAAAAAGGTTTCGCCATGGAGAGATACACACATAAGAATTGAAGGCAGGGCTGTATGGGATTTGCAAAATGTATTCTTTAATGACTTTAGGTGTGTCAAAAAAGAACGTCTTGATGCAAAAAAACTTGTGGAAGAAGGTTATTTTGTGCAAGACTCACTAATGAGCAAAGGTGATGTCGGTGTCCAAATAATAACTTGTGGACCCGAAAGCAACGATAGAAATATTGAAGATGCTTACATTAAGATGATAAATCTTGCAAAAAAACGAGTGTATATTCAAACACCATACTTTATACCTGATGAAACTTTTATTAAAGCAGTTATTTTGGCAAAGAAAAGTGGTGTGGATGTAAAGATTATGATACCAAAGAAACCCGACAAAAAATTTGTTTACTATGTAACACTTTCTTATATAAAAAGATTGCTTGATGTTGGCGTTGATGTTTATCTATATAAGGGGTTCATTCACTCAAAAACGATATTGGTCGATGATTTGGCAGTTGCAATAGGGACATGCAATATGGACAATAGGTCGTTTGCACTAAATTTTGAAATATCAGCAGTTTTGTATGGTAAAGATTTTGTGAACAAAAATAAAAAAATATTTTGCCAAGATATGGAAAATAGCGAATTGTTTACAACACAAACTTACAAAAGAAGATTTTTGTCCAGCAAGTTTGCACAAGCAATATTAAGACTATTTTCGCCACTTATGTAACAAAAAATATGCACAGATTTGTGCATATTTTTTTGACTAAAATTTTTCTTTTTGCAAATACTTACAAAAAGGAAAGTTTATGAAAAATAAAAATGATTATTTATGGCAAAAAACAAATGAGATTTTTCATCAAAGCAATTTTGATGTATTGTTGTCAAGTTTTGTAATGTGGGTTAGTGTCTTTTTGTGTATGCTTTTTCCATTATTTGGTTTTGCTATTGCATTTTTTGTATTTTCGTTTGCACTTGTAGGATTTAAAAACAATGTAACAAATAGCATTCAAGGAAAAGAAATAAAAGTTGAAGGTGTGTTCTCATATTATAAAAGATGTATTTCTTGTTTTTGTATGCAAATTTGTAGTCTTGTTTTAATTTGTCTTTGGTCAATTCTTTTTATTTTTCCAGGGATAGTTTGTGGATTGAATTTTAGTTTTGCACCATATATTATGGCAGACAACCCATCATATTCTGCAACAAAGTGCCTAAAAGAGAGCAAAAAAATGATTTATGGCAAAAGGCTTGAAATGTTTTTGGTCTATCTTATGGAAGCATTTTTTGTTTTGGTCGTTGACCTTGTGTTCTCTTGTTTAATGATTATATTAAACTATTTTGCAAGTGTTCCAAATTGGGTTGGTATTGTTGTTCCAATTATCATATCTTTGTTTGTTTTCTTTGTATTCATTTATCCGTATTTTGAAATGGTGATAAGTGGTTACTATCTTGATGCAAAAGGCAAAAAGCAAAAAAGTTCAAAAAAGACATCAAAATCTAGTAGTATTGTTCAATAATTTTTGTTATAATAATCTTGAATAGTTTTGGAGATTATTATGAAAATTATAAAACAAGTTGAAGGTTTAACATATAATAGGGAAGACACAGTTGATTATTATAGAAACGAATTTTTAAAGCGAAGAGCAACAATTGCAAAAATGACATATGGAAAAGGCTCTATTGAAATAGAAGATATTTATGCCAATGAGTATCTAAAACAATGTGAGCAAGCAGTTATGGGGGATGTTGTTGCTCAAGATTTGCTTTCTTATTGGTTTAAACATTCCAACCCCGCACTCCCAGAAAATATTGAATTGTCATACAAATGGTTGTTCTTGGCTGGGGCAAATGGCAACAAACACTCAATAACAAAGTTAAGTTTGTTTTTTAACTATGCATATGATAGTGTGATTTTTAGTGATTATTACCCAGATTTATTGGAAATAATGGGAATAAATAACGACAATTATCAAATATTGCTTGGCGAGGTAATATGTCAAGAAATGGTAAAAGAACTAGGTATTGATGTCTTGGCATTGTCAAAACAAAAGGTTGTTGAAATAAAATATGACCAACTGATTATGCAAAGATTCACAATGGCATTAAATAAAGCAATGACCAATGTCGATAACTATTTTAGGGAATTGATAAAAAAATCTAAAGGAATTTAAAATTAGCTATTGACATTTATATTATATTGTCATATACTAAAGGGGCAAACGTAAGAAATTATGTTTGTAGATATCATTTTTCATATGGATATCTCCTTATAGAGAGAAAGGTTTTTTTAGTTTTGCCGTTCTCTCTTTTTTTATTTTAAAAACATTTATAGCATAAAAAATACCACATCATATGATGTGGCACTTTTTTTACTTAATTACTCAGCTTTGTTTAATTCTTGTTCGTATGCTTCGATTATTTTTTTGCTGATTGCTTCTCTTGTTTCTGTGTTGATTGGATGAACGATATCTTTGTATTCACCTTCTGGAGTTTTTCTTGAAGGCATAGAAATAAACAAACCTTCATTTCCTTGAATAACTTTGATGTCGTGGATTACAAAACAACCATCAATTGTCATTGAAGCAACTGCTTTTAATTTTGAATCTTCTTTGTTTACAAGTCTTACTCTTACTTCTGTAATGTTCATAAAATGAATCTCCTTTTTTGTAACTAATATATTTATATCACAATTTTGAGTTATACGCAAATAATTTTACAAGATTTTTGAGTGAACATAGTATAATAAATTTACATATATTTTTATATGAAAAATTTGTTATTTCATTTTATCGGTATCGGTGGGATAAGTATGTCGGCTCTTGCTTTTTATATAAAAAGTTGTGGATATGCTGTCCAAGGTAGCGACACTCACAAATCAAAGATAACAGATGACCTGGAAAAATTTGGAATAAAAGTGTTTATTGGTCACAAAAAATCAAACCTTGCAAATGCTGATATCGTTATATACAATTATGCAATAAAAGAAGACAATATTGAATTAAAATATGCAAAAGAAAATGGGGAAAAGGTGCTTTCTCGTGGCGAATTGTTGGGACTTATTTCACAAAAATTTGATAACGTTATTTCAATTGCCGGTTCACATGGAAAAACAAGTACAACTGAAATGATATATAATTGTTTATTTGTTGCAGGAAAGAATCCAACACTTCATATTGGTGGAATAATAAATGGCAGTGCTTTTGGTTTTGTTAGTGGTGACAAAAATTACTTTATTACTGAAGCATGCGAATATCATGATTGCTTTTTAAACCTAAAATCAAAAATAGGAGTCGTTTTGAATGTAGAACCCGAGCATTTGGATTATTTTAAATCTTTTGACAATGAAAAGCTTTCTTATGATAAATTTTTAAAAAACTCAAGTTTGACTGTTTCAAACTTTGATAGTGAAAATAAAAAAAACTTTACTTTTGGCTTTGGCAATAAAAATGTTTCAGCAAAAAATATAACATTAAAAAATGGTAAATATTCTTATGATGCATATGTAAACAATAAGTATTTTGCTCATATTGATTTGGGGTGCTATGGAAAGCATAGTGTAATAAATTCACTTGCAGTAATTGGTGTATGTGTGCTACTAAATATTCCAAAAAAATATGTAAAAATAGGGTTGGGTAGACAACTAAATATAAAAAGACGATTTGAAATAATAAAAAAGAACCCTTTTGTTGTTCACGATTATGCACATCATCCAACAGAAATAAAAGAAACAGTACAAACATTCAAAAAATGTACGGATAAAAAGATATTGGTTGTGTTTCAACCGCACACATATTCACGAACAAAAACACTTTTTTATGAGTTTTTAAAGTGCTTTGATGATGTTAACGAATTACATATCATAAAGACATATTCAGCACGTGAAAAGTTTGACAAAACGGCAAGTGGATTTGCTCTTTACAAAGCATTAAAATCAATGGGCAAAAATTGTAAATATTATGCGTCATACTTGGTTGCAAAAGAAAAAATACAAGAAAAAACAATGCAAGGGTATGATGTTTTAATCTTGGGTGCAGGTGATATAGAAAACTTGGCATACAGTTTAAAATAGTTATTGAATTGTGTTGACATCTTTGTTAGTTTATGTTATGCTACAAGAGTAAAAAATCTAATTAAAAGGTGAAATGAAATGAAAACAGAAGGACATCCAAATTATCATGAAGTAACAGTTGTTTGTGCTTGTGGAAACACTTTCAAAACAGGCTCAGCTGTTCATGGGGATACAATTAAAGTGGACATTTGTAACAAATGCCATCCATTCTTCTCTGGCAAACAAAAAATTGTTGACGTTAGCGGAAGAGTTGACAAGTTTAAGAAAACACACAATATTTAATAATGTAAACCCAAAAAGCCACTGTGTTAGTGGCTTTTATTATGTGTTAAATGTTAAATTTTGGCCATACTTATTATATGGAAAAAGTATATTCAATGCCCAATTTGTATGGAGCAAGTTTTTATTGTGGCAAAAATATGGCACAAAGTTATGTCGACACAAAAGGTAAGTATTACCTTGTTTCAAAAAAGAACAAGGCAAAGGTAATTTTTAATAATATTCCAATTTTAAGAGGACTTGAATATCTTATTTTTGGCACATACTTTTTTATTAAAAACCTAATAAAAATGCCATTTTTATATTCAAATGCGAGTGCTGTAAAAAACATATCAAAAGGTTTGAATGTGACAACAAAAACAGTGATGAAAGTTATTGTGCTCGTTTTGGCAATAACTTGTAGCATACTTTTATTTGGGTATTTGCCAATGGCACTTTCGGTGCTATTTACTGGCTATACAAAAAGCATCATCTTGAATAGATTTATGGTGGGGACTTGCAAGAACTTTATTCTATTTTTAATTTTGCTTTCAGTGAGATATGTTCTTGCTTTTAGACAATTTTATAGGTTCAATGGTTGCATAAATTTGTTAAATTCAAATAACAACCTATACAAACCAACAAACTACCTAAATTACATTTTATGTTCATTTATGTTTTCAAACATAATGCTTGCACTTTTGGGATTTAGCAGTGACAGTATTTGGAAAATTCTTGTAAATTTTGTGATAAGTATAATTTGTTTTTGTGTTATATATGAAATACTTTATTTACTTGAAAATTCCAAGTATAATTGGTTAAACAAAACGCCAATAATTTTTGAGTTTTTAATTGTTGAAATGCCAACAAAAACAGAGTTAGAAATTGCAGATTGCGCATTCCAAGAATTATTGCTTATGAAATCAAACAAGAGAGGAATTGTGGATACAAACAAACTTTTAGATGATGAAGTAAGTTTTTCATCGGTATATGGCAATGTAAAACAGCAGTTAAAGTCTGCTGGGATTTTGGATGAAAGCGAAGCCGATTTTTTGATATGCGAAGTCCTTAATATAAAACGCTCACAACTTTTGCTTACAACAAAAATAACAAAAAAAGATGCACAAGAGATAGAAAAATGTGTGCAAAGAAGAATAAAGGGTGAACCAATTACAAAAATTTTTGGAAGAACGGAATTTTATGGATATAACTTTATCGTTACAAAAGATGTCCTATCGCCAAGACAAGATACCGAGATTTTGGTTGAGAATGCTCTAAAATATTGCAAGCCCAAAATGAATGTTTTGGATATGTGTACAGGCAGTGGAATTATCGCAATAAGTATGGCAAAAAATGTTAATGCAAACTTTACTGCGGTGGATGTTTCAAAAAAAGCATTGCTTGTTGCAACACAAAATGCTCAAAATAATGGTGTAAAGATAAATTTTGTTTTATCTAATATGTTTGACGACTTGAAAAATACTAAAAAATTTGATATCATAGTAAGTAATCCACCATATATTCCATCAAATGAAATAAATGGTCTTGATATAGAGGTAAAAGATTATGACCCAAAGTTGGCGTTGGATGGCGGAAAAGACGGCTTGTACTTTTATAGAAAGTTGGCAAGTCAATCTCCAAACTACCTAACAAAAAATGGTATGCTATTATTGGAAATTGGATACAACCAAAAACAAGAAGTGGCAAATCTTTTAAGTGAAAATTTTGAAGACATAAAATGCATAAAAGATTATTCAAATAATGACAGAGTAATGATTGCAAAATTAAAAACAAAAGGGAAGAAAAATGTTAGAACAAACAGCAAAAATTAAACAAAGATATGATGAACTCACAAAGTTGGTAGTTGATCCTGAAATCATTGCCAACAATAAAGAATGGCAAAAATTGGTAAAGGAAAGAAGTAGCATTGAAGAAATTGCTGAATGCCATGACAAACTTGCAAAACTTATGAAGAATTTGGAAGAAAGTGAACAAGTTGTAAAAACCGAAACCGACCCAGAAATGATTGAAGCATTCAAAGAAGATATAGAAAACACAAAAAAACAGATTGATGAACTAAACAGTCACATCCAAATTTTGCTTTTGCCAAAAGATGAAAATGATGATAAAAACGTTATTATTGAAGTTCGTCCCGCCGCAGGTGGTGAAGAAGCTGCACTTTTTGCAAACACTCTTATGAATATGTATGTAAGATATGCAGAACGAAATGGTTGGAAAGTTGAAGTAAATGAACTTGAACAAACAGAACTTGGTGGACTTAAGGAATGCAGTTTGACAATTCGAGGGAAAGATGCATTTAGTAAGTTAAAATACGAAAGTGGTGTTCACAGAGTACAAAGAGTTCCAGAAACAGAATCTCAAGGAAGAGTCCATACATCAACAGTAACTGTTGCTGTTCTTCCAGAAATTGAAGAAGTTGATTTTGAAATATTAGACAAAGATTTAAGAGTCGACACATATCGTTCAAGTGGTGCAGGTGGTCAACATATTAACAAAACTGATAGTGCAATAAGAATGACACACCTTCCAACCGGAATTGTTGTGACTTGCCAAGACGAAAGGTCGCAAATAAAGAACAGAGAAAAGGCAATGAATTTGTTAAAGGCAAAACTATATGACTACTATAAAACTCAAATTGACACCGAGTATTCTCAAAATAGAAAGAACCAAGTTGGAACAGGTGACAGAAGCGAAAGAATAAGGACATACAACTTCCCACAAGGAAGAATCACTGACCATAGAATAAACTATTCAGTATTCTCAATTGACGCCTTCCTTGATGGCGATTTGGATGATATGATTTGCGAACTTCAAAAGCATGATCAACAACAAAAGTTGGAAAACTTGTCACTCAAATAAAAATATTGCAAAACAGCATTTAATGTAGTAAAATAGAAAAAAGGAGTACATATGACAGATTATCAAAGATTTTTGCGAGAGAACCTTGCAATGTCTCAAGGTCTTGTTGGAACTTTTAATGATAATGACAAGTATGTTGTGTCGCAAGATACAGTTCAAGAAATGGTCAGTGCAAAAAAAATGCTAACATCATACAAAGACACCGAAGCGTTGTGTGAACTTTGTACTCCAAACAATACTTATAAATTAAAATTTCGTTTTACTATTGATGCGACAAATAACAAAAAGTATGCAAGTTTGTATTTGTTGGAAAGTTTTAACTTGTATGACGAAAAACAAGAACTTGACACTTTTTTGATAAATTATTCCGAAGCAAACGATAATAACTTTTTAGATAAATTAAGAAAGGCATTCAATCTCGTAACAAAAGATGAAAGCCAAGGCAAAGATATAAAAAATTCAGCGTTAAAATTTGAAACTTTGCTCATAGGTAAAAAAGAAAAACTAAAGGCTATGAGTGCACCATTTATGACTCAAAACAAAAAGTATATTCAAGATGTGCTAAAAATTTTGAAAGCAAGTGGTGAAAGTGGAAATGAAATCTTAAAGATTTTTAAAAAAGAAATTTTAAAAATTCCTGTTGATAAACTTGACCCAAAGTATTGGCAAAAAGTGAAAGATATTTTGGATAAGGTTCTATATAAAAATGCAGAAAAACTTCCACAAGAATACAAAAAACAGATGGAAGAAGTAAATCAGCAATTTATTAAATTGTTTAAAGACAAGTTCAAAAGTATAAGCTTGGTTGTTGCACCAAAAGAACCAGAGAAAAAGAAACCAATGCCACCAAAATCTGATTCAAAACCAAAAGATGACGATAAAAACAACGGTGGTGGGAATAAGAACAAAGGCAAAAACTCTGGAAAAGGGAAATCGGTGGCAGGCGATAAAATTCCACCTGTCCAAAAGGTATCTCAGCCGGCAAAAGTAAAAGATTCGGGCGTACCTCATCCATTAAAACCAAATCTAAAAATTCAATTGGACAAGGAATTAATGTTTGGAATGAAAATGGGGAAATATTTGAGAGTTATGTCCTATATTAACGAACTTGACAAAGATAAATTGAATGGAAAATCAAAAGTAGAACAATCCAAAACCCAAGAACAAAAACAAAACAAGTATGAAGAAATGGAACTTTCCAGATAAAAGGGTATTGAAATTATTTGTATAATGTGGTAAAATACATTGTAAAATATTAAGACAAAGAGGTGAGTATTATGTTAAATGTTGACAAATCAAGATTAACAAAAGAAATGCTTAAAGATGTTGAAGAATATGAAAAAACGGGTGAAGATGCAATATTCTTGCTTGCCAAAAAAGATAGCAACTACAAAGATATTATCACAAGAATGCAATCTTCAAATATAGCATTTGTTGCAAACTCTGGTGTAAAAACACTTGACGATTGGAACAATAATGAAGCAATAAATTGTAATATAAATGAAAAGTTGGTTGCACTTAATGAAGATGGCGGAAATCAAAAGTATTCTTGCTATGCCCTCAAAGCACCAAACTCATTCAATCAAGGGTTAAGATTACCATTTATTGATACATATGCTTCAAAAAAGAAAAGCTTGTTTGCAGGGAACACAACTTTCTCAACATACAACAGTCTGCTTGAAAATATTTCAAACACATACAAAATCAAAATCAAAGAACTTGATTATGCAAAGAAGCACATTGTATACAAAAATGGTTCAAAGATTATTGCAATGTTAAAAGACAAAGCACATCGTGTTTTAAATATGTGTAGAAAATTCTTGCACAAGGAACAAACTGAAGCCCCAATAAGATATAAAGGTAAATTAAAGATAACAAAATTCTTGAACTCGGTTTCAAAATCAAAGTATGGTGTTTCTCAACAAGAAAGAGCCACAGAAATTTTGGACAAAATTATATTTGCAACAGTAAGATACTTTGCAAAAAACGATAAGATTGAATTAACTTCAAAAGAAATGCTTGTTGCAACTCTTTATGCTGATATTCTTATGTCAAGAGCAATAAACTATGGCGACACAAAAAATAACAACGACATAGAAAATGCTTTAAAATTGCAATTGTCAAATGTACTTTCAGCACTTGAACCAAGTTCTGGCAAATTAAAACAATTGGCAAATCTTGGAATGAAATCTGCAATATACAATTTGAAAAAAATGGGAATTTCAATACAAGATGTTGTTTCAAACGCAAAGAAATGTGGTTTTGCATATGCAAGCGAGCCAACAACTTATGAAGATGCTTTGCTTGGAAGCAAGTTAAAACTTCAAGAAAAAGAAGCTGGCTCAGTTGACGAAAATGAAAATACCACATCAAAACAAGACCAAGATAACGACAAGGAATCATTAAAAACCGATAACATAGCCCAAACTACTACTGCACAAAAAGAAAATGGGCAATATGATTATTTCATCAAACTAAATCAAACTCCTCCATATATTGCAAATTATGATTATCCAACAAACTTTACATTTGTTGTAGATGAAGAAAAACCAGTAGAACCAACAACAAAAGAAGTTGAATTAACACAAAAGAATGCAAGAAAATATATTGATACAATCATTATCAAGGCATTCAAAAACTATATGGCAAAATCAGTTGTTATAATGAGTGGTTATGCAAACAAAACAGGAAAAGTGTATGCAAGAATGCAACGTAGACACTTGTTTGTTGAAGATATACTTGCTTATTATGAAAATAATAAACAATTTGATGTAAATCAACTTTTGGCAGACCTTAACAAATTGATTGCTCAAAAAGAAGATTCTGATGAGTTGCAAGCCAACAAGTTTGCAAATTCATTGCTTACATTAAGAGAATCAATAATCTTGGATATCTTTAAAGATGAACAATCAATAAAAGTAACAAACGGTGAAACAATTTCAACACTTGTAAACAAATTCCTTCATGATAATTATAATGCAACAAGTTTGACTCCATTTATCAATAATATGTTAAAAGTAAGTATGAAAGATATTGACAAATTAAGCAAACCAAACACTTTTGACCATGAAAGATAAAACAAAAATTCTAACCGATTCGGTTAGATTTTTTTATGCTATAAATAATATTTTTGAATATATATAATATATGAAAAAAGTATTAGCTATAATATTGTTATTTTTTGTTTTTTCGTTTGCATATTTTATAAAAAATTTCACAATTACAAAAATAGATGAAAATAAAGTTTTTTCTCAAATTCAAACTTCACTTTATACTTTTAAAAACAACTACATAAAGGCAGAATTCTCTTTTGGCAAAAGAGAAGAACCTTTTAATGATGATGGAAACCCTACAAAGAATGTTGACTATTCTTTGCTGGAAGTTGAATTGTTATTGCAAGATATAGACACAAATTTTTTGTTTGTTAATATCAATATAAATAATGAAATAAAAAGATGTAAATTAAGAAAAAATCCATTTAAAAATAGTTATATTGAAGATATAAAAATATGTGATAAAAATCTTAATATATTTTTAATAAATATAGAAATTTTTGATGATAATTTTTATCAATTAAAATGTATTACAAAATTATTTAATTTTTCATATAAAGATGCACAAAAAAAGAGCATAAATGAATATAAAGAATATTTATTAAAAAAATTAAATAACAAATGTAAATTTGAATGTTATCTAACAATTGCAAAGGGGTATGATACAAAAATAAGATATTTTTGGAAGTTAAAAATAATAACAACCGACTTTGAAACAAAATATGCATTATTTGACACAAATACTTTGGAATTGATATTAAAAACATAAAATATTTGTAACTGCTTTCTTTATGTGATATAATGAAAATAAAGGTGGTGATTTTATGCTCACAGAAACAAAAAAAATAATTGAAAATGCATATTTGGTTGGCGTAACTTTTTCAAATAAAGAAAATGTTGAATTGTCACTAAAAGAATTAAAAAGTTTGTGTGAAACGGCTGGACTTAATGTTGTTGGGCAAGATTTTCAAATGGTAAGAAAAGTCACTCCGGCAACTTTGATTGGCAGTGGAAAAATAGAAGAAATTAAAACAGAACTTGAAAAAAACAAAATTAATGTTGTTGTTTTTGATTATGAACTTTCAGGTTCTCAAGTGAGAAATTTATCAGATATTTGGGGAGTTAAGGTTATTGATAGAATAACTCTTATTTTGGACATATTTGCACAAAGGGCACAAAGTAGAGAAGGCAAATTGCAAGTTGAACTTGCTCAACTAAAATACAATTTGCCAAGACTTTCTGGCATCTCTGGCACAAGTGGAAGATTTGGCGGAAGTGGTGTTGGTATGCGTGGTCCCGGCGAAACAAAGCTTGAACTTGACAAAAGAATTGCTCAAAATAATATCATAAGATTAGAAAAAGAAATTGAAAGGGTAAAACAAAACAGGCAAGTTCAAAGAAAGGCAAGACAGCAAAACCCTATTTTTAAAGTCGCAATTGTCGGCTATACAAATGCGGGGAAAAGTACACTTTTAAATCTCATTACAAAGTCGTCAATTTATGCAGATGACAAACTTTTTGCAACTCTTGATACAACAAGTAGAACTGTTTGGCTTAATGAAGGGAATAAGTTTGTCTTAACCGACACTGTTGGTTTTATTTCAAAATTGCCACACACCTTGATTGATGCCTTTTCGGCAACTTTGGAAGAAGCAAAAGACGCTGATTTGATTTTGCATGTAATTGATGCAAGCAATCCTTATTATGAAGAACAAGTTGATGTGGTAAACAAGGTGTTAAATGACCTAAAAATCACAAGCCCGGTGATAAAAGTATATAACAAATGCGATAAACTTGAAACAAAAGACAAAACGGACGGCATATATATTTCTGCCAAAAATAATATTGGAATTGATAATCTCAAAAATGCAATATTAGAAAAAATGTAATTGATGTAACAAATTTGAATAATGCTCATATTATGATATGACAAAAGAAAAAATCACAGAGTACAAAAGATAAAATAATTTACATATAAGATAAAATTCTTTTGGAGGGTACATAGATGAACATTTTTGGTGGACTTGGCAATATGACACATGGTGGAAACAATTGCATTTGCAACTTGGTTTGGCTTATGTTCTTGCTTTCAATTTGTGGTTGCGACAACTCAACATTATTCGGTGGTGATTGTATGAATATTATATTCTTACTTTTATTACTTTCTTGCTGTGGTTGCTCAAACAACACACCTTGTGGGAACTAAAGATAAAGGAAAGAGGAAGAGTTCAAAGTTTGAGCTCTTCTTTTTTGCGTATTTGATATGCTCTTGTTACAAACAAACAATTATTTTGACAAAATAAGACACGATATCTTTTGAATTATATCAAACAATAATACTGACAAATGGAATAGGTGATATAGTCTTTGTGGGCAAAATTTTAAAGTTAATCAAATTTTTTTGTTAATTCGTTGACAAAAAATTTGTTATAGTATACACTCTATTTGTTAATATTAGAATAGGAGCATAATAATGAAAAAATCAATCAAGAAAGCATGCGCATTGGCATTACTCGCAACATCTACAGCATCAGTAGTTGGCACAGGGGTAGTCGCTTTAGTTGATAATAAAAACACAAACAATAATGGCACATTTGTATTCGCAGAACAACTTCCAACATCAGAATATAGATATCTTAAAGTTGATGGTTCAAAAACAAAAGCCATAATTGGTTCAACATTCACAATTCCAACAGCAAAATTTGTTTTGGGTTCAACAGAAACAGAACTCTCTGGCTCTCAAATCAAGGTTATAAGCCCAATTGGAGAAGAAGTTGAGATTAGTGAAGGTAAATTCAAGGTTGAAAGAATTGGTAATTACTCAATCACATACACCTACACAGAAGGCTTGGGCGAAGATGCAAAAACATATTCAGCTGAATATATTGTTGAAGGTCAAAAGAGTGAAAATGAAATTGTTGTAAAAGACAACACTCAAAGAATTTTACCAAAATATGTATATCAATCATACACAGGCAAAATATATATTCCAACAGCAGAAGTAAAATTTGCTGATGATGTAGTTGAAGTTGAAAATGATATAGAAGTAAAAGTATCGTCACCATCACACAAAGATTTGCAATTCAATAGTCAAACCGGTGAACTTAACTATGACAAATTGGAATTAGGTAAGTATACTGTTCAATACACAGCAAGAACAAAAAACGGCGAATTCTTGAACACTGTAACAAAAGAATTTGAAGTTTTGGATGACACTGTTTTTGAAAAGGAATACAAAAAAGATTATAAACTTACTTTTTCATATTCAACAACGGCACCAACAAGTGCAGAAATAGGAACAGAATTAACACTCCCAACAGTAGTAGGTAAAATGGGTAGTGTTGAAACTCCTGTATACTATACAGTTTCAGTTCAACTTCAAACAAGTGACGGCTTAAAAGATGTAACAGCTCAAACAATAAAAGATGGAAAGTTTACAGCAAAGAAGTCATACTCAATTGATGGAAAAACCTATGATGCAAAGAATGCAACTTATTCATTTAAGTACACTGTAAAAGATGCTCTTGGAAAAGAAGCAACAGGAGATTTCTCAATTACTGGCGTAAAAGATACAAAAGCTCCAGAAATTGTCGTTGCAGATCCATATAACAAACAAAGCACAGAAAATATCAAAGATGTATCATACAAGATTCAACAAAATTATGAAAGTGGCAAAAACATTGTAATGAAAGCAATTTTTGCAAAAGATAAAGGTGACACAGATTTAAGTGACCTTAAACTTTCAAGATACATTAGAAAAGACAACTCATCATCTTCAGAAAAGGATATCTATACAACAGAAGGAAAAGATGTTGAAGATATATTCGCAAAAGATATCGTGTTTAATGTTGAAGGTGCTCTTGGAGAAAATCAAATTGATGGTGGAACGCTTGAAGATGGCAACTATGTAATGTATTACAAAGCAGTAGACAGTCAAGGCAACGAAACAACAACAAGATTCTCTTTCAAAGTTGATTCAAATTTCCATTTTACAGCAGATGACAAACCGACAGTTGAATTCAAAACAAACTTCAGCCGTTCAATGTCAAGTGACAGCACAGTAACATTCACAAAACCAGTTGCAAGTGCAAAGAACGATGATAGCTTGAACACATATGTTATGTACAAGTTTAACAATGGAGAATGGACAGTTCTTGAAGCTGATGAAGACGGAAAGTACAAGCTTCCATTAAACAAAGTTGCTGGTGCAAATAGTGTAAAAATTAGAGCAATTTCAGAAAACGATGCTCCAATGACAAGTGCAGAACAAAATGGGGACATTGTAAAAGCAGACAATATTAGCTCATACGATGGCTTTAAATACGGATTTGATGAAGTTGAAATCTTAATTAGAGATAACAAAGATACAGCTGCTCCAACATTCACGTCAATTGATAAGTTGGAAGCATCATATGAACAAAACACAGAAATCACACTCCCAACATTAGTTGTAGATGATGATTTGGTTGACTATGTAAATGTTGATATCTTTGCAAAAGAACTCACAAGCGGACAAGAATTGGATGTAACTGATGCAACTGTTATGCGTACAGGTAACACTTACACACTTTCAAATGCAAAATTGAATGCAATTCTTGCAGGTAAATATGAAATTATTTATCAAATTACCGATGCAGGTAACAACCTTATCAATATCTATCAATACACAACAATAACAGAAAGAAGTATAGATGCAGAACCAAAGTTCAGCAAACTTCCAGATGCAATCAATGATGGGAAACTTGAACTTGGCGAAAGTGTTGAGCTTCCAATTCCAACTCTTCCAAAAGATGATGCAACAACAAAATATTCATACAACGTTAACGTAAAGGGTGGACTTGCTTTCTGTAACAAAGAATTGTTTACACCAAAGAAAGCTGGAACATACACTCTTGAATATGCATTAAATAAAGAAGTTGGCGGAGTAAGTACAGTTGTTGACACAAAACAATTTGTAATTGTTGTTGAAGACACAACAAAACCAGAAATCTTTGTTGATTGGAACTTGAATGCTTCTTACGACAAAGATACAGTAGTAAAAATTCCAGTATTCAGTGCAAGTGACACTTCTGGAATCAATATGGAAGATTCAAAGATTGTAATTTCTTCAAAATCTTACTCAAGAACAATCAAAGCAAAAGATATGGCTGAAGAACTCAAAAAGTCAGAATCTGATTCAAAATTGTATGTAACATTAAGATACAATGAAGAATACACAGTAACATACACAGCTTATGATAAGTCAGCAAAGAAAAACTCAACAACAGTAAGTTACTCAATCAAAGTTGGTGATATGGTTGCTCCAACAATCAATTTGAATGATGATATTCTTCCATCAAAAGTAAAACTTGATGACAAATTATCAATCGACCTTTCAAAAATCAAAATCACAGATTCAAAGGGTGAAGTTATTCCAACAAGCGAAATCAAAATTGTTGTAAAGAACACAACAACAGGAACAACTGTTAAGAATAACTATGAAGATGAAGAAGGTAAATTTGAATACACAATCTCATCAGCTGGTGATTACACTGTAACATTCACAGCAGAAAAGAATGGTAACAAGAGAGAAGTTGTTAGAACATTCACAGTAAATGAACAAGAAAATAATGGACTTGAAACAAGTGAAATAATCGCAATTGTTGCTTGCTGTGTTGCAGTTCTTATCTTGGCAGGTGCAGTAGTTTATATGATTGTAACAAAGAAAAAAATTAAATCATACAAGTAAGCCGAAAAAGTAAATAAAAAATCTATTAGCAAAAGCTGATAGATTTTTTTTATAAAGTAAATTATATTAGTTGTGAAGTTTTACAACTTTTGATAAATATGTTAAAATATATGCTATGAAAGATATACACGAGATAATAGAAAGTTTTTGTGGGGATGCAATAAAAGACTCGGCAAGTATGGCTGAATACCTAAATGAAGAAACAAAAACTGAAGAAGAATATTTTGAAAAGCTCGATGTTGCAAAATTACTAAAAAAATATTGTGAGCATGATATACAAATTTTTAATCAATATAAAAACATTTTGGTAAAAATTGACATTTCATTTTTTGAGTATTACACAAAAAAATTAAATGTTTTGATTAGCCAAAAAAAATATGAAATGGCATTGTTTTATGTTAATAAAGCACTTTGGTATTATGATTTGCCACAAAACTTTATATCATTTGATTCTACTTTTGATTTTTATGTATATTGTATGTTTCATCCTGAATTTAAGGAGCATTTTTTATCAAGTGGTGAAAGTATTATTTATCTTAATTATTCAACTGTTTGCCTAGGACTTGAAGATGTTGACAAGGCCATTGAATGTATAAAACATTCAATATACTGTTCGCCAATGAACTTTCTTTATTATGACAGAGCAATGTACATATTTGCAAAGTATGGTTATGTTGAAGAATTAAAAAACTGCCTAAAAAGTGCATACTTGGTTGCCAAAAACGATGCTGAATTTGGGGTTTTGCAATATTATTATGCAAAGTATTTTTTCTTGACAAAAAAATATGTTTTGGCAAAAGTTTGCATAAATATGGCAATGCAAAAAAACTTTAATCTTAACTACAAAAAAGATATGATGGATATGATATTAGAAATTGATAAATCAAATATTGTAACATTGGATTTTGTTGGAGATTATTCTAATATACTAAAGAAAAATGAAGTTCCACAAACTCGTAATCAAGATTTATTTTTGGCAAGTTTAATATTATATGGAAAGTGTTTAAAAAAGGAAATAAAAGACAAATCATTGCAAAATGAAGCCGAAAAAATATCAAGGTCATATACAAATGCAAACTTTATGCAAATGTATAAATCAAGTTTGCTTTCTGGTAATGAATTTTATTTAATCAATAAAACGAAGATATATTTCAATATTGACAAAAAATGGCAAGTAATGATTGATAACAATGACAAAGTAAATTTGTTTACAGCAACTTTTGACAACAATTCTATAAGAGTTAATTATTTTTCAAAAAATGTATTCAAATTTGTCATCGACAAAACAAAAAAATATGACGATGTTATAGAGCAAAAAGAATTTTCAACAATACAAGGCAAAAACATTTTCTATTTCATACAAAAGTTAGATGATAATGCATATATCTTTACTGCCGAGTTTGATATTTCTGACAAATATCTTGGCACAATGAATGCAACTTTTAATATGGATGTAAATACTGCAAAAAAAGAATTTATGGAAATTATTTCGTCATGCAAAGAATTAACAATAAAATAAATCGGTAGAAAAGTGTTGTTATAAACATTATTTTATGTTAATATTAGTATATGATAAATAATGTTGTTATTATTGGGCTAAACTATGAATATAATATAGAAATTGCACAGAGTGTTGCGGGCTCTTTGGAAGCGTATTTTTTGGACGGCGATGAATATGTAAATTACCAATTGCAAAACAAAAAAAATATGGAAGAACTTTGTGGGGTTGAATATTTAAAATTGCAAGAGAACAAAGCAATAAAAGGTTGTGCCGAATTTGAAAATTCAATAATAACAATACCAAGTCATTATTTTTTGCGAGATAACCAATACACCAATTTTAGTAATTCGTTAGTTATATATATAAGGTTTTCAAAAGACAAATTAACAAAGCAAAGCAAAACTGGTTTTGTTGATGAGTTTATAGTTCCAAATTTGTTGACATACACGCAAAAAGATGCCGAACTTGAAAACTTGGCAAAATATACAATAAATGTAAGAAATAAAAAGAAAAGCACAATAGAAAACGAGATTAAAATGTGTTTGGAGGAAATATATTGTGAACATAAATAAGAAATGCTTGAATTATTTAAGAGCAATGTCTTGTGAAATGATAACAAATGCAAATAGTGGTCATCCCGGAGTGGCACTTGGGGCAACAGAGATTATGTACGCACTCTTTAAGGACCACTATTTTTATGATGTAAAAGACCATAAGTTTTTCCCAAGGGATAGATTCGTTCTTTCTTGTGGGCATGCGAGTTCTTTGTATTATGCCACAGCATATATGTTTAATTTTGGTCTAAATGAAGATGATTTAAAAAATTTTAGACAACTAAATTCAAGAACACCGGGGCATCCTGAATACAACACAACAAATTTCGTTGAAGCATCAACGGGACCTCTTGGACAGGGAGTTGCCAATGCAGTTGGAATGGCGATTGCCGAAACGATGGTAGCGTCAAGGTTTAATGCACAAAAATATCCAGTTGTTGACAATTACACATATTGCTTGTGTGGTGACGGTTGTTTAATGGAAGGTGTTGCTCAAGAAGCAATAAGCCTTGCTGGAACACTGAAATTAAACAAGTTGATATTGTTATATGATTGTAATAGAACAACAATAGATGGCAAACTTAATATTTCTAATGCAGAAAATCCTGTAAAAAAATTTAAGTCAATGAATTGGAATGTTATTGTATGCAGAAACGGAAACAATTATTTTTGTGTTACAAGAGCAATTGCAAAAGCAAAAAAATCGAATAATAAACCAACTGTTATAATTTTTAAAACAACAATTGGGTTAAACTCAAAACTTGCCGGGTCAAATCTTATTCACGGAAACCCATTAACAAAAACTGACCTTGATGATTTAAAAGAAAAGTTGCAAATTACTGATTCATTCAAACTTTCTGATGATATAAAAGACCATATAATGAAAACAAATGAAAGAAACAATCATTTGATAGAAAAGTGGAATAATAATTTTGCAGTTTATCAAAAAGCTTGCCCAGAGTTATTCAAACAATTGGTAAACTATATGGATAATAAATCTATCAATATGCAACATTTGTTAAAGCAAGAACAAATTGACAAAGATTATGCAATGCGAGATGCAAATCAAGTCATATTAAAAGAACTTTCAAACAAAATGCCAAGGTTTGTTGGTGGATGTGCAGATGTTTCGCTTACCACAAAGGCATATATAGAAGGCGGTGGTGATTTTTCTTGCGAAAATAGACGTGGCAAAAATATTCACTTTGGGGTAAGGGAACATTCCATGGGGGCAATTTGCAACGGAATAACTTTGTATATGATGAATCCATCATTTTGCTCAACATTTTTGGCATTTTCAAATTATATGTTGCCACCGATAAGAATGAGTGCACAAATGAATATTCCTTCAATGTTTATGTTTAGCCATGACAATTTTAGAGTGGGGCAAGATGGTCCAACACACCAGTGTGTTGAACAACTTGGTGCATTAAGGCTTATCCCAAATTTGAATGTGTATAGACCTTGCAATATAGTAGAATTGCTTGCAAGTTATGACAATGCATTATCTGGCAAAAATCCATCATGTTTTATTCTTTCAAAGCAAACACTAAAAAACCAAAATAACAGTTTTGACATTGCAAAACTTGGCGGTTATATAATTGCTGGTGATTATGGGGATGTTGAAATACTTGCAACAGGAAGCGAAGTTGAACTTGCTCAAAATGTAAAGTCAATTTTGGAAGGACAAAATATAAAAGTTGTTATTGCAAGTTTTCCTTGCTTGGAAATTTTTGAAAATCAACCTGAAAAATATAAAAAAGATGTGTTGTCAAGAGCAACTTTAAAAGTTAGTTTGGAAGCATCAAATGACAATGTATGGGAAAAATATATTGGTAAAAATGGTATAAAATTTAGCATTGAAAATTTTGGGAAAAGTGCAAAGCAAAATGATATTGAAAATTATTTTAAATTCACACCAAATGAAATTGCAAAAACAATTAAAAAATATTTAAAAAATAATTAAAATTCTTGAATAAAATAAATATATCTACACATGATATATGTGTAAGAAAAAATATGTAATTAAATTTATTAAATATTATTTTTCTTACTAGAGCAAAAACCTGCAATATCTTTAATCAAAAGACTTGCAGGTTTTTTGCCTTTATTATTTAATAAAAAATGCCACAATTTTTTTGTGGCATATTTGTTAAAATTAAAAATATTTTTTTATATTTTTAATTAACAATACTAATTTATGCAAAAATACAAATTTTATTCTTGATTTTTTAGAATATTTTGCAAATTATTATATCTCTTTTGTGCATCTAATTTACTTTGATTATATATTTCTTCTGCATGAATTGGGTCTTTTTTCATAAGGTTTGTATATCTTGTTTCTGTTAGCAAAAATTCTTTGTAATCTTTTGTTGGGGAATTGCTATCAATTGTTAATGGCCTTTCCTTATTTGGATTAAATCTATATAAATTCCAATATCCACTCTCAACACAAAGTTTCATATGCTCATTTGATTTTGCCATGTCAAAACCATGGTTAATACAAGGACAGTAACATATAACCAAACTTGGTCCATCAAACTCTTGTGCTTCCTTTAGTGCTTTTATTGCTTGATTTGGATTTGCACCCAAACTTATACTTGCAACATATGCATTACCGCTTGTCATCGCAATCGCACCCAAATCTTTTTTGCTTGTTTGCTTTCCATTACTGTTAAATTTTGTGATGCTTCCAAATGGTGTGCTCTTTGAAGATTGTCCGCCGGTGTTTGAGTAAACTTCAGTATCGAGAACCAAAATATTTACATTTTCTTTGCTATTCAAAATCTGGTCAATACCACTATATCCAATATCATATGCCCAGCCATCTCCACCAATTATCCAAACAGATTTATCGCTTACTTGTTTATTGTTATTTTCATTATGCTTTTTTTCTTGGTCAATGGCAAGTTTAAACCCATAACCATATTCGGCATTATCTTCAAACAAACTATTTGCCCAACTCGGCCCGTTGTCGTTCTCATCTTTTGTGTAAGGACAAACAGGGTATGAACCACCATAAATGCTTGAACACCCGGTGGCATTAGCAATTATCATATTATCGCCAAATAGCTGTGTTAAAAGTTTAATATAAGGTGTTTCTCCACAACCGGCACAAGCGTAACTATATTCAAAGTATGGCTCGTAGAATTGAATACCCTTTGAAGTGAATTTGTTGAATATTGATTTTTCTTTTTTCAATGTTTGACTATAGTTATAATTTTTCTCTTCTTTTTTATAGTAATTTATATTTTCTTGCATTGTAAGTGCTTTTTTTAAGGCAGGGCAAGTGTTCACACAAACACCACAACCGGTACAATCTTTTGGACTGATTTGTATGCGGATTTTTTTGCCTTTCATTCCAATTGTTGCAATTGTTTCAAATTCTTTATTTGTGTCATCTTTTTCATCAATCAAAACACTCCTAATTGCTCCATGTGGGCAGGCAAGAGAGCATAACCCACATTGTATACAGTTTTCTTTTATCCACATTGGAACACTTGCAGATATTCCTCGTTTTAGATATTTTGAAGTATTTGTTGGAACACTTCCATCAACTGAAAAACTTGACACAGGTAAATCATCGCCTTTGTTTTTTTCTATTTTTGATATAATCTCATCAAAAAATTTGCAATTTGTTGCATTAGGTCTTGTGCTTTTGTATCCAACATAGTTTGAATAATCAATTTTATTTATTCCGTCAAGTGCAAGGTCAATTGCTTTAAGGTTTTTGTTTACAATATCGTCACCCTTTCTTGAGTATGTTGAAATTGTTGTTTCCTTAATCTTTGCAATTGATTGTTCAAAAGGTATGTCTTTTAAAAGTTTAAAGAATGCAGTTTGCATTATTACATTGATTTTTCCACCAAGCCCAACATCATTTGCAATTTTTTGTGCATCAATTGTGTATAATGTTGCATTTTTTTCTTTTAATATATTAACAAATTCTTGTGGTAAATACTCGCCAAGTTCATTATCACTTAATTTTGTGTTTATTAAAACAATGCTATTTTCTTTCAACGAAGAAATCAAATCATATCTTCCAATAAATGTAAAATTATGAATCGCAATAAAATCGTGATGTAGAGCTTTGTATGGCTTGTTTATTGGGTTATTGCTTAATCTTAAGTGTGAAGTTGTCAAACTTCCAGATTTTTTTGAGTCATATTCAAAATATGCTTGTACATATTTACTATCAAGCTGACTAATAATCTTTATGCTGTTTTTGTTTGCACTAACTGTTCCGTCAGAGCCTAGCCCGTAAAATTTCAAATTATAGCAGTCATCATCCAAAATCTCAAAGTTAGATAAAGGTAGGGAAGTGTTTGTTACATCATCTTCAATTCCAACAGTAAAGTGATTTTTTGGTGTTTTGCTAATCAAATTTTGATAAATGGCATAAACATGTGTAGGATTAAATTCCTTTCCTCCAAGCCCATATCTTCCGCCAATTACTTTAACATTTGGGGTGTTTTCAAGAATAGCAGAGCATACATCGTTGTATAATGGCTCGCCACTTGCACCACTTTCTTTTGTTCTGTCAAGCACAACCACTTTTTTTACACTTTTTGGAAGCATTTTTACAAATTCTTTTGAGAAGAAAGGTCTAAATAGTCTTACATTCAATACGCCAAGTTTTGCACCCTTGCTGTTTAAATATTTTACTGTTTCTTTTATTGTTTCAATCCCACTGCCCATTGCAACAATAACATATTCAGCATTTTGATCTCCAAAAAATTCATAAGGCGAATAACTCCTGCCGGTAATTGATTTGATATCGGAAAAAACTTCGGTAAGCTTGTCAAAAACTTGGTTGTAAAGTTCATTACATCTTTCACGATTTTGAAAATACACATCTGGATTTTGTGCTGTCCCTTTTTGGATTGGGTTGTGTGAGTTTAATGCTCGACTTTTGAATGCTTCAAGTTCTTTATGTGGATAAATTTTTTTAATATCTTCATCGTCAATAACAGAGATTTTTTCAATTTCATGACTTGTTCTAAATCCATCAAAAAAGTGAAGAACAGGTAAACTTGTTTTAAGTGTAAGCAAATGACTTGCAAGAGCCATATCATAACATTCTTGAACACTATTTGATGCCAAAATATTAAACCCTGTTGAACGTACTGCCATAACATCACTGTGGTCACCAAAGATACTTAATGCATGAGTTGCCAAGGCTCTTGCTGAAATGTGAAAAACACATGGCAAACATTCACCCGCAATTTTATACATATTAGGAATCATAAGAAGCAAGCCTTGACTTGATGTAAAAGTTGTGGCAAGTGCACCACAAGACAAAGCTCCATGAATTGCACCACTAACACCGGCCTCTGATTGCATTTCTCTCACAAGAACAGTGTCGCCAAATATATTTTGTTTGCCTTCATTTGACCATTGGCTAACTAGCTCTGCCATGGTAGATGAAGGTGTTATTGGATATATTGCGGAAACTTCACTTAATTTGTAGGCAATTTCGGCTGTTGCTGTGTTGCCGTCAACTGTTTTGTATGTCATAAAAACCTCTTTCTATATATATTACCATAAATCTAATTATAATGCAAAAATTCGATTGCTAAAAATTTAAAAATGTTTTAATATTTTTGTATGAGAAATATTTTATTGGAAATATCATATAAGGGCACAAATTATAAGGGCTTTCAAAGACAAAAAAACACTCAAGAAACTATTGAAAATTATCTTGCAGTGGCAATTAAAAATGTCTTTTGTGAAGATGTGAAAATTACAGCAAGTGGAAGAACTGATGCTGGTGTCCACGCACTCAAACAGTGCATAAACTTTCAAACATCAAAAAATATAGATGTAAAAATTATTCCAAGGGCATTAAACACTTATTTGCCACAAGATATAAGAGTTAATGATGCAAAGGAAGTTGATGAAAACTTTAATGCAAGGTTTTCGACAAAGAAAAAAACATATATGTATGTGGTAAGGCAAAGTGAGATTGCAAGCCCAATTTTGTGGGATATGGTTACACATTGCCAATATAGTCTTGATGAACAAAAAATTAACGAATGTGTGAAAAAAATAATCGGCACTCACAATTTTAAAGCATTTTCAAGTGCAAATACTGATGTAAAAGATTATGAAAGAACCATTTATAATTTTACATTTGAAAAAAAAGATAACTTTTTGATATTCAAAATAACGGGAAATGGATTTTTATACAATATGGTTAGAATTATAATTGGAACAATTCTTGATATTTCAAGAGGAAATCTTGACATTGAAATAATTGACAAAATGTTTGAAACCGGGGAGAGAGCAATTGGTGGGAAAACAGCAAAGCCAAATGGACTATATCTTTATAATGTTGAATATTTATAAATAATTATGTATATTTATTCATACATAAAAATTAAAAAATATGCTTGACAAATAGTAGAGTTTATAATAAAATTATACTCGTCTAGGGTTAGGCATTTTTTTTGTAAAGTTAGCCCCTTAAAAAAAGAATTGTCTATACAAACAAGGCGTAAATTTTTGGAGGAAAAAATCAATGAAAACATTTATGGAAAAACCAGCAAATGTGGAAAGAAAATGGTATCTTGTTGATGCAACAAATATGCCTCTTGGAAGACTTGCTTCTCAAGTTGCAGACATCTTAACAGGAAAGAACAAACCAACATACACACCACATGTTGACACAGGTGACCATGTTATAGTAATTAACTCAGATAAGGTTATTTTAACAGGTAAAAAATTGACACAAAAAATGCTTAGAAGCCACTCAGGTTATGCAGGTGGACTAAAAGAAATGGATTACAAAACAGTTATGGCAACAAAATCTAATGTCGCTGTTGAAAAGGCAGTAAAAGGTATGCTCCCAAAGAATTCTCTTGGAAGAAAAGCTTTTGAAAGACTTAGAGTTTACAAAGATGCAAATCATAATCATGAAGCACAAAAACCTCAAACTGTTGAGTTAAAAGGAGCAAGAAACTAATGGCAGAAAGAAAAACAGCAAAAGCAAGCAAAGTTAAAAATGTTCAATTCCTTGGAACAGGAAGAAGAAAAAAATCAATTGCAAGAGTTAGATTGCTTCCAAATGGAACAGGAAAAATCACTGTAAACGGAAAAGATATTGAAGAATACTTTGGTCTTGACACACTTAAACTTATTGTTCGTCAACCAATGGAACTCACAAACACACAAGACAAATATGATGTTATTGTAAATGTTATTGGCGGTGGACTTAGTGGTCAAGCAGGTGCTATCAACCATGGAATTTCAAGAGCACTTGTTCTTGCAGAAGAAAACCTTAAACCTGAACTTAAAAAAGCTGGATTCTTGACAAGAGATTCAAGAATGAAAGAAAGAAAGAAATATGGTTTAAAGAAAGCAAGAAAAGCATCTCAATTCAGCAAGAGATAATTCGTTTTGCAAAAAACTGGAAATTTATTTTCCAGTTTTTTCTTTTATTTTGAATGCCGGTATGATATAATGCCAAGAAGGTAATTTATGAACAAAAGAAGATTTTTTAAAACTGTAAATCACTATAACAAATATTTTGAGCAAGAAGCAGAAGATATGCTTGAATTTTGTGGTAATCCAAACGAAACAATGCCAATTGATGTAATTATATACAAACCAACAAAAAAATACCCATTTTGGAAACTCGCCACAGTTGGTGCAAGTGATTATAAAATGCCAAAGCATAAACCTGCCATTGCAAGAAGAAATGAATATGTAATGTTTCTTGATAAATATATTAACATTTCACCAGATAGCAAAGATTATGATTGGTATTATAAGTTTTTGATACTAACAGCATATTCTTCAAGAGATCTAGGTGAGTTTATATCATACGGCCATACAATTGAACTTACTAATGATCAAGAAAATTGGCCAATATCCCTTTTGCTAATGCCAGAGGCGATACGAGACTCGAGAATACTTAAATTCAAACTTGGGCTTTTTGATAAATGTGCAATTTTGCAAGTTGTACCAATAACTCAAGAAGAATATGATATAGGTTTTGAGGCGATAGAAAACAGTATATATGGAGAAAATTGTAAGCCAGACGCATTCTTGGCAAGAAAAATAGTAAAGTGAGTTATCAAACTGATGACTTTATTAACTTTGAAGATAATTCAAAAGTAAAAATTCACATTGAATACTAATAGTTTTTTGGACTTTATAATTGACATAGTTTTTAAATTATGTTAATATATCAAGGTATGCCACATATTATGGGTTTCAAAGTGCCGTTGTGCCACCTAGGATAGTGAGATTAGTTAAGGAGGAAAGTTATGTTTGCAATTATTCAAACAGGAGGAAAACAATACAAAGTCCAAGCCGGTGATGTTTTGGAAGTTGAAAAACTTGATAAAAATGTTGGCGACAAAGTTGAATTTGAAGTTTTGCTCACATCAAACGAAGGCAAAGTAGTTTGTGGAACACCAGTTGTTAAAGGTGCTATTTGCACAGCAGAGGTCCTTGCACAAGGCAAAGGCGACAAGGTTGTTGTTTACAAATACAAAGCAAAGAAAAATGTTAGAAGAAAACAAGGTCATAGACAACCATTCACTCAAGTTAAAATCTTAGAGATAAAGTAATATGACAAATATTCAAATCAGAATAAAAAACAATAATATTGTTGCTTTTACAGTTTCTGGGCACACAGGTTATGATGACTATGGTAAAGATATTCTTTGCAGTGCAGTTTCATCAATAACTCAAAGTGTTTGTCTTGGAATTGTCAAAGTTCTAAAAATCAATGCTGTAATCAAAAAGGATGACAAAAAAGGCTATTTAAAATTTGAATTGCCAAAAAATCTTAGTGAACAAAAATTGCAAGATGCTCAAATAATTTTGAAGACTATGCAACTTTCATTAAACGATTTGTTGTCATCATACAGCGACTATATTAAATTGGAGGTTCAAGATGAAATTTATTAATATCCAACTTTTTGCCCACAAGAAAGGTGGTGGTAGCACAAAGAACGGTAGAGATAGTAATTCAAAAAGACTTGGTGTAAAAAGATATGATGGTCAAGAAGTTCTTGCTGGCTCAATTATCGTTCGTCAAAAAGGCACAAAAGTTTATCCAGGTGTAAATTGTGGACTTGGAAAAGATTATACAATTTTTGCAACTGCTAATGGAAAAGTTAAATTTTCAAAGAGTGGCGATAAAAAAATTGTTAGCGTAATTGCTGAATAATGATGTTAAAATTCGTACAATAATGTGCGAATTTTTTTAATAATATTATATTGACTTTGTCAACAAAATTTATTATACTAAATTGATTATGGAAGAGAATAAAGAAGAAGTACAACAAAATGCAAAAGTAGCGATAAAAACTCAAACAAAAAAAGAATACTTTTTGCAAGCACTAAAATTTTTGGCATTTTCAATATCTGCTGGAGTTATTCAAATAGTAGTTTTTACGTTACTAAATGAAGTCGCAGGACTTACATATTGGCCAGCATATTTAATTGGACTTGTTTGTTCAGTATTATGGAATTTTACATTCAATAGGAAATTTACATTCAAATCGTCAAACAATATTCCAATTGCAATGCTAAAGGTATTTTGTTATTATTTGGTGTTTACTCCACTTTCAACATTGTGGGGAGATGCATTAAGCAAGGTCGGTTGGAATGAATACTTAATTTTGGCATTGACGATGATTGTGAATTTTGTTACAGAATTTTTGTATAGCAAGTATTTTGTATTTAGAGAGAAAAAAGATAAAAATACAAGCAATTTAAGTAAATAATAATTTTAAAAGAGAGCAAAATATATATATGAAAAAGTATATACCTTTTGTTCTTTTTATTTTTGTATTACCATTTTTTTGTGCAACAGTTAATGATATTGTATTTGCGAATGATAATTCAAGTAATTACGGAATAAATATTGTTGTAAAAAATTTTGACAACTTAAAAGCAGAATATAGAGAACTGTTTTTTAATATAAGTATTCCATTAACGATAGAAAGTGAGATTGAAATTGAAAAGGAAAATATAAAACAGAACAAACAGATAATTGCAAAGTTTAATGAAAAAGATATAAAAAAGTTTGAAATTTCTACTCAAAATCCACAAAAAATGCGAAATATTATATATAATGCAATATCTTATGCAAAAGACGAAAAGTGCTATTTAATTTTTAATCTAGATAAAGATAGTATTGAAAATGGATACTTTGCATTGGTGGATACATTAAAAATTTTTTATAGTATGAAAGTTAGCGTGACTTATTTTAATTGACTTTAATTTATTTTATATGTAAACTTTTACTAGGAGTAATTTATGAATAAAGTTGTTATAGTTGGCTGTGGAAATGTTGGAATGAGTTATGCTTTTTCTTTGGTAATAACAAAAAACAAAGTTGATGAACTTGTGCTTATAGATATAAACAAGGATAAGGTTTTGGGCGAAGCGATGGATTTGACCCATGCTGCAGCATACAATTCAAATCGAATAAGAATAAAAGCGGGTGATTATAGTGATTGTAATGATGCCGACATAGTGTGCATTTGTGCAGGCAGACCACAGGAAGTGGGCGAAACGAGAACTGATTTAATTAACAAAAATTACGCAGTTTTTAAAAGTATAATAACACAAATAAACAAAACAAATTTCAATGGAATATACTTGGTTGCAACAAATCCACTTGATGTTATGACTTATATCACATACAAATTATCAAACTTTAAGCCAAGCAAAGTTATAGGAAGTGGAACTGTGCTTGATAGTGCAAGACTTAGATGTTTAATTGCAGATAAATTGGAAGTAAGTCCAAAAAATATACATGCTTATGTTATAGGCGAACATGGGGATTCTGAATTTATTCCTTGGAGTGGTGCAATGATTGGACTAAACAAGGCTAGTACGTATCTTTCAGAAAATGATTGTTCAAAAATCTTGTATGAAGTTAGAACAAGTGCATATGATATCATCAACAAAAAAGGTAACACTTGCTATGGCATTGGTATGTGCTTAACCAATATAACAAATGCAATTTTAAACAACTCAAATGAAATTATGACAATATCGGCATATAACAAAGAACATAAAATATACTTTGGTATGCCATCAATATTAAATCGTGAGGGCGTGAAGGAAACTCAAGATTTGGAATTGAATCATGAAGAACGAGATAGACTGATTGATTCGATTGATGCAATAAAAGAAACCATCAGTAAAATTAAAGATTAAAAAGTGGCTACATAATGTGGCCATTTTTTTTAACTATCTATAACTCTCATTGGTGTAAATAAATGTGCAAGCGGATGCTGTTTATGGTTGAACATATATTCAATCATTTCAACGCCATTGATAGCATTGATGATTCCATTCGCACCGCAACTTAAAAATAGGTAAAGGTTGTCAATATCAGTTTCACCAATAAGTCCAAGGTTGTTGTCGGTTGTTCCAAAAGCACCACAAAACTTGTAATCAATTTTGATTTGGGTTTTGTCTTTTTCAAATAGTGAACAAAGCGTATTGTATAAGTTTTTGTATTTTTTCTCACATTTCGCTTTTGAGTAGTTTTGTTTTTTAAATTGGACATCTTCGCCACCAAAAATCAATCTATTATCCGGTAATTTTCGTAAATAGTGATATGGTTTTTGATTGTCGCGAATTATTGCATTATTTTTCCATTGTATACATTTTACAGGGTTTGTTACGATTGTGTAGGTTATAAATCTTTGCATCATATTTTCGTCTTGAAAAAACTCCATATTAAACCCTGTTGCAAGAACTATCTTTTTTGCGTAAATTTTATGATTGTAACAAGTTGTGACACAAAACCTATTATTTTCGGTTAAAAAGCTATCAAACGATGTATTTTCATATATTTTATCTTGATTTTTTGAATTTTCTATAAGTTGTTTGCAAAACAGATATGGGTTAAGTTCGGCACCACCATTTTTGTCGTATATTCCACTTGCAATTGGGAAAGGGAAAGGGTTGTTTGTTCTTGTATACAATTTGCAGTCAAATCCGTAGTTCTTGCGCAGGTTATATTCCTTTTTTAATTTGTTATTATCTTGCGCATTTTGACTAAACAAAAATGATGGTCTTTTTGCAAAATTACAATTATTTCCATACTTTTTTATGAATTTTTCAATCTTTTTTATTGAATTTTGCCCCATTTTATATATTTCGATAATTTCTTGTTTTGTGAGTTCCTGTTTTAAATCTTCATAAAATTCGTCAAGTTGGTATTCTAATATTGCAGTTGCACAACTTGTGCAGTTTTGACCGATTCGTCCTTTATCTATTAGTGCAACATCATATTTTTGAGATAAATAATAGTTAAGTATCGCACCACATATCCCGCCACCGACAATCAAAATGTTGCAACTTATGTCAGTTGTCAAATATTGATATTGTTTCAAATATTCAACATTTTGACAAAAATAGGGAACACCTTTTACATATTGCATAAAATTCTCCAATTATTTATTAACAAGATAGGTACAAGTTTATACATAATATATTAAAATCAGAGCCAATATCAAACAAGTTAATAGGTAATATAATAATTTAAGATGAATATAAAGATTTGATAAAATATATGAAATTTGATAGTTAAAATAAAAAATCTGACAAGTTTTGCCAGATTCTTTGTTTGGTTATTATTCACAAATGCATAAAATTATTGTTCCATTGTTTTTGAGTTGAAATTATTGGCAAGGTTTGATATACTAATATCAAAGGATATAAGAAATTGCGAAAGATGGCAAAATTGAAGAAGAAATCACATTATTGAAACAAAGAGTAGAAAGACTAGAAAATCTTTTAAGTCTATTTGTTTCAAATGGTTTTATGCCTAAAAGTGAGATAAAAGAAAGTAATATTGAAAGTCAAAATCAAAAACTTTCCAATAGAGATAAAACAAAATATTTGTACGAAGGCAAAATATTGCACAAAAATAGATTGGTTCTTGCTATTATAAAAGATTACGCGAAAAAACTTTCTCAAATAAATTTAAACGATTTGCAAAATGTTTTTGACAAGTCTTTGCAGGGCTCGTTAATGGTTGCAGATGATATAGAGAACGTGAAAAATATAACTGATTATCCAAAAAGATACTTTTCAAACGAACAAGATTTAATAACTTTAAAGGATGGGACAAAAGTGTCTGTTTGTAATCAATGGGGAATATTTAATATTAAAAAATTTATAATAGTTGCAAACAACTTGGGATATAAAATAGGAGAGATATAGGGAAGTGTGTTATGAATATTTGCTCAATTGATGATTTAAAGAACATAAACAATAGCAATGAAGAAGTTAATATGGATTTGTTGGAAGAAAATGACATTGATTATTCAAAAAAGCAACTCGAATTGTTGAGTTTTCTTTCAAGTGATTCTTCTTTGTTGTTAAAAAATATAAATAATCACATAAATATTAAGGTTGCAGATGAAAAAATTCCTTATCAAATTTTTTGTGATATTTATAAACTATACAAAAATCTAAACTCAAATAACAACATAAATATAGTTGTTGCTCACAAAACTAGAAGTAAAACAAACAGTATTACAACAAAACTTTGGGACATAGAAACAATAGTAAATGCTAACAGTTATATATACAAAATATGCGATGAGATAAAATTAAAGAAGCTATCTCCAGCAGAAGCATATACATATATTTATTTAAAAGTTTCAACACTAACAAAGTATGCTTGTTCAACAAAAAGAAGCGGGTTTAGTAATGACCAACTTTTTGCAGGAGCATTTTTGAAAGAACCTGAATTTGTATGCGCAGGTTTTACGTCTTTGGTAAACGAGATAATTGACACATTGAATATGCCGGGGCTAAATTCCACAAGAATTGCGTGCACAATTAAAAACTTGGACAATGGCAATACTGAAGACCATTCAAGATTAAAAATTGAAATAAATGATGGCAAATACTCAATAAATGGACATTTTTACAGTGATCCTACATGGGATAATGTTAGGGGGGATTATAAAATTCCAAAATATTGTCATATGCTTATGGCAGTTAATTGCCAAGATGATGATATGAGTAAATATGATTTTTATGATTTCGATGAAATAAAAAAAGATAGTAAAGGTAGACAATATTACAGCCGATATTATCCAATGTATGAATATATGGATGAGCAGGATAAACCAATGCCACAACAACAATTGGAAAAACTTGTTTTTACAACAATGTCAAAAACAACTTCAAAAAATTTTAATGAGTTATATAAATTATTTACAAAAATGGCAAATGAATCATATAATGCACAACAAATTGAAAGATTTAAAGGTTCGTTAAACTCAAATCAATTGGTATTGTCAAAAGATGAGGCAGAGAAAATTTTTGATAACAATAAAATAATAAATGACCATGAAATTGTTTTTTAAAAAATAAACTAAAATTTATAAAAATACTGTAAAAATTAGCAAAAATTATGAAAATATTTGTATTTTTACTAAAATTTTTGTAATTTATGGTGATTATCAGTATAAACAAATAATAAAAAATCTGACAAGAATTTTGTCAGATTTTTTATGTTGGCGGAAAGAACAGGATTTGAACCTGCGGAAGCTCTCACTTCGCACGCTTTCCAAGCGTGTGCATTAGACCTCTCTGCCATCTTTCCAAGTCCAAGAAAAAATATATCACAAGATTTCGTCTTTGTAAACAAATTTCTTGACTATTATGGTATTTTGATACTATTATTGATTGGGAGAAAAATTATGGATGAATGTATTTTTTGTAAAATAATTAAAGGTGATATACCTTGCTATAAAATTTATGAGGACGAAAACGTTTTTGCATTTTTGGATATTGCGAAAGATATATATGGGCATACTTTGGTAATTCCTAAAAAACATTGCAAAAATATTTTAGATGCCAATGATGAAGTTTTAAAAAATGGAATGATTGCTGTAAAAAAAATTTCAAATCACTACATAAATGAATGTGGCTTTGATGGTGTAAATATTATAAACGCAAGTAATGAATGTGCAGAACAAAGCGTATTCCACTTTCATATGCATATAATTCCAAGAAAGAATGGTGACAAACTAAAAGTATTCCCACACTTTTTGGGAACCGATGCCGAGCTTGAAGATGTGCAAGAAAAATTGAAGTTAAATTAACAGTTGAATATGTATTCAACTTACATACAAAAGGCTACAACAAAGTAGTCTTTTTTCTTTTCATTATTCGTGAATATTTTTGCTTTTATATGTTTGTAATTATATTAACAATGTGCTAAAATATACAAGTAGAGGTGAAGTATGATTATAGATGAAGTAAAAAAAGCAAATATGCAAGCAATGAAAGATAGAGATATGGTTGCAAGAAGCATATATAGTGTTCTTCTTAACAAATTTATGTTGGAAGGAATCAAAAGAAGAGAAACAGGAAAGGGAATGGTTGATGCTGACTATGTTCAAATTTTGCAAAAAACAATAAAAGAACTTAGTGAAGAGGCTGAAAATTATAAAAAAGTAAACCATCAAACACAAGTTGAAGAAATCGAAAAGCAAATAAAACTTGTTGAAAGTTATTTACCAAAGATGATGACACCAGAAGAAATTAAAAATGTTATTTCATCTTTGGATGACAAGTCAATACCAAATGTTATGAAACATTTTAAGGCGAATTATGCTGGCAAATGTGATATGCGTATGGTTCAAGAAGTTTTGAAAAGTATGTAAGGTGAAATGTGAAAGTTTTTGCAATTAGTGATTTTCATCTTTGTATATCTGGTGCAAAACCAATGGAAATTTTTGGTGATGGCTGGAAGAATTACAAAGAAGAAATAGCAAAAGATTGGAAAGAAAAAGTTAGCGATAATGACATTGTTCTTATTTGTGGAGATATTTCTTGGGCAATGAAATTGGATGAAGCAAAACTTGATTTAAACTATTTTGAAGATTTGCCCGGAATAAAAATTTTTATTCGAGGGAATCACGACTATTGGTGGCAAAGCATATCAAATGTAAGGAACATTCTTCCAAAAAACAGTTTTGCACTCCAAAATGATGCAGTAAAAATTGGGGACTACATCTTTTGTGGAACACGTGGTTGGCAAGCACCCGAAAGGGGAGTATGTCAAACAAGTGAAGATGAAAAGATATACAAAAGGGAAGTGATAAGGCTTGATATGGCACTTTCATCGGCAAAAAGATTATGTCAAGACGGCGATAAAATTGTGTGTATGTTGCACTATCCACCTTTTAACCAACAAAAAGAAAATAACGACATTATTGATTTACTTACCAAATATAATGTTAAATATTGTGTATTTGGGCATATTCATTCTTATATAGGAAAATATAAGATAGAAGAAGAAATTGGCAATATAAAATATTTTTTAACATCGTGTGATTTACTAAAGAATAAATTGATTGAAATAAAATAAAAGGAGATGATTATGACAAAAGAACTTGTACTTTTGATATTAAACATAGTTTTTGCAACATTTTTGGTGCTTGGTTTTCTTTTGGGTCTAAAAGGTCTAAAAAAATCAGGTGTTAGATTTACTTGCTTTATTGTTGCAATTCTTATTGCACTTTTTATAACACCCGTGGTGTCAAAAGCAGTTATGAACATTCAAGTAACAATTGACGGTTCAAAAATAACATTAAATGACTATGTTTTACAAATGATGAACTCTGTTCCAGAAATTGGAGATATAACAACAAAAAGTCAAACAATTCAAAAATTAATCTCAAATTTTCCAATAATGATTGGTAATATCTTTGTTTTTGTTATTCTTTCATATGTTTTGTCATTTTTGTCTTGGATTGTTTATTTGGTTTTTGCAAGTGTTATAAATAAAAATTACAAAGCAAAAGTTGAAAGTGGAGAAAAGGTTAAAAAACACAGACTTTTTGGTGGTCTTGTTGGAGCTTTTCAAGCATTACTTTTGGTTGGTATAACATTTTTGCCGGTTTGTGGCTTTGCAAATATAATAAATCAAATTCAAAGTACTGCAAGTGCAGAAGAAGTCACAACTGTTGAAACAAACGCAACAGCAAAATTGTTAAATGAAAATTTGCCTGATGAAGTAAAAATTATTATAGAAGCCTATAACAGTTCGGCTCTTTCGGGAGTTGGAAATGTGCTCGGGCTTGGTGACAAATTGTTTAATGATATTGCATCAGTGAAAGTAGATAACACAAAAATCGCTTTGAGAGATGAAATTCTAAATTTGTCAAAAGTGTATGACAATGCGAGTTTTTTACTTGATATGCAAATAACTCCAGAAAATGTTTCATCTTTAGATTATGACAAGTTAATTACTGCAACAAACTATGTGTTTGATTCAAATATTCTAAAAGCAGCATTGCCAGATTTCTTTAACTATTTCTTTGACGAATTAGTGGCAAGAGATGACGTAAAAAATAATCAAGACCTAGTTGACATTTTAAATGTTGTGAAAGTTGACATAACAAAAGATGATAAAACAGTTGAAAACTTAAAAAATGAAGTAAATTGTGTACTAAATCTTATGAAATCAATGTCAAAAAGTGGAATTATGGATGAATTACCACTTGGTGACAGAGAAGCAACAACCGACAATTTTGTTAATATATTAAACATTTTGTCAAAAGATAACAAAAAAACTTTTAATGAGTTAATTGATATATGCTTTGAATCAAAAATCTTGAACAGGGGCGTTGTTTATGGTTTATCAACAGCTGTATACAAATTGGAAGATGAATTAAAAGATCTAACAAAAGATGATAGTATAACTTTAACAAAACTAGATTTAAAAGATGCAAGTTTGGTTGTAAAAAAAGCGGAAGTAAAATCTTTGTTATCAAGCATACTTAATATTGGCAATGATGTAAAAGATTTCAAGTTGGAAGAAATAAAAGACGATGTAAGGCTTGCTTTTGATTTACCACTTGGTGATATACTAAAAAATATTGGAACATCAATGAATGCTGTCCAAAATATGACAATTTTTGCTCATAATGGCATTTATAATCAAATTATGGATGCAATGGCAAAAACTGAATATAAAAAGTATGTAAATTTTGATGTGTTAAAACAAAGTAATATTTGGGTAACCGAAACTCAAGATATGGCAACTGCTGTTGACAAGTTTATAAACTCAAATATTATAAGTTATATAGAAAAATCAGAAGACGGAAATTATTATGTAAAAACTGAAAATATTTCAAAAATAATTGATAAATTGGATGATATTTCAGTAATAAATGGTCAAAATAAGTCTTTGTTGTCACAAATTATTGAACCTATATATGATAGCAAAATGTTCAAAAATTCAATAGATTTGGGTTTCAAGACAATGAGCAATTTTGTAAAAGATGCCGGCAAATATATTTCAAGTGATTGTAATTTGGGAGAATTATATCTTGAAAAAGTACACGACGAAGATGAAAAAATTAAAATATTAAACTTTTTAAATAATACGATTATCTATGCAAAAAATCTTGACTTTGACAAACTTAAAAATGACACATTCAACACAATTGCAGAATCTGATTTAACTCTTCTTGGACAATGTCTAGATTCGTTAAAAGCTTCACTTATGTTTGCTGACTATGATGGACATAATGGTGTTTATTCGAACTTAATTGAAGGGTTAGAGAAAACAAAATTCAATGAATATATTGATTTTAGTTGCACCTTAAAACCTGATTTCAGATTTAATCAAGAGTTTGGAAAAATTCAAGATTCAGTAACAAAAATGGTAACAATAAGAATTGTTACAGAAGATTCATCAATGACACTTTTGAGGTATATTGTTGATGTTGGCGATTTTGATGTTATACTAAAACAAGTTGATAAAGCTGAACTCAAAGAGATATTCACACCACTTATGAAAAGTGAACTTTTAAGACCACTTGCAGTTATTGTTGTAAACAAAATAAATGAACAAGTAAAGAATATTGTTGGTGAATATGGTGTTAATATTCCAACAGATTTAACAAATCTTGATGAAGAACAAATTGAACAAGTTGCAAATGTAATGGTAAGTATGAGTGAAATTCTTGATGATGTAACAAAAGAAGATTTTGATTTGTCAACATATATGAAGGGTGACAATTCGAGCAAACTTGTTGATGTTTTGGAAAGTTTGCAAGATAATGCATTAACTGAAAATGGTGTATTTAAACCAGCATATGATGCAATGGTTGAATATGTAAAAAATGATGATGAAGTTGGAAAGGTCATCTCACCAATAATTGAAGAAAATACAAACGAAGGAAAAATTGATTGGGCAAATGTTGTTGCCGAATTAAAGAAAATGGGCAAATAAAGTGGAATTTGTACACAAACCAATTATGTTAAATGAAATACTATCAGGCTTAAATATCAAGCCTGATGGTATTTATCTTGATTGCACAATAGGTGGAGCAGGACATTCAAAAGAGATTGTAAAGCACCTATCAAACAAAGGACGTTTGATTGGAATAGACAAAGACCAAGATGCTCTTGATGTTTGCAAACAAAGACTCAAAGAATATAATAATGTCACTTTGGTAAAGGCGGATTTTAAGGACGTTCAAAATGTTTTAGACAGTTTGAATATACAAGGACTTGACGGAGTTTTAATTGATTTGGGTGTAAGTTCTTATCAATTGGATAACCCAGAACGTGGATTTAGTTTCAGATATGATGCAAAACTTGATATGCGCATGGACAAATCTCAAAAATTATCGGCATATGAAGTCGTAAACACTTATTCAAAACAACACCTAACAAGAATACTTGCTGAATATGGCGAAGAAGAATATGCATCAAGCATAGCCAATAATATTGTAAACAATAGACCAATAGAAACAACAAAACAATTGGCAAGCATAATAGAAAAGAGTATGCCAACAAAAGTTGTATACAAACGTAATGGAGCACACAAAAAGACATTTCAAGCAATAAGAATTGAAGTTAATGGCGAGCTTGATAGACTTTTTGAAACAATAAACTATTTAATATCAAAATTGAATAAAGGTGGGAGAATTGCAATTTTGTCATTCCATTCACTAGAGGATAGAATTGTTAAAAATGCATTCAAGATTAACGCAACAGGTTGCTTGTGTCCGCCCAAAACACCAATTTGTATTTGTGGACACAAACAAACACTTGAACTTGTTAATAAAAAACCAATTATGGCAAGCTTGCAGGAACAAAAAGATAATCCAAGGTCAACATCAGCAAAATTGAGAATAGGCGAAAAAATTTAGGTTGATTTTTTTGATATACTAGACTAAAATAGTAATAAATTTTGATTAAAGGGAGTAGATATATATGGAACAAGATGAAAATCTTGAAAGAATTAGAGAATATGCAAGAACAACAGTACTTAATAAAGAGGAAGATGAAGAAGAAGTTGTTCCAGCAAATAGAATTGATTTTACAAAACAAAATAGTAGTTCTGCTCCAAAGGCACAAAATGAAACAGCACAAGTTGTTTCGCCACTTTTAACTCAATCAACAGTTGCACAAAATTCTCAGGTAAGTTTAAAGCGTGATGAGCAAAAACTTAATGAGATAAAGGAAAAAATTGCAAAAGAACAATTGAGAAAACAACAAGAAGAGCAAGAAAAATTAAAACAAGAAAAAACTCAAGAGCAAGAGCAAGAGATTGAAAAAGATGACCAAAAAACTGAAGAGCAAAAATTAGATGACCTTTTTGCTGATAGTTTGGAAATAAAAGAAACTCAAGACAAGCAACTTGAAAAACAAATTAACGAAAATTCAAGTTCAAAACCAAAAAGTTATAAATTTAGATTTAGACTACTAGGTTGTGTGTTTGCGTGCCTTGTTGCACTTTCCGGTGGTTGGATAATTGGAAATGTTGTTGATATTGTAAAAACTAATGCAGAGATTGCAGAAGTTGCACAAAGCAATAGTGAATATTCTGCAAATCTTGCAAAACTAATAAACAAAATCAGCAAGATTAAAACAGGGGAACAACATCCTGATGACGCTGACAAAGGCTCTCTTCTTCCAATAGAAGAAATTATTCCAATAACTCCAGAACCACTTGAAGATGTTACAGCATATGAACAACATAGTAATTGGTTTGACAAAATTTGTAATTGGCTAAAAAATTTGTTTGGAGGCTGATTTGATAGATAGCGAACTTACATATCATATATTACGAAAGAGGATATCGGCATTTATGCTTGCGATATCCTTTTTATTTTTGGGAATAATCATCCGGTTGTTTTGGGTGCAAGTTATTGATGCAAAACAGTTGCAACAAAAAGCTTATGACCAGTGGACAAGAGATTTGCCAATAACAGCCGAAAGGGGAAAAATCTATGATGCAAATGGTGCAACTCTTGCTGTGTCATTTACAACTTATGATATATATGTTCGTGGAAGAGAAGTTAAAGATGTTCCAAAGGTTGCTTCACTTTTATCTCAAAAACTTAATCTAAATTATCAAAATGTTTATGATAAGGTGAGTATAAGGAATGTTTCAGAAATCTTGATAAAACTGCAAGTTGATAGGAAAACCGCAAAAGAAATTGCAAGTCAAAACCTTGATGGAATATTTTTGTCCGAAAGTATAAAAAGATATTATCCATACGGCGACCTTTTGACACAAATCGTAGGTTTTACAACTGTTGATAATGTAGGACAATCTGGAGTTGAAGCATACTATAATGACTTGCTTGCAGGCGAAAATGGTCAGTTTGTTGTTCAAAGTGATTTGCAGGGTAAAGAACTCAATAATTCCTTGCGAACATTTATTGATGGGAAAAGTGGCGATAATATCACTTTGACGATTGATGTAAACATACAAAAAATTGTTGAAGATACCCTAAATGATGCAATGAATGAACAAAAGGCAGTGTCGGCATCTTGCTTGATTATGGATGCCCAAAATGGCGAAATTATTGCAAGTAGCACAAAACCTAGTTTCAATTTGAACGATATTCCAAGAAAAAATGCAAGTGAACTTATGTCAAAGACAAAAAACAAACTCGTTGTGGATGTGTATGAACCGGGGAGTACTTTCAAGATTTTAACAATGTCATCGGCTCTTGAAAGTGGGTCGGCACATCTAAATGACCATTTCTATTGTGGCGGTGCAAGCATCGTTGACGGGCAAAGGATAAAGTGTTGGCGTTCAATTGGACATGGTAGCCAAGACCTTACAACTGGTCTTGTAAATTCGTGTAACTGTGTCTTTATGGCACTTGCACAAAGAATGGGTACAGAAAAGTTTTATTCATATCTAAAGAAATTTGGGCTTGGGCAAAAAACCGGTGTGGACATTGCATCAGAAAGTTCTGGAATACTGATGAATAGCAAAAATGTAAAAAATGTTGACCTTGCACGTATTGGATTTGGTCAGGCAGTTGCAGTTACACCATTGCAGTTGGTAACCGCAGTTTGCTCTGCTGTTAATGGTGGGAATTTGTTTACACCTACAATTGTTAAAAAGATTTCAACATATGACAACAAAACAAAAAGTATTCATGACCCAAAGCCAAAAAGTAGAACAATATCAAGGCAAACATCAAAAACATTAAACGAAATGCTAAAAAAGGTTGTAAACAAAAAAGAAGAATATAGTTTTATTCCTGGATTTGATGTCGGTGGTAAAACAGCAACAGCACAAAAATACCAAAATGGTGCAATTGCACGTGGAAAGTATGTGTCAAGTTTTATTGGCACTTATCCAGCAAGCAATCCAAAATATGTAATGCTATTCCTTGTTGATGAACCGGGTGCTGGTGCATATTATGGAAGCGTTGTTGCTGCACCATATGCAAAACAAGTTTTTTCAAATATGTTTGAGTATCTAAACGAAAAACCAATAAAAGAAGTTAATGTAAAATATGTAGATATGCCAGAACTTGTTGGTTTGCCACTACTTGATGCAATAAATAAATTAAAAGAACTTAATTTGGACTATGAAATTGATGGCGAAGGCGGAATTATAACAAAGCAACTACCACCAAAAAATACAAAATTACAACAGGGTACGACAGTGGTTTTGGTGACAAATTAAATTATTGTAATATTTTTATAACAAAAATAAAGGAAATACCTTATTTGTGTCGAATAATGTTAAATGATTCACAAGTGAGGTGTTTTTTTGAGTAAGGGCTTTGATGATGCATGGCTTGAAGAACTAAAAGCAAAGAATGATATCGTGACCGTTATGTCGCGATATTTAACCTTGCAACAAAAGGGCAGAAACTATTGGGCATGTTGTCCATTCCATCACGAAAATCAACCATCCCTTTGTATATATGCAATGGATCAATATTATCATTGTTATGGATGCAAGGAACATGGAAACGTTATTACATTTGTAATGAAAATGGAAAGTTGCGATTTTATAACTGCAGTGGAAATTCTTGCCAAAAATGCAAATATGGAAATTCCTGCTCGTTCGGTTGATGAAGATGTCCAAAAGAAGAGAAAAGAAAAAGAAACTGTTTTAAAAGTTTTGGACTTAGCTTACAAGCATTACGAACAAAATCTATATCTAAAAACAAGCACAATTCCACAAGAGTATATAAAGAAAAGACAATTAACCAAAAGAGATTTGGACAAGTTCCATATTGGTTATTCTCGCAATTGGACGGAAACGATTTCGTATCTAAAAGAACAAGGATTTTCTTATGAAGATATGAAACTTGCTGGAATTTGCGAAAATAAAAATGAAAGATATTATGATGTATTTGGCGAAAGGCTGATGTTCCCAATATTTAATATTCATGACGAATGTATTGGTTTTAGTGCAAGAAGTTTAAGCCCCAATGCTTTTGCAAAATATAGAAATTCAATCAATACAGTAGTATTTGATAAAAGCAAAAATATGTTTGGTGTAAATTATCTAAAAACACTAAAACAAACTCAAAAATTAGATTACATAATTATTGTTGAAGGTCAAATAGATTTGATAACAATGCACAACTTTGGCTTTACAAACAGTGTTGCATGTCTTGGAACAGCATTAACACCATTGCACGCAAGAATGCTCTCAAATTTGTGTAATAATGTCATTTTGTCTTTTGATGGCGACAGTGCAGGGCAAAAGGCAACAATAAGAACAATTGACACTCTTGTTGAAGGCGGAATGAATGTAAAGGCAATAAAAATTCCCGAAAACAAAGACCCTGATGAATTTTTGCATGCTTATGGCAAAGAAAAATATCAAGAACTTTTGGATAATGCATTAGATTATATTGAGTTTAAAATAAGAAACAAAATGGAACAATATGATTTAACCAAAGTTGATGAAAAGGCAAAGTTTGTAAATGACGCAATTGATATTGTAAATACTTTAAAGCGAAATAGTGAAAAAGAAGTTTATCTAAAAATAATAAAAGAACTCACAGGCGTTTCGATTGAAGTGCTTAAACGTGATTTGACCGATGTCCCACCAGAAAACACAAAAAAAGGTTTGGTAGAAAAAAAAGAAGAAGAACAAATATCATACCTTGAAGATGCAGAAATAAAGTCCATAAAATTTATTTTGGCAAGTTTGCTTGAAAGAAAAAATTATGCGAATTTTGATTTTGATTTAAAAAAGTATTTAATTAACCCAATTTATGTTCAATTATATGATTTGATGAAAGAATACAAAAATAATGGGCAAACTTTATTGAAATCAACATTATATGACAGATTTGATGTCGATAATGAACCAAATCTAAAAGATATAATAGACTATAACTTTGAAGAAATCACAAACCCAGAAGAGTATTATAATGAATGCGTGTGGAAGATTAGAGAAACATATCTAAAACAAGTGTTAAAAAAACAAAGCGAGTTGTTTAGTTGCGAAAGTGACACAAAAAAGCGTTTGGAGATTGCACAAGAGATAAGTCAAACGCAAAAAAAACTAAGGAATAGAATTTTGGAGGATTAAGTTGAAAGAAAAATTAGAACAAGAACTCAAAAAGTTGATTGAAATAGGAACAAAAAAGGGTTCTGTAAATGAAGAAGATGTAATGTTTAGAATGCTTAAGTATGAAGCATCAAAAGAAGAAATTGATGAAGTGCTTAAACATTTGCAGGATGCAAATATCAAGGTTATCAAAGCGGATAACCCAGATATAGAAAAAGAAGACTTTAGTGACCTTGTTGCAACAATCACAGATGACCCAGTAAAAATGTACCTAAAAGACATCGGCAAAGTTCCACTTCTTACAAGTGATGAAGAAATTGAACTTGCCAAAAAGGTGCTTGAAGGTGACGAGTATGCAAAATCAAAATTAACTGAAGCAAATTTAAGACTTGTTGTAAGCATTGCAAAAAGATATGCCGGAAGAACCAGTATGCAATTTTTGGACTTAATTCAAGAAGGTAACCTTGGATTGCTTAAAGCTGTTGAAAAGTTTGATTATTCAAAGGGCTTTAGATTTTCAACTTATGCAACATGGTGGATAAGACAATCAATCACAAGAGCCATGGCTGACCAAGCAAGAACAATAAGAATACCTGTTCATATGGTAGAAACAATACACAAACTAACAAGAGCAAAAAGACAACTTTTGCAAGAACTTGGCAGAGATCCAACATTGGAAGAATTGGCAAAAGCAATGGATATGCCAGAAGAAAAGGTCGCAGAAATCCAAAAAATAGCACAAGAACCAATTTCTCTTGAAAACCCAGTCGGCGAAGAAGAAGATAGTAAAATGGCAGACTTTATTGAAGATGAAACAATAAAATCGCCAGTTGAAGTTGCAACACAAAATCTTCTTCGTGAACAATTGCTTGCAGTAATAGAAACATTAACACCAAGAGAGCAAAAAGTTATCCGCCTTCGTTATGGTCTTGATGATTCACATCCAAGAACATTGGAAGAAGTTGGCAAAGAGTTTAATGTAACAAGAGAAAGAATAAGGCAAATTGAAGCAAAAGCACTTCGCAAATTAAGAAATCCAAATAGAAGCAAAAAGTTAGTAGACTTTATGGAATAAAGGAGTAAAGGATGGATATATCAAAAATATTAGAATATCAAAAGCAAGATTCTGAAATTATAAAACTTGAAAGAAAATTATATGCAAGTGAAGATAAAAAGATTTATCAAGATATGGTAAATGTTGTAAAAAATGCGCAAAATCGTTCAACTGCATTAGACAATGAAGCAAAAACTCTATTTGACGAATATAAAACATTGGAAAAGGCTTATAATGAAAATCAAAAATCTTGCGGGGCAGTTCTAAACACAAAACTAGAAAAGGTTAGTGATGAAGATTTGAACAATGTTTCAAAAAGTGTTTCAAACCTTATGGACAATATAAATATTTTAGAAAAAAAACTCGTATATATGGCAGAAAGAGTTAATGCAATATTAAGCGAATTTGATTCAACAAAGAAAAAATATGCTCAAGCAAAACAAAAATACACTGAACATAAAGAAAAATATGACAAGCTTGTTGAAACTTTAACTCCACAAATTGAAGAAAAGAAAAAAGAACTAAAAAAACTTGAAAAAGATATTGATGCAAACATCTTGGCAAAATACAAACAAAAAAGAGCAGACAAAGTCTATCCAGTTTTTGTTCCTCTCAACGACAAATCTTGTGGTGGTTGTATGATGGAACTTCCTTCTGCAAGTTTGATGATAATAAAAGACAAGGGTTATTTGGAATGTGAACATTGCCATAGAATTATATACATTGGTTAATAGATAATAAAAAGATATATGGGTAACCATATATTTTTTTGTCTTAATATTGCAAACAAAAAACAAATATGATAAAATAAAAACAAAAGGGATAGGTTATGGTTGTATTAGAAATAAAAAGTTACGATGGCTTAACATATTGTTGCTATGATAGGAAAAATAAAAAGAATTATGATTTGATATTTGAGTTTTATTTTATGGATGCACCAGTTGTAGGTGACAAAATTTCATTGAGTGAAAATTTGCTTGATGAAAAATACGAAGGCTATTGTCAACCATATGCATTTAAACCGGTTAAAAATGGTGAGTACAACGAAAAAGAAAAAGTTGATTTTGCAATGCTAGAAACAAAAAAAGGAAGAACTCTCCTTAGGAGAATTTATGGATAATCCAGATTTAAAGTATATAAAAAAACACTATGGTGAGCATTTTTCAAAACTTTGTAGAGAGTGCTTTCCAACAATTTTGGAATATCCAGGAATGCTTACAGATATAATATCAAATAAATTTGATGAAGTAAGCACTTTGTATAACGATATTTTGCCCAATAAGGATGCATTTAGAATATATATACAAAATGTTTTCAATTCAAGAGTAAAACAAAAACAGGGTATAAAAACAGAAAAGACACCACAAGAACTTTTGAATGACGCTGGATATATTTTGTGTCCTGAATGTAAGACTGAACAAGATATTCAATCATATTTCAAGTATTACGCTTATGGCGAAGAACTTTGCACGTTCCTTGGTGGAAGACTTAACACTTGTCGTGTTTGGTTTGCAATAAAAAAAGATGTCGACAAAATAAAAAGAGAAAATTTCCCAAACCCACAAAGACAAGATGAATATGGCACAAGTGTCATAAGTATTCAATTTTCAAGAGGGAAAAGTTGCTCTTTGTCAATAAAAAACAGATATAATCACAAAGTTGCCAACCCAGATGCAACATTCGGTAATAACCTAGACAATATTATACCGGGGCTGACTGATGCCTTTAAAAAAGAATTTAATCTTAATGTTGATATTTCTTCAAACAAAGATTTCTTCATCGATGGATATGTTACAGCAACAAATGGCAAGATTTACAAAAAAATATTAGAACTTAATGGCAAAACCTTTTGTGAAAACAATTATGTAATATATGAGGATGGGGAAATAGAAAACTTTGATAAGGCACAATATTTGTTGGTAGAAAACTACTTGTTTGATTTCTCAAAGAAAAACATTTGCAAATTGGACGCACCAAGTGGTGATGATGCATTTTTAAACAGTATCGGAACAATAAAAGATATGAAAGTTTCTGTTGATAAAGACAAACGCAAAGTCATTTCAATAACATCAAAAGATGGCGAAAATATAACCATTGTTGCCGACAAAACAAATCATTTTGTTGAATATCATAACAGCAATGTAAAAGAAATTGGAAATGATTTCTTGATGCATAATACAAAAATGGAAATTCTTGATTTACCAAATGTTGAAAGCATAGGTAACTTATGTCTGTATAGAAATGTATCATTAAAAAGTCTTTGTGCAAAAAAAGTGAAACATATTGGAAGTCAATTCTTGGAGTTCAATGAAAATTTAACCGAAATTGATTTGCCGGAACTAAATATAGTGGGCAATGATTTTATTGCATTCAACACATCAATATCGAAGATAAATTTGCCAAAACTTCAATTTGTTGGTTCAAGATTTTTAAGAGATAATAATAGTTTGGATATAGTAAATTTACCCAATTTAAAGTTAATAGGTTATAACTTCTTGTTCCAAAATAGATCAGTAAAAGAGCTATATTTGCCAAATGTAGAAATTATTATGAGTTCTTGTATGTGCTATAATAATTCTCTTGAAAAAATTGATATCGCAAATGTAAAAGAAATAGGTGATTATTGCTTTGAACAAAATCAAACTATAACATCACTATATATGCCTTATATAGAAAAAATTGGTAGTTGCTTTTTTAGTAAAAGTAATTCACTAAAAAATGTAACAATAAAAAGAAATGCAAGCATAGGATCAAGAACATCATTAAACGAACAAAACTGCGTGATAAACTATATTGATAATCAAAAAGACTCTTCAAAAGAATTTTAACATACGAAAATAAGACGACTAATGAATAAATATATTTTATTAGTCGTTTTTTTTGCCTTTGAATATAATTGAATTTTCATAAATAAATATTTATTGAACTTGTGATATCAATTTAGGTTCATAAAAATTAAATTTTTAAATAATTTCAACAAAAAATAAAAGATTTCAACCGTAAGTTGAGAAAAATTTGCCATTTTTGAAATTTATTATGTTATACTATCAACGAAAAAATAAGGAGCAACATGAAAAAATACGGAAAGATTATTTCGAAGTTAAGAAAGGAAAAGGGCTTAACACAAGAAGCTCTTGGTAAAAAACTTAATGTTTCTTATCAAGCAGTTTCAAAGTGGGAAAATGATTTGTCAGAGCCTGACCTTGCAACACTTGAAAATTTGGTTGATGCCTTGGGCGTTTCTATGACCGAATTTTTTGAATTAAGCAAAAATGAAGACAAAAACAACCAAGACTCAACAGCAAATCCACAGAGCACAAATATTCAAACGCAAATTTATGGTAATGATAAAACAAATACGAATATTAACCAAACAAAAAATCCAAATAATAATAAATTTGAATTTGAAAATTTTGTCAAAACCAAAACTTGGATTTTTGTTGCAATTATGACATCAATAGTTTTTATTCTTTCTTTATTTGCAATATTTGTTCCTGCAAAGTTATCAAGCGACAAAATTTATCAAAAAGTTAATCCCTCGGTATTCTGTATAACTGCAGAAGGTTCTTCGCTTGAACAAGCGGGTTCTGGTTTTTTTATAAATAATAGTGGGTTGGCAGTAACAAACTATCACGTTATTGAAAATTGCACAAAAGCAAAAATCCAACTTAACAATGGCAAAACATATGACGTTTTAAAAGTTATTGGTTGTGATGAGGAAAGGGATATCGCAATTATTCAAATTGATATAAAAAAGTCTAACGCCGTTACCTTTGGGAATAGTGACAAACTAAAATTTGGTCAAGTAGTATACGCAATTGGCTATCCAGAATCATTTATACTAGGAAGTGTTGACAGTACTTTCACACAAGGTATAATTTCCAAAACTTCATATTCTATTGAAGGTAAAACATACATTCAATGTACAGCTGATATCACAAATGGAAACAGCGGGGGAACATTAGTTGATGAATATGGTAGAGTGATTGGAATCACAACAGCAAAATTTTCAAATGCCAATTATATTAATATGTGCATTCCTATTAACGAAATAAAAAGTGTTAAAAGAAATTTTGATGTTTCTTTGGAAGAATATTATGATATGCACAAAGTTTTCTCTTTTTATAGTGATAATAGTGTATTGGAAAGAGAAAAATATCTTAGTGGAAATAAAATCTCAAAAATTCCTGACCCAAGCAGACCTGGCTACATATTTGATGGTTGGTGGACAAGTGAAGAATTTACAGAAATGTTCAATTTTGACGAACCTCTTACAAATCAAACGGCTTGTTATGCAAAATGGATTCCGCATAAATACACCATTCACTTTGATGCAAATGGCGCACCTTTGGGCACTATGCAAGATTTTGTTGTCAATTATGGTGACAAAGTAAAAATTCCAAAAAATGAATTTGTACATCCTCATTATAAATTTATTAAATGGGAAAGTGAAGATAAGCGTTATTCTTTTACAGATGAACAAACAATAGAAGATCTTACAATGAGAGATAATTTCGTTATTGAAGTTAAAGCGGTTTGGCAAATGGATACATACACCATAAGCTTTGATGGAAATGGTGTAAGTGGACGTATGCAAGATATAACACTTGGATATTTTGATGTTATAAACTTGCCTGAAGTTAGGTTCTCAAAAGAAGGATATGTTCTCAAACACTGGAAATTTGATGAACAATTTTTTGAAGATAGACAAGAAGTTTCTCAACTTGCTGGTGATAATGAAAAAATTAGGCTCGTGGCTATTTGGGAACCAATCACTTATTATATTGAGTTTGTTTCTGATAATGAAAAGAACGAAAGAAAAATTCAAGAAGTTAAATATAACGAAAAAGTTAAATTGCTCGCAAACACTTTTACTGATTCTGAGAATGAAAAAGCTTTTTATGAGTGGGAATTAGAAAGTGAAATGGGTAACAAATATTTTAAAGACCAGCAAGAAATATTAAATCTAACAACAATACATAATCAAACTTTAATTTTCAAAGCTTGTTGGGGACGATATTATTACATTTTTAAATTTGATACCAATGGTGGTGAAGGCACATTCAACAGTGCAAAAGTAAGAAGGCATGGATCTTTCACGTTCCCGGATAAAGGCCCATCAAAATGGGGATATGATTTTTTGGGTTGGGCTTATAATGACCAAGTTTATCATAATTATGGTCGCTTGGAAGATGTTGATTTTGGAATAGAGGATATGCCAAAAGAAATAACTTTTGTTGCAAAATACACTGCAAACACCTATAAAATAAATTATTACGAATCAAAAGAAATATATAGTGCCAACAGAATTGAATATATAAATTTATTGGACACTCAAACAATGACTTATGATGTTCCAGCAAAACTAAAAGATGGTTTTACAATTTTTGGAAGAAAATTAAAAGGCTGGATAAAGTATGTCAGATGTTATGATTGCGACAAAGGTTATGATGAATATAAATACGACATTGGCAGTGAACATAAAAATTTTGCTTATGGCGGAGAAGTAGAGCTTGTTGCTGATTGGGTAGGTGTTGAATTTGATGTCGTCTATCATAACCTAAGTGGACCTAATGACACAACAACAAAAACAGTAAGAGAAAAATATAACGAGAAAGAGGAAATCAATAGCAAGTATAATTCTATACTTTATCAACCAACTACAAAGGGCTATAACTTTACAGGTTGGACATTTAATGATGTATTCTACAAGTCTGGGACAAGGATTTTCTATGCCGATGATATGAACATTGTAGAAAATGGGATTTATCATTTTTACGCAAATTGGGAAGATGCCCCAACTTGCACTATCCAATTTATTGCTAATGATGGGGAAGGAGAAATGCAATCAGTGACAGTTTATGCGCAAAATTACACATTTTATAAACTCCCAAAATGTTTGTTTACAAGGCCGGGTTATACCTTTTATTGTTGGACACTTAATAAAGCCGCTGAAGACAAACTTTTTGATTGTAGATATCAACCTGGAGAGTCGATAGAAATAAGTGCAGCAGATGCCGGAAAAACAATAACTGTATGGGCAAATTGGAAAAAAATAGAAGAGTAAGGAGAGATTATGAAAATAGTCCTAAATAACGAAAAGACAAAGAACAAAGACCTAGTTTTTTATGAAAATTTTTGGACAGGCAAACGACAAATTAGTTACGATGGTGTGGAGCTAACAAAGGTAGCAAAAAACCTATTTCAATATAAAAATGGGGAAACAGTTGAAGAATTTGAAGTTAAAGGAAGCATATTATATTGCATAGTCATAAAAATGTTTGGTCAAGAAATTGAACTTGCAAGAAAATTCACTTGGTGGGAAATTGCTCTTTCAGTTTTGCCATTTGTTGCATGCTTGATATTTTGCTTTATGAGTGTCCATGGTTCTGTTTGGCTATGTATTTTAAGTGGGGCATTATGTGGTGCCTTTGGTGGAGTCTTGAGTTATTTCTTAACTTATTTATTGCGACAAGTGGACAAAATTTATTTTAAAATTATTTTTGCAGTTCTATTGTTTTTTGCTTCATTTTTGATAAGTTATATTATATCAGTACTAATTTTCCATGTTTGTATTCTTGCATAGTCAAATATTACAAAAACTTTAATATAACTCAATAGTTTTCAAATAAAAAAGGGGAACGATGCATAAATTTGCGTCGTTCCTTTATTTTGTTCGCTAATAAAAATTACAGACCTAATTTTGATGATTTGCAATGGCACTTGTTGCCAAGAAATCGCACCTGTTGTTGTACTCATTATCAGCATGGCCTTTCACTTTGTGCCAAGTGATTTTATGTTTTGACATCAAGTCCAAAAGTTGTTGCCAAAGTTCAACATTTTGAACAGGTTTTTTATTTGCAGTTTTCCAACCCATTACTTGCCATTTTTCTATCCATTTTTCCAAAAATGCATTAACAACATATGCCGAATCAGAATATATGTCAACATTGCAAGGTTCTTTTAACATTTCAAGTGCTTTAATTACAGCAGTAAGTTCCATACGATTGTTTGTTGTGTTTTCTTCATAACCACTTTCTTCTCGCTTGTGTTCGTTGTACATCAAAACACAACCCCAACCACCTTTGCCGGGATTACCAGAACACGCGCCGTCAGTATAAATAGTCACATTTTTCACTAATAAAAACTCCTAATAAAAAACTCAGTTAAGACTTTTGCGGGTAACTGAGTTCAATCTGGTGCGCCCAGAGGAGTTCGAATCCCCAACCTTTGGTTCCGTAGACCAACGCTCTATCCAGTTGAGCTATGGGCGCATATTAAATTATTGTTCTTTGTTCAAACCACAAAGGAACCAAAGGTTATATCGGGGACCCCGAAAACGAAAATCGTTTTTGGGGAGCGTAGACTATGTGTGACAAAGCGAAGTTTTGATTGCAAAATCAAAACGAAGCAAACGAACACACAAAGTCGAGCAGGTTCCGTAGACCAACGCTCTATCCAGTTGAGCTATGGGCGCATATTAAATTATTGTTCTTTGTTCAAACCACAAAGGAAACAAAGGTTATACCATCAGTTTTGCTATGGGCACATATTAAATATGCAATAGTCAAAACTATCGTGTAAATTATATTACACATAAAAATATAAGTCAAGTCAAATTAAAAATAATCTTTACATTTTATTTTGAATATAGTAAAATATGAAACATAAAAGGGGAAGAAAGAATGAAAGTGTTAAAATGGTTGTTAAAAATTGTTTTAAGTTTGGCAATTATTGTTGCATTGTTGGTTGGTGGGGTTTTTCTATTTGTAAAAATCAAATATGACATCAATCCATTTGCTTTAATAAGTGAAGTTAACATACTAAGCAAAGAAGTAAAAGAAGATGAAGTGTTTACGAACAAATTCTCAAACGATGATATGAAAAGTGCAAAGCAAGTTGCCGATGCACATATGCCAGGGCTTATAACTTATGATGAAGCAACAAATACATACAAAGTTGGCGATAGTTTGTCAGCACCACTTGCAATTTTGGATATGGAATTAACAGACAAACAATGTGGGGCAATTTTAAACACTTTGCTTAACCAAGGTTCAACAACTGCACAAGTAACAATAGGCGACAAGACTTTAAATGTAAATTTAGTTCAAGTTAGTTTTCTAAAATTAGATGACACAACAAAAACTGCAACAATTAACATTGTTGTAAAAATTGATTTAAGCACAATAAAAGCAGATTGGAAATCTTTCCCAATGAGCTATGTTGCAAAAAAAGTTCCAGACACAATGTACCTATCTTCCACAGTTGATGTAAAGAAATTAGATAATGAATTTACATATCAAGTTACAAGCAAAGATTTGGTAATCAACAACCTAAATAGTGACCAAACAAAAGATTTTGTAAAGGCACTAAATTCATTTGCAAAACTTGGCACAAATGAAGAACTTAATGTAAAAATCGGTCAAGCATTCATTGATGGACTTATTGGTTATGATGAAGAACATAAAGGTTTTGCATATTCATTAAAAACACTTGGCGTAAAAGATTATAATTTTGCAACAAAAGACGGAAAAATTTATTTTGTATTAATTCCAAAAATTTAATTTAAACATAAGTATTTATCGCAATTGTTTAAAATAAAAAATATTCTTTTATTATTAGTTATTGCATAATTGATTGAAAAACAATTTGAAAAATTGCCAATAAAATCAATAAAATAAATGAAATAATCACAATAATCTATAGTGTTGAATCCTTTTTCAATAAAGGCTTCAGCACCTTTTTTGTGTGTATAAAAATATATTTTTTCCAAATTAAATTTATTTGATATATTTTCATTTTTATTACTTGCAATTTTGCAAATAATTTTTTTATTTTTCCTAATAATAATATCGTAACAAATTTGACAAAATTCCTTGTCACTATCAAAGATAAATGTATCAATTTTTTCAATGTCAATCAAGTAATTTATTAGTTTTATAATTGCCTTTGTTGAGAAAAAGTTAACATCAATTTCAGAATATTCACAAATGTAGCATTTTTTATTCATAATATGTCCTTTTTAAGACACTATAAATGTTAAAGGTATATTTGTCAATCAAAATTTGATAATTGACCGAATAAGGACATATTTATAAAAAGTTTGTTTGTTACAATCTCATTGTCTTATTACGGACATATGGAGAATATATGACAGTAGGTGAAGCATTTACAAAAAGATTTATAACTTTGTTGAATGAAAGGAATATATCTTTGTACAAATTTTCAAAAGATAGTTGTATCCCACGTTCAACACTAAATAACATTTTGTTAGGAAATACAAAAAGTCCAACACTTGCTTTGGTATATCAAGTTGCAGACGGATTTAATATGTCGTATTTAGAGTTTTTAGATGACCCTATTTTCGCAAACATAAATATTGAATATATTTAATATCGGTAAAAGCTGGTTCTTCAACATTGTTGGAGTTTTTTTGTATTTGGAACAATAGATTTTGTAAAAAGTTTGACAACACTTGCTTATTATTGTATATTAAGTATTGTTATTTATTTAGGAGAAAAAATGCTAGACAAAAAGTATAATTTTTTAGAAAAAGAAAAAAAATGGCAAGATTATTGGCAAGAAAAACAAATTTTTAAGTTTGACAAAAACTCAAAAAAACCAGTTTATGCCATAGATACGCCACCACCAACTGTTAACGGAAAAATACATATGGGGCACTTGTCATCATATATGCACATCGAAACAATGGCAAGACACCATAGAATGAAAGGTGAAAATGTATTCTTCCCACTTGGCTTTGATGATAATGGTCTTCCAACAGAAAGATATGTTGAAAAGAAATATAACAAACGTGCTTTTGAACTCGATAGAGAAGTGTTTACAGATATGTGCCTTGACACAACAAAAGAACTTGAAAAAGAATTTCATGCTTTGTATAAATCTGCAGGGTTCTCATGTGATTTGGACAATAACTATTCATCAATTTCAAAACGTTCACAAACAATTTCTCAAAAGTCATTTATTGAACTTTACAAAAAGGGTTTGATATATCATCAAGAGGCTCCAGCACTTTGGTGTACAGAATGCCGAACTGCTGTTGCACAAAGCGAACTTGAAAATCAAGACATTGCAAGCACTTTCAACTATATCAAATTTTTCATTGAAGGAACAAATGACTATGTTACAGTTGCAACAACAAGACCAGAAATGTTGCCAGCTTGTGATTGCGTTTTCATCAATCCAAAAGATGAAAAGAATTTATACCTTTTGGGCAAAAAACTTGTTGTTCCATATTTCAATTTTACAGTTCCAGTTTTAACAGATGAGCTTGTTGATCTTGAAAAGGGTAGTGGTGTCGTTATGTGCTGTACTTTTGGTGACACCGTTGATAAGGAATGGCAAAGAAAACATAACCTTGAAATTAAAGAAGCATTTAATAATGCCGGAAGAATGACAAAACTTGCAGGCGAATTTGAAGGAATGAAAATCAAAGATGCAAGACTTGCCATAATTGAAAAGCTAAAAGAAAATGATTTGTTAATAAAGCAAGAAGAGTTAACACACGCAGTTTCAACACACGAAAGATGTGGAACTCCAATTGAAATTGTTGTAAAAAAACAATGGTTCATTGATGTTTTATCCCACAAACAAGAATTATATGATGCAGGGTTAAAACTTAATTGGCATCCAGAAACAATGCGTGCAAGATATCTAAATTGGGTAGAAAACTTGCAATGGAACTGGTGTATATCTCGTCAAAGATATTATGGTGTTCCATTCCCAGTTTGGTATTGTAAACATTGCGGAAAGGTTCATGTTGCCGATGAAAGCGAACTCCCTGTAAACCCATTATCAAAACTTCCAACAATAAAATGTGAATGTGGCGAATGTGATTGGGAACCAGAACATGATGTTATGGACACTTGGGCAACAAGCAGTCTAACACCACAAATCTCAACCGATTTGGTAACAGGTAAGGGGCTTGATGACACAATGATCCCAATGAGTCTTAGACCAAATGCTCACGACAATATTCGTGTTTGGGATTTCTATACCATTGTAAAAAGTTTATACCACTTTGGAAAGTTGCCTTGGACAGACCTTATGATATCAGGTTATGTAACAAGTTCCGATGGTAGCAAGTTAAGCAAAAAGAGTGGGAATAATAAAAATGCTCCACAAGATATAATTGCACAGTATAGTGCCGATGTAACAAGATATTGGGCAAACAACCTTTCACTTGGAAAAGATACTTGTTTCTCACTTGAAAGTTTTGACGCAGGCAAAAAACTTGCAAACAAAATTTGGAACGCATCAAAATTTGTTTTGTCGTTCTTGTATGATTATACCCCAAGACAAATTGATTTGTTGCCAATGGACAAGTGGATACTTGAAAAATATAAAAAAGTGTTCAAGAGTTTTGCAAAAAACCTTGATAGATATGACATTTGTTTAGGACTTGGCGAAGCAGAAAGATTTTTCTGGGATTTTTGTGATGACTACATTGAACTTGTAAAACGTAGATTATATAACCCAGATGTATATGGCGAAAAAGAATGTGAAAGTGCAAAATACGCTTGCTATTACACATTGCTTGGAATACTAAAAATGTTTGCTCCATTTATGCCACACATAACAGAAGAAATTTATCAAGATTACTATGCCGAAAAAGAAAATCAAGTTTCAATCCACATTTCAGGATATTTGGATCTTGGCGAAGCAAAAGATGATGATTTTGTTAAAGCAGGCGATGAAGTTATGCAAATCGTAAGTGGAATAAGACAATTTAAGAGTGAAAACAAAATCTCATTAAAAACATTTATAAAAGACCTTAAAGTTACATCAAAATATAAAGACTTTATTAAGTCTTGCGAAGTTGATATAAAAGCAGTAGGTTCAATAAATGAGTTGGAAGTTCAAGATGGCGACTTTAACTTGAAGTTTGGTGAGATTATCCCAGATGCAGAATAAAACAAAAAATGCTAGAATTTTCTAGCATTTTTTATTGCCTATATCTACATATTCCATAAAGATAATTAACATTTCGTATTATGTCACAAAGATTTGTTATTGCAGATTGTATATCAATACTTGTGTTATAGTTAGAAAGTAAAACAATTGACTTAATACTTTTTGAACTATCTTTTATTATTTCGCTAATATTGTTGCAGTAGTTTGTTATAAAACACTTTTGTCGGTTTTCTTTTAACACACATTCAATATTTTTTGCATAGTCTTTTAATTTTAAAAATATATTATCAATTTGTGTTGAGTTGTTTTTATATTTTTTTAACAAAGTCAAATTATTAAAAATATTGAAGTAATAGATATTTAGTTTTTCAATATTTTCGCTTTCTATCGTGTCGTCATCTTTGTATAATGAAATATTGATATTCTGCTTTAATGATTTTGAATATTCTTTTGCCATTTTTTCATAAATTTGTGGGTTTAATTTTTCATCATCATATACCATATATATACTTTTTACTCCCAAAAAATTGTTTTCTTTATTAAAATATTCTAAATAAATATAAAATATGCCATTCATATAACTTGTAAAATCGTCAAAAACCGACAAAAAGGAAATCATTTTTCCATTATTTATTGTAATAAGCTAATTTTTAACATTTTTTATGCTATTAGTTATAAACCATTTGTGCTAATATGAACTTGTAAACAAATAAAGGAGAAAAAATGGAAACAACAAGTAATCAGTACAAAAGAAAAATTAAGATATATGTTGCAGATAATACAGATTTTAAAGAGCAAATTATTTCATATTTTAATACAAAAGATGATTATGAAATTGTTGGAAGCAGTGACGATGGTCAAAAGGCATTTATTGATATTTGTGCCCTAAAACCAGACATTGTACTTTTGGAATGTATTTTGCCATCACTTGACGGATTTGTCATTATGGACAAGCTAACTGAAAGAATGGGGCAAAACAGACCAAAAATTATTATAGTTTCTTCATTATCACATGAGGGTTTTGTAACAAAGGCAATGAATCAAGGAGCTTCATATTTTATTTGCAAACCAACCAATTTGGACATAGTTGAAAGAAGAATAAATGATGTTCTAAATCTTAACAATCAAAATGAAAGGCTTGAACCAAAACAAAAAAACAGAGCACTTGAAGAAAAAATTTCAAATATATTTATCACAGTAGGAATACCAGCACATATAAAAGGTTACCAATTCCTTCGTGAAGCAATAAAAATGGCAATTGATGAGCCGGAAATAATCAATTCAATAACTAAAAAACTTTACCCAGCAATTGCTGAAAAATTTGACACTTCAGCCAGCAAAGTTGAACGTGCAATTCGCCATGCAATTGAAGTGGCATGGAATAGGGGAAAGATAGAGAATATAAACTCAATATTTGGGTTAAAAGTTTATACATCCAATGATAAACCGACTAATGGTGAGTTTATAGCATTGGTTGCGGATAAGATGATTATCGAAGGCGCCTAACAATAACAAAAAAACAACTCCCAATTTCTTTGTTTCTGCTTGGCAATTTTCACACAGTCACTTGCGTCAGCAAGCTCCTGCGTGCAAATACCAAGCGAGCCTCGAACTTGAGGTTGTTTTTTTGTTATTGAATCGTCATTCCGACCTTTTTATTCTCGCCGAGCCTTGTTCTTGCGATTAGTTTTGCGTTTATGTTGCAACCCAAAGCCTTGAACTTGGGGTTGTTTTTTATCATTTCGACTGCCGACCACAGCGACCCACTTTGGAGAAATCTCTTTATCTTTAATCAGTTGGGATTTCTCCTTTGCCTGTCAAGAAAGCGGTGGTCGAAATGACTATAAAAAAATTTAAAAAATCTTTGCAAATCATTTGACATTCACCCCGGGGGGGGGGGTATACTGAATTGAATAAAAGTAATGCTTTTATTACATAATAAAAAAGGAGTACATATGAAAAAATTTAAGTTATTTGCATCAATTGCAAGTATGTGCATGGCACTTGCAGTACTTTGCTTTGGTGTATATAGTGCACAAAATGTAACTTATACAATTGGTGGAAGCATTAGTTATGAAGTAACAGATGTTTTTGTTGAAATTTCAGCAAGAGTGTATAGCGTTGCAGAGCAAAAGACAACAGAAGAAATGACGTCAGAAATATCTGAACTATCGTTAAAATCTTTTGACGATATTGAAGCAGTAAACAGTGGCTACAAAAAAGCACAAACATTAACAACATTTACAACAAGTGGAGATACACAAGAAGATTATAGTTTTGATGCAAAGGATGAAACAAATTCAAACAAAGGTGTTGATGTGAATTTCAACAATGCATATACATATTATGTTGTTGTAAATATCAAAAACCTATCGCCAAGCAAACCGGTTTCTGCATA
>DJER01000010.1:108350-109273 GCA_002431905.1 Christensenella sp. UBA5893 | reverse complement strand
TGAGTTTGTCTTACTTGAACAATTTCTAGTGTTTGCACAATCTCTTGTGTTTTGTTTGCTAGACTTGTTTCTTCCAAACATATAGTTTTACCTCCTTTGCAAAGCAATCTTTTGCTTTGACATTTATAGTTTGTGAACTTATTTTTGTTTTATACACTTTTTATTTGATTTTGTTAATAATTTCGTGTAATGTATATGTGTAAAAGTAGGGGGGTGATTTTTTTGACAGATTTAGAAATAGCAAATAGTGTAAAATTAAATAACATTAGAAAAATTGTAAAAAAACTTCACTATAAAGGTGATGCAATTTTTTATGGAAATTATAAGGCAAAATTACCTATAAAGTATGGCAAGAAAAAGGGTAAGCTTATATTGGTCACCGCTATAAATCCAACCAAAATGGGTATAGGTAAAACCACAGTTGCAATAGGACTTGCCGATGCACTTAATAAGTTAAAAAAGAGATGTACACTTGCATTAAGAGAACCATCGCTTGGACCAGTTTTTGGAATAAAAGGTGGAGCAACTGGTGGCGGATATAGTCAAATTGCTCCAATGGAAGATATTAACTTACATTTTAATGGCGATTTTCATGCAATAACAAGTGCAAACAACTTACTTTGCAGTTTGATAGATAATCATATTTATCAGGGTAATAGTCTTAATATTGATGAAAATAGAATACTTTTTCACAGATGTGTTGACCTTAATGACAGAGCATTAAGAGAAGTAACAGTTGCTCAAGGCGAAAAGAACGGAGTGGAAAGAAAAGATTATTTCACAATAACTGCGGCAAGCGAAATTATGGCAATTATGTGTCTTGCAACAGATTTTGAAAATTTAAAAGAAAGGCTAGGGAATATTGCTGTTGCATATAGCAAAGATAACAAACTAATTTATGCTCGTGATTTAAAAGCCGTTGA
>DJER01000010.1:19021-108242 GCA_002431905.1 Christensenella sp. UBA5893 | reverse complement strand
GCACTTGTGCATTTGGGACCATTTGCAAATATTGCACATGGTTGCAATAGCATTATCGCAACAAAAATGGCACTATCTTATAGTGATTATGTCGTAACAGAAGCAGGTTTTGGAGCAGACCTTGGAGCAGAAAAATTTTTTGATGTAAAATGCAGGGTTGGCAACTTGCATCCAAATGCTGTGGTAATTATTGCAACAATAGGTGCATTAAAACTTCATGCTGGAGTTAAGTATGAAGACCTAAAAACAGAAAATATTGAAGCTGTAAAATTGGGTATGGCAAACTTATATTCACATATCAACACAATCTATAACGAGTTTAAACTGCCATTTGTTGTAACACTAAACAAATATGAAACCGACACCCCAGATGAAATAATGACAGTCGTTAGAGAACTTGAAAAAATGGATATAAAGTGCGTAGTTAATGATGCATGGGGAAAGGGTGGCGATGGCTGTATGGAACTTGCAAAAGCTGTATTGTTTGCTAGTGAACTTGATAGTTTACACTTTGATTATATTTATACACTTGATGAAAAAATTGAAAGTAAAATAAAGAAAATTGCAACCGAAGTGTATGGTGCAAGCGGTGTAATTTATACCAATAAGGCAAAAGAACAAATAAAAGAAATCAAAAGGTTAAAGTATGACAAATTGCCAATTGTAATAGCAAAAACTCAATACAGTTTGTCTGATAACCCAAAACTTTTAAACAAACCAAAAGGTTTTAAAATCACAATTAGTGATATTGAACTAAAAACAGGCGCTGGCTTTATTGTTGCCATTGCTGGGAATATGCTCCTTATGCCGGGGTTAGGTAAGATCCCAAATGCTGTAAAAATGAAAATTGACAAAGACTATAATATTAGTGGTTTGTTCTAAAAAAATATGCTATCAAAGTGATAGCATATTTTTTATTCTTCTGTTGTATCGGTGTCTTTTTCAACTTTAAATTGTTCAAATGAAAATTGTATTTTTGCAAAACTTGTTTCATCTTTCAAACTTTCAGGTATGTTGACATCAAAGACTTGTGAAACAAAGTCATCGGATTTTAGGTCAATTTGAATTATTGTTTGAGTTTTTATTATTGTTTGAGTTTCTTCTTCATCAACAATTGTTGTTATGGTATAAGATAAGTTTACAACTGCAAAAATAGGCTCTCGATAGTTTAATGCAGTAACAATATCGGTAATTTCAAAATCTTTTGTATCCATTTCTGTTGTTGACAAAATTGTTGTTTGAAAGTCGTATGTTTGCCCAATGCTTACATCAATATTCATATCAACAATGCTAGATGCCAAACTATATTCTTGATCAAATGTAATGCCTTTTAGTGTAACGAGTTCCAACTTTGGACAATCAAAAATCGCAATGTATGTTCCTGCCGTATCTTTGCTTACTTCAAATTTGTAAACTGAATCGTATGAAACAATAACATTATTTTTCATCCATGCCAAAAATTCATAGTTTTCTTTTGGTACAGCCTTTATTTCTGCTTCTGACTTTTCTTTGTATGTGTTTGTTCCATAAACTGTTCCATAGTTTGCATACCAAACATTTACAATAACATTGTAATCTTTTAGATTGTCATCACATCCAAACATTGTCAAACTTGCACATACAATCAAAACAAAGGAAAGCACTTTGCAAAAAAAATTCTTCATATTTTCTCCATAGTTAATTTAACATTATTGCAAATTTATGTCAAATAATGTTTGCACAAAAAATGAAAATTTATTACAAAATCTAATTATTTTTTATGAGTAATTTACCTTTTACTGCATAAAATAAATTGACTAAAGGGGATGTCATGTGGGAATTTTGCATAAGTGTGGATAAAAATAAATATGAAGTAAAAAACTTTATGTATGAAAAGTGTATAGCGTTTATGAATGAGTATTCTGGTGTTGCTACTATTGATGAAAATCAAATGTCATATAATATACTTTTGGCAATAAATGAATATGAAAAAAACAGATTAACAATTTTTTTGCGAAATTTAATAGACGAAGTAATATGTTTTTTCTATAAAAAAGATTTCTTATGCGCAAATTTGATAATCAACATTCAAGACGAAATGACAAAACAAGCATTTATATTTTCACTTTTATATTTTGATAAGGAAACCGATAAATTTATTGTAAACAAGTACCTAAATTTTGACAAAAAACTGGATTTGGATGGCTTTTACAATTTCAGATTAACCGGTTTAAAAGACAAGTGGCGAGAACTTATTGATATTGCAAATCAAAATGAAATTTACCTTTATAGTGATGACACTTTTACTGAACTAATAAAGTTTTTAATAGACAATTTGGAAATCCAAAGTGATGTCATAAATATTATGCAAAAGGGCAATTCTTATGCTATTTATGACTCAAATTTTAACCTTGTAGATTTCTACAAAGAAGCAAACGAAGACGATGGAAATATTATGGCAGAGATAATCACCATGTGCCCAAAAAATATAAACATCTATTGCAGTGAAATAATGCCAAACAAACTAAAAAATCTTATATGCAAGTTATTTGAAAAAAGAGTTAAATTTATCTCAAAAATTAACTAAATTGACTATTGACGATACAAAAAACATATAGTATAATATAAACTGAAAGTTAGGTTTTAGGAGATTATATTATGAGATATGTATTGGATGAAGAATATGACACAATTTTGTCAAACTATGATGACATATATGACGGATTGGATATCGTAGAAATTTTGCAAGCAGACAATGACACAATAAAAGATTGGTTTACACTTGAATATAGAGATTTGTTTGAACAAGTAAAGAACAAAGCCTCTATGTGTGGAAAAACTCGTGCGCAAGTGTCATACAGCATTCTAAAATTGAGAAGATTGCTCGCAAATATGCAAAAAAGCAAGATAACAAATGTTGTCGGTGGAATAACATATAGAGGCAATGACTATAATGAACAATTCCCAAAATTTAGAGCACAAAACCCTGATGTTGTACCAACAATAAAAACAGTTAACAAAATCAGAGTAAAAGCACTTGTTGCATATGCTCAAATTAATAACACAAAAGACTTAAGGTCATTAAGGGCATCTCTTATGAAAAAGTTAAAATTAAGTGAACCACAAGCAACTTATTTAACAAATCTATATAGAGAAATGTTAACAAGAAGCGAAATAAATGGTTACTCAGAAAAAGGTGACATGGGAAGAATTTTGTAAAAAATAGTTGACAATATAAGTAAATTGTGATAATATCGCATCGTAAAAGCAGAAGATTTGACTTCTCACCAACCAAGTTTACTTCGGTTGTGTAAAACATTTATATTTGATGTTTTATTTAAGTGAAAGCAAATTTTGGCTTTCACTTATTTTCATTTAGGAGGATATAACAATTTTTAAGGAACTTCTTATCAACGAACAAATAAACACAAGTGAGGTTAGACTCATTGGTGCAAATGGGGAACAATTAGGAATTGTCCCAACATCAAAGGCTCGTGAAATGGCTTCAAAAGAGGGGCTTGACCTTGTTTTAATGTCATCATCAACAACTCCATATGTTTGCAAAATTATGAACTATGGTAAGTACAAATTTGACACAATAAAAAAGGAAAAGGAACTCAAAAAAAATCAAAAGGTTATCAATGTAAAAGAAATTCAACTTTCAATGACAATTGATACTCACGACTTGGAAGTAAAAGCAAAGCATGGACTAAGATTTTTGTCATCAGGTGACAAGGTAAAAGTTGTGCTTCGTATGAAAGGCCGTCAACAAGCATACACAAAAAACGCAATCGAAGTTGTTAAATCTTTTTACAATATGCTTTCAGAAGTTGGTACTTATGATAAAGAACCAGAAGTCGTTGGAAGAAATGTAATATTGATTATATCACCAAAAAAGTAATTATAAAGGAGAAGGTTATGCCAAAATTAAAATCACACAGTGGTGCAAAAAAGAGATTCAAAGTCACAAAATCTGGAAATCTCAAATTCGCTAGAGCAAATAGAGGACACTTCCTTGCAAAGAAAGCTCAAGCAAGAAAAAGAAAATTAAGAAAAGGTGGTTATCTTTCAGGAAAGCAAGAAAAGAATGCAAGAAAGATGATTAACGCATAAGGAGCAAGAATATGAGAATTAAAAGATCAGTTAATGCACTCAAAAAAAGAAGAGCAATATTAAAACAAGCAAAAGGTTATAGAGGAGCAAAATCAAAATTATACAGAGTTGCTCGTCAAGCAGTTATGAAAAGTGGTCAATATGCTTATGTTGGCAGAAGACAAAAGAAAAGAAATTTCCGTTCACTTTGGATAACAAGAATAAATGCAGCTTGCAGATTAAACGATATTTCATATAGCAAGTTTATGCATGGTTTAAAGGCAAACAAAGTTGACCTTAACAGAAAAGTCCTTGCTGATATGGCAGTTAATGACCCACAAGGTTTCGCATCATTAGTTGCAACAGCAAAAAAGAGCAAGTAATTGTATAATAAAAAGTTATCAAAATTTTATTGATAACTTTTTTTCTATCATAATCACTTTGATTTTATTAAATATTTATGTATAATGTTAGTATGATAATTTCGGTTAAAAATGATTTTGTAAAGCAATTGAAATCATTAAAACAAGAAAAGGATATTTTGTGTTTAGACAACCCAAAACTTATTGCTGAGGCGATAAGTGATGGTTGGCAAATTTTGCATATAATAAAAACTGAAAAATTTAGACACTGTTTTTCAGACGATGATATTTTAGTTAGCGAAAATGTGCTAAACCTATTCACAAACACAAAAACAAGTCAGGGGGTTGTTGCATTTGTAAAGCAAAAAAAACTTGAACTTGCAATGCCAAAGGGCGACTTTTTGATTCTGGATAATGTGCAAGACCCAGGGAATGTTGGAACACTTATACGAACAGCAGTTGGAGCAAATTTCTTGGATATATATCTAATCAATTGCGCAAGCGTCTGCCTTGATAAAACTGTTCGTAGCACAATGGGTGCATTGTTTAAATGCCGAGTTTATGAAGTCAAAGATGATTTTTTGGACACACTAAAAAGTTGGAATAAAAGAATTTTTATAACAACGATGCAAGGTAAAAATATCTATGATGTTCCTTTCCCGAAAAATATCGGTTTGGTAATTGGGAATGAAGGTCATGGGGTAAGTGAAAAGTTGCAAAAAATTGCAACAGACAATGTTTCACTGCCAATGCAAAATAACTTGGAAAGTTTAAATGCTGGAACAAGTGGAAGTATTATGATGTATCAAATAACATATGGAGGGAAAAATGTCAGGTCATAGTAAATGGAATAATATAAAAAGAACAAAAGAAAAAACAGATGCCCAAAGGGGTAAAATCTTTACAAAAATAGGTCGTGAAATTGCAGTTATTGTAAAACAAGGTGGAAGCGATCCAAACACAAACTCAAAATTAAAAGATGCCATTGCAAAAGCAAAGGCAAACAATATGCCAAATGATTCTATTGAAAGGTCAATCAAAAAGGCCGCAGGCGAACTTGGTGGAGTAAATTATGAAGCAATAACCTATGAAGGCTATGGTGTTGGTGGAAGTGCTGTTATAGTTGAATGCTTAACAGATAACAAAAATAGAACAGCAGGCGATGTTCGTCATGCTTTTGATAAGCATGGTGGGAGTCTTGGTTCAACAGGTTGTGTAAGTTATTTGTTTAACAGAAAAGGTCAAATCATTATAGAAAAAAACGCAAATACAGATGTTGATATGGTAATGCTTGATAGTCTTGATTGTGGTGCAGATGATATTGTTGAATGTGATGATATTATTGAAATATACACATCTCCAAATAGTTTTGATAGTGTAAAGGAAGCTTTGGAACAAAAAGGATATTCATTCCTTTCAAGCGAAGTTTCAATGCTACCTGACAACTATATTGACCTTGATGATGCAAAGCTTGAACAATTTCAAAAGATGCTTGATGCATTAAACGATTTGGATGATGTGCAAGAAGTTTATCACAATGTAAATAATGTGGAAGAGTAGCAATGAGGATTTTGGGAATTGACCCTGGCTATGGAATTGTTGGTTGGGGACTTATTGATGCTGATAATGGGATACAGGTAATTGATTATGGGGTTGTTTCAACCCCAAAAGAACTTACACTTCCTGAAAGATTGGAAGTTATTTACAGTTCAATTCAAAGTTTGATAAATTCTTACAAACCAGATGTTATGGCAGTTGAGGAATTGTTCTATTTTAAAAATCAAACAACAGTGATACCGGTTGCTGAAGCAAGAGGGGTTATTCTTCTTTCTGCAAGAATGTGCAAACTCCCAATTTTTGAATACACGCCACTTCAAATTAAACAGGCGTTAACAGGTTTTGGAAGGGCAGAAAAGGCACAAGTACAATATATGGTAAAAACTTTGTTAGGACTAGAAAAAGTCCCAAAACCAGATGATGCTGCCGATGCTTTGGCTGTTGCAATTTGTCATAGCCAAATAAACCCAAGACTAAACGATAATTTTGTGTAAGGTGAAAAATGATTAGTTATATAATTGGTAAAGTTACCGAAAAAGAAGAAAATATGATTGTTGTTGAATCAAATGGCATTGGTTATGAAATTCAAGTGTCTTCTTACACAGCAAATTCTATTGAATTTGACAACGAATATGTAAAAATTTTAACATATATGCAAGTAAAAGAAGATGGAATATGTCTTTATGGTTTTATAAGCAAAGAAGAAAAAAATATGTTTTTAAAACTTATATCAGTTAGTGGAATTGGCCCAAAAATGGCAATAGGCATACTTTCTGGTGTAACAATTCCAGAACTTATTAATGCAATATTAAGTCAAGATGTAAAAATGCTTTGCACAATTAAAGGTCTTGGCAAAAAAACGGCAGAAAGATTGCTTGTTGAATTAAAAGACCAAACAATGCCAAATGTTAATGTTGTAAGCAATGATAATTTGAATTATAACGCAATAGACCAAGTAACGGATGCCTTGGTTAGTCTTGGTGTTGGCAAAAATGAAGCATACAGACTTGCCAAAGATAATGCTGAAAATGGTTTAAGCGTTGAAGAAATTATAACAAAATGTTTAAGGGGAATGGGTAACTAATGGCAGAAGAAAATAGATTTATAACAAGCACAAAAAACTCAAGTGATTTGGAAATAGAAAATTCTCTTCGCCCAAGAACGATGGTCGATTATGTTGGACAAGAGAAGATAAAAAAGACACTTGAAGTTTATATACAAGCAGCAAAAAAGAGAAACGACACTTTGGACCATATACTTTTGTATGGACCTCCAGGACTTGGGAAAACTACTCTTTCGCATATTATTGCAAATGAAATGGGAGCTCAATTAAAAATCACGTCAGGACCAGCGATTGAGCACGCTGCTGACCTTGCTGCAATTGTCACAAACCTTAATAAAGGTGATGTGCTTTTTATTGATGAAATTCACAGATTGAATAAGTCTGTTGAAGAAATTTTGTACCCTGCAATGGAAGATTTTGCACTTGATTTTATTGTTGGAAAAGGCCCAAGTGCAAAGAATATGCGTTTAAAAATTCAACCTTTCACTCTTATTGGTGCAACAACAAGGGCAGGAATGGTAACAGGTCCACTTCGTGATAGATTTGGCGTTATTTGCAGGTTGGAAATGTACACACCAGAAGAATTGCAAATAATAATAAAACGCTCAAGCAAAATACTTGGTATTGAAATTGATGATGATGCAAGTTTGTGTTTGGCAAGAAGAAGTCGTGGAACACCAAGACTTGCGAATAGAATTCTAAAAAGAGTTCGTGACTTCGCTGAGGTTTTGGGCGAAGGGAAAATAACTTTGCAAATTGCTGAACAATCACTAAAACTTATGGAAATTGACGAATTTGGACTTGATTTTGTTGATAGACGAATTTTGGAAAGCATAATCAAAAAATTTGGTGGTGGTCCAGTTGGACTTGACACACTTTCAGCATCAACAGGGGAAGATAATGCTACCATTGAAGATGTTTATGAACCTTATTTATTGCAATTAGGCTTTATTGCAAGAACAAACCGTGGTAGAGTTGCACTTCCAAAGGCTTATGAGCATTTAGGTATTCCACTTGATGAAAAGAAAAGAGAAGAATTAAGTGTATATGATACAACAAAAAAAGAGTAGTGATACTCTTTTTTTATGCTTTAAGATATTCTCGTATGTCGTTGTAACATTTTTCTTCAAAGGCAAGAAGGTCTTTGCAAAGTGCCAAAATATCATCATCAATGTCTTTTGTATTTTTTGCGTGTTTATACAATTTTATTGTACCCCTAACTGTTCCAAGCAAAAATAATTCTGCAATATGCGAAGATGATTTGTTAAACATTGTGTTAATACTTATTGAAGAAATAAGTATAACTTTCATCACAAAGTTATTGTCTTTAAGTTGCACTTCTTTGTTTGATGCCAAATCTTGACATTTGTTTTTAAAGTCAAGATACCCTTGCTCTTGCTGTTTCATAAGTTGTTTCAGTTTGCTACTTCTAAACTTTGGAAACATATCTTCTATGGACTGTATTGCGGTTTGAATATTTTTGTATATCAAAATTAAATATTGTTCGTTGGTCATATTAACTCCTTTTTTGTTAGTATAACAATTTGTATCAAAAATATGCGTTTAAAAATATATAAGTTTAAAGTATATTTTTTTTATTTTAAAACACTTTAAATATATGAAATTAAGCACAAAAATTTATATTGTATTATTTTTGATAACTCTTGTTGGTGGACTTGTTACATCATCGCATTTGTTGTCGGCAATTTCGGTTGTTGATGGCGAAATTATTTTTTCAATGAGCACGCTTTCTTGGGTTTGTCTTTGTTTTAATATTGTAAATTTTGTATTAGGGAACATTTTGTATTTTAGATTTTTAAAAACAAGAAAATATAATTCGATGTTGTTTTTTGCCACAGCACCACTAATGATAACATTTGGAGGTATAGTATTTGCATTGTCAAGTTTGAATAACTTGTCAGGGAAGGTTGTCAAAATTGTAAAAACGGCATTGAATGTAAAAACAACAAACAATAATAACTATATTTGGATAGGTGTTTCCTTGATAGTTTTATTGATAATATTATTTGTAACATTTTCCTTGCTTGCAAAGCCTGTAAAAAAGGTGGAACAAGCGACAAAAAGATTATCCTTTGGCGAAGTTAAAGATAATATCAATATCGGTGGAAATAAACAGTTTTTGGAAATTGAAAATTCTTTAAACAAGATAAATGATACATTCAAGAAAAAAGATGAAATGATAAGACAAACAAACCTTGAATATCAAAAAATTGTACCAAAACAAATATTAAAATTTTTGGGCAAAAAGAGTGTTTTGGAACTTGAACTAGGTAGTCAAGTAAAAAAGGTTGCAACAACAATGTTTTGTAGCATAAAAAATAAAGGCGAAATCTCTCAAAGCGTGTCACTTGAAGAAAATTTTAACTATATTAACTCATATCATAGTGTTGTTTCACCAATTATAAGAAAATTTGGTGGATTTATTGACAAATATATTAATGATGGCATTTTTGCAGTTTTTGCAAGTCCAGAGAGTGCATATTCATGCTCTTTGCAAATAACAAAAACAATAAATCAAAAGAATTTGGAACAAAGCAATAACTTGGCAATAGAACTCTCACTTGCAATCCACACAAGTGAAATAATATTTGGGATTGTTGGCGATGAAACTCAAAAATCTCCAACAGTTATTTCAAATAGCATTGATATATTGAATAAAATTAATGATATAAATAATGTTTTTGGTTCAACTCTTATTGTAACAAAAGATTTTTTAAGCAATTTGCAGTCGTCTTATAAATTTATGTATAGATATATAGGTAATGTTGGCGTTGATAATAGCAAAGATATACTATCAATTTTTGAATGTTTGGATGTTTATCCAAGGCAAAAGCGTGACAAACTGACAAAATTTCATATTGAATTTGAAAACGCTGTTAGATACTTCGTTAATGGAAAATACGAACTTGCAAGAGATGTATTTGAAAAGGTTTATAAAAAAGAAAAAGATGACAAAGTATGCTATATTTTTTATAACAAGTGTTGTGAAAATCTTGACGGCAAGTGTATAAATTTACATGAGTAATCTTTTAAACAATTTTTGCATAAAATAATGCTAGGAAGTGTTATGTTAACAAGTTCATTTTTGGAACTTAGGTGCAAAGAAGTTGTAAATGTTGTCGATGGCAGAAAGTTAGGTCATATTGTCGACATTATTTTTGACTTGCCAACGGGACAAATAACAGGCTTAGTTGTTCCGGGAGATAAGAACTTTTGGAATGTTTTTAAGGGCGGGAGTGAAATATTTATTCCATACAACCAAATATGTAAAATAGGTGATGATACTATTCTTGTTGAATTATATTCAAACACAGGAAGAACAAACAATACAATTACTTTTTCAAAAGATACAAAAAAGAATTAAATACTTGTAGACAATTATAAATTTTTATTGTATAATACATTATATTGCGATGGAGAAAACAAATGAAGTGCATATATTGTGGTAATGATGAAAGTAAAGTAATTGACTCAAGATTGTCAAATGAAACAAATTCAATAAGAAGGCGAAGAGAATGTCTTGCTTGCAAAAAGCGTTGGACTACATATGAAACAGTTGAAACATCATCAGTTTTGGTAATAAAGAAAAATGGTGCAATTCAACCTTTTGACAAGAATAAAATTATGAATGGAATTTTAAAGGCGTGCGAAAAACGACCTGTTGGACTTGTTGAAATAGAAACAATTGCAAACGATATTGAAAAGGAACTAAAAGACGATATGGTTTCAGAAATTGAATCCGTAAAAATTGGCGATATGGTTTTAAGTATGCTAAAACCTTTGGACAAAATTAGTTATGTTCGTTTTGCTTCAGTGTTCAAACAATTTGACGATACAAGCAAATTTATTGAGTTTTTGCTCAAAGATTAACATATAAAAATATTAGTCTTCATACATTATTGTATGGAGATTTTTTTAACGCTTGATAATGCAAAACTAAAGAAAGAATATAAAATTGTAAATCTTTGCAAAAATATTGATATAAGCACAAAAACAAGACTTTTTGAACTTGGCTTTTTACCAAATCAAAAAGTAAAGGTTATATCAAAATCAATAAGTCAGGGAGTATTGCTGGTTGAAATTAACTCTGTTGCTTTGTCAATTCGGAAAAAAGAAGCAAGTTGTGTGGTGATCAAATGAAAGAAATTTTGTTTGTTGGTAACCCAAATGTTGGCAAAACAACACTTTTTAACACACTTACATTTTCAAATGCAAAGACCGGGAATTTCCATGGGGTTACTGTTAATGAAAAGGTAAAAATGGTAAATTTTTATGGAGAAGAATTTAGGTATGTGGACTTGCCGGGAATATATAGTATGACACCAAACTCTTATGAGGAAGAAGTTAGTATAAACTATATTTTGTCACACCCAGATGCTAATATTGTTGTTGTGACTCAAAGTAATGCTTTGCAAAAAAATCTACTCCTATTGAAAGAACTATGCGAACTTGAAAGAAATATAATCTTGTTTGTAAACAAAATGCCAAATGGTGGTATTTTTGACATAAAAAAACTTGAAGAAAATTTGAAAATAAAGGTCATTTTTGCCAATGCAAAAAATAAAAATGAAACGGAAAAACTAAAAGAAAGTATATTTAAAAATGAATTTTGCAGTAATAAAATAAATATTAAATTTGATTCAAATTTATTGAATTTTAAGAATAAAATAACCAAAAATAATTTACCAAAAAATATACTGAACTTCTTTATTTATAAGGCATATAGTGGGTCAAAATATTATCAAAAAAAATTAAATATAAAAGAAGAAGATTTTTATTTTAATGACGAAAATGATAATTATTTACAAAATAATTTAATAGAAAAATATGATTACATCAAAACAATTTTACAAAAATCAAAATATGTCCAAAAAAGAGTTGTTGGCAGTAGTAAGTTAGACAAAATCTTTTTGAATAAATATCTGTGCTTACCAATTTTTTTGCTTATTATGACTGGTGTTTTTTATTTGACATTTTTCTCGCTTGGTGCGTTTTTATCTGATTGCTTAAGATATTTATTTGTAGAAAAATTAGGCGGAATTTGTGTGCAAAGTTTAAAAAACTGTTGCCAACATATATGGCTTATAGACTTGGTTGATATAGGTATATTTGGTGGTGTTGGCACAATTATCTCTTTTTTGCCACAGGTCGTTTTGTTGTTTTTGGCGTTGGATATTTTGGAACAAAGCGGATATATCTCAAGGCTTGCTTTTATGCTTGATGACACACTAAAAAAGGTTGGACTGTCTGGGAAGAGTGTGTATACACTTATAATGGGTTTTGGTTGTAGCACATCAGCGTGTATGACAGCAAGAACTATGAGTGATAAGAATGCAAAAATAAAGACAGCTATGCTTGCACCATTTATGAGTTGCAGTGCAAAACTTCCTGTTTATGCTGTTATAGGTGGGGCATTTTTTGGTGCAAACAATGTTTGGATAATTGTTTGCCTTTATGTTTTGGGAATAATTATGGCACTACTTTTGAGTTCGATTTTTGAGAATACAACTCTAAAGAGTGGAAATCAAACCTTTATTATGGAATTTCCAGACTACCAAAGAGTGGGCATTAAACAAATTCTAAAAACGATTTGGGATACAGCAAAATCTTTTTTGATAAGAATTGGCTCGTTACTTCTTGTTTTGTCTATTATTGTTTGGGTTTTGGAAAACTTTAGTTTCGATTTCTCATATGTAAAACTTTCAAATAAGGCAAGTATGATTGAGACTTTGGGCAAGTTACTTTCTCCAATTTTTGTACCACTTGGGTTTTCTTCTTGGGGTGTAACTTCGGCACTTCTTGCAGGAATAGTTGCAAAAGAAATAATAATTTCGTCAATTGCAATATTCAATAATGTGTCGTCAAATAATTCAAACTTTATGCAGTCAGTGTCAAATAGCATAAAACTAAATACAAACGTTGTATACTTCACACCGGCAAGTGCTTTGTCCTTTATGGTATTTTGCTTGCTTTATACTCCTTGTGTTTCAACAATGGCTGTACTTGGAAAAGAGATAGGCAAAAAATGGACTGTGGTGTGTGTGTTAATGCAATTCGTTATTGCATATATAACTGCAATGATCACATTTGGATTATTTAATCTTATTGCTTATCTTGGCATAGTTAATTCATTACTTTTGTTATTACTTATAATTTGTATTATTGGAATAATCAGGCGATTATTCGTAAAAAAGAAAAGTAAGAACACAAATATAAAGTGTAATGGTTGTAATAGATGTAAATAATTTTTTACTTTTTGCAAAAACTATGCAATGTAGGTGAATATTATGAATTTGTATTTTGTTATAAGTGGCTGTTCATTCCTTTTAATACTTTTTGGTGTGTTTGAAAATTTGTTAAAGTTCTATAACATAAATAGGTGGCTTGCTTGTGGCGTTATGTTTATATCGTGCGTATTTAGTGTTATATCAAACCTTAAAATAGTTGAAGTGATTCTAAGCCTTAATTTTGTTTTGTATGCAGTCATTTTTGCAATTTACTTCTTAAAGATAAAAAACATAAAAGATTACTTTAAAATGTTTTTTTGCTCACTAATAGTAGTTGCTGTGCTTATGTGCTATAGCGCCTTTGATTTTGCTGATTTTGAGTATAGTTTTGTAGGTATATATGTTTATGTTGCAATTGTTCTAGGTTTTGTTTTTTCATTTATTTCGCCCAACGTAAAAACAACCTTTTGTGGTGCATTGCTGGGCAGTGTTGTTTTTGATGTGGTTTATTGGAAGTTCTTTAATGGATTTGATGGCGAATTGTTTACACTTGTACCAACAAGCACATTAACATTTATCCTTGTTTCAATTTGCAGTTATTGTGTGTTTTGCCGTCTTGTGTGGCTTGCAAAAGGATATAGGAATAAGAAAAAACAAGAAACTACAAATTAAAGGTTTAAAATCTATTGTCTATTTTGCCCAAATATGATATTATTTTTGCGATATAGGAGTACAAAATGACAAAACCTTTAGTTGCAATAGTAGGAAGACCAAATGTTGGCAAAAGTACATTTTTTAATAAAATTTGTGGCAAAAGAATTAGTATAGTAGATGACACTCCAGGTGTCACAAGAGATAGAATATATGGCGATGCTGAATGGTGTGGTCATGAATTTCGTTTGGTTGACACGGGCGGTATTGATCCAAATAGTGATGATGTTTTTCAAGCAAATATTTGTGAACAAGCAAAAATTGCAATAGATCTCGCACAAGTTATTGTCTTTATGGTTGACGGAAGAGATGGTTTAACTCACAAAGACCATGAAGTTGCAGACATGCTTCGCAAGTGTAACAAGCAAATAGTTTTAGTTGTAAACAAACTTGATAACTTTGAAGTTGAAAACTCTTATGAATTTTATGAATTGGGCTTGGGTGAACCATTCCCAATTTCTTGTGAACAAGCAAAAGGTCTTGGTGAAGTGCTTGATGAAATTGTTAAAAACTTTGATAAGTTTGAATCAAATGAAGAACCTGACAGCATAAAGATTGCCATAGTGGGAAGACCAAATGTTGGCAAAAGCAGTATAACAAATAGAATCCTTGGCTTTGATAGAGTTGTTGTTAGTGATGTCGCAGGCACAACCCGTGATGCCATTGAAACAGACTTTGTATACAATAAACAAAAATACACACTAATAGATACTGCTGGTTTAAGAAGAACAAGAAGTTATGAAAAAGAAAGTGTGGAAGGTTACAGTGTTATTAGAACAATGGAAGCAATTGAAAGAGCAGATGTTGTTTTGATTGTCTTTAATGCAACTGAAGAAATATCTGAACAAGATGTAAGAATTGCAGGCTTTGTCCATGATGCAGGCAAACCAAGTGTTGTTGTTATGAACAAATGGGATTTGGTTGAAAAAGACGGAAATACTATAAATGCATATCAAGACAAATTGAAAGATAGTTTGTCATTTATGGACTATTTTAAATCGGTTTACGTTTCTGCACTAACAGGTCAAAGATTGACAAACGTTATAGATATGGCAAAACAAAGTTATGACAATGCGTCAAAGAGAATAAAAACGGGTATACTCAATGAGTTGTTAAGCCAAGCTATCTTGTCAAATGAACCACCATACAGAAATGGTAGAAGATTAAAAATTTCATATATAACACAATTCAAATCAAACCCACCAACATTTATCTTGTTTTGTAATGATGCATCACTTATGCACTTTTCATATTTAAGATACCTAGAAAATAGATTTCGTGAAGCAGTAGATTTTTCTGGCACTCCAATAAGATTTGTAACAAGGTCAAAAGGAGATAAAGAGTAATGCCATTTTATTACTATGTTATTTTGTGCCTAACAGGTTATCTTATGGGGAATGTAAGTTTTGCAAAAATTATTTCAAGACTAAAACATGATGATATAACCAAGCATGGCAGTGGGAATCCCGGCTCAATGAATATGCTACGTACATTTGGCTTAAAAATGGGGCTTTTAACATTATTTCTTGATGCACTAAAAGGTGCAATACCGGCACTACTTGGATTTTTTATGTTTGGCGGGTATTCTTCTGGCGAACTTGCATATATAGGCCTTTATGCAGGGGGAATAAGTGCTGTTGTTGGACATTGCTTCCCAATTGCATCAAACTTTAAAGGTGGAAAGGGTGTCGCAACAACACTAGGTGTGTTTGCAGTCGCTGAACCATATATTGCACTTGGTGCATTTGTTGTATGCTTTTTGTATCTAGTTATTTTTGATTATGGTGCTATTGCATCCTTTATATTTATTACAGCATTAACGCTATATGAGGGCTATAGATTTCATTCCAACCTTACAATATCAATTATGCTTTTTGCGGTCTATGTCTTGGTTTTTTATATGCATAGAAAGAACATAACAAGACTGTTGATTGGAAAAGAAAACAAAGTGAAACTAAAAGATAAACTAAAGAAAATAGGAAAGAAAAAACAAGTGCTTGCTGATGGCGAACAATTGCAAACAAGAAAGGAAAGAAGAAAAGAAAAAAAAGAACAAAAACAACAAGAAATCAAAAGAGAAATCGGTTAATGATTTCTCTTTTTTGTTGTTATTCGACTGCTTAACTTACACTTCGTAGTGTGTCTTTGGAGAAATCTCAACAAATTTTGATAAACTATTTTTGAATTGTTTACAATTGTGATATAGTAATATATATGAGAATTGCAGAAGTAATTGTCGACATATCAACAAGTAGCATTGACAAGATTTTTGACTATGAATGTGATGAAAATATAAAAGTAGGACAAAGAGTGTTTGTCCCTTTTGGCAAGCAAACAATTCAAGGGTTTGTTATTAATATAAAAGACAATACAACTTGCGATTTGAATAAGTTAAAAAAAGTTACATCAAGTGTGGAAGATGAAGTTGTAATTTTACCTGAATTAATTGACCTTATGAGAGATATGCAAAAGAGATTTCATTTGCGTATGGTTGACATCTTAAGGTTGTTTATTCCAAGTGAAATGCGAACAAGTAAGGTAAAACCACTTTTTGAAACCTTTGTTTGTCTTGATGACAAAATTGATATAGAAGAATATACAAAAACAATTAGGAAAAATGCAAAAAATCAATTGGAATTGTTGGGAATATTGAATGCTGGGCAAAGATATAGCAAAACAACACTTTGTGAAAAGTATTCAAGGTCTGCAGTTCAAAAACTGGTACAAGATAATGTTCTTATTGAAAGTGAAGAAGAAAAAAAGCGGGCACCAAGTTATGTGCAAACAAAAAAAGTAACTTTTGAGCATACACCATTGCAAAAACGGGCAATAGACACAATTCTTGCGGATAATGATACATACCTATTATTTGGTGTAACAGGCAGTGGGAAAACTGAAGTATATATGAGTGTTATTGAAGAGAAAATAAGGCAAGGTAAAACTGCAATAATGCTTGTTCCAGAGATTTCTTTAACACCACAAGTTTTGGCAAACTTTAAGGCAAGATTTGGTGAAGAAGTTGCAATTCTTCATAGTGGATTAAGTGTTGGCGAAAGGTTTGATGAATGGCGAAGAATACTTTGTGGCGATGCAAAAATTGTTGTTGGGGCAAGGTCTGCAATTTTTGCTCCAATAAAAAATGTTGGAGTGATAATTGTAGATGAAGAGCATGAAACAAGCTATATTTCGGAGTCGAACCCAAGGTATAATGCTATTGATGTTGCAAAGTTTAGAAAAAATTACAACAACTGTCCACTTGTTCTTGCAAGTGCAACACCAAGCATTGCTTCATACAATAAGGCACTTTTGGGAGAATACAAACTTGTTGAATTACCAGAAAGGGTAAATGGAAAGCCTATGCCAAAAATTCAAATCGTAGACATGCTTTCGGAGATAAGAAATGGTAACACAACAATGTTTTCAAGAGTTCTAAGAGATGAGCTTGAAAAATGCGTTAATGATAAAAAGCAGGCGATGTTGTTTGTTAATCGTAGGGGGTATTCGTCATTTTTAAGGTGTACCGATTGTGGTTATGTTGCAAAATGTAGTGATTGTGATGTAACACTTGTTTATCACAAAGAAGAACAAAAACTCAAATGTCATTATTGTGGAAAAAGGTACAGGATACTAACCAAATGTCCAGAGTGTGGAAGTACAGCAATAAGAGAAGGCGCTGTTGGAACAGAGCAGGTTGTTAGTATGCTAAAAGAGTTATATCCAAATGTGACAATATTAAGAATGGACAATGATACCACACGAACAAAAAATGCATATCAAGAGATATTAACAAAATTTGGACAAACAAAGCCGGCATTTTTGGTGGGGACACAAATGATTGCAAAAGGTCACGATTTTGCAGACGTTACAGTTGTTGGAATTGTTGATGCTGATCAAAGTTTATATCACAGTGATTTTAGAAGCACTGAAAAAACATTTGAACTTATAACTCAAATGAGTGGACGTGCTGGCAGAGCAGAAAGTGAAGGCAAGGTTATTCTTCAAACATATGTCCCAAGGCACTATGCTTATAGGTATATTGCAAATTATGATTACAAAAGTTTTTTTGAAAAGGAACTAAATATACGAAAGGCGACAAATTTCCCACCATTTACAAAGATAATAAGATTGTTATTTACTGGCGATAGTGAAGAAATTGTTAGAGAAAACACAAAATTGTATTATAGTAAGGTCAAAGAACTTATGAACAACAATTTGCAAGATTTTGTATATCTTGATGCAATGAAAAGTCCTATTTCAAAAATAAAGAAAAAAGTACGTTATCAAATTCTTATGAGAATAAAAGAAAAAAATTGTGACAACATTGTTGAAAAAATATACGAAATATGCGATAATATTGAGCAAAACAAGGTTAGTTTATTTGTGGAAATAGATCCACAAAATTTAAGTTAAAAGGAGAAAAAATGGCTTTAAGAGAAGTTGTGCAGGTTGGTAATGACGTTTTGAGAAAAGTGTCAAAGCCGGTAACTGTTTTTGATAGTAAATTGGAAGATTTAATTGACGACATGTGGGAAACCATGTATGCCAACAATGGTATGGGGCTTGCTGCTCCACAAGTTGGGGTGTTAAAAAGAGTTGTTGTTATGGATGTCAATGAAATGAAGTTAGAGTTAATTAACCCCGAGATTATTGCATCATCTGGCAGTGACATTGAAAAAGAGGGTTGTCTTAGTTGTGGAAAAATCAAAGGTTGTGTTGAAAGACCAATGAATGTGACAGTAAAGGCTCAAGATAGATATGGCTACCATTTTACCATAACAGGCGAAAAGTACTTGGCAAGATGTTTATGCCATGAAATTGACCATTTGAATGGAATACTTTTTATTGATAAAATGATAAAAGATAACAAATAGGAGTTTTATGAAAGTAATTTTTTTAGGAACGCCGGACTTTGCAAGAGTTTGTTTGGATGCGTTAATTCACTCAAAACATAAAGTTGTTGCGGTTGTATGTCAAGAAGACAAACCAAGTGGCAGAGGGAATAAACTAAAATCTCCACCAACAAAAATTTTGGCACAAGAAAATAATATACCAGTATATCAATTTCATAAGATACGAACAGAAGGTGTTGACATCCTAAAAAGTCTTAATGCTGATATTATGGTAACAAGTGCATATGGTCAAATTTTAAGTCAAGAGATAATAGATATTTGTCCGCACAAAATAATAAATGTGCATGGGTCTTTGCTTCCAAAATATCGTGGAGCAAGTCCAATCCAAACTGCAATTTTAAATGGCGAAACATCAACCGGTGTAACAATTATGGAAACTGAAATTGGTATAGATACCGGTGCAATGCTAGAAAGCAAGTCTATTGAAATTTTGCCAAATGACACATATGGAACTCTTTCTGAAAAGTTGTCTTATGTTGGAGCCGAATTGCTTATTGATGCACTTGATAAAATTGAAAATGGAACTGATGTTTGGACAAAACAGGATGAAAGCAATGCCACATATACAAAGATGATAAAACCAGAGCAAGAATTTTTGGACTTTTCGGATACAATGGAAAATCTTGTAAACAAGGTAAGAGCATATAATCCAAATCCGGTTGCAAAGTTTAAAATCAATGGCGAGCAATTTAAAGTTTTTGAGTTAAAAAAGGTTGAAGGTGTAAATAGTGATAAAACTGGTAAAGTTATCGAATCTTCACCAAAGAAAGGTCTTGTAATTTCTTGCAAAGATGGTGCTGTTGAAGTTGTTGAATTTCAAGCACCATCGTCAAAAAGAATGCTTGCCAAAAGTTATCTAAATGGCAAAAAAATAGATATAGGAACAATTGTAAATGCTTAATTTGTTAGATAATAGTTATGAAGAAATTGAAAAGTTGGTTCAAGACTTGGGCGAAAAGAAGTTTCGTGCAAGTCAACTTTATTCTGCTTTGTATTCATACAAAAATGCAAATGAGATATCAAACTTATCAAAAGATTTTTTGGCAAAGTTGAGTGAAAAATACAATTTTTGTCCATTGCAAATTTATAAAAAATTTGAAGGGAAAGATGGTACAATAAAGTATATTTACAAATTGTATGATGGCAATCTTATTGAAGGTGTATTGATGTCATATAAATATGGCAATACACTTTGTGTTTCAACACAAATTGGTTGCAGAATGGGATGCAAATTTTGTGCGTCAACATTAAATGGACTTGTAAGAAACTTGACTTCGGGCGAGATATTGGCTCAAGTGTTATGTGTGAATCGTGAACTTAGGGGTGGATTAAAAGATAAAAGAAAAATTACAAATATTGTACTTATGGGAAGTGGTGAGCCACTTGATAATTACGATAATGTTGTAAAATTTTTAAGATTAGTTTCTGCCGAACAAGGTATAAATATAAGTCAAAGGAATATTTCTCTTTCAACCTGCGGGCTTGTTCCAGAGATAAAAAGGCTTGCAGACGAAGATTTGCAAATCACTCTTACAATTTCTTTACATGCACCAAATGACGAATTAAGGCAAAAAACAATGCCAATTGCAAATAGGTATTCTATAAAAGAAATTCTTGATGCTGTAAGATATTATTTTGACAAAACAAAACGAAGAATAGTATTTGAGTATGCATTGATTGATGGAGTTAATGATACTTTTGAGTGTGCAGATGAATTATCTCATCTTTTAAAAGGTTTAAGCTGTCATGTTAATTTGATTCCGCTTAATGAAGTGAAAGAAAGAGGACTTGTTGGAACAAACAGAAAGAGAGCATATGCTTTTATGGATAGGCTAGTAAAACATAACATTTCTGCAACTGTAAGAAGAACAATGGGTGAAGATATTGAGGGGGCATGCGGTCAACTTCGAGCAAAAATAATAAAGGAAGAAAATGAATAGAGAAGGTGTTGTTATAAAAAAACTTGCCAATGATTTTTGGGTTAAGTGCAATAGTGAAATATTTGTTTGTAAGCCAAGAGGTACGCTTAAATCTTCTGGCATTTTTGTTGGCGATAATGTTAGCATAACACTTGCTCAAACAAACACAATAGATAAAATTTTTGAAAGAAAAAAACTTTTGATTCGTCCACCACTTGCAAATCTTGACCAGTTAATTATTGTTATATCGCCAGTTCCAAAACCTGACTTTATGATTGTTGACAAGTTGATATTGTTTTGCTATTCGCATGGAATAAAACCGGTTCTAATCGTAAACAAGCAAGATTTGTCTTGTGAACTCAATAATTATGTTTTAAACAACTATTCAACTTTTATTGAAACCTTGTTTGTGAGTGCAAAAACAAGCGAGAATTTGGAACTATTAACAAAAGTACTGAAAGGGCATTTATCTGCATTTGCTGGGCAATCGGCGGTTGGAAAAAGTGCACTGGTCAATTCATTGTTCCAAGAAAATAGTGCCATTGAAGGCGAGTTGAGTCAAAAAATTAACAGGGGAAAGAATACAACAAGGCATTGTGAGATATTTTATAACAATGACTTTATGGTTGCTGACACTGCTGGGTTTACATCTCTTGATGAGAATTTGCTTACAATACCATATTATGAATTGGCATATTATTATCCAGACTACAACAAATACAAGCATGAATGCAGGTATTCCAGTTGTGCGCATTATAACGAACCGGAAAAAGATTGTAAAATTAAACAGCTTGTAAAAGTTGATAAACTTGACAAAGAAAGATATAATAGATATAGAAAGTTATACGAAAGTTTGGAACAAAGGTGGGTGAAAACACATGGATAGATTGTATGTTGCTCCTTCAACTGACCCGGTTAAGTCAATTATTGGAATAATCAAGTATGCAAAACAGGTTGAAGACTTTGCAGATTTTTTGCATTGTGACATAATGGATGGCAAATTTGTGCCAAGCAAAACATATTCCTATGTTGCGTTAAAGGATATAAAGTCAAATACGTTGCTTCCGCTTGATGCACACCTTATGATAGAAAAACCAACAAAATTTATTGACAAGTTTATAAAGGCTGGGGCAAATATTGTCACTGTCCACTATGAAAGTTATAAGAACAAAAAGCAACTTATAAAAGATTTGCAATACATACATAACAGTGGGAAATTAAGTGGCTTAAGCATAAAACCATTGACAAATGTAACCGAAATTCTAGATTTGCTTGCGTATTGTGATTTGGTGCTTGTTATGAGTGTTGAACCGGGCAAGAGTGGACAAAAGTTTTTGGAGAGTGCATACGGAAAAGTTAGTGCATTAAAGAAAGTTAAAGAAGATAATAATGCACATTTTAAAATTGAAGTTGATGGAGGAGTAAATCCCGAAATTGCACAAAAACTAAAAACTCTTGGTGCAGATATTGTTGTTAGTGGGAATTATGTTTTCCAAAGCGAAAATCGAGAAGAAGCGATAAAACTTTTAAGGTAGGAATATAACACCAAAAGGAGAAAGCTTGCATAATATGATGTAAGGAGAAATGTTATGAAAATAATATGTATAAAAACCCCAAAATTTTTGTCGTGTGTGCTAAAACTTATTTGCAAAAGGGTAATTATAAAGTAAAAGTTACATAAAAAAACTCACCAAAATTTTTGGTGAATTTTTTAATACAAACAAATTGTTATTACGCTTTTTTTGCAGTTTTAATGCATTTTGTACATGCTTTAACTGTTTGTTCTTTGCCATCAACAACCATTGTTGTTTTTTGAAGATTAACTTCATAAGTGCGATTTGATTTTCTATTACTATGGCTTACATTGTGTCCGCCCATTTTTCCTTTTCCGCAAACTTCACATACTCTGCTCATAATTTCCTCCGTAACTTTTTTATTAACACAAAGATACTAACATTTTTTTTGCAACAAATCAAGAGATTTAATAGAAATTTTGAAAAATTGTAAAAAATACTTGAAGTATTTATATTTTTATAGTATATTAGTTGTGCGAATTTATTATTTTAGGAGGGCATTATGGCAGTTGAAACAAATAACTTCTATGGAAAGATAACAATTTCAAACGATGCTATTGCAGCAGTCGCTGGTTTTGCTACGCTTGATTCCTATGGTGTTGTTGATTTGGTTACCAAAAGCCTTAAAGATGGTGTTCGTGAATTACTTGTAAAGCAACCTTATTCAAAAGGAATAAGGATTTCAAATATAGATAATAGGATATTTATCGACATATACTGTATCTTAAAATACGGGATCTCTGTCAGCGCAGTTGCCGAAAGTTTAAAAAAGACAATAAAATACAGAGTTGAAGATTTTACTGGAATGATAGTTGATACAGTCAATATACATGTTGTCGGTGTAAGAGTTTAGGAGAATATATGCAAAAGGCAATTAATGGGGCAACCTTTAGAAAGATGATTATCGGGGGTGTTTCGCTTCTCGATCAAAATAAACAATATGTGGATTCACTAAATGTGTTTCCAGTTCCAGATGGGGACACTGGTACAAATATGTTCCTTACTATGAAGTCTGCTGGAAATGAAGTTAACAACTGTCCAGACAACACAATGGCAAATCTTTGTGAAGCATTTGCAAAAGGTGCACTTCGTGGAGCAAGAGGTAACTCTGGTGTTATAACATCACAAATTATAAAAGGTATGACTTCTGTCCTTAGTGGAGTTGAAACAATCACAACAAAGAACTTCGCAAAGGCAATGGTAGAAGGTAGCAAGGTTGCATACAAAGCAGTTACAAAGCCAAAGGAAGGAACAATACTTACTGTAATAAGAGTAATGAGTGAACAAGCAACCGAAATTTCAAAAAAGGTTTCTGACCTTGAAGAGTTCTTGAGTTTGGTTTTGGAAAAAGGTGAAGACATCCTTCAACAAACCCCAGAAATGTTGCCAGTGCTAAAAAAAGCTGGTGTTGTTGATAGTGGTGGAAGAGGACTTATCGTTATCTTTACCGGTTTTTATAAAGCATTGATTGGTGAAGAAAACTTTACAACAGTATTCGATGATGGACAACCAATTCAAACAGCCGATGATGTTATAGCAGATATCAACAATTTGGCAGATATTGAATTTGGATATTGCACCGAATATATGATTATCAATATGAACAAAAAAACCACAGAAGCCGATATTGACAAGTTAAGAGAAAAACTTATGTCAATTGGCGATAGTGTACTTTGTATTGGCGACTTACTTTTGGTAAAAGTCCATGTTCACACAAACCAACCAAACTTGGCGCTTGGTTATGCTTTGGAACTTGGAGAACTATATAATCTTAAAATAGAAAATATGCGTGAGCAAAATAGGGAACTTAAGAAAAAGGCAAATCGCAAAAATGTTGAATTAAAAGAACTTGGAATGGTTAGTGTTGCTCCTGGAAAGGGTATTGCTGACCTTATGAAAGACCTTATGATTGATGAGATTATTCAAGGTGGGCAAACAATGAACCCAAGTGCTGCTGATATTGCAAATGCAGTTGACAAAGTTCCTGCAAAAACAGTATTTGTTTTCCCAAACAACAAAAATATTATACTTTCTGCTGAACAAGCAAAGGGGCTTACAACAAAAAATCTTATTGTTATTCCAACAAGAAGTGTTCCTGAGGGGATAAATGCTTCCTTGGCATTCAACCCAGATGCATCAGTGGAAGAAAATACTGAAAACCTTACAAATGCCTTTACAAATGTAAAGAGTGCATCAGTAACATATGCAGTAAGGTCAACACATGTTGACGGATTTGATTTGTCTGTTGGCGAAATTATTGGACTTGACGACAAGTCGATTTTGGCAAAAGGTAATCTAGTTAATCCAACAACAGAAGATTTGATTGCAAAAATGATTGATGATAGTGTTATCAATTTGACATTATTCTATGGTGAAGATGTAAAACAAGAAGATGCTGAAGCGCTTCGTGACACACTTTCACAAAAATATCCTAATTGTGAAGTAACAATTATTGATGGTGGGCAACCTGTTTATTATTACATTATTTCAATGGAATAAATTTACAAAAAAAACAAAACTTCAAAGGTAATCTTTGGAGTTTTTTCTTTTAAATGCTTGATTTATTGTTGTACATTATGATATAGTATTATGTCAATTCATTGGCAAATTAACACTCAGTTGAAAATTTATGTTGCCGTTGCCTTAAATTTTAACTAACTAAGGTTGCACATAGAGTTTTAAAACGCTGGGGAAGACTAAAAACAAGGAGGATAAAAATTTATGTCAGTTATTTCAATGAAACAACTTCTAGAAGCAGGCGTACATTTTGGTCACCAAACAAGAAAATGGAATCCAAAAATGGCAAAATACATTTTTACTGCAAGAAATGATATTCATATCATCAACCTAGAAGAAACATCTGAACTCATCGACAAGGCTTACGCTTTTGTAAGAGATGTTGTTGCGTCAGGTAAATCAGTATTGTTCGTAGGAACAAAAAAACAAGCTCAAGAAGCTGTAAAGGAAGAAGCAGAAAGATGTGGTATGTACTATGTCAACAATCGTTGGCTTGGTGGTTGCCTTACAAACTTCAAAACAATTAGAAACAGAATTGAAAGATTAAACAAACTTAACCAAATGGAAAAAGTTGGGGAATTTAATCTTCTTCCAAAGAAAGAAGTTGCAATCTTAAAGCATGAAAGAGAAAAACTTGAAGCTAACCTTGGGGGAATCAAAGATATGAGAGAAATGCCAGGAGTTATTTTCGTTGTTGACTCAAGCAAAGAACACATTTGCGTAAAAGAAGCAAAAGCTTTAGGTATTCCAGTTGTTGGACTTATCGACACAAACTGTGATCCATCAGACATTGACTATGTAATTCCAGGAAATGATGATGCTATCAGATCAGTAAAACTTATTGCTGGTGCAATTGCAGATGCTGTTATTGAAGCAAGAGAAGGTGTTTCACTTAATAAGAATGAGAATGCTGATGACGAAGAAGCATTTGATATGAACGCAGTTTTGGCAGACGTTAAAGAACCAGAAGTAAAAGAAGAAGACGAAGTTAAACCTGCAAAAAAACCAAGAGCAAAAAAAGCTAAAACTACTGAAGCAAAAGCTGAAGAAGCAAAAGTAGAAGAAAAGACTGAAAAAGAAGGAGAATAATTAGATGTTTACTGCACAAGATGTTGTAAAACTTCGTACAAGCACAGGTGCTGGTATGATGGATTGTAAAAGAGCTCTTGAAGCAAGTAACGGCGATTTTGATAAAGCTGTTATTTGGTTAAGAGAAAAAGGAATCGCTGCAGCTGCAAAGAAGGCTGATAGAATAGCCGGAGAAGGTGCTGTTGGTTCATACATCCATATGGGTGGAAAGATTGGTGTTTTGGTTGAAATCAACTGTGAAACAGACTTTGTTGCAAGAAGTGCTCAATTCCAAACATTGTTAAAAGATGTTGCAATGCAAATCGCTGCTGCAAATCCAAAATATGTTACAATTGAAGAAGTCCCTGCAGAAGAAGTTGAAAAAGAAAAAGAAGTTTTGACTGCACAATCTTTGAATGAAGGAAAACCTGCAAACGTTGTAGAAAAAATGGTTGAAGGAAGAATTCATAAATTCTACAAAGAAATTTGTTTGCTTGAACAAGATTTTGTAAAAGACCCTTCAAAAACAGTTAAAGAAGTTGTTAATGAAGCAATTTTAGCTATTGGAGAAAAAATCAACATAAGAAGATTTACTCGTTATGAAATGGGTGAAGGTCTTGAAAAAAGAGATTGGACAAAATAGTTTAATCAAAAAGGCTATAAAGAAGTTACTATAATTTCTTTATAGTCTTATTTTTTATTGTTATTTGTTTGATTTAGTTTCAATTTTATAGTAATATAAAATAGTATTAAAGGAGAATTTATGCAAGACGTAGAAATGGTAAAAAGTGTTAAAGCCGATTATGAACAAGATTTAAAAAAGGCAATTGACCACTTAATATCTGAGTATCAAGTAATAAGAGCAGGTAGAGCAAATCCACATATTTTGGACAAAGTGAGCGTAGAATATTATGGAGTCCCAACTCCATTAAATCAAATGGCAAACATCTCTGTTCAAGAAGCAAGGGTACTTGCTATTAATGTATGGGATCAATCACAACTTAAAGCAGTAACAAAAGCATTGCAAGAAGCTGATCTTGGTGTTAATCCAAGCGATGACGGAAGAGTTATTAGACTTGTTTTCCCAGCACTTACTGAAGAAAGAAGAAAGGAAATTGTAAAGCAAGTAAAAAAACTTTGTGAAGAAACAAAAGTTGCACTAAGGAATGCTCGCAGAGATTGTTTGGATATGTACAAACAGATGAAAAAAGATAATGAAATAAGTGAAGATGAATATGCAAATCTTGAAGAAGAAGTACAAAAAATTCAAGATAAGTATATTGCAATGTGCGATGAAGAAAGTGCAAACAAAGAAAAAGAAGTTATGGAGATTTAATGAAGGACTATATTGGGCAAAAGCTTGAAGATGTCGAGAAAGAATTAGATAACCAAAAAATTTCTTATAAAGTTGTTGAAAACAATCATAATGTTGATGGGGATGTAACATTGGTTACAAACCAAGAAGTATTACAAGACAAAACAGTCCTTTTGACTGTAGGGAAATTCTTATTCAAGTTAAAGGACTAATTACTATGCAAAAAAAGATAGACCCAAACAATTTGCCAAAGCATATCGCCATAATTATGGATGGTAATGGCAGGTGGGCAAAAAAACGATTACTACCAAGGCTTGCAGGTCATAAAGCAGGTGTAGATGCTCTGAAAAGAGTAACAAAAGCAGGAAGAGAACTTGGCATAAAAGTTATGTCTTTTTTTGCTTTTTCAACGGAGAATTGGCAAAGAGATAAAGAAGAAGTTGATGGTATCTTTGACTTGATAATAAATCATCTAAAAGAAAATTATGAAACTTTTATCACTGACAATGTAAAAATTCAAACAATGGGCGATATAAAAAGGCTACCCAAAGAGTTATATGAATTGCTTGTTGATGTAACCGAAAAAACCAAACATAATACTAATTTTGTTGTAAATATAGGATTAAGTTATGGCGGTAGGGATGAAATTGCCTATGCATGTAATAATTTGATAAAAAAAGGCAAAACTTTTGTAACTGCTGATGATATTGCGAGTGAATTGTACACAAAAGACTTACCATATCCAGATTTAATCATTAGAACAAGTGGTGAACAAAGGTTAAGTAACTTTATGTTGTTTCAATCTGCATATAGTGAATTGTATTTTCCAAAAATTCATTGGCCAGATTTTGATAAAAAACAACTTGAAAAGGCAATAATAGAATATCAGTCTAGAGATAGACGTTTTGGAAAGATAAAACAGGAGAAAAAATAATGAAACAAAGAATAATAACAGGTGCAATGGTTTTGGCTGTTCTTATATTAGTCTTATTTGCAAGAAATATATCAACATATATTTTTGATGCATTTGTTGTAATTTTGGCAACTATTGGTGCATATGAAATGACTAATTTGCTAGCAAAATCAAATATGTACAATAATAAGTATGTACCTATTTTTTATCCAATTGTAGCATATGCAATTTATGTGTTGTGTATTAATTTGGATTTAAAATGGTATATGATACTTTTGATAGAATTATCAGTATTAATTTTAATTGTAGGATTACTTGCGTTATTTGGAATAACATTTTCCAAAAGAACCAACAATGAAATAAAAACAAGAAACCTAAAAATAAGATCAGATACATTTTCTATTTTTAAGGCATTGCATACACTTTTTGCATGTTTGTATCCAACTGCATTGATTTTTGCGTTAATTCTTATAAATAATTTAGGAACAGCTAGTTATGTATTTGTAAAATCAAAAGAATATTTGACACTTTTTGCAACATTTGGTCTTGTTATAACATTTGTTATACCTATTTTTACAGATACATTTGCATATCTTACGGGGTCACTAATAAAGGGTAAAAAATTATGCCCAAACATTAGTCCAAACAAGACAATTTCTGGTGCAATTGGCGGCTTGTTATGGGGCGGAGCATCAGCAGTTGTAACATTTATAATATTTAATTCAATACCAAAATATGCAGAAATGTTTGCTGATTTTGGTGTACAATTTTGGCACTTTATTATAATCGGCTTAATAGCATCTGTGCTTTGCCAATTAGGCGATTTGTTGGAAAGCAAATTGAAACGTAATGCAAATGTAAAAGACAGTGGGAACTTACTTCCTGGACATGGCGGAATATTGGATAGAATAGATAGCCATTTGTTCTGTGCTCCAGCAATTTTCCTTGCATTGTTAATTTTTATTGCATAAATTAAAGGGAGATTTTATGAATTTGATTCTTGCTTCCGGAATGGAAGTATTTACAACAGTTTTGTATGTGATTTTGGCAATTGTAGTTCTTCTCTTAATGGTTCTTATTCACGAATTTGGACACTATGTTGTGGGAAGAATGCTAGGCTTTAAAATTACTGAATTTTCAGTTGGGTTTGGTAAAGCAATTTTTCAACGTAAAAACAAAAGGGGAGAGTTGATTTCCTTAAGAATATTTCCACTTGGTGGTTATTGTGCATTTGCTGGCGAAGATGATGAAGATTTAGACAAAAATGTAAACAATAAAAAAGAAAATGGCGAACAAAAAGATAAACAAGAAGAGTTAGAGGCTACAAAAGATAATGACACAAAAGAAAAGGCCATTGAATTAGACAAAAATAATGAACCACCAAAAAGCAAAGACCTTTTGTTTAATGAACAAAAACCTTGGAAAAGACTTTTAGTTTATGGTGCAGGTGTATTTTTTAACTTTTTAAGTGCAATTTTGTTTTCGTTTATACTTTTGGTATCATTTGGATATGATATACCACAAGTCAAGGCCGTTGATAACACGAAAGTTGATTATGTTGGTAGTGAAGTTTTGCAAGAAGGCGATGTAATTTGGAAAGTTAATGGTGAAAAAATTAGCTTTGCCTTTTCGGGGACTATTTCACAACTAATATCAAGGCCATTTAACCAAAATAGTGAGTTGACAGAAAGTGATATTGTGCTTTCAGTTAATCGTGATAGACATATGGTTGATGTAACAATAAAGGTGAAAAAAGTCACCGAAACTGTTGAAGGCAAAGAAACAACAAAATTACAAACCGGTTTTGAAACAAAAGCATATGTACATTCATTTTGGGATGCACTAGGCAGATGCTTTGAACTTGCTTTTGGTTTTGGCTGGGTTGTACTCAAAGGCTTTTGGCAAATTATATCAGGACAGGTTGGATTTAGTGAACTTGGCGGGCCTATATCAACAATTGGAATGATTACAACAATATCTCAAAGTGGCTGGGCAAACTTCTTTATTTTGCTTCCATTACTTGCAGCAAACTTGGCCATATTCAATTTCTTACCAATTCCATCGCTTGATGGTTTCCATGCATTGTTTACTTTGCTGGAATGGATATTCGGGAAACCTGTTGTTAGCAGAAAAGTTGAAGGATATATAAACTTCTATGGATTACTTGCTTTGCTCTTACTGGTTGTCGTCGCTGACATAGTCCACATAGCGGTTGTTGGATTTCCAAAACTATAAGTTAAAATATTATGGAATTTTTAGAAGAATTAAATAAAAAATTTAATAATAAATATGATTTTTTAAGAGTGTTACGAGTTGATTATAACACTCTTTTGTCATATGTTGAGATTGACTTTTTGTATCCGGAAAATGTTCCAGATTTGACAGATGAAGACAAGGCAAATATTATTGATTTTTTAACAAATTTATTAAAATTAAATGCGGAATTAAAAATTAAATTTAGAAAAAGTTATTTGGATGATAATCTAATAAAAAAAGATTTGCAAAATTACTTAAAAACAGCATATTCTTCCATGATGGTTTATTTTTCTACAGAAGATATGTCAATAACAAAAGAAAATGATATAATTTGTATCAATATTCAGTTGCTTAAAAATATATATGATTATTTTATTTCAAATAATGTTAAGGAATCTATTTTGACGCATTTGAATACAGATTTTATTGGTAATTTTAGCGTTAATTTTGAACAAAAAAAAGGACAAGAAATAAATAGTGACGGACTTATTGAAAGAGAAGAAAAATTTATAAGTGAATTACCAAAACAAAAGCCGATTGAGAGATATGAAGTATTTGAACCTGAAGTTTTTATTGGTCATGAAATTACTCCAATGCCTGAACCAATAAGAAACCAAAAGGACACAAGAGAATCGGTTATTTTGGCCGGAAAAATATCTAACCTTGTAACAAAAACATATATATCAAGAAGGGCAAAGGCAATAGGCTCAACTGAACCAAGTTATTACTTTTCATTTACACTAACAGATCATACTGGCGAACTAAATATGGTGTATTTTTCAAACAAAACTACATACAAAAAAGCAGTCAATTTGAAAGATGGGGATAGTATTCTAATTATTGGCAACGTAAAACATGAATATAATAAAACATCAGTTGTCGTAAAGGATATCTCATTCTGCACTATAATTCCACCGAAAGAAGAACCGAAACCTGAAGTTAAAGAAGAAGAGAATGTTGATCAACAAGAGCAAGAAGTAAAGCAAGATTATATTAAGACCGTTGAAAATTATAAATGTGTATTTCCAACTCCTTATATTGCAGAAACTCAAGAGAATTTGTTTGATGTTAAACCAACATATGATGATGAAATATACAAGCATGAATATGTGGTCTTTGACTGTGAAACAACCGGACTAGATTGTAGACTTAATGAAATAATAGAAATAGGTGCTGTAAAAATTAGAGATGGGCTTATAAAGGACCAATTCCAAACATTTATGCACCCAAGTGAGAGTATCCCTGACGAAATTACAAAACTTACATCAATTACCAACGAAATGGTAGAAAATGCACCATGTTCTAACGATGCAATACTAGATTTTTACAAGTTTTGTGAGGGTTGTATATTAGTTGGATATAATGTTGCATTTGATATCGGTTTCGTAAAAATGGCTGGACAAAAAGCAAATGTGCTCTTTGACCATGATTCAATTGATGTTATGGTTATGGCAAAAAAACAATTGTTTTTGTCAAAATATAGGTTGTCAAATGTTGTTGAAGCATTGAACATAACATTAAACAATGCGCATAGAGCGATATTTGATGCAACAGCAACTGCATATGCGTTTTTAAAATTAAGCGAGAAGAAGAAAAGTTAATTTAAAAAATCGGTTGCAATTATTATATTAGTATGTTATAATTTAGGTGCTAGATGAGAGTGGGCGAGAGCCCACTCTTACTTGTAGTATGGAGGTTTTTATCTATGGCAAGCAAAGTGGTTCAAATTTGTGAAGAAAAAATAAGTCCAATTATCACAAATTTAGGTTATGAAGTTATTGAAGTAGATTATTCAAAAATGTCAAATGGGATGAACTTAACTTTTTATATTGACAGTCCAAAAGGTATCACAATTGATGATTGTGAAAAAGTTAATGATGCAATCACTGATATATTGGATGAAATTAATCCAACAAATGATGAATCATATACTTTAAATGTTAGTTCACCGGGACTAGACAGACCAATAAAAAGTTATTATGACTTTTTAAGAAATAAGGGGAAAATGGTTGAGATTTGCTTGTATACGCAAGTTGACAAAAAGAAAAAACATCAAGGATTGTTAGATAATTTAACTGACGATTATGTGTGCTTAATTATAGATAATGAACCAAAGACTTTTGAAAGAAAAAATGTTTCAAAAATTAGTCCGGTTATAGAATTTTAAGGAGAATAAAATGACAAATAAAGATTTTTTTCAAGCATTAGAAGAACTTGAAACAACAAAAAAGATTAATAGTGATCAACTTATTGAAACTTTGGAAACAGCTTTAACATCTGCTTACAAAAAAATGTATGGCGAGGCAAAGAGCGCCCAAGTTAAGCTTAACAAAGAAAAATCAACTATTAAAATTTATAGTTACAAAACCGTTGTTGAAGAAGTTGAAAATCCAGACAAGGAAATTTCTTTGGAAGATGCAAAAAAAATAAAATCAACTTACAAAGTTGGAGATGTTGTTGCACAAGAAGAAAACACAAAGGATTTTGGAAGAATTGCCGCTCAAACAGCAAAGCAAGTTGTTATGCAAAAATTAAAAGAGATGGAAAGACAAATTGCTGTTGATGAACTTAGTGAAAAAGAAGATGAACTTTTGACAACAATAGTAAAAAGAATTGAACAAGGTGTTGTGTATGTTCAAATCGCTGGCTCACACACAGAAGGTGTAATGCTTGAAACTGATCAAATCCCTGGAGAAGTATTCCATGTAAATGACAGAGTAAAGGTTTATGTAAAAAAGATTAAAGATTCGTTTAGAGGAGTTCAAATCCAAGTTTCAAGAAGTAATGTTGGGTTCCTTAGAAAATTATTTGAAATCGAAGTCCCAGAAATTGAAAATGGCGAAGTAGTTATAAAGAATATTGCTCGTGATCCTGGGAATAGAAGTAAAGTTGCTATCATGGCAACAAAGCCTCATATTGATGCATTGGGTGCATGTGTTGGAAATCGTGGACAAAGAATTAACACTATTATGAGTGAGATAAATGGCGAAAAAATAGATCTTGTTCCATATTCAGATGATCCACTTGAATATATTGCAAATGCATTAAGCCCAGCAAAGGTTGTGAGCGTTGAAATCAATGAAAGCCTAAAATCTTCAAGAGTAATTGTTCCAGATGATAAATTATCATTGGCAATTGGTAAAGGTGGTCAAAATGTAAGACTTGCAGCAAGACTTACAGGATGGAAGATTGATGTAAAACCACAAAGTTCAGTTGAAGATAACAATGAAGTTAAAGATGTTGAGTATGAACTTACAGATCTTGGTGAAGATGATAACTTTGCAAACCTTGAAGACATAAACGAAGATGGTGAATAGTGAAACAAGTACAAAGAATGTGTCAAGTTTGTAGAAATAAATTCTATAAAACTGAATTAAATAGATTTGTTTTTGACAATAATGAACTTTTTATTGATAATGCAAAAAACAAAAGTGGTAAGGCATGCTATGTTTGTAAAAACAAAGATTGCGTTGATTCAATATTAAAGAAAAAAGTTTTTAACAGAGTTTACAAAACAAATTTTGATTTGACACAATATGAAAATTTATTAAAGGAAATAGAACTTGCAAATACAACAAATAAACAAAATTAAGGGTTTGGTTAACATTTCAAATAAAGCTGGATATTTGATTATCGGTGCTGATAACTTAAAAAAGTACTACAAAAAACTTTATTTGATCTTATATTCTAGTGATGGTGGAAAAACTATACAAAAGGTTGTTACAAACCAAAAATCGCTAACAAATTGTGATGCGTTTGAAATTGATGCTCAAGAATTTTCAAAGATAGTATCGATTGAAAATTGTAAAATAGTGGGCTTAAAAAATTTAGGTTTATCAAAAGAAATAATAAAGGTAATTAGAGGTGAATAATTTGGCAAATCAAACAGAAAAAAAATCAACAATATTAAATAATCTTAGGTCAATTTACAAAGTTCAAATGAGTGGAACTTTGCAGGTCTTTTTGCGTGAACTAAGAGCATCAAAAAGCCAACTTGAAGATGAGTTAAGAATTATTCAAGACAGTAAAAAATCAAGATCAAATGTTGCTTTTGACACTTCAAAAGAGCAACCAATTAAAGATAAACCAGTAACTGATTCAAAAGAGCAACAGCTAAAACCTAAAGTTGAAGAGCAAGATAAACCGATATTGACAAAAGAACAAAGGCTGGTTGAACAAAAGCGAACATTTGACAAAAATCAAAATACAAATTACCAAAAACGCAATTTTGATAATGGTAAAGATTTTAGAAATAATAATCGTCCCAATAGTGGTATGCAACGTCCATACAATAACAATGGTCAACAACGCACATTCGGGAATAGAAATCAAAACTTTAATGGTCAAAGACAATTTAATCAAAATGGTCAAAGACCTTTTGGTAATAATGGACAACAACGTACATTTGGTCAAAACGGGCAAAGACCTTTTGGCAGAAACAATAACTTTGTATCATCAAAGCAAAATGCATTTAAGATATTTGAACCAACAGAAAGCAGTTCTGTTCTTTCTCAACCTGAAAGAAATTACGGTAATAAAAACAAATCAAATCGACAAGTAGAAGAAAAAAAGCAAACCAACAAAAAATCATTGCTTAGAAAAAATATTATTGTTGATGATATGTCTGGCATTGATGATGACGGAATCAGAATGGGGAACAGAAAACTTGCTAAGAAAAAGAAAGAACAAGCAGTTTTTGTTGCTCCAAAGGTTGATAATGCAACAATTACAACCGAAAATATAACTGTAAAGAACTTGTCAGAAAAAATCGGTAGGCCTGTTACTGAGATTATCAAGCAACTAATGATTTTGGGGGTTATGGCAAATATCAACAGTACTATTGATTATATGACAGCTGAACTTGTATGCGGAGAACTTGGGGTTAAACTTGAGCAAAAACTTGAAAAGACTTATGAAGAGCAAATGCTTGAAGATGTAAAGACTCAAGACAATGAAGAAGATATGGTAAAACGTCCACCAGTTGTTGCTGTTATGGGACACGTTGACCATGGTAAAACATCTCTGCTTGATGCAATAAGGAAAACAAACGTTGTTAGTGGAGAAGCTGGTGGTATTACTCAAAAAATCGGTGCTTACCAAATAACATGGAATGGTGAAAAAATAACATTTATTGATACACCAGGACACGCAGCATTTACTGCAATGCGTGCAAGAGGTGCAAAGGTTACGGATATAGCAGTTTTGGTAGTTGCTGCTGATGATGGTATAATGCCTCAAACAATTGAAGCAATAAGCCATATTAAAGCGGCAAATGTTCCTATGATTGTTGCTATAAATAAAATTGATAAACCAGAAGCAAATATAGAAAGAGTGAAACAACAACTTGCCGAAAACGGTGTTTTGCCTGAAGAATGGGGTGGAGATGCAATTTTAGTTCCTGTTTCAGCAAAGAAAGGTATCGGGCTTGACGAATTGCTAAAAATGATATTGTTAGTTGCCGAAGTTCAAGATTTAAAAGCAAATCCAAAACAATCTGCCGTTGGTGCAGTTATTGAAGCAGAACTAGATAAGAACAAAGGTCCAATTGCAACTGTTTTGGTTCAAAGTGGAACTTTGCATGTTGGTGATTCAATTATTAGTGGTGTTTCGTATGGTAAAGTTAGAGCAATGTATGATGAGAATGGAAAACAAGTAAAAGTTGCATTGCCAAGCACACCAGTATCAGTTTTAGGGTTGGATAGTGTTCCAAACTCTGGCGATAAGGTATTTGCAGTTGATGAAAAACTCTCAAAGCAAGTTATTCAAGAAAGAATATCAAAAGCAAAAGAGATTAGAGCAAATTCAACCAGTGGTGTATCGCTTGAAGACTTTATGGACAAAGTTAATGAAGGTAAATTAAAGGCATTAAACATTATTATAAAAGCTGATGTTCAAGGTTCTGTTGAAGCGTTAAAACAATCATTAACTGCAATTAAGAATGAAGAAGCAAGAGTTGTATGCATTCATAGTGGTGCTGGTGCGGTAACAGAAAGTGATTTATTGCTTGCTCAAGCATCAAATGCTGTTGTTATCAACTTTAACTTAAAACTATCATCAAAGATTGAGCAGATTGCTGAATCTATGGGTGTTCAAGTTAAATCATACAAAGTTATTTATGAAGTAGTTGATGAAGTGACAAAGGCAATAAATGGTATGCTTACAGTAAAATATGAAAATCAAACTATTGGTCATGCAGAAGTTAGAGCAATGTTCAAACTTTCTCAAAGTGGTGTTGTTTGTGGTTCATATGTCACAGATGGAAAGATAACAAGAAATGCGTTTGTAAATGTATATCGTGGAAAAGATAAAATACTTGAAACACAAATAGAAGCTTTAAGAATTCAAAAAGATGACAAAGCTGAAATTAACTATGGTTATGAATGTGGTATAAAACTAAAAGATTCAACTGGTGTCCAAGTTGGAGATACACTTGAAGTATATCAAAAAGTAGAAGTTAAAAGGAGTTAGTTATGTCAAGCATAAGAACTGAAAGGGCTAATTCTGAAGTTGAAAGAGCCTTAAATGATATTTTAAGAACCAAGGTAAATGACCCAAGACTTAATGAGTTTATCACAATTACATTTGTTGAACTTTCTGTAGATTTTAGATACTGTAAAGTTGGTGTAAGTGTTTATACTGGCGACAAAAATGTTGTAATAAACCAATTAAGAAAAAGTGAAGGCTTTATCAAAAGAGAACTTGTAAAAATGGTTGATTTACCATACACACCAAAATTGAACTTTATATTAGACGAAGGTGCAAAACATAGTGATGATATAAATGCAATTTTGGAAACTCTTAACATACCAAAAGAAAGTGAAGATGATGAAACAAATAATTAATTTAATTAAAAATTCAAAGAATGTGGCAGTTTTTGGTCATCAATCGCCAGATGGAGATTGTTTGGGCAGTATTTCTGCCATATCTTTTTTAATAAAAAGTTTTGGTGCAAATGTTGATGCTTTTATAGACGATGATATTCCACCTAGATTGACATTTTTAAACTATGACAATATAAATAAAAAAGATTTTCAACTTAATAATTATGATTTACTAATTTCAGTAGACGTTGCAAGTGATAGGTTACTTGGTAGATACAAGGACGAGTTTTTGAATTTTGGGAATACAATTGTAATAGATCATCATAAAAATAGAAACTTGCAAGGAAAGCTTTGTACGTACGTTAATAGTCAAAAAGCGTCTTGCAGTGAAATTATTTTTGATTTGCTAAACGGCGTTAAAATTGATATTACTAAAGATGTCGCAACAAAGCTTTATATGGGGGTTGTTGATGATACTGCTTGTTTTTTACATGATAACACAACAAACGAAACTCATATTGCTGGTGCAAAACTACTGGAACTAGGTGCGGACTTGTCTTTGGTTAATTATAACATAATAAAAAAGATACCAAGAAAAACTTTTGAGATAAGAAAACTTTTGAATAGCCAAATTGTCTTTGATGGAGGACTTACATATATTGTTGTCCCAGGCAAATTTATGATGAAGCATAATTTTACAAAGGTGGATATTGGCGACTATGTGAATATGTTGGTTGATCTTGAAAATACTAAAATTGCATTTACTGTTGTAGAAAAGCAAAAAAATATTTTTTCGGTTAGTTTGAGAAGTGTATTAGGGTATAACGTTTCAAATATAGCGGCAAGTTTTTGTGGCGGTGGACACACTCAAGCATCTGGACTTGAGATAAGGGAAAACTTTAAAGAAAATTTAGATAAACTAATACTATTATGTAAAGAAGAAATTTCGAAGGTGTCAAATGTTTGAGAAGAATGGAATAATTGTTTTAAATAAACCAACGGGGATGTCGTCGAGTTTGGCTGTTCAAATTGTCAAGCGAGTACTAAAACCTAACAAGATAGGGCATTTGGGAACACTTGATCCACTTGGTACTGGGGTATTGTTACTTGCAGTAAACAAGGCTACAAAATTATTTGATGAATACCTAAACAAAACAAAAGTATATCGTGCAGTTTTCTTTTTTGGGAAAGAAACTGATACATTGGATAGCGAGGGTACAGTTGTAAATTCAAACAATGTTAATGTCACATTAGAGCAGGTTAAAGAAGTTGCAAAATTGTTTGTGGGCGAATTTGAGCAAATGCCACCCAAATATTCAGCAAAAAAGATAAATGGGAAAAATGCATATGAGTTGGCACGAAAAGGCGAAGAGTTTGAACTTAAAACTAGGCATATAATTATTTACTCTTGTGATGTAATGTATCAAATAGAAACAAATACTTTTATGTTTGAAATAAAATGCTCTGCAGGAACTTATATAAGAAGCATATGCCGAGATATTGCATATAAATTATCTACATATGGTACTATGCTAGGTATTATACGTACAATATGTGGTGATTATAGCTTAAACGATAGTTGCACACTTGAACAAATAAGAGAAGATAATTTTAAATTTTTTGAAAAATAAAAGGAATAAAAAATGGTAAGATTTGGACCATCTGGTAATGAAGATATATTTTATTTGGAGAAACATAAACATTCAGTTGAAGCTCCAAAATGGTTGTCAGAAAAAGGGCTTTCAGCATATGAAGTATCTTTTGGAAGGGGTTTTACTATGGGTAGTGAAACTGCAAAAAAAATTGGAGAAGAAGGGCAAAAATATAACATACTAATTTCTGCACATGCACCTTATTATATTAACCTTGCAAATCCAAGTGAAGAAATGATTCAAAAGTCTTTTGGGTATATAACAAAAGGTCTTGAACTATTGGATGATTTGGGAGGAACTGATTATGTTGTTCATATTGGCAGTTGTGGGAAATTGCCTAGAGAAGAAGCTATACAACTTGTAAAGACAAATCTAAAAAGAGTTCTTGATATTGTAAAAGAGAGAAACCTTTTGAAAGGTGGAAAAAGAATTTGTCCAGAAACAATGGGAAAACCACAACAAATAGGTACATATGAAGAAATAATTGATATATGCACAATGGATGAGTGTCTTGTTCCAACATTTGATTTTGGGCATATTAACGCCTTAACTGGTGGTGCATTAAAAACTTACGATGATTATAAAAAAGTATTTGATTTGGCGATAGAAAAGTTAGGGGAAAGAGCAAAGAGTTGTCACATACATTTTTCAAAAATTGAATATGGGAACAAAGGGGAAATAAGACATCTTAATTTTGATGACACTGTTTATGGACCAGAATTTGAACCTCTTGCAAGAGTTATCAAAGACATGAAATTGTCACCAACTATTATTTCTGAGTCAAGAGATAAAATGACAACTGATAGTTTAATTATGAAAAATATTTATGAAAAGGTTTAAAATGATATATAAAATTACCAATGGAGAGCTGTATGAAAATTGTTATATACTATCCAAAAATAATAGTTGCATAGTTGTTGACCCTGGGTATGCATATGAGCAAATTATGGATTATGCTGACAAGAACAATTTACAAATTATAGCCGTTTTGCTTACTCATGGACATTTCGACCATTCAAAAGGTGGGTTTGAATTGCAAAAGTTGGGAATACCCGTTTATATTCACAAGGATGATGCAGACAAACTTTACACGAAAAATAACTTGTCATATATGATTGGAGCACATTTTGATTACTATAAGGCTGATAATTTGATAGATGAAGGTCGGTTAGTTATTGGAGATTTTTCTTTTGATGTAATACATACCCCGGGGCATAGCAAAGGCTCTGTTTCCTACATATATGGGAATAACATCTTTTGTGGTGATACTTTGTTTGAAAATGGTTATGGCAGGTATGATTTCTATGACGGAAATTATAATGAGATTATAACAAGTGTAAAAAAATTGTTAGGCTACAAGAAAAATGGTTATAAATTCTTTTATGGACATTAAAAAAAGAGTTGATAATTGATATATTTGTGTGTTATACTTAAATGAATTCAAAGTTAATTAAGGAGAAAATATGATCACAGCAGGTGAATTTAGAAAAGGTGTAACTTTTGAAATGGAAGGCAACGTATATGTTGTTGTAGAATTTTTGCACGTAAAACCAGGCAAAGGCTCACCATTTGTAAGAACAAAACTTAAAAATGTTGTAACAGGACAAGTTTTGGAAAGAACTTTCAATCCAACTGATAAATTTCAAGTTGCAGTTATTGAAAGAAAAGAAATGCAATATTTGTACAATGAAGGAGATTTGTATTACTTTATGGATATGGAAACATATGACCAAATTCCACTTAACAAATCTCAAGTTGCCGATGCAATGAACTTTATGACAGAAAATATGATGGCAACAATTCAAAGTTACAAGGGCAATGTATTTTCAGTTGTTCCACCAACATTTGTTGAGTTAACAATCACTGATTGTGAACCAGGAGTTCAAGGCGATACAACAAAATCAAGTTACAAACCAGCAACTTTGGAAACGGGTTATGTAATCAATGTTCCACTTTTCGTAAATAATGGTGAAAAGATTAGAGTTGACACAAGAGATGGTTCATACATGGAAAGGGTTAAATAGTTTTATTTAATTTATATGTCGAAATATGTAATACTTTTTAGTATTGCATATTTTTTTTGATTTTTTGTTATTTTAATTTTCCTTTAAAGTATACATATTTTGGGAGAAAAAATATGCTACTTGATATTTTAACTGACAACCTTGCAAATATTTTCAGACAAAAAGTTTCGTTAAAAGAATTAACCGAAATTAGAATACGGCGAAATAAACCAATTGTCGTTTTTGTAAAAGGACAACCTTATTACTTATCAAATAATGGTTTGTGTTGTGATATTGACGAAGCACTGGTTGCAAGTCAAGATATGATAAATGAAATAGTTTACAAGGCAAGTGATTATTCGATATATGCCGTCAATGAACAAATAAAACAAGGTTATATTATGCTTGAAAGTGGCGTTCGTGTTGGAATTTGTGGTAATGTTGTAACAGAGAATAAATCAATAAAAACAATCGTATCTTGGAGTAGTTTAAACATAAGGATTCCGCATCAAGTTAAGAATTCTTCTCTATCTTGTTTTGATGATATTATAAATGAGAATGGTATTTATAACACTTTGATAATTTCTCCACCTGGAGCAGGGAAAACAACATTTATAAGGGATTTTTTATATCAAATATCTAATCATAATTATTGTTTAAATATATCAGTTATTGATGAAAGAGGCGAGATTGCAGGGGGAGATAATAGTACGCTTGATATTGGAAATTTTTGCGATGTTATGAGTTATTCAACAAAAACTGATGGCATTGCGAAGTGTCTAAGATCAATGAACCCAAACTTAATTGTTACAGATGAAATTGGGAATGTTGAGGATACAAATTGTCTTATAGATGCAATGAATTGTGGGGTAAAAGTATTGGCTTCTATTCATGCGTCAGGCATTGATGATTTAAAAAGTAAAAAGGTCTTTCAAAATTTACCCCATAATTTTTTTGAAAGATATATAGTGTTATCAAAAAGAGAGGGCCCGGGGACTTTTGAGGGTATTTACAATGAGAAATTTGCTCGCATAGTAAAGTGGTGATTATGGTTATTATATTAGTTTTATGCATAATATTTTGCTTTTCGTTTTTAGGGTACAAGTTGGCATCTTATTACATATCAAGAAAGAAGTTTTTTTCATCTCTTCAATCCTTTATGTCAAGTTTTAAATTGGATGTAACTTTCTCCCAAGATAAATTAAAAAATATTATAGAAAAAAATTCAATAAATGTTTCAAGTCCAGATTTAACATCAATTTGTACAAATGTTTGTTCGATTTTGGACAATAAGAAACAAATTGATAACTCAATTTTGAATAATGTTAAGATATTAAAAAATGAAGAGAAAGATTTTATAATAAAGTTTTTTTCAAACCTTGGCAAATACGATTCTACAAATCAGGCAAAAGAAATTGATTCTTATCTTGCAAAAATAAATGAAATGTATATTAACGCAAATGACGAGTGTAAAAAATATGCAGGACTTTTTATCAAACTTGGGGTCATTGTTGGTGTTCTTGTTTGCTTGTTAATAATATAAGGAGAAAATATGGGTGTTGAAATTATTTTTAAAATAACTGCAGTGGGTATATTAACCGCGGTGGTCGGTCAAGTATTAAAGCAAACAGGCAAAGAAGAAATTGCTACATTTTCAACCCTATCGGGATTGATTATTGTGTTGCTAATGGTATTAGATTTAATTGGAACGCTATTCGATACTGTCAAAAATTTATTTGGCTTTTGAGGCAATATGGAAATTGTAAGAATAATTGGCATAGGAATTATAACAATTCTGTGTGTGATAATCATAAAACCAATAAAACCTGAAATCGCGATAATCGTTGGAGTATGTGGTGGTATTTTGATACTTAGCCAAACGATAAACTACATATTTGAAATCATATCAACATTTACCAACATTGTAGAAAAAACTGGACTTAATATGGGGCTACTAAAGATTGTACTTAAAATTGTGGGCATTGGATATCTAACTGAATTTAGTGCAAACCTATGTGCAGATTCAGGCAATTCAAGTATTGGTGATAAAATAGTTTTTGCTGGAAAAATTTTGGTTTTGTATATTTCGCTTCCAATAGTAACAAATATCATTGAGATTATTATGGAGTTATTACCATGAAAAAATTTTTGATTGTTATGTTAATTGCAATTTGTTCATGCAGTTTGGTATTTTCATTTAAAGAATGTTTCTCTACTGTATATTGTGATGATGTTATGAGCAAAAGTGAAATAGAAGAAAAAATATCCGAAAGTGTAGATTCTCAACTTGAAGATTTAGATTTCTCAAGTGTTGAAGAAGTCCTTAATTCCTTAGATAATGAACAATATGAACTATTGGGTTCAAGCAGTTTTTTTGATAAAATTCATAAAATTATCAATGGCAAATTTTCACAAAATCAGCAATCTTTGTTTTCAGCGATATTAAATTTAATATTTGAAAACATTTTATCTTTTATCCCTATAATTTGCTTGATTATTGCAATTGGAATAACTTTCAGTTTGGTTAATGCATCAAGACCAAACTCAAAAAACAAGTCATTAGGTGATATAATTCATTTTGTATGTTTTGGTGCAATTATAGCAATCTTAATAGGTTCAATCGCTCAAATGGTATCATTTACTTCAAATACCATTCTAACAATAAAAAAACAAATTGATGCAGTTATGCCAATTTTATTAACAGTTATGACTGCAATAGGAAGTAATGTTTCGGTTAGTATGTATCAACCAACTGTTGCAGTTTTGAGTGGAACGATTACCTCAATTTTTACAAAGGTATTGATGCCAATTTTTATCATATCTATGGTGTTTGCAATTGTTTCAAATTTATCAAACAATGTAAAGTTAAACAAATTTACAGAGTTTTTTTCTAGTTTGTTTAAGTGGATAATTGGTATAGTATTTACTGTTTTCTCATCATTTTTGGCAATACAGGGTATTAGTGCCGGAAACGTTGATGGAATCTCAATACGAACAGCAAAATATACAATTAAAAATACTGTGCCACTTGTTGGTTCATATCTTGCTGATGGTCTAAATTTAATTGTAGCAAGTAGTGTTTTGATTAAGAATGCAGTTGGCTTGTGTGGACTAATCTTGTTATTGGTTACTATACTTGTACCTATATTAAAGTTGGTTGTTTATATGCTTGCCTTAAAACTTACTGCGGCAATTCTTGAACCTGTGACAGATAGCAAAATATCAAACTTTATTACAATGATCTCAAAAAATATTTCACTTCTCATTGTCTTAATTTTGGGGTGCGCATTTTCTTATATGCTTGTTTTGGGCATTGTTATGTGCACAGCAAATGTGTTCTAAAAGGAGTTAATATGCCAGAATTGTCATCGTGGGTTTTATCCATTGCCGGCATTTGTATTTTGTCAGTTTTAATAGATTTGTTCTTACCAAGTGGGCAGATGTCATCACATATAAAATCAATATTCAATTTTATAATCATTTTAGTCATTATTGCACCGATACCTAAATTTATAAAGAATTATCAAGTTGATTACTCGTCGTTTATAAATACAAGCGAAATTGAACTGCAAGATGATTACTTATATCAACTAAATCGAGATAAGCTTACGGCTCTTGAGAATGAAATAGAAAACGGCATAAAAAAGCGTGGAATACTTAATGTTGAGGTTGCAATATCAGCTGATATATTTACAAAAACAATGGAGATAAATGGGGTCTTTGTTGATTTAACAAATGTGGTCATAGAAAAAAATGGACAGCATATAGATATAAAGAAGGAAGTTGAAGAAGTCATACTTTCCAAAATTGATATAGAAAAGGAGAAAATAGAGTATAGTGGCTGAAAGCAAAAAAAGTAAGTTAAATATTTTTGAAAAGATAAAAAATATAAAACATATAGAAATCATAATTGTTGTCATCTTTTGTGCTGTTTTACTCTTGATATATAGTACTTCTTTTTCTAACAAAAAAACAGAAAATGTGACAATATCAACTTTAACAACAGAGGAATATGCAGACTATTTGGAGAATAAACTTACTTCTGTATTAGGTCATATTCAAGGTGCCGGGAAGGTAAATGTTATGGTAACTTTGTCTTGTGGTATTGAATATGTCTATGCAACAAATATGGAAGAAGTAACAACAAGTTCACAAAACTCTGGAACGACAACAACCAAAACAACAAAAAATGAAGATTTGATTTTGGTTTCTGTTTCTGGAAAATCTACTCCAATTGTGATAAAACAAAATTTACCAAAAGTGAGTGGAGTGATTATTGTTGCGAGTGGTGCAAAAAATATTAACACAAGATTAGAACTGCAAAAAGCAGTTGAAGCACTTTTAGATGTTGAAGCAAGTAACATAGAAATTTTAATAGGGGAATAAAAGGAGATTAGTTATGTTAAAGAAAAGAACAAAAATTTTTATTTTGGTTGCAATGGTATTATTGCTAGGGGTAACTGGATACCTTAATGTTGCACTAAATAACAATGCTACAACGCCAACAAGCAGTGGTGCAATAACAACAGCAAATTATTTTGATACTTATAGGACCGATAGACAATCAACAAGAGATCAAGAACTTTTGTATTATGATTCTATTATATCAAGTGAAAGTTCATCAAGCGAAGCAATTGCAAATGCTGAAGCAAAGAAACTTGAAATAGTAAATGCAATGGAATCTGAACTCGTTATGGAAGGGTTAATCAAGGCAAAGGGTTTTCAAGATGTAATTGTTACAAATTCAGCAAGCAATGTCAATGTAATTGTAAAAGGTGCAAATTTGGAAAGCTCACAAGTGGCTCAAATTGTTGAAATAGTAAAACAACAAACATCAAAATCTATTGATAATATTAAAATAATTCCCGTAGAATAATTGCAAAACCTTTGATATTATGTTATATTAGTAGTACTTATATTTATTGTTTTTTGCGTATAATACAAATATAAAGTAATTATATAATATAGTAAGGGGTAAAAAAGTGGCAGAAATTATAAATGATTTAAATCAAGATAAAGGCAAAATTACTTGTGATAGGAATATTTTACTTTCTATTATTTCTTTGGCCACAAAAGAAATAAGTGGTGTGGCATCTCTTGAAGACTCATTTTGGATGAAATTTAAAAAAATATTCAACAAGTCCGATTCAACAGGAGTAAAGATAAAAGTCTCACAAAATGGTCAACTTGTTATTGATGTTTATATTAGAATATTTAGTGGGATAAATGTACCAGATATTGCATACAAAGTCCAAGACAATATTAAAAACAGTATTGTATCAATGGTAGATATGCGTGTAAGCAAAATCAATGTGCATATTGTGGGTGTTGATTTCAAAACAGAAGAACAAGCATAAAAAGTTCCCAACAATAAACTTGTTGGGTTCTTTCTTGCATTAGGAGAGAATTATGAGAAGATTGGCTAGAGAAGTAGCATTTATGAAAATTTATGAAAGTTTGTTTATATCAAATGAAGATGATATGAATAACTTTTTTGATTTGGAAAAACTTGATAAAAAAGAAGATCAAGATTTTGCAAATGAACTCGTGTCATTGTATTTTGCGCATAAAGATGAAATTGATGAAATGATTACAAGTAATCTAAAAGACTTTTCTTTGGATAGAATCTACAAGATAGACAGGGCAATTATATCTTTGGCTGTTAGTGAATTTTTTTATTACAGAAACACTCCAAAAAGTGTTATTATAAACGAATGTGTTGATCTTGCAAAGAAATATGGTACCGACAAGAGTTATTCTTTCGTTAATGGTATATTGAAATCAATATTAAAGGAAGATGATGGAAAATAAAGCAATTTCTGTAAGTCAATTGTCAACATATATAAAACAAATATTTGACGCTGAAGAACTTTTATTTAATATCAATGTCGTTGGTGAAATCTCTGGCATAAGTATAATTAGGGGTGTTGTTTACTTTACACTCAAAGATGAAAACGCAAGTTTGTCTTGCGTTTGTTTTAATATGCAAAACTTTGATTTTGCAAATGGCGATAGTGTTATAGTAACCGGCACTCCAAAGTACTACATAAAAGGTGGTAGACTAAACTTTAATGTTGTTAGTGTTGTCAAGAATGGTATTGGCGATTTGTACCAACAATTTATGGAGTTAAAAGCTTCACTTGAAAAACTTGGTTATTTTGACCCCCAAAAGAAGAAACCTTTACCAAGTGATATCAAAAGGATTGGAGTTGTTACAAGTAAAGAGGGGGCAGTAATTCAAGATATCATAAATGTAAGGAACAGAAGGAATCCATATATTGATATTGTCTTGTATCCAGCAAGAGTTCAAGGGCAAAATGCCGAAAGGACAATCGCTGAAGGAATTAGGTTCTTTAACACATATGATGTTGATTTGATTATTGTTGCAAGAGGCGGTGGCTCACTGGAAGATTTGCAACCATTTAATACAAGAGTTGTTGCAGATGCAATTTTTGAGTCAAACAAATTTATTCTATCAGCAGTAGGGCACGAAACTGATTTTACTATTTGCGACTTTGTTAGCGATTTAAGAGCTCCAACTCCAAGTGTTGCAAGTGAACTTTGCTGTGCAAATGTTGAAGAAAGAAAGCAAAACTACTTAAGAGAAGTTACAAGGTTAAAAAATGCAATTCTTGAGATTTTGATTGATAAAAACGTACAACTAAAAGATGCAACACAGTCAATTATTGACTGTTTTGAGATTGCAAATGATAATAATATTAACAAACTTGTTGGAATGATTAATAAATTAAGAGAATATGCAACTGTAGATTTGATAGGAATTAACCATAAGTTAGATATATTATCATCAAAGGTTCAAAAGTTAAATCCAAGCGAAATATTAAAATTAGGTTATAGTGCAATAAAACATAATGAAAAGATTATATCATCGTATAATGATATCAAGGTTGATGATGATGTATGTATTATTTTTAAGGATGGCAGGGTTATTGCAAAAGTAATAGAAAAGGAGAATAAATAAGATGAGTTTTGAAGAAATGATGAAAAGGTTGGAAGAGATAACATTGAAGTTGGAAAGTGGGGAATGTGGACTTGATGAAGCATCAAAACTATTTGATGAAGCAAAAGAGTTGTCAAAAAAGTGTTATGATGTGCTAAATGTTAATAAAGGTAAAATTACTGAAATTGTAAAAGACTTGGATGGATATTCTGAAAAGTTAATGAAATAAAATACTATATATTGTGTTATGCAAAATATTATAATACAAAATATAATGTTGAATTTTTAAAATATGTATGATATAATATAAATGAAGGCGCAGTATTCTAGTCAAACGAATTTACTTGGAAGGTGTTATTTAATAAGCATCGTCGGGCACAACTGTGAAGTTCCTGGTGCTTGCCTTGATTGCCCAAATCGGGGCACTTGCTGGGAGTTAAGATTTTTGGGCGTTTTATAACGGCATATAAAATCCGACCCAATTATCGTGGAGACCCAAAAGGGTGCACAAGTTTTTGTGTACTCTCTGGGGAAGAACCTGCAATGCGGTCAACGGCTGTGTGCAGCGTAGCCTGCTTTGAGTGGTTTTTTAGGAATTGCACGCCAAAGTTATTATAATGGCTGACGTCAACAATTATGGTAACTTTGTGCATGAAATAACGACTGCAAAAAGAGCTAAGAGTAAGTTGGTTTGTCAAGGAAAACTTCTAGACTGTTGAGGTAACACTCAAATGGGGTAGGGATTATAGTGTGGTCTAAGTGGCGATTCGGTGTTAGTATTTTGCTTAAAAGGAAACTGCTTATTCGGTGACGGTAAGTGCGAAATTGGGAAATCCGACCGAACCTATGCCGCAAGGTTTACTTATCTTGTTGCCTTCATTTTTTTTTAATTAAAATTTCATAGTTTTTTAACTTTGGAATACTTATATATAAAGAGAGGAATTTTTGATTTGAATAAAGAAGATAAACAAAAACCCAAACGGGTGGAAAAGCAAAACAAATCTCAAATGGTTTGGTCAATAAAAATTTTGATACTTTCGTTTGCGTTGTCGATGTGCTTTGGAATTGTTAGTGAACTTGTTTTAGGTATGACGGGAATTGCAGTTGCGGTGTTGGTAATTATCGTATTTGTATCCTTGTCAATTATAACTGACATGATAGGTGTGGCAACAACTTCTGCAAGCACTGAACCATTTAGAGCAATGGCATCAAGAAAGGTTAGGGGAGCAAAAGAAGCATTAAAGCTATTATCAAAAGCTGATAGAGTTTCATCAATATGTTGTGATGTTATAGGAGATGTGTGTGGAATTTTATCAGGTGCTGCCGGAGCAAGTATTGTTGTAAAATTTGCAATTGAATCTGAATCTCCATTAAGTATTATAATTGCTTCATTAGTTAGTGCTGTTGTTGCAAGTATGACAATCTTTGGAAAATCAATTTGTAAAAAATATGCGATTGACAATTCTACTTCAATTATAATAAAAGTTGGTAAGGTTATAAGTTGGTTCACTCCACAAAATAAGGATAAGAACAAAAAACAAAACAAAAAAGATAAATCAGAAAACGAAGAAATTGACCTACAAAATGATGATACAACAAAAGAAAATGGGGAAGGGAACAACTAAAAAAATATGCTTAAATCTTAAACGATTTGAGCATATTTTTTTTAATGTATAACTATGTATTTTTAAACATTTGTAATTTATAAATATGTCAAAACATTTATAAGCATAAATTTTTGTATGAATATTTATGCAAAAATCACTTGCATAATTATAAATTTCATTGTATAATAATTCCAAATGGGTTGAATAAATATAAATGTATAATTATTCAAAACACGCTACATCCCTTTATTTATAAGGGGTTGAGGCATATTAAGGAGTATGTGGTTATGGCTAGGTCGTCAAGACAATCAAAGATACTAGAACTTATATCAACAAAAGATATTGCATCACAAGATGAACTTGTTGCATACCTAAAAGCAGCAGATTTTGATATAACTCAAGCAACAATTTCAAGGGATATAAAAGAACTTGGTTTAATAAAAATCTTGGGTGCAGAAGGCAAATATAAGTATGCATTGATGGACAATGGAGAACAAACTGTTTCAAATAAAAACATTTCATTGTTCCGTGAAAGTGTTATATCAATCAAAGTTGCTCAAAACCTTTGTGTTATAAAAACTGTAAAAGGGTTAGCATCTGGTATTTGCAGTATGATAGACAAATTAAATGTTGAAGACAATATGGGTGCTGTTTGTGGAGATGACACTGTTATGATTATTTTCCCTGACTCACAATGCTCCAACAGAGCATCAAAAACTTTACAAAGTATGATAAGATAGGATAAAAATGTTAGAAACACTAAATATAAAAAACTTTGCAATAATTGAGAATACAAGTCTAAGTTTTAACTTAGGCTTTAATGTTTTGATTGGTCAAACGGGTGCAGGAAAAAGTATTGTAATCAATGCTTTAAAATTCGTTCTTGGTGACAAACCTAATAAGGATAATATAAGAACTGGAGAAAATGAAATGCTTGTAAAAGCAGTCTTTTCAAACATAAGCAAAAAGGTTAATGACTGCTTAAATGATTTTGATATTACATGTGATGATGTTCTTATAATTTCAAGAAGTTTTAATTTGGAGGGCAAGTCTAGTTGCAAAATTAACGGAGAGCCCGTTACCGTTTCTATGCTTAAGCAAATTGGAAGTTTGCTTGTTGATGTTTGTGGTCAGTACGACAGCACTTTACTTTTGAACTCAAATAATCACTTAACCCTTTTGGATAGCTATGCTCAAAAAGATTTAATTGATGATAAAAATGAACTCGGTAATTTATTAAGTAAAAAGAAAGAAATAGAGAAACAAATATTATCGCTTGGTGGAGATGACAAAGATAGAGAGCGTACTTTGGATCTTTTGAATTATCAAATTAAAGAGATTCAAGATGCCAACCTAAAACAAGGTGAAGATGAACAACTTGAAAACGATATTCAAGTTATGTCTAACTATGAAAAAATTTCAAATTCATTGGAAGTTGCATATCAAGGTTTATCCAATGATAACCTATATCAAGCATTGTCAAGTTTGGAACTTGCAAGCAACTATGACAGCAAACTTACCGAATATGCAGAAAGACTTAAAAGTGTCTTTATTGAGTTTGAGGATATAAGTTCATCAATAAAAGACTATATGTCAAATATGTCCTTTTCTGAAAATGAGTTAGACAACCTAACATTAAGGCTTGAAAATATAAAATCACTTAAAAAGAAATATGGTAGCAGTATTGATGATGTGTTAAAGTATTTGGAAGAATGCAAGACAAAATACGACAACATTCAAAACAGTGAAGAGCTTTTACAAAAACTGCAAGATGAAAAATCGAATGTAACAAAAAAACTGTATGATGTTTGTGTAAGAATACATAACACAAGAACCAAGGTTGCGAAAGAAATTGAAAGTAAGGTCGAAAAGGAACTTTCTACTCTTGGAATGAAAAATACAAGATTTACCATAAAGTTTAATGACTTACCAAATATCAATGATGCTGTATTCACTCAAAGCGGATTTGATACGGTTGAGTTTATGTTTTCTGCAAATGCTGGAGAACAACAAAGAAGTTTGGTAAAAACAATATCGGGCGGAGAATTAAGTAGATTTATGCTCGCAGTCAAAAATGTTTTTGCAAGCTGTGATGATGCAAACTTGCTTATCTTTGATGAAATTGATTCAGGTGTTAGTGGAGAAGTTGGATATTTGGTTGGACAAAAACTGTCAATGCTATCAAGAACACATCAAATTATATGTATAACCCATCTGCCACAAGTAACGGCACTTGCAGACAAGTATATTTACATATCAAAGCAAGTTGAAGGCGAACACACAAAGAGTGTTGCAAGTTATTTAACTACAGACCAGCTTGCATCCTATCTTGTCACATTATTTGGTTCAAAAGAGTCTACTGCTGGTCTTGAACATGCGAAAGAACTTATTGAGTCAGCACAAAAGTTTAAAACAAATTTGAATAAATAACGTAAATAAAAACAAACTACCCAATGAGGTAGTTTTTTTATGCCAAGAATTAGGAGTATGTTATGCTAAAAAAAGTAGTATTAAAATTTATTGGAATAATGCTGGCTGTTTGTTTTGTTATAACAGTGAAAAATATAAATTTTGACACAATTTCTCTTTTAAACAATAATGCACCAATAACGATATCGAATGTAGATAAGATAAATACAGAGCATATTCTAGGCAATTTTATAGAGACAAATATAACTGAAGATACATTGACAACCGGTGGAGTAAAAGAAAAACACTCATATATGGTTGTAAAACTCTTTGGATTTATTCCTATCAAAAAGACAAAGGTTGTTTTGTGTGACGACAAAACGGTATTCCTAGGCGGTATTCCTCTTGGGTTTAGTGTTACAACAAAAGGAGTTATTGTTGTTGGTACAAATTTGGTAAACAATCTAGAGAAATCTATTGAACAAGATACTTTAAAAACGGGCGACATACTAACAAAGGTTAATAATGAAAGCATATATAATGTAACAAACATACAAGAGCAATTAAAATTATCAAATGGTAAGGCTGTTAATGTAACTTATCTTCGTGATGGCAAAGAACAAAGTGGAAAAATTACACCAGTATTTGATGCTGAATCGGGAGAGTATAAGTTAGGTATTTGGATTAGAAATGATGCCCAAGGTATAGGGACATTAACATTTGTCACAAAAGAAAATGATTTTGGCGCATTGGGGCATGCTATCAGCGATTATGAAACAGGTTCAATTATTCCGGTCAACAACGGGAAGATTTATCAATGTTCTATGCTTGGCATAACAAAAGGTCAAAAAGGTAAAGCCGGTGAATTACGATGTCTTTTTGTGCAAGGTTCAAACAGTAAAGGAAATATAACAAAAAATACAAACTGTGGGGTATTTGGTGAGATAACCGATAACAGTAAAATTATTGATGAAAACAAATGTTGTAATATTGCATCACGTCTTGTTGTAAAACCAGGAAAAGCAAAACTGATTAGTTCCGTTAGTGGAATAAGAGAAGAATATGATATTGAAATTATAAAGGTATATAACCAAAATTTACCACGTGATAAAAGTTTTATATTTCGTGTAAAAGATAAACGACTACTAAACCTAACTGGTGGAATAGTCCAAGGGATGAGTGGATCTCCCATAGTGCAAGATGGGAAACTTATAGGTGCAGTAACTCATGTGTTCTTATATGACCCAACAAAGGGATATGGAGTGTATCTTGATTGGATGATGGAAGAAGTCGACTAAGGTTGGCTAAATAAGTATATTTATATAAACAAGCGAATAGATATATACTATGAAAAAGCCCAAATTTTCGTCTGCTTTTTACAACATAAAATATTCACTTGTTGAATTCTTTTCTAATAATAAAATAAAAATAATTATATGCTGTTTGTTTTGTCTTGTAGGAATACTTACAGGCATTTTTACAGCAGTCAAATTACAATCTGCTGGAGATAGTGATATATTAGACAGTTTTAATGTGATATACAAGTTGGAAGATTTTGAGAACTTTTCGGCAAATTTTTTCTCACGACTTCTTTCTTATCTTCTGGTTTCAGTTTTACTTTTAGTTTTTTCACTAAATTCATTTTTATCTGTATTTGGTTGGTGTTTGCTTGCGTATCGGTCATTCTTAATTTCTCTCAATTGTGTTTCTTTTATATTCATCTTTTCGTTTAATGGAATTTTGAAATCTATACTAATTATATTTCCATGCCAACTTCTAATGATAATAATACTTATGGTATTCTTTTGCTATATGGGTAATATATTTTGCCAAAATAAAAAATATGGTTGCAACAAAGGAAGTAGCATTATAATGCCTATTCTTATATGTAACATAGCATTAACTATACTAAATTTGGTCGAAACCTTATTATTGTTTATATTTAGAAGCAATGTAATACTTGTTATATAATTTGACAATAATATAAAATATATGCTAAAAATAGACGGGTGGTAGATTATGAATTATGAAAGAAAAATTGAAAGAATAGTAAATGTATTAAAAAGAAAGCATGACATTCAAAATCTAGATTATGCAATTGTTGCAGGTAGTGGACTTATGGAAAGCATCCCTGGACTTGAGCAAGTTCAAATTGTGTCATATCAAAGTTTGGGAATGCCAAAATCAAAAGTCCCAGGGCATAGTGGAAAGTTTGTTTTTGGAAAGCTTGGCAAAAAGAATGTTGTTGTTGTTTCAAGATATCATTACTACGAAAGTGGGAATATGAATTTGGTAAGAATGCCTTTTGAAATAATTTCAAAGCTAGGTGTTAGTAAAATTGTTTTGTTGACTTCTTGTGGTGGGTTAAATAAAACATTTAAAATTGGCGATATAATGCTTATTTCTGACCATATAAATTACACCGGTCAAAATCCATTGATTGCAATCAATCCTTTGGAATTTACTCCAATGGCAAATGCTTATGATAAAGATATATTTGATAAGATGAAAAAGATTGCTGATGAAAATGATATTGATGTAAGGGAAGGAGTTCATATTCAATTCCTTGGACCAAGCTATGAAACAAGGGCAGAAGTTGAGCTTGCAAGAATGTTAGGTGCAGATACAGTTTCAATGAGTACAGTTTTTGATTGTATAATATGCAATTATCTCAAGATGAAAGTTGCCGGTATTGCCAGTGTCGTAAATGTGTTTACATCAAAAGAAAAAGAAGAAAAACTTAATCATCAAGAAGTCCTTGATAATGCAAAAAAGTCTTGTATAAAAATAAAAACAATAATTGAAAACTTAATAAAAGAATAAAAACTTGAATTTTGATAAAACTATCTTTGAATAAAGTAATCACTTTATAAAAAAATAGTTTTTTTATTAGGAGAGTATTATGAAGAAATCAATTATATCAATATTTAGTGTATTATGCTTAATGTTAATACCAATATATAGTAGTATAAAAGATAGTAATGTGGTATATGCTGATACAGGGTTTAGTATTGATGCAAAAGCATGTTTGCTTGTTGATGATAACTTCAGTAGAGTTATGTATGAACAAAATTCAACAGCAAGATTTCCAATTGCAAGCATGGTAAAGCTTATGACAATTCTTTTAACATACGAAGCAATTGACGAGAATGTCCTTACATTTGATACAAAAATCACCACAACCGAGAATGCCTCAAAAATGGGTGGTTCACAAGTATTTATCGATCCATATGTAGATTATAAAGCAGAAGACTTGCTAAAAAGTGTAATAATGGCATCGGCAAATGATGCAAGTGTTTCTCTTGCTGAATATATCTCTGGTAGTGAAAGCGAGTTCGTTGAGAAAATGAATAAAAAAGCTCAAGAGTTAAATATGAACAACACATTATATGCAAACTGCACAGGTCTTCCAGCTCCTGAACAATATTCTTGTGCAAATGATTGTGCTATCATTTTGAAAGAAGTATCAAAGTATGAGCATTATCACAAAATGGGTAAAATATGGATGGATGCACTGGTTCATCCATCAGGACGAAAGACTGAACTTGTGAATACAAACAAACTTATAAGATATTACAAAGGTTGTACTGGTGGAAAAACTGGTTCAACAAATGAAGCAGGATATTGCTTGTCGGCAATGGCAAATAAAAATGGCTTAAATCTAATTGCTATTGTTATCGGTGCAAAAAGTGGGCAAGACAGGTTTAAGCAAACAACTAATTTATTCAATTACGGCTTTGCTAACTTTGACAATAAAACAATAGTCAATATAAACGAGCCAGTTTTGGTTAATCAAGACGTGGCAAATGGGAAAGAAAAAACAATAGATTTGTATGCTTGTGAAAGTTATAATATGATAACAAAGAAAGGCGAGAGCAAAGATTATGAAATATCTTTTGACATTGATAAACTTGTTGCTCCAATAAGAAGTGGTGACAAGGTTGGAACTCTTATCGTTTCAAAACAAGGCAAAGTTTTAAAAGAAATAGATGTTATTGCAAAACAAGATATTAAGCAATTAACAATTATTGACTCAATTCACAAGATTGCAGAAGCGTGGTAATATCAAATAAAATTTGTCTACAAATGGATAGTATCCATTTGTAGTTTTTTATTTTATTATTCTTGCAAATGTCGTTATTTTATAGTATAATAAATTCACTATGTTATATAACATTATATGTTCAGGATTATCATTCTTAGAAATATTGTCGTTAATGCTAGGGTATATGCTAGCATTACTATTCTCATTTTCTCTTCATGAATTTGCACATGCATACACATCCACAAAGTTTGGAGATCCAACTCCAAGACTTATGGGAAGATTAACCCTTAATCCATTAAAACACATTGATCCGGTTGGCTTTTTGTGCTTGGTTTTATTTGGGTTTGGTTGGGCAAAACCAGTTGCAATTAACCCAATTTATTACAAACATTACAAAAGAGATATGAGCATAGTGTCACTTGCCGGTGTGTTTATGAACCTGGTTCTTGCATTTGTGTTTAGTGGAGTTTGGTTCTTTACCAGCGCAAAAATTAGTGCATCAACAAATATGTTTATGGTCTTTTTAAAATACTTTATTTATTTTATGCTATCACTCAATTTATCATTATTTGTTTTTAACCTTATACCGATATACCCACTTGACGGCTTTAACTTTTTAAAAGCAATAACCCCACCGGGGAACAAAGTAATCACATTTTTAGAAAAATACGGAACAATTATTTTGTTTGTTTTCCTTGTAACTCCATTGTTTGACATTGTTTATTATTATGTTATAAATGGACTTATATCAGTATTTGGAAGTTTTTGGGGGTTGTTTTTATGATAGAAGAAGAACAAGTAGATTTAATAGAAGAAGAAAATCCTCAAAATGTATATAATGTAAAACTAGAAAATTTTGAAGGACCTCTTGATTTACTATTAAAAATTATTAAAGATAACAAAATGGATATTGAAACTGTCAAGCTTGCAGACCTGACAGAACAATATCTTGAATATTTGAATACTTTTGAAAAACTTGATATGGAAAATGCTAGTGAGTTTATTGAAATTGCAGCACAACTGATTGAAATTAAATCAAGAACTTTACTTCCGCCTGATGAGGAAGAAACACAGGATGAAGACGATCCGGAAGTTAATCTTTTGGCAAGACTTAAAGAATTAAAACTCTTCCGTGAAGCAAGTGAGAAATTGGCAAACGTTGAAGACCTTGATAAACTTTACAAAAAGCCAGACAAGATGGCAGGTAATGTTAGAATCAAGTTAAAAGATATGACTCTTGATAGTATGCTTGATGCATTTGCAATTATGATGGCCCAAGCACCAAAGAAAGAAATTCAAGAAGAAACAAAGCAAATTGCAAAAGACAGATTTACTGTTGCAGAAAAATTTATTGAAATCAAAAACATTGTAAGAGAAAAAAAGATGATAAAGTTTTCAAGTCTTTTTGATAAGGACTTCACAAAAAGTGAGCTTATAAACACATTTCTTGCATTGTTAGAATTATTAAAGCGACAGTTTGTAAAAGCTCAACAAAGCAATATTTTTGGTGAGATAGACATAATTTCAAATGAAGAAAACGAAGATAAGGAGGCAGAAGACATAAATGAACAACTTGAAGGAAATTATTAAAGCAACCTTGTTTATATCTGGGGAAGGTGTTGCAATCGAAGATATAATGAGCAAACTTGAAGTTGATAAAAAAACTTTTAATAAAGCTTTGGATGAATTAAGAAAGGAACTTTGTGGCGATAGTGGAATACATTTAATAGAATATAAAGACAAAATTCAATTGTGTTCAAATCCAAATTATGCTGAACAAATCTCAGTTGTTTTAAATCCAATAAGAGAAAAAGCATTAACAAAAGCCGCACTAGAAACAGTTGCAATAATCGCATATAAGCAACCAATAACAAAACTTGAAATTGAAGAGATAAGAAAAATCAATTCGGCAGATTATGCCATTCAAGTGCTTCTTGACAATAAAATGATTCAAATTGTTGGAAGAAAAGATGCCGTTGGGAAACCATATATGTTTGGAACAACTGATGAATTCCTAAAACGTTTTAATTTAAAAGATTTAAGTGAATTGCCAGATTATGAAGAATTGCTTGAAAGAATCAATGTTATTCGAAGTGAAACATATGATAATCAACTCTCAAGTGATGGGCTTTATCGTGATTATGAAGTACCTGATGAAGAAGAAATCCCTGAATTCTTAAAGAATGAAAAAGATGTAAAACAAATTAAGGCAGAAGATAAAGAAATGTTGGATAGAGTTGACGAAGTTTTGAAAGCAAATAATATTCAAAAGATGGATTTTACTCAAAAAGACAATACTGATGATGTTGTTTAACAAGGCAGTATAAAATCAACAAAATAACAAATAATAGTGATATGGAAAGTTTATACCTAGCCATACCGCTATTTTTTATTGTTGTTTTTCTTATTCCTATAATATTTCAAATGGATATAAAAATTGATGGAAATAATAAAAATATATTCGTGACGTTATGCGTCTATAAAATGAAGATATTATCACTAAAAATGTTATACAAAGATAACAAAGTATTGTTATATATAAACAAAAAACAACAAGATTTGAATATTGAATTATCTCAAAAACAAGTTTTGTTTATTGATCAATTTATAAGTAACATAAAAGATAAAATTCAAATTACCATTATTGAAGTTAATGCAAGTATTGGAATAAAGGACAATGCTTATCAAACAGCAATGACATGTGGAACATTAAATTTATTGATATATATAATTTTTACTATTTTAAAAACAAACAAGCCAACAGCATCGTTTTATAGTTCAGTTATACCATTATATAAAGAAGATAAATTTTTAATAAAAACAAAAATTTGTGTAAAAATAAGTATGAATGAATTGCTATATAGTGTTGTAATTTCATTATTAAGTGTTAGAAGGAGAATGTATGAACGAAATAAAAAACAATCCTAACTTCTTGGAAGATTTTATTTGTATGACAATCTCAAAGGTAGAAGATTTGGTAAAAACAAATACAATTGTTGGCGATCCAATTATAACTCCAAGTGGGAATATTATTATACCAATAAATAAAGTTTCTGTTGGCTATGTTGTTGGTGGTGGCGAATATAGTACACTCAACAAAAAAATGCCATTTCCAACTTGTGGTGGAAGTGGTGGTGGTGCAAGCATAACGCCAGTTGGCTTTATTGTTGAAACGAACGATGATGTAAAATTTGTTGGAATTGAGAACAAAACTGCATATCAAACAATTATCAACTTTTTAAATACAATTATGTCAAAAATAAGGGTAAAAGATGAAAAAGAAGAATAACTTAATTAAGTTTGTTGTCGTTTATTTGTTAATGCTAATTACAATATGTGGTGGTATTATGTTAAATCATAATACAACAAATTGTGTTGTACAAGCGAGTGATAATTCAAAAGCTATGTGCGTTATTGAAAAAGACTCAAAGAGAGTGTTACTTGCAAAAAATGAAAATGAAAGACTTGCCAATGCAAGTACCACAAAAATTGTGACATTTTTAACCGTACTAAAAAACTGTAACAACTTTGACGAAAAAATAAAAATTGATGATAGAGCCGTTGGTATTAGAGGAACTTCTATATATTTAAAGAAGGGAGAAGAATTAACAGTAAGGGAACTTCTATATGGGATGATGCTTGTTTCTGGTAATGATGCGGCAACAGCACTTGCTTTGCATATATCAAAATCAATAGATGATTTTGCTTTGCTTATGACAAAAGAGGCACATACAATTGGAGCTATTAATTCAAATTTTAAAAATCCACACGGACTTGATGAAAAAGACCATTACACAACAGCATATGATTTGGCACTTATAGCAAGCGAATGTTACAGGTATCCCATATTTAAAGAAATTGTTACAACAAAAAACACAAAGATTTCAAATGCAGACAATAGTTATAGGTACTTAAAAAACAAGAATAAGCTTCTTTGGACTCTTGACGGAGCAAATGGAGTAAAGACGGGATTTACTAATAATGCTGGAAGGTGTTTGGTTAGTAGTGCAAAACGAGATAATATGCAACTAATATGTGTTGTATTAAACTGCGGACCAATGTTTGAAGAAAGTGTAATGCACTTAAACGAATGTTTCTCAAAGTACAAAATGGTAAAACTTCTTCCTGAATATTCTTACATTAAAAATGTAAATGTCGAGAATTCTAAAAGTGTGGATGTAAAAGTGTATACAAAGCATAGTTTTTGTTATCCATTAACAAGCGAAGAAGAACAACAAATAAAAATTGAAATCGCTGTGCCAAATTATCTCACAGCCCCACTAAAAAAAGAGCAAATCGTAGGCGAACTTAAAATTTATTTGGATAAACACTTGCTATTTTGTGAAAAAATATATACTATGGAAGAGATAAAGTCTAATAGGATAGGAGATATTGTAAAAGTCATAATCTCCAAATGGTAAACAAATGAGAATAAACAAATATTTGGCACTCTGTGGAGTTGCTTCAAGAAGAAAAAGTGAAGAATATATAAAAGACGGAAAGGTTAGCGTTAATGGGAAAATACTAACAGATTTGTCCTATAAGGTGAACTTAAAAGGCGATATAGTTTGTCTTAATGGTGAGAAATTGTCATTACCACAAAACTACGTTTATTATAAATTAAACAAGCCAAAAGGATATATATGTACAGCAAATGATGATAGAAACAGAAAAACAATATATGACCTTGTAAAAAGCCCTGTAAGACTATTTTCAATAGGACGACTTGATTATGACACAGAAGGGTTAATTATTCTTACAAACGATGGAGATATTGCACAAAAAATTAGCCACCCATCGCATGAAACTGAAAAAGAATATATTGTGAAAATTGAAGGTTTAATTAAAGAAAGCGAACTTGCTGTTCTTCGTGCTGGAGTTATTGAAAATGGAAAAAGAATGCCTCCTGCAAAAGTTGAAATGTTAGATATAAAAGACGGGAATTCTAGAATTAGTGTAACAATTCATGAAGGGCAAAATAGGCAAATTAGAAGGATGTTTGACTGCATTGGTAAAACTATTATAATGTTAAAAAGAGTAAGAATTGGCAATATTAAACTTGGTGGTCTTAAGCGTGGCGAATATAAACCATTAAACCAATATGAACTTTTTGATTTATTGGGGGAATAAAATGGATATTATCGTTATCGGTGGCGGAGCAAGTGGACTTTTTGTGAGTGGTGGTTGTGCTCAAAAGGTCTACAATGTTACATTGCTTGAAAAGAATGAAAAGGTTGGCAAGAAATTATACATTACAGGAAAAGGAAGATGTAATATAACCAATTGTTGCTCAAATGAAGAGTATTTTTCAAATGTTCCAACAAATTCCCAATTTTTGTATAGTTGTATCAGTTCATTTACACCATATGACACAATGCAGTTTTTTGAAGAACATGGATTACCACTTAAAGTTGAAAGAGGAAACAGAGTTTTTCCTGAAAGTGACAAATCAAGTGATGTTATAAAAGTTTTACAAAACTACTGCATACATAGCAGAGTTAATATAAAACTTAATGAAGAAGTTATTGATTGTTACAAAAATAGTCAAACATCAAAATTTGTTGTGATAACAACAAATAGTAAATATGAATGTGATAAGCTTATAATCTGTACCGGTGGAAAGTCGTATAGTGCAACTGGAAGTAATGGCTTTGGGTATAAAATTGCAAAAAAATTTGGACATACAATAATTGAGCCAGTACCAGCACTTTGTCCTATAAAATTAAAAGATAAGTGGGTAAAAAGTGTTGAGGGACTATCATTAAAAAATGTTAAACTTTCGGCATATAGCAATAATAAACTTGTGAAATCAGAGTTTGGAGAAATGCTTTTTACATCAAATGGAATAAGTGGGCCTATTGTTTTGACATTGTCTAGTTACATAAACAGGTTAAAAAATGTTGACTTGATATTAGATTTTAAACCAGCATTAACCTATGAAACACTAGAAAATAGAATATTAAGAGAATTTGAAAATAACAAAAATAGCCAGATTAACACTGTTATAAGGAGTCTATTACCCAAGAATTTAGTTTCTATATTTTTGAGTTATGTCAAATTACCTGAAAGTTTAAAAGTTAATAGTATTACAATTGAACAAAGAAAATCAATTGTAAAAAGTTTGAAAGAATTTAAACTTAATTTTGATGGATTATATGATATTGATTATGCTATAATCACAAGTGGTGGGGTTTGCACAAAAGAAATTAACCCAAAAACAATGGAGAGCAAAATTGTAAGTAATTTATATTTCGCAGGAGAAGTAATTGATGTTGATGCGTTAACAGGCGGATTTAATTTACAGATTGCTCTATCAACAGCAAATAATATTGTAAGGGGGATATAATTATGGTTATTGCAATGGATGGACCAGCATGCGCAGGAAAATCAACTTTGGCAGTCTTAACTGCAAAGAATTTGCATATAAATTTTTTAAATACTGGAATGATTTTTAGGGCAATTGCATATGTATTGACAAAAGAAAATGCTGATGTCAATAATCTTGAACAAGTTAAGGATATCTTAACAAAAGCTAACATAGATATTGAATATATAGATGGAGAACAGGTTGTATATGTTGAAGGAATTGACACAAGACCATACATATCATTACCTGAAATAAGCCAAAAGGCATCAATATATTCGCAAATTGCCGAGATTAGAGAAATCGTTTGCAAGATTCAACACAAATTTGCTGATAAATATGATTTGGTGGTTGAAGGAAGAGATATTGGAACAGAAGTTTTCCCAAATGCAAAGTATAAATTCTATATCACAGCAAGTGTTGAATCAAGAGCCAAAAGAAGATATGAAACATATATTCAAAAAGGCGAAAAAATCTCCTATGATGAAGTGAAAAATGCCATTATTGAAAGAGACTATAATGATATGCATAGAAAGATTAGTCCATTAAAACAAGCAAATGATGCAATTGTAATCGATACATCAAATGATACAATAGAGCAAAGTTTACAAAAAATAATTTCATATATAAAGGAGTAAATATGTTTTACTGGTTTATGAAAGTGTTGGCATATATACCCTTTTGGTTGTTTTGTCCTACCATTTTAAAGGGGCAAAAAAATTTACCAAAAGGTAAATGTATATTAGTTGTTAACCATAAAAGTAATTTTGATCCACTAGTTATTTGCAATATGATTTGGAGAGAACAACACATACTTGCCAAAAAAGAGTTGTTTAAACATTTTGGGCTTCGTTCATTCCTAAAAGGAATGAAATCTATTCCTGTAGATAGAGAAAAAGTTGAGATTTCAACATTAAAACAATGCTTTTCTGTTCTAAAGAATAATAAAATATTAACAATATTTCCAGAAGGGACAAGAAATAAAACCAAAGAGCCATTGCTTGATATCAAGGACGGAGCGGGAATAATTGCAATAAAAACAAATACGCCAATAGTTCCTGTATGGATAAAAAGAAAACCAATGCCTTTTATTCTTAATAAAGTTTACATTGGAGAACCATTTTATTTGACAAAAGACTATGAGAACCCAAATGAAATAATCAAACAAAAGATGTTGGAAGTTCGTGAGAATAATATTACATCAAAAAAAACAAAGTAATAGAAAATTTACTTTGTTTTTTCTTTTAAATAATAGACATAATTACATAAATTTTGCTAAACTATAAGTAGGAGTTTTTATGGAAGAAGTTAAATTTAATTTAGATACAATAGACAAAACCTTTACCAAATACAAAAAAAATGAAATATTTGATGGAGTAGTTGTTTTAAAAAGAGATGACGGAGTCATTTTTAATATTGGTGGAAAGAGTGATGCTTTTATTGCCAAAAGTGACTTTGATAATTTTGATGATGTAAAAATTGGCGATAGATTTAAGGTTGCAGTTCTTGGCACAAAAACCGAAGACGGAATGATTATTGTTTCAAAAAAAATTGCAGATAATGTTATAATCGGCTCTCAAAATGCAGAGAAGTTAAAAATAGGTTCTCAATTTTCTTTTTATGCAACAGGAATAAAAGATAATTGCTTGATTTCAAAAATGGGAATATATAACATTGTTGTTCCAAATGGGGAAATAGATATAAATCTAAAGAATTTGCATTACTATCTTAACAAACAATTTACAGCAATAGTAACCGAAATTGATAAAGATAAAAGACTAATCGTTTGCTCAATTAGAATTTTGAAAGAACAACAAAAAGAATTGCAAGAAACAACTTTTTGGAATAGTATTTTTATCAATAAGGTTGTTCAAGGCAGAGTTGAAAAGATAATGCCATATGGTGCATTTGTTGATGTTGATGGAGTGTCTTGCTTTATTCATATATCTGATATTGCATATGAACATGTTGACGATGTTTCAAAGTACCTTAGTGTAGGTGAAACATACACATTTAGAGTAATAAAAATTGATAAGCAACAAAAGAGAGTTTCACTTGGACTTAAACAGTTATCAGAAAACCCAAAGACTGCATATCTAAAAGAACTAAAAGTTGGCGACAAGGTAACCGGAACTGTTACGAAAATATTGGCATTTGGGGCAATAATCAAACTTGATGAAAGTGGACTTGAAGGTTTACTACATGTTTCGGACGCAACCCAACACAACGATATGCGTATTTATCAAATTGTAAAACTTGGGCAAAAGGTTGAAGTAGAAATAAAGTCAATTGATATTAATAGAAATAGAATTGCTTTTAAACTTTAATATTTGATATTAAAAAAACCTACAACAAAATGTTGTAGGTTTTTTTTCTACTTGTCTAATTTCCTTTCGGCTTCATCAATTTGGTCTTGAATTTTTTTCATTTCCAATTTTCTATTTAATTCATCAAGTCTTTTCTTTAATAATAACTCATCATTAAAGTTTGGAGTGTCTGCCATAGAGTCCAAAGTTATTGTTGTGTTTTTGTATAATTTTGAAAGATTTATTCCAAGTATAAAGTTTATAATAAACAATAACTCACAAGCAACTAAAATTGAAATAGGAAGGATGTATGAAATATATGGAGTTAATTCAATTTTTGTGTAATAGCAATAAACTGCAAGAACAATTATTGACACTACTGTAACAAATACCAAAAAGAATAAGAATTTTCCAAGGCTATATTTGTTTTTTAGTTTTCTTGTGGTTCTTGAATCGAATACAACAAATAATAGTAGTAAGGCTGATAGTGATAATAGAACAATGTCAAGCCATAGTACTGAATTTGCATTAGTTGCGACTTTGTCAATTTCAAGATAAATAACCAAACCTATTGCGATAACCGAAAATAATATAATGGTTTTATATATCGCAGAAATAAGTTTTCTTTTTTGTTTGTTTTCCATAAAAACCCCTCTTTTGTTTTATGATATCATTTGTTTTTCTTTTTGTCAATTATAGGTCACAAAATGCTTGTTTACTTTTGGTAAATGATATATAATAACAAAGGAGATTAAATGAAAACAGTATTAGTTACGGGCGCTTCAAGCGGAATAGGCAGAACAATTGCAAAAGAATTTGCTAACAATGGTTATGCCGTTGCGATAAACTACAACAAGTCAAAACAAGATGCAATTTCATTGCTTGATGAAATCACATCAATTAATGGCGTTGCTATGCTTTGCAAAGCAGATGTTGGAAATCAGGATGAAGTAAGCAAAATGGTTGATGATGTCTTAAAAGAGTTTGGTCACATTGATGTGTTGGTTAATAATGCAGGGATATCTTTAAAGGGGCTTTTTATTGATGAGTCATATGTTGATATGATAAACATTGTAAATACAAATTTAATCTCTGCAATAAATCTATCAAAAAAAGTTATTCCATCTATGATAGAAAATGAAAAGGGAAGAATTATCAATATTTCATCCATTTGGGGAAATGTTGGCGGGAGTATGGAAGTTTCATATTCAACATCAAAAGCGGGCATAATAGGATTAACAAAATCACTTGCAAAAGAATACGGATATAACAATATTAATGTTAATTGCATTTGTCCAGGAGCAATTGATACTCAAATGAATAACAATTTGACAAGTAAAGAAAGGACAGAATTGATTACTCAAATTCCAGCAGGAAGATTAGGTAAAACTGAAGAAGTTGCAAAACTTGTTTTATTCTTGGCTGAGGATACAGGAGATTATATAAACGGACAAGTTATAACAATAGATGGTGGATTTACATTATAACTAATACAACATAAAGTGTATTATGTTATTTTATGCTACTGTGGCTCAGTTGGTAGAGCAACGCATTCGTAATGCGTGGGTCGCCGGTTCAAATCCGGCCAGTAGCTCCAAAAAGATATAGGTGAAATATGAAAATATCAGCAAAAGGAAGATATGCCGTAAGAATAATGACCGAACTTGTTGGTCATGATGATTATGTATCTGTAAGTGATATTGCAAAAAGTCAAGACAAATCAATAAAATACACAGAGCAAATTGTTTCAATTTTAACAAAAGCCAAATTATTAAAAAGCTTAAGGGGAAATTCTGGCGGTTATATGCTTGCTGTTGACCCAAAAGTTTGTACTGTTGCAGATATACTTACCGCAACAAAAGATATGCCAGAGGTCGTTCCCTGTTTGAAAGTCGAGAGGAAATGCCCAAGAATGTCAAGTTGTGAAACTATTGGTTGTTGGGAAACACTAATGAAACTTGTTTATGATTATTTGACAAAAGTTACAATTCAAGATTTGATTGATAAAACATATATTAGGAAGTTAGAAAATTGAAAAAAATTTATTTAGATAATGCAGCAACAACGGTTATAATACCTGAAGTAAAAAAGGCTATGATGCCTTTCTTTTGTGATATTTTTGCAAATGAAAGCAGTTCTCATAGTATGGGTAGAGATGCAAACAAGTATGTTGAAAATGCAAGAAATATTATAGCGAAAACAGTAAATTCAAATACAAATGAAATATATTTCACTTCATGCGGAAGTGAATCTAATTCTTGGGCAATACTTGGAATTGCTAGTGCAAACAGTAGCAAAGGAAATCATATTATCACAACAAAAATTGAGCATGATTCAATAATTAATTCGTGTCAATATCTTGAAACGAAAGGATATAAGGTAGACTACGTGTCTGTTGATGATAAAGGCAATATCAATATAGACGAGTTAGAATCACTTATAAATGAAAAGACCATTTTAATCTCAACTATGATGGTAAATAATGAAGTTGGAACAATACAAAATATTAAAAAAATTGGCGAGATTGCTCACAAGCATAATATTATATTCCACGCAGATGCTGTTCAAGGTTTTGGAATTCTTAACATAGATGTAAAAGAACTCAATGTTGACTTAATGAGTGTTTCGGCACATAAGATTTACGGCCCAAAAGGTATGGGTTTTTTGTATATTAAAAATGGGATCAAAATAGATAATTTGATTTTTGGTGGAAGTCAAGAATTTGGCAAACGTGGTGGAACAGCAAACACACCTGCAATTGTTGGATTTGGAAAGGCGACAGAAATTGCTTATAAAAATTTAGTGAAAAACTATACAAGAATTTCCATGTTAAGAGATTATTTTGTAAAAAAGTTAAAGCAAAATTTTGCAGATATAGTCATAATAAACGGGAACAACGATAATCATGTACCAAATATAGTAAGTGTTAGTTTCAAAAATTTTGACGCTAACATATTACTTATGAAATTGGATCAACAAGGCATTTGCGTTTCTCGTGGTTCTGCGTGTACTGCTGGCAGTAGCTTGCCAAGCTATGTATTGCAAGCTATGGGGCTTAATGATTACGCAAATAGCACAATAAGATTCTCTTTGAGTAAATTTACAACTCAAAAAGAACTAGATTATGTAATAAAAGCATTAACTCAAATATTAAAATAAGGAAGAAATATGAAGAAAAAAGAAACAGTTGTTGTAGGAATGAGTGGTGGTGTTGATAGTAGCATTGTTGCATTAAAACTAAAAAAACAAGGATACAATGTTATTGGTCTTTTTATGAAAAATTGGGAAGAATCAACCGACACAGGACATTGTACAAGTGAACAAGATTTTGAAGATGTAAAAAAAGTATGCACAAAATTGGATATTCCATATTATTCAGTAAATTTTAGCAAAGAATATATGGATAGAGTTTTCTCATATTTCCTTGACGAATACAAAAAAGGGCGAACTCCAAATCCAGATGTTTTATGTAATAGAGAAATAAAGTTTGGACCATTTTTGGAATATGCAAAGCAACTTGGTGCTGATTATATTGCAACTGGACACTATGCACAAGTTGAGCACAAAAATGGTTTGGTATATCTAAAAAAGGCGATTGATACGAACAAAGACCAAACATACTTTTTAAATCAATTGTCTCAAAATCAATTAAAAGACACAATGTTTCCAATTGGAGATATGATAAAACCTGATTTAAGAAAGTTGGCAGAAAAGTACGATTTGTCAACGGCACATAAAAAAGATAGCACCGGAATTTGTTTTATAGGAGAACGAAATTTTAAAGAATTTTTGAAACAATATTTACCAAATAAACCGGGCGACATTATCGATATAGACACTGGTAAAGTAGTTGGTAAACATGACGGACTTATGTATTATACAATAGGTCAACGCAGAGGTCTTGGAATAGGTAGCCAAGGCGAAAAGAGCCAACGTTGGTTTGTTGTTAAAAAGGACTTGGACAAAAATGTTTTGTATGTTTGCTGTGGGCTTGAAGATTGCTTGTATTCAAATGGACTTGTTACATACAAGGTAAATTGGATACCAAAAGAACCAGAACAAAAAGAATTTGATTGTTACGCAAAGTTTAGATACAGACAACCTGACCAAAAGGTTCATGTAAAAATCGAAGATAATCGAATTACTATAACTTTTTATGAAAAGCAAAAAGCTATTACAGAAGGACAATGGGTTGTTTTCTATGATGACACATACTGCCTTGGTGGTGGGGTTATTGAAGAGAAATTTTAAAGAAAAACTGATAAGAATATTTTTCATTCTTATCAGTTTTTTATTATAATCTTCGCATCACTCCAACAACTTTACCTAAAATTTGTAGGTCATTTGAATATATTGGTCTATAAGCATTGTTGGCAGGTTGGAGTCTAACAAATTGTGGTTCACGATAGAATATTTTTACAGTTGCATTTCCATCAATCATTGCAACAACAACATCGCCATTTTCGGCAGTGTTTTGAGTTGATGCAACAACAAAATCACCATTGTTAATTCCCATTTCAATCATACTATCGCCTTTTACTTTAAGAACAAACAATTTATGATTAGAGTTAGGGGAAAGACCAAAGAAAGAACTTGAAATAGTTATTGTATCTTCAATATTTTGTTCTGCAAGTATTGGTGCACCAGCAGCAACTTGACCAACAATTGGCAATTCTATTGTTTCATGTTTTTGCTTCCCAACAATTTCAATTGTTCTATTTTTAGTTGGTTGCCTTGTTATAAGATTTCTTTTTTCCAAAATGTCAAGATATGCTTTTATTGAATTTGTGGACTTTAAATTTACACCACTTGCAATTTCTCTATATGATGGGCAATATCCTTTATCATTTATATATGAGTTAAGAAATGCTAGCACTTCCATTAACTTTTGTTCGGACTTTTTCATAATATATTCCTTTTACAATATAGAATATATCATACAGAATTACAAAAGTCAAACAAATGTTCTATTTTTTAATCTCTTAATTTTACTTTATTTGCAACGCTTCGTCTAATATCTTCGCTCATAGCAGCATAGTGCTTTTTGGTTGTATTCACATCTTTATGCCCCAAAACTTCAGCAACAACATAGATATCGCCAGTTTCTCTATACAAATTCGTACCATATGTGCTACGTAATTTATGTGGTGAAATCTTCTTTAAAGGTGAGGCAATTTGACTATATTTTTTTACAAGTTTTTCAACCGCTCTAACACACATTCTTTTCTTTTGTAAAGAAACAAAAAGAGCTTGCTCATCGGAACCCTGCATAATCACATCTCTTAAATCTAGCCAATTAAGTAGGGCAGAACGAACCTCGTCAGAGAAATATAATATAACTTGATTTCCACCTTTTCTTGTAATTTTAAAGCAATTGTTTTCAAAATCAACATCCTTAACATCAATTCCAACCAATTCACTAACTCTTATACCTGTACCCAAAAACAAAGAAAGAATTGCAACATCTCTTAATGATGTGTGTTTATTAAATGCCTTTTGTCTGTTTGTAAGCGATTGAGGATTTTCGGCTTCATTTATCAGTTTGCAAACTTCATCAACTTCAAGTCTAATAATTGGTTTTGAATGAATTTTTGGAGTTGAAATTTTTAATGCAACATCACTTTGAATCTTATCATTTTTAAATAAGTACTTGAAAAAGCTTCTAATTGAAGCAAGTTTTCTAGCTTTTCCTTTTTCTCCATTGACATATTGTTTACCATTGATTTCGTATAGTCCAACATAACTTAAAAACATTTCCAAATCACGAGATTTAAGACTATTTAAATCATCATAGGTTATGCTTGAAACTGGTTTATTAAACTTATTCTTGGCAAGATAATCAAAGAAAATTGCCAAATCTTGGCTATAGTTTAATCTTGTCAAAAATGATGTATTGTTTTCCATTGACAAAATATAGTCCAAACAATAGTCTGGCAAATTCTCTAAATTTTTGCTTATACCATCAACACATTTTCTATTCCTATCATTTAAAAAATTACTCATAGCACTAATATGTTAGCAAGTTTTTAATCAATAATCAAGTATTTTACGAACAATTTGGAATATATAAAAATTTAATTGGGAAAATTTAGGGGAATATGATATAATAAAATTATGAAGAAAAAGATTTTTGATAAAAGCCTAATTAATTCACTTTCTGAGCAACTCAACCCACAATATATGTCAGTTGCTTATGATTACGTTTGTAATTCTTTGGATAAAGCATTACAAACTATTTCAAGCAAAAAACCGATAATAAATGATTATAGATATGAAATTGTAAATGAATGTAAAAACTTTGCCGAAGGTCAAAATTCAACACTTGACATATTCGTTGAAATAAAGTCGCCAAGTCTTGAATTGTATTCTTTTAACACAAATAAAAACTCATTCAGAAAAATCTTAAAGGGATTTTCCAATGCATGGAAAAATTCATCAAAAAAGAAAAATAAAAAGAAAAACAAAAAAGCCGCCGCTATATCACAAATTCCAACAGATGACAAATATACAATGCTTTCATTTAAAAATGAATTAGTAGGGGAATTGGCAAAATATTTTTCCGATGAAACAATGTTATATATTAATGATAATGCAATTTATATTTATTCAAAAGATGAATTGGGAGTTAATATAAACTTATATATTGTTTTTGGAATGGAAGACGAGTTTAGATTGTTTAACACAAAAACATATAACTTAATAGAAATCAATTTTAAAGATAGGGATATAAATTTTGAGAAAAAAGCAGTTGCAACTAATGGTAAAGTTGTAAACATTTTGCGAATACTTAACGGTTTGTATTTTCAATACACAAAAAAGGCAATGAATCAATTGTTTATTGAAAGTGTATTATATAACATTCCTAATAAACTTTACTTAAATGATGATATATACAATGTGTTTTTAAAAATCATAAATTATATAAACATCAACATAGCAAATGTAATTAGTTATAAAACAATTTTAGATGAATCAAAAACAATTTCTGATGAATCTTTAATGAATGGCTGGATAACAAGCTTTATTAAATTTATTAAATATGTTGTAGAATTGATTTAAAGCTAGATTTTTAAAAATTTTACCAGATTTTTCACTAATTATTGCCGTTTTTAGTAGTATTTATTCGCAAAAGTCGTGTTTTGCGAATAAATTATAAATGCTAGATATGTAAATTTTTGAAGTGTACCCTGCTATAATTTTGACTAATATACCTCCAAAATAAAATTAAAATTAGAAATGTCGTTTTTAATTTGTTTCCAATTTGGCATAAACTTTGCCACTTCATTCCAAAATAATTTTGAATGATTCATATATTTTGTGTGAGTTAATTCATGCAAGCAAACATAATCAATATACTTATTGTCAAGCATTACAAGTCGGTAGTTTAATCGTATATTTTTGCGATTATCGCAACTCCCCCATTTCTTTCTTGCAGTCATAAGGGTTGCTTGTGCATAATTCTTCCCTATTATATTAGAAATCAAGTCCAGCCTTTTAAATAAAAGGGCTTGGGCTTGTTTTTTTAGCCATAATATAAGTGTTTTCCTTACATCATTTCCCCTAATTTTTATAACATTCTCACCTATAACCAAAAGTTTGCCTGATTTTTTTATATCATAAGACATGCCGTTTAGCAATATTTTATTAAACGAATAATAATCACTATTTTGCATTTTTTTACTAGCCACAACGTTAACACATTTCTCTATCCACTGTCTTTTGCTGTTAATAATTTTTAGCAATTCTTCTTTTGGATATTTTAATGGACACCTAACAAGGACTTCTCCATTTTCATTGATTTTTATTGATATGCTATGTCTTTTGCTTCTTATAACTTTTATTTCCATAACAATGATATTATACAACATTTTGTGTACTATGCAAAGAAAAAACATAGTATTATGTATTTGCATAATACTTACAAAAATATTGACACCACCAATAAAGCAGTATATAATTACTATAATAGAAAGGAAATTTTATGGCAAAAGAAGAATTACCAAGAGGACAATTGACCAATATTATTTTATCCACCCTACTCAATGAAGATAAATATGGTTATGAAATTATTGATGATATCCGTCAAAAAACGAATGATTCATTGATTGTAAAACAGCCAAGTTTGTATTCTTGTTTACGTAGAATGGAAGAACAAAATTTAATTTCGTCTTATTGGCGAGATAGTGAAATTGGTGGAAGACGACATTATTATAGCATAACTGATTATGGCAAAAAATATGCTGAAAAATGGAGTTTGGATTTAAACGAATTTATCAACAAGAGGACAGAATTTAATAACAAATCCAACCAAGTTGATAATGCGACTGAAATACAAAATAACAGTGGCACAATTTTACAACAGTCAAGTTTATTTATAATAAAAGAACCCGAAAAGCCAAAATCTGAAGAAAATAGTGAGCCACAGAAATCACAAAATTTTGTTCAGTTTGACCTTTTTACCACTTCCCCAAAAGTTGTTGAACCTTCGGATGAAGTTTTTGACTGCATAAAAAAATTAAGAGATGAGGCAGATGAAGACAATTCTTCCATTGATAAAAACCTTATTGATTTGCGTAACGAGCAACCAAAGGAGCAAACTCAACAACATAACGAACAAATCTTGACATCATATGAAAATTCAGACTATAAAGTTAACAATCAAAATCAAGTAAAAAGTGCATTTTGGCAATTTAGTAAAAAGCAAAAAAGTTTTGCTGGCAATTTGCAAAACAACCCAACAAGATTTAATGACCCACCTTATGATGAAGATGAAGATGTTTCAATTCAAGAACAAGAGGACAATTTCAAGTCGTCTAAGGAGCATGATGAAACACCGCATGAAAATAATCAAGATTCTAGTGTTTCAACAATTTCTCAACAAAATACAAATGTTGATAGTTCTATAACATCAAATGACGAACAAAAGCCTGAATACAAAGAACCAATTATTCATTCAACAATTTTATACAATGAAACTGTTGAAGATAATGAGCCTAACACTGATGATTCAGTTCAATTTATAGATTTAAGTGGAAATAACGATTTTAGTTCTAATGAAACGGTTTTGGCAGAAAATAAATCTTTTGAAACTAATAATGATAACTATCCTGAACCCGTTATTGAACCAACTGATGCCAATATAGAAAATACTACATCAATAATGGATAAACAACAAGAGAATGTCGACATTCAAAATGATAACAATTCCATTAATAACTCCCCTTCATACGTTCCACAGCAACCACAAAAGAAACAATTGGATGATGCAGTTTTGATAACCGAACATCCAACTATGAACATCCCAAAAGTAAAGAAAATTGCACCTGCTAGATTTGAACATATAAGATATGATAACAGTAATAATATAATTGATAAAAAACTTGAAGAATTAAGACGAGAACAAAATCAAATTGATGAAACATACACTAAAGAGAATAGCCAAGAATCAATAATGAATCAAGAACAACCTGAAACAATGGATTATGATTATAATCCTCAAGAAGAAACAAAAACAGATTTTGAAAGCCTTAAATCATACTATGGCAAATGTAACATAAAGTTTGGAACATATACAAAGCAAAAAGGAATAAGACGAAGAAATAACAAGCTATTAAAATCTTCAATTATGTCAATTGCAGTGTTGCTCTTGGTAATCATTGAATCTGCTATAATGTACGCATTCAACAAGACGTCACAACCTGGTTGGAATTTCTTATACTTAATATGTCCAATGATTTATATTGGTATAACCGCTTATAATTATATTTGCATTCTCAGCAGAAAAAAGAGTTTGTTACAAACTTTAAAACAATACATATGGAAATTTACAACTGTAATATCAATTGTAATATTATCAATAGTACTTTTATTTAGTTTAAACCTGATATGTGGAATTGAACTTGACAACATATCAACATACGTCACATCGTTTGTATACCTATCAGTTATGATATCAAATTTATTGATAATAAAGTTATTAGATTTTATACTTCCATAAAAGGATAAAATAAAAAACTCATACAATGAATGTATGAGTTTTTTAATATTATTTTGCAAATTCAGAAAATCTACTCTCTCTAATTACATTAACTTTAATTTGTCCTGGATATTCCATTTCTTCTTCAATTTTCTTTGCTATATCTTTTGCAAGGAACATTGCATCAGCATCTGAAATTTCTTCAGGTTTTACAATGATTCTAACTTCTCTGCCTGCTTGAATTGCATATGATTTTTCAACACCTTTAAATGAGTTTGAAATTTCTTCCAATTTTTCAAGACGTTTTACATATGCGTCCAAACTTTCTCTTCTCGCACCCGGTCTTGAACTTGAAATTGCATCAGCAACTTGAACAAGTATTGCTTCAACACTATGAAATTCAACATCAAAGTGATGTGCTTCTATGCAATGTATAACTTCAGGTGATTCCTTGTATTTTTTTGCAAGTTCAACACCAATTGTCACGTGTGTGCCCTCAACTTCATGGTCAAGTGCCTTTCCTATATCGTGAAGTAACCCTCCACGTTTTGCAACTTTAACATCGGCCCCGATTTCAGCAGCAAGTAACCCTGCGAAATAACAAGTTTCCAAACTATGTTTTAAAACATTTTGACCATAACTTGTTCTATATTTTAATCTACCTAATATTTTTACAAGTTCTGGGTGCATATTATATATGCCCGCTTCATCAACAGCTTGTTCGCCAGCTTCTTTAATTGTTTGGTCAACATCTCTTTGACATTTTTGAACAATTTCTTCAATTCTTGTTGGATGAATCCTACCATCAAGAATCAATTTTTCAAGTGCAAGTCTTGCGACTTCTCTTCTTATTGGGTCAAAGCAAGAAACAGTTATTGTTTCAGGTGTATCATCAACAATCAAATCAACACCAGTTGCATTTTCAATTGCTCTAATATTTCTTCCTTCACGACCAATTATCCTACCTTTCATATCATCATTAGGGATTGATACCGATGAAGTGGTGGTTTCACTAGTCATATCAGTTGCACATCTTTGAATTGCCAAAGCGACAATGTTTTGTGCTTTTTTATTTGCCTCTTGAGTTGCTGTATCTTCAATTTCTTTTACAGTTTTTGCGGCATCTTTTCTTGCATCTTCAACCATAGAATTTATCAAAATTTGCTTTGCATCTTCTTTTTTCAAAGCTGCAACCTTTTCTAATTCTGTGATCATATTTTTCTTTATTTGTTCTTGTTCATCAAGTTGATCTGTAAGTTGTTCAAGCTTTTCATCAACAACCTTTTTTTGACGGTCAAGTTCTTCTTGTTTTTTGTCAAGATTAAGATCTTTTTTGTCAATAAAATCTTCTTTTTGAGTTAACCTATCTTCTGTTTTTTGTAGTTCAACTCTTCTTTCTTTTAGTTCTCTATCTGCATCTTGTTTTAGTTTTACGATTTCTTCTTTTGCTTCCAAGATTGCTTCTTTTTTTACAGTTTTTGCTTCAGCATAGGCTTCTTCAATAATCTTTACAGCATTAGCCTTGCCTTTTGCCATTTTTTTTGTATTTAATAAATATGTTAAAAAATAACCTCCAACAATGCCCAGCAATAAAGCGCCAAGCCCTATAAAAACTGAAGCAACTGTACTAATTGCACATAGTGCATTAAACATATTGCTCATTATTGTTTCCTTTTTTCTACTCGTAGCAAATTCCCCTAAAATTTGCCACATTAAATTATATAATCGACTCTTATATCGTAAACTTTAATTTACAAAAATAGTTTAAATAACTTTTTGGAGTTTGTCAACAAATTTAACAATCTATTATTTCTAAATTTTTAATTGCATCATCTATCAAGTTGCCAATATCAAGTTTTGACTCTTCATAAATAACTTTTTCCATTTTTGGTTTAATTACAGGATTCTTTGGAAGAAAAACTGTGCAACAATCTTCATATGGAAGTATTGATGTGTCATATGTTCCTATCTTTCTTGCGATTTCGATAATATCTTTTTTGTCAAATGAAATCAATGGTCTAAATATTGGATACTCAGTTTGTGAAAAGTTGGTAACAGTCATACTTTCAACTGTTTGGCTTGCAACTTGCCCCAAATTTTCGCCAGTTATAATAGCTTTGCAATTTGCAATTCTTGCTACTTTTGCCGAAATTTTCATCATTATTCTACGCATAATAGTTATCATAAATTCAGGGGCACAATGTTTATGTATCTCTTCTTGAATTTTTGTAAAAGGAATCATATAAAGTTTTATGTTTCCGCAATATGGAGTAATAAGCTTCGCCAATTTGATTACTTTTTGCTTTGCCATTTCACTTGTGTATGGGAAACTGTGAAAGTGTATTGCACTTATCTTCATTCCACGTTTTGCAATCATATATCCTGCAACAGGACTATCTATCCCCCCTGATAACAACAAAAGACTTTTACCAGCTGTTCCAAGTGGCATACCACCTTCACATTCTATTTTTGATGACAAAATATATGTTTTGCCACTTTCTCTAATATCCACAACAACTTCTTCGTCAAAATCTTTTAGGCTAACTTTCAAATTTGGATTATTCCTTAAAATTATTGCACCTAAATCCCTTTCATATATGTTTGATTTGATTGGAAAAGTCTTATCAGCACGTATAACTGATACTCTAAATGTTTTTACATTAAGTTTTATTGTTGCAATATACTTATCAATTTCATCTTTGTTTGTTTCCAATTCTATTGCTGGCGATAAAGATACAAGCCCAAAAACCTTTGTTAACCTGTCGATTATTGTGATTTCATCAATCTCGTCATAATCAGACACTATATATCTTCCAGTTGCTTTTGTAACCTTGCACTCAATATCCTTTAAAGAATGTCTTATATTTGAGATAAGTGTTTTTTCAAAGAACCCACGATTTTTACCTTTAAGATAGAGTTCACCAAATCTTAATAAAATTACCTTTTTCATTATTACCTCAATTTTTCTATCAATTCGATATAGCAGTTTTTTAAAGTTTTTGAAGAAAAATCAACTTCTTCCATCGTATTATATCTAGAGAAACTTACTCTAACACTTCCAATGATGTCGTTGTGATTTACTCCCAATGCTTCGAGCACTCTATTCCCTGCCTTTTTGCTTGAACAAGCACTACCGGTACTAATTAAAATGCCATGTTGTTCCATCATATGAACAAGTGTTTCGCCTTTTACGCCTTTAAAACTAATACTTAAAACATATGGCGAATTATCATTTGTTGTATTAAAGTTACAAGCAATTCCATTTAGATTTTCAATAAATTTGTTTTTTAGTGATTTTACGTATTCAAAATATTCTTTAATGTTTCCAATATTTTGTATCGCAACTTTAAGCCCCATTATCGCTGGTACATTTTCCGTTCCGGACCTTAAGTTGTTTTCTTGTCCACCACCAAACATAATTGGTTTTAGAACAATTCCATTTCTTACAAACAGAGCAGAGACACCTTTTGGTCCAAATATTTTATGTCCGCTTATTGTATACAAATCAACACCAAAGTAATCAAGATTTACTTTTACCTTTGAAAATGCTTGAACCCCATCAACATGGAATATTGCCTTGGGGCATTTTTTCATTTTTATATCATAAATTCTTTTTAGGTCATTAATTGCACCGGTTTCATTGCTTACATGCATAATTGATATAAAGCCGACATCTTCATCAAGCATTTGCTCTAATTTGTCATAATCGACTTGACCATTTTGCGATAATGGACAAAAGTCAACGTTTACACCTCTGTTCTTTAATTCAAGTGCAACATTATAAACGGATGGGTGTTCTTCGATTGAAAAAATAACCTTTTTAAAATTACTTCTATAACTTCCAAATATCGCCAAATTATTTGATTCAGTTGCCGATGATGTGAAAACAACATTTCCGTTATGTGTTCCAAGTGCTTTTAATATCACAGTTCTTGCATCTTCTATACAGGCTTTAACAGATACACCTTCATGATAAATTGCAGAAGGATTAAAGTATAATTCTCCTGCATATTTACTATATTCACTTATAACTTCTGGCAACGCTTTTGTTGTTGCTGCATTATCTAAATATATCATCTAAGGACTGCTCCAAGTTTGTATTTTAGGTCTTTTAATATCTTGTTTACTGTTTGATTGATTTCTTCGTCAGTTAATGTTTTATCATAACTTATAATTTTGAATGAAAATGCAATGCTCTTTTTGCTCTCGCCTAATTGTTCACTTCTGTATATGTCAAAAACATTTGATGAATAATATAGTTTCCCACAAGACTTTTTAACACATTCCAACACTTGTTCAACAGTTACATTTTCGTCGCAAACTATAGCCAAATCTCTGTCAACTGCTGGGAATTTTGAAAGCATTTTTACTTCATGTTTCTTTTCCTTTAGTGAAGTGATAATATCCAAATTTAATTCAGCATAGAATGTATGCTCTTGCATATCAAAGTTCTTGCATACCTTTGGATGAACCTTTCCAAAACTGCCAACAATAAGACCTGTTTTTGTGTCAATAATGTCAGCACTAATTCCTGGGTGCATAAATGGGAGTTTTGAATATTCAAGTTTGTAATCTAAATCATAATCCCTAAGTAGATTTTCAATTATACCTTTAAAAGTGAAAAAGTTATCTTCTTTGTTCACACTTGCAAATGAAAGCATATTTACTTCATCTGGCAATTCCTTTAATGGTAATTCTTTTGGAAAATAAACGCGTCCAACCTCACTTAATCTAAAGTCCTGATTTTTTCTTGATAAATTTCTTGCAATTGTTGTAAACATAGCATTTGCCATTGTTGTTCTAACACAAGACAAATCTTCACTAATAGGATTTGCAATTTTTATCATATTATAAAGTTTTGTGTTCTCTTTCAATAAAAGTTTTTGTTTTACATCTTCACTGCAAATCGAATAGTTAACAGTTTCGTAATACCCATAGTCACAAAGTTGCAACTTTAATTTTCTTGCAGTTTGAAGCATTGGATCATATCTTCCAACTGTTACTTTCGCATTTGCCAATGGTTCTTGGTCAATGCTATCATAAACATCATAACCATACATTCTAATGATTTCTTCTGCGATATCGGCATTGTTTTCTATATCTCCACGATATACAGGAACATTTGAATAAATTCTGTCGCCATCAATTGTTGATTTTATTCCAAGATTGTTAAGTATTGAAAGGATTTTCTCATTTGGAACTTTTATTCCTAATAATTTTTCAATTTTTGAAATTGAGAATGTCATATCTTTGTTTGTTGGTTTTTCATCAATTGAATCAATTACTCCAGATACAATTTCTCCAGCACCAAGTTTTGATATTAAGCTTAATGCTCTTTGCATACCGATTTGTGGGCTTTGTACATCAACACCCTTTTCAAACCTTGCAGTAGAGTCTGTTCTAACACCAATTCTTCTTGATGTTCTTCTTATTGATGCTCTATTAAAACTTGCAGCTTCAAACACTGCAATCTTTGTGTCATCAATAACACAACTATTTAATCCGCCAATAATTCCAGCAATTACTACAGGTTTATTTGCATCACAAACGCAAAGCACTCTTTCATCAACTTTATAGCTATTATGATTTAGGACATCTATTTCTTCGCCGTTATTTCCATCTCTTACAACAATCTTATGCCCATCAAGATAGTCATAATCAAATGCGTGCATTGGTTGACCATATTCCATAAGGACATAGTTTGTGATATCAACAATGTTATTTATAGGTTTAATTCCAACACTAACAAGTCTTGCTCTTAACCACTTTGGCGATTTTTCTATTTTTATATTTTTTACCACTGATGCCATATATCTTGGACAAAGTTCTTTATTTTGAACATCAACAGTAAGATATTTATTTACATCTTCATTATTTGTCTTATATGACAAATCTTGTTTTTTTATTGGTTTTCCTGTTAATGCACTTAATTCTCTTGCGATACCAATAACACTCATACAGTCTGGACGATTTGCGGTAACATTGATATCAAATATAACATCATCCATCATAAGTGCCTTTGCTATTGGTGTTCCAGCCTTTAAGTCATCATCAAGAATCATAATTCCATTTGCTTCGCCATCATAGTCTGTTACACCAAGCTCTTCGATAGAGCAAAACATACCAAGAGAATCAACGCCTCTCAATTTGCCATTTTCAATATGAATGCCATTGGCAAGGTTTGCACCTGGCAAAGACACTGGAACAGTATGACCTTCTCTTACATTTGTTGCAGCTGTAACAATTTGAGTTACTTTGTCCCCAATATCAACTTGACAAACAACCAATTTGTCTGCATTTGGATGTTTTTCTATTTTTAGTATTTTGCCAACAACAACATTTTTCAAATATCTGTCTTGATATATTATTTCTTCAACTTCATTACCTGAATTTGTTAATAACTCAGCAATTTTTTCTGGAGTTTCATCCAAGTCAATAAAATCTTTTAACCAATTTAATGTTACTATCATATTCTTTCTCCTACTTTAATTGTTCCAAGAACTTTGTATCATTTTCAAACATCATTCTAAGGTCTGGAATTTTGTTTACAACCATTGCAAGTCTATCAACACCAGGACCAAAGGCAAAACCTGTGTACTTTTTGCTATCAATACCATTTATTTCAAGAACCTTTGGATTTACCATACCTGCACCTAATAGTTCCATAAAACCTGTACCTTTGCAAAGGTTACAGCCCTTTCCACCACAGTTTGGACATGTTGCATCAACTTCAACACTGGGTTCTGTGAATGGGAAATATGATGGACGGAACCTAATTTTTGTGTTTTCTCCAAAGAGCATTGAAAGTAATTTTGTAAGCATACTCTTTAAATCTATCATTGAAATGTTTTCATCAATAACAAGACCTTCAAATTGGTGGAAAACAGGACTATGAGTTGCATCACTGTCTGCTCTGTAAGTTCTTCCCGGACTTACAATTTTGAATGGTGGCTTTCTTGTTTGCATTACTCTTGCTTGTACTGATGATGTTTGAGAACGCATCAAAATATTGTCACTCAAAAAGAAAGTATCCTGCATATCTCTTGCTGGATGGTCTTTGGGAACATTAAGTGCTTCAAAATTAAAATAGTCATATTCAATTTCTGGACCTTGAACAACATCAAATCCCATTTCAACACAACATTCAATCAATTTATCAAACACTTTGTTTAGTGGATGAATTTCGCCTTTTTCAACAACTTTTGAAGGTTCGGTTATATCAACTTTTTCTTTATTTAACTTGTTTTCTAATTCCTGTTCTTCAAATTTTGTTTGCAAATCATTTATCGCAGTTTCAACTTCTTGTCTTGCATGGTTAATCAATTGCCCAACTTCAGGTTTTTGTTCGGCTGGAACATCCTTCATTCCACGCAAAAACGAAGTAAGTTCTCCTTGTTTGCCCAAGAACTTTACTCTTAGTTCATTTAATGATTTGATTGCATTACAATTTTTTAGTTCTTCTTTTGCTCTTGTTAAGAACTCATTGATTTTTTCTTTCATCATAACTCCTTTAATAAAAAAAGCCTTGCAAACTCTTAGGGTGACAAAATGCCACGGTACCACCTAAGTTATGCAAAGCACACTCATTTCATCTATGACGGGAATTCCCGGCCAATCCTACTCTTTTCATTTCAGTTGGCAACTAGAAAGTGAATTCACAAATCTACTTCAAAGAAAACCTTTCAGCCACGAGTTTTCATCTCTACTTGACACTCAATAAGTTACTAGTCTTTCATTATCGTTTTTCAAAAACATTAAAAATGTACCACATCTCCCAAATAATGTCAATTATATTTACAAATAACACAAAAATAGTTATTATATAAATATGAAATTTAAAGACATAAAAGTAGAAACTTCTCAAAGAAAACAAACAATATATTTGTATCTAAAAAGTCTTGGATATAGCGAGAACTATTTAAAAAATTTACGCAAAGTGTATGGCTATATTAAAAAGAATGGTAATAGTTGCTTTATGAATGAATATGTAAACGTTGGTGATGTAATAAGTGTTTATACAAACCCAAATCCAAAAACTTGTATCATTTCTTGCATAATACCACTAGATATAGTGTATGAAGATGATTATATTCTGGTTGTAAACAAACCCAGTGGCCTTGCTACTATGCCAACAAAATCACACTTTTCTTATAATTTATCTGGTGGAATAATGGCTTATATGCAACAAAAAGATAGTAATTTTGTTTTAAGAATTGTAAATAGATTAGACAAAGATACTGCAGGATTGGTTCTTGTTGCCAAAAATTCACTTATTGCCAATTATTTTAATGAAAATGATTTAATTTCAAAAACATACTATGCCGTATGTGAAGGTATTATTGACAAAAAATTGATTATAGACAAAAATATAGATACACTAAAAAACGAATATGGTTATAACATTCAAAAAAGAGTTATAAGCAGAAATGGCAAAATGGCAATAACTTATGTTGAACCAATAAGAGTTTTTGAAAACAGAACACTATTAAAAATTACATTAAAGCATGGCAGGACACATCAAATAAGAGTGCATTTGGCAAGCATATCTCATCCACTTGTTGGAGATGAATTATATGGGCAAAAGAGCCAAGATATCACTCACACTGCCCTATCTTGTAGTGAAATGACATTCACTCACCCAATAACTAACGAAGTTATTGATCTAAAAGTTAATATACCGCAAGATATTATTGCTTTAACCGGGAATAAGGTTTAACATATCATCCATACTTGTTGATTGTAAATATGTTTGTGGTATTTTTCCAACTATAATACTTTCTGCAATCATAATTTGAGTTGTTGTTTCAACATTTTGATTTGCAGTTGGCAAAATTACAGACACTCTTGATGTAATAGATAGGTAAATTTTGTGGTTTGTCTGATTTATACCTGCATTTATAAACTCTGATTTAAACTTACAGTTAATGCTTCCAATTGGAAGCATTTTTATATTAATACTTGGGCCACGACCAACAAAAATTGGCATACCAGTGAATGTTCCTAAAGGAATGTCAACACCTTTTGCTCCAAGTGTTTCAAGCTTTGTTTGTGACGCTTTTGCAAGTTCTCTTGCAAGCATATTTATTTGTAAGGAATTTGTTGAGATATAACTTACGTCCCCATTGGCATCCCGATTTATCATAATCAATGAGTCATAGAGTGATATTGATGAACCTTTCATGGTTTCATAAATCGCCTCTTCCACAGCTTTTTGTGAAAGCGACCTTGTTTTTGCTGAACTACTTTCAATAATAACCGGATTTACAACCTTGTTAAGATATACAAAAGCAAAAACTAATAATAAAAGGGAAAAACAAAAAAATATGCCTATCTTAAATTTTATAGGCATATAAAGTTTTTGTGATTTCGTGCACCTTTTCATATTATTTATATATGCACAAAATGTAAAAATCTTGATTACAGTTTTTTTGTTTTTGCTCTAAAAATAATACCAAAAATAAAGGCAAAAAATACAGATGCGGCAATTCCACCAGCAGTTGCAGAAAGTCCACCGGTAAATATTCCAAGTATGCCAGATGATTCCACTGCATTTATTGCTCCCTTTGCAAGTGATGCACCAAACCCAATAATAGGAACATTTATACCCGCTTTGCAAAATTGTGAAATTGGTTCATAAATACCTATTGCTTGCAAAAATACACCCAAGATAACAAATGTAACAAGAATTCTTGCTGTTGTCATTTTTGTTTTTATAACCAAAATTTGACCTAACAAACACACAAGCCCACCAGTGCCAAACACAATTAAATAAACGTACCAGTCACTCATTTTTCTCTCCTTCTATAACAATTGCATGGGCAATTCCTGGAACGGTATCGCCTTGCTGACAACTTAATGTACTAAGCAATGCACCAGTTGCCATAAATATGACTTTTTTATACTCTCCACTTATGAGTTTTTTCATAATAATTGAGTTTAAAACTGTTGCACTGCATCCGCAACCACTTCCACCCATCAAAACATTTTGATTTCTTTTGAATATGATTTGACCACAGTCTTTGTAGTTTAAGCCAAGTTTTACACCATGATATTCCATTAAATCAATCAATATCTCGCTTCCAAGTTTTCCCAAATCTCCAGAAAGTATCAAATCGTAATCTTCTGGCTTTGTATTTGTATCTTTAAATAGTGTAAGCAATGTGTCACAAGCCGCAGGTGCCATTGCTGCTCCCATATTATTGACATCACTTATTCCAAAGTCGACAACTTTGCCAAAAGTTGCACTGATAATTCTTGGTCCATTTCCCTTTGAAGAAATTATATCAGCACCAGAACCAGTAACCGTCCACTGCGCCGTTGGTGGTCTTTGATTTCCTAACTCAAGTGGAAATCTAAACTGCCTTTCTGCTGTCGAAAAATGACTTGATGTTGCACAAGCAACTGTTTCAAAATGTCCGCCATCAACCAAGCATGAACCAAGTGCCAAACTTTCTGCCATTGTTGAGCACGCTCCAAAAACTCCAACATAAGGAATATTTATTGTTCTTGCAGCATAACTGGAACTAATGATTTGATTCAGCAAATCACCAGAAAGAAAAAGTTTTATATCATCGTATGAGATCCCGGCATTATCAACTGCACCCTTCAATGCTCTTTCAAGCATTACTCTTTCTGCTTTTTCATAGGTTTTTTGTCCAAAAAAATCATCACTACTTACTTCACTAAAATATTTTCCAAGAGTGCCTTTCCCTTCCTTTGGTCCAACGATAGAGTAATGCCCAATAATATGTGGCCTATTATTAAAAAATATTGTTTGTTTCTCTTCTTTTTTCATATCTCACCTAAAAAATCAAATAAATTAACCCTACAATCATACTTGCAACCGTTCCAGAAACAATTACAGGGCCTGCGATGATAAACATCTTTGCACACATACCAAAAATTATACCTTCATTCTTAAATTCAATTGCAGGACTTGTTATGGAATTTGAAAAACCCGTTATAGGAACGATTGTACCTGCTCCTGCAAAAGCACCTATTTTATCAAATACCCCAATTCCCGTTAAGAATGATGCCAAGAAAATCAAGATAATAAGCGTGTATGCCCATGCACTTTGAGTTGACACATTTGGGAATATATACAAAATTAAATCATTAAAAACTTGTCCCAAGGTACATATCAAACCACCAACCCAAAATGCATTAAATAAACTTGGCCATGCATGTGTTTTTGCAATCTTTGCTTCAACATATGAGTTATACCTTTTGTTTCTTTCCATTTCGTTCATAAATACCTCATAACATTTATTAACAAAAAATTTTTATTTTAAACTCATTACATAAAAATATCATTTTTGCAAAAAATATATTAAGGAGGTCTTATGAAAAAGTTTTTAACACTTGCCCTTTTAATTTCACTTATATTCATAACCACAGCTTGCAGTCCAACAACAGCAAATCACAACGCAATAAGTAACATTCGCGAAACTATAAATAAAACACAATATATAGTGAAAATGATAAATGTTATGCCAGAAAACTCACTTGTTATTCCAGAAATTATGAATGAAAACACACAAGTGGATAATGACGAAGGAACTGGCTATAATGGGTCAACTTTTACAAGCGGAAATAATATTTCAAAATATGTTGCAAAATTATATACACTCTCAAATACAGCCCAAAAATCTATTAACTTAAATAGCAAAAGCGAATATTTGATTTCATGTGTAAATTCAAAATCGTCTTCATTAAAGGGTATTTGCGAAAATATAGAGAAAAGGCAAGCAAAAATATCAAAAGACAGTACTTCCGCAATAACCGATTTGTGCAATGGTATTTCTAATAATGCACACAAACTCAACAATTCAAAAGATGATGTAAAAAACAATACTAACGAAATTGTAGTTTTAAAGAGAAATTACACTTCAAATGTAGACAAATTAAGCAGCAAATATGACAAATTGATTAACTCATTAAATACAAGAAATCTTTATTTAAACAATATTTGCTATAATCTTGACAAGGTTTATGATTTATTGGTCAGTGCATGCTACCCTAATATTGATAATTCTAATGAACAAACAAAAACAACTTGGTCAAATATTGACACGTACAGAAATTCAAAACAAAAATATAACGAATACACTGGATACAACATTCAATACCCACAGAATAACAATAGTCCGTACAATAATCAAAATAATCGCTACGGGTATGGTTATGGTGGAACTAACCCATTCTATAGTTACGGAATGTTTGGCGAAATGGGTGGACTCGGTGGTTACTCAAGATATCCGTATTCGCCATATACCAACTATAACCCATACATCCCAAACATAGATACATTTGGTTCATATAAAAACATAGACACATACAAGCCTTGTGACAATGCATTTTATGATAGGTTTTATGACGACAAATTTTATAACATGCCATATTATCCATATGGATACACAAATCAGTATGAACAAATTGAAAATGGAAAATACGTTGAGAATGATAGTGAAAAAAACGATAGTTTTAAAAATGTATCACACATCAAAAAAGTTGATGACAAACCAAAAATTGAAAAATTATTAAATAACGAAAAAGAATTGACAAAATAGTCAATTCTTTTTTACCCCGAAAGTTTCTCTCTTAACTTTTCAATAACTTTGTTTTCAAGTCTTGAAACTTGCACTTGCGAAACACCCAAAACTTTTGCGATTTCACTTTGAGTTTTATCTCTAAAAAAGCGTAACAAAATTATTTTTTTATCCCTTTTATCCAAAGATTTTAATGTTTCCTTGAGCATTATATTATCAATTATATCTTCGTGTGAATTGTCTTGATTTAGCCTATCAATGAGTAACAGCCCATTGTTTGAATCATCATCAAGCTGTGTATAAATTGATATTGGCATACTGGCTGAATCCATAACAAAAATTACTTCAGATTCATCAATATCAAACTTTTTTGCAATCTCAAAAGGTGTGGGTTTCCTATAGTTTTCCTTTGAAAACTCGTCAACAAACTTTTTAATTCTAAGGTTTAGAGATTTTATTGAACGTGAAACTTTTATTGTGCCATCGTCACGCATAAAGCGTTTTATTTCGCCTATCACCATTGGAACAACATATGTTGAGAATTTAACATTATATGATGTGTCAAAGTTGTTAATTGCCTTCAAAAGTCCAACTGTTCCAATTTGATACAAATCATCATACTCAACACCTTTATTTAAAAACCTTTTTACCAAACTTTTGATCAGTGGTGAATTTTCGTTAAACAAAATAGTTTTTGCTTCTTCCTCGCCCTTTTTGGCTTTTGTAATAAGTTCTATTGTTGTTTTTTGGTCAAGCACATCATTCTCCCACAACTGCTTGATTTCTTTCTCTAAAAAACTTTTGCATTCTTACAATAAGTCCATGTGAGTTATTAGATTTCAATTCAAGGTTATCCATAAAACTTTCCATAACTGCAAAACCCATTCCACTTCTTTCATCATCTGGTTTTGTTGTGTAAAAAGGTTCCTTTGCTTTTTCAAAATCTTCTATGCCTATTCCATTGTCAATAACTTCAATATCTACACTATGTTCATAAAGTTTTACCTTTATACAAACATTACCTTTTATTGCTGGATAAGCATGTACAACACAATTTGTAACTGCCTCACTAATTGCTGTTTTTATGTCAGTAATTTCATCCAAGCTTGGATTTGCTTGCACACAAAATGCAGCGACACAACTTCTTGCAAACCCCTCATTAACCGACAATGCTTTAAAATTTAATTCCATTTCATTTAATAATTTCATACATTCTCCCCTATGATATTTTTGGCATTATGTCATATAATCCAGTCATCTTAAAAATCCTTTCGGCATGTGTTGATGGATTGCATATAAAAATTGGTATATGCTTATCTTTCATACGTTTATATCTGCCAATAAGGACTCCAATTCCTGTTGAATCCATAAAATCTAGTTCTGACAAATCAATAATAATTTGATTGAATTTTGGCATATCAAAAATTTCGTCAAGGTTAATTCTTGCATTGTACGCTGAATGCTCATCAAGTTCGCCACTTAAAACAACATAAAGAGTATTTTCATATATTCTATGTTTAATTTGCATTACTGCCTCCTTGACAAAAAGTTTATCATTATTATCACAAAGAAAAATTAGAGAGTTTGTCAAATTTTGTCTATTAAAATGAAAAAAACTTCAAGCGATATTGCTTGAAGTTTTGACATTAGTGTATTTTAAAAATTGAATAAAAAAAGCTGAACACCTTTATTTTAAAGGCATTCAGCACTTTTAATGTTGGTGGGCAGGGATGGATTCGAACCATCGAAGGCGAAGCCGACGGATTTACAGTCCGTTGCATTTGACCGCTCTGCAACCTACCCTAACATAATAAAATTGCCCTAATGGGCTGGAGCTAGTGATTGGAATCGAACCAACAACCTGCTGATTACAAATCAGCTGCTCTACCGTTGAGCCACACTAGCATATAATTTAGTAGTAATCCTAGGAAAACCAATAAACCTAACTACCAAATAAATCAAGGGGGAATAATAATTGGTTTTTTTGATGTCGGTAAAAAGACGCCAACATCACTGGTGCCGCGGGGCGGAATCGAACCACCGAC
>DJER01000010.1:0-18989 GCA_002431905.1 Christensenella sp. UBA5893 | reverse complement strand
GACACAAGGATTTTCAGTCCTTTGCTCTACCGACTGAGCTACCGAGGCAAATTGGCGATTCGGATGGGGATCGAACCCACGACCTCTAGCGTGACAGGCTAGCGTTCTAACCAGCTGAACTACCGAACCATATTCAATTTGTTGGGTATTGGTGGGTCTTCAGGGACTCGAACCCCGGACCAACCGGTTATGAGCCGGTAGCTCTAACCAACTGAGCTAAAGACCCCCAAATGTTTATATATGGTCGGGGTGAAGAGACTCGAACTCCCGGCCCCATGGTCCCAAACCACGTGCGCTACCAACTGCGCTACACCCCGTCATATGCGACTATTGTATATTATTATAATTTGCGGAATAAGTCAAGTGTTTTTTTTAAAATAATTTATATTTTTTGCAAACTACTCACTTGCCCTATACATAACAATAATCTGCACCAACAAATGCTCTTATATTTTGCACAATTAACTTGAAATTGTCAAGAAAAATTTTAACATTTTTCGCTAAATTTTTTCAATTTTTTATAAAAACATCACAAAGCAAGCAATTAGTATTTGACCCATATAATATATTATATGATTTAAAAATATAAGAATCTTATCGTCTTCTTTACCACCAAAATAATTAAGCGACAAAATCAAATCACTAACAAGAATTAGAACTGCCCCAATTACCAAGAACCATAAATTTGCAACATTGTACCAAATTGCAAAAACTACTGACAAACATGATAATGTTACAAGGAGTAATGTGTAAACTGCTGACTGATAAAAGAATTTTCCAAAATTAAGTTTTATTACTTTTGTCATAGCTAAAATACAAATCGACAGTGCTATTGATATTGCAATGGCAATACAAAGTGGTTTGTATAATTCAATAGCACCCATGCTATCTATGTACAAAATTAGTGCTGTTATGTAGAATATATGACCTGCTCCAAATGAAACCATACCAGAGTTGAGGTAAACATCATTATCTTGTATGTAAATTACCTTTAGGTCAAGTACAATATCTCCTATCATACCACAAATAAGTCCTATGCAAATTAGCAAAGAATAAATACTAGGATTTTCCATCAGCCCATAAAGTGAAGAAATTACAAACATAAAAGAGGCTAATATTTTTGTTAAAAATCCAAAAATCCCACCTTTTATTACTCTTGCAATCAAAAACAAGCTTACCAAGATCGCACACAATATCAACAAAATGTAATTTACCGACATAACTATCCCCCAAAATTATTTTTCTTAATATAATTTAAAATATCATTTACTGCCTGCTGTTTTGTTCTTACATCAATTTTTATTATATCATCAAATTGATTCATAAATGTTATTTGTCTTTTTGCATAATTTCTTGTTTTTTGTTTTAAAAGATTAACACAATTTTTCAAACTATTTTTATGCTCAATATATGGCACTATTTCCTTATATCCAATTGCCTTCATACTTTGACAGTCAGTTGTCGCTTTTTGCATTAGGTATTTGGTTTCTTCAATTAAGCCATTTTTAATCATATGGTCAACGCGATTGTTGATTCTATCATAGATAACTTGCCTATCTCCAACAAGACCAAACAAGATAAACTCATCACTTTGCTTGGATTTCTCTAGTTTTTGCTCATCGCTTGAATACAATTCAATATACCTTATAAGTCTACGCCTGTTATTCTTGTCATCTTGTTTAAGATTATATCCAAGAGCTTCTAACCTTTTACATAATTCTTCAGTTGATAGATTTTCAAGCTCAATTCTTAAATTATCATTTTTGCAATTACCACAATTGTAACCACACAAAAGTGCCTTTATATAAAGACCTGTTCCACCGCATATAATAACATTTTTGCTACGAGATTTGATGTCTTCAATGCATTTTTTACAATCAACAAGAAAATCAAAAACACTATAATTTTGATTGCATTCTCTTATGTTTAATAAATGGTGCGGGATTCCTTGCATTTCTTCTTGTGTAATTTTTGCCGACCCAATGTTAAGGTCTTTATATATTTGCATAGAATCCGCTGAAATAATTTCGGCATCAAGAACTTTTGCCAAACTTACTGAAATATCGCTTTTCCCAATTGCGGTTGGTCCATAAATTATAATAGACTTTTTCACGAAACAATCCTTTTGAACATTTTTTCGAGTTGATTTCTTTCAAATACGATAACAATTGGTCTTCCATGTGGACATAGGAGTGTGTTATTGTTTTCTTTTAGCATATTAAGCAAGATGTCAACTTCTTCACTAGATAAAGTATTGCCGGCTTTTACTGCAGCTTTACATGCCATTGTTGCAATCATTCGCCTTACAATTTCATTTGGTTTTTTAACCCTTGTGTTCATATCACTTAAAACATCTTCAAAATACTCTTTAAGATTAACATTTTGAAGCAGCATTGGAATGCTTGATATTTTGTAGCTATTGCTTCCAAAATATTCAATATCGAACCCATACGACCTTAATAAGTCCAAATTGTTTTCAAGATACTCTTGCTCTTTGCTATTTACATTCAAAATGTATGGCACGAGTAAATTTTGGACTAATATATCGTTATTTTCAACTTGTTTCATAAATTTGTCAAACAAAAATCTTTCATGCCCAGCATGTTGGTCTATTAGATATAAACAATCATCTTTTTCAACAATTATATATGTTTTAAATGCAATACCAATAATTCGTTTTTCCGAATCAAAAAGTTTTTGATATGTTGCTTGTTCTTTTTGTTCCTTGAAAGCATTTTTTAATGATTCACTTTCATCCAAATCGCCTTTACTTAATTGAAAATCTGGTTTTGTGTCAGTAAAAATATAAGTTTCCTTTGGTGTATATTCCTGTGATGATTGATTATTTGAAAGTATTGTTTTTGCATAATTTGATATATTGTCATTATAATTTATTTCCGATTCATAAGAATTGCTATCATTTTCATTTTCGCATTCGTTATTATTTTGTTCTTCATCTGAAAAACTAATACCCTCATCCTTTTCAACCTTATTAAAAATTGTTGAATTGCCAGCAGGATAATTTTCAAAGGTTGAATATTTTTCATCTTCAAGTGCTTCAACTATATGTGTTTGTTTTGAAAGTGCCAAAAATACTGCATCATTAAACAACCCATAAATATGTTGTGAGTTATCAAATTTTACTTCCAATTTATTTGGATGAACATTTACATCAACACAATTTGTTGGCAAATCTAAAAACAATACATAAACAGGGAATTTACCTTTCATCATAAAGTTTTCATAAGCTCTTGAAATGCTTGCACTAATCAATTGATTTATGCAATATCTATTGTTTACAAATAGTGATTGATATGTTCTGTTGCTTTTTGAATGAGTTGGTTTTGAAATATAACCATAAATGTGATAATCGTCTTTTTTATAATCAACTTCAATCATATTTTCTGCAACATCTTTACCATATATAGTGTATATAATATCAAGCAAACTACAATTAGTTGTATTATATATCATTTTATCGTCTACTATATATTTAAAACTTATATCTTTGTGTGAGAGCATAAGTTTTTCAACATAACTTGTTATATCATTCTCTTCTGTTTTGTTTTTACGCAAAAATTTTGCTCTTGCCGGAGTGTTATAAAACAGGTTTGTAACCTTGATATTTGTTCCAGTGTTGCAAGCAATTTCAGTCAATGAGATTTCCTCTCCACCCTGCATAACAATCTTGTTTCCAATATCTTCGTCACTTGTTTTTGTTGTAAGTTCAACTTTACTTACAGCACAAATACTTGCAAGAGCCTCGCCTCTAAATCCCATTGTTTGCAAATTATACAAATCATCAATGTCTTTTAATTTACTTGTTGCGTGTGGCAAAAAGGCCAATTTTAGTTGGTCTTTTTTTATTCCTATACCATCATCCAAGATTGATATGAGAGTTGTGCCACCATCTCTGATTTCGATGGTAATATTTTTTGCTTTGGCATCAATCGAATTTTCAACAAGTTCTTTTACTATTGATGCTGGTTTTTCAACAACCTCACCTGCGGCAATCTTGCCCCACACAGATTTGTCAAGTAATTTTATATCAGCCATTTTTTCTCCTTATTTTTTAACTCTTTCCACCAAATCGCATAATGTTTCAAAAGCGGAAATTGGAGTCATTTTATTCATATCCAAATCTTTTAATATACCTACTATTTGAGTGTAATTTACATCTTTTTCTTTCGTTTCTTCAGTATCAACATTGTCAATTATAAATTTCTTTGTTGAATCATTCTTTTCTAGTGCAACAGAAATTTGTTTTGCCCTTTCAATTATTTCTTGTTTAACACCAGCAAGTGCTGCAACTTCAATACCAAAGCTTTTTGATGTGCTTCCTCTTACAATTTTACGCAAGAATACAATGTTTCCGTTTAATTCCTTTACTGCTATTTTATAGTTTTTTACGCCTTCAATAAAGTTTTCAAGTTCAGTTAATTCATGATAATGTGTTGAAAATAATGTTTTTACTTTCATATTCTTTGACAAATATTCAACAACTGCCCATGCTATTGATAAACCATCAAACGTGCTAGTACCCCTGCCTATTTCATCCAATATTATAAGACTGTTGTTTGTTGCATTATCCATAATATTTGCAACTTCCATCATTTCTACCATAAAAGTTGATTGACCTTGTGACAAATCGTCACTTGCTCCAACCCTTGTAAAAATTCTATCTGTCAATGAAATTTCTGCATATTTTGCTGGAACAAAAGAACCAATGTGTGCCATAAGCGTAATAAGGGCAACTTGACGCATATATGTACTTTTACCTGCCATATTAGGGCCGGTTATAATCATTGTTCTATCATTTTCGGTATCGAGATATGTATCGTTTGGAATAAATTGATTCCCTTTGAATAAATCTTCAATTACCGGATGTCTGCCATCAACTATTTTTATATTTTTTACTTTGTTGTTTATAACAGGTTTCGAGTAATTATTTTTTATTGCAAGTTCGCTTAATGCAAGAATTGAGTCAAGCGTTGCAATTGCCTTTGCTGTTGTTTGCAAATTGATAAGGTTATCCAATAGCATTTTTCTTATATCGGCAAATATTTGTTGTTCAAGTTTTATTGACGCCTCTTCACTGCCCAAAATTTTTTCTTCAAGAGCTTTGAGTTCTTGAGTTATAAATCTTTCGTTATTTGCAACTGTTTGCTTTCTAATATAATTTAGTGGCACATTTGCAACAAGTGACTTATTGACTTCAATATAATAGCCATAAACCTTGTTATACGAAACTTTTAAATTCTTTATGCCTGTTGTTTCTCTTTGTTCAGCTTCATAATTTGCAATCCAAGTTTTTCCCAAAACATAAGCATCTTTTAACTCGTCAAGTTCTTTGTTGTAGCCTTTTTTTATAAATCCACCATTTGTTGTTAGGAATGGAGGTTCATCCACAATTGCATTATTTAATGTGTTGTAAACATTAGTAAAATCACTTATCTTGGCATCTATATCAACAATCAATTCACTTTTAAGTGAACTGATTTGCTCTTTTATTGTTGGAATAAGTGCTAAAGTGTTACATAGCCCCAAGCAATCTTTTGGAGAAAAATTACCATATGCAATTCTACCTGATATTCTTTCAATATCATTACACTTTGATAAAAGAGATGTAAGAGTATCCCTTATCAAGAGTTTTGAACACAATTCTTCAACACTATCAAGCCTTAAATTTATTCCTTTTGAATCATATAAAGGTTGTTCTATCCAAGATTTAAGAAGCCTTGCACCCATTGATGTTTTTGTCTTATCCATAACTCCAATAAGCGAACCTTTTTTCTTTCTATCTCTCATAGTTTCCAATATTTCAAGGTTTCTTCTAGTATTAATATCAAGCACCATAAACTTTTTATTTTCTAATCTTTGAATCTTGTTTATGTGACTTAAATCTCTTTTTTGAGTAAGTTTTACATAACCAAACAAGACACCACACGCAATAATTTCATCTTTCTGTTTTAGGTCAAATTTTGATTGATAGTTTTTCCCAAATTGCATACTTAGTTGCATATCGGCATACGACATATTGTAATTTTCAATATATTTGTATGTAAAACTTGGAATTAAACCCGTTTTCCTTACTGGTAAACTGCTTTCAAATTTTTCATCACAGTTGGCAAGTATTTCGCTTGGCATAATTCTTACCAAAATGTCATTTAATTCCTTATTCTTTTCATCACCTTTGATTTCACACGCTCTAAATTCACCTGTTGTGATATCAAGATATGCAAGTCCAATTGAGTTATCATTAACATTTACACAAGCAATATAATTATTCGATTTTTCATCAAGCAAAGTTTCATCAATAACAGTTCCGGGAGTCACAATTCTAACAACATCTCTTTGAACAATTTCTTTTGCACTTGTTTTGTTTTTTGGGTCAGTTGTTTGTTCACAAATTGCAACTTTGTATCCCTTTGACAATAACTTATTTATGTACCCATCGGCTGCGTGGTAAGGAATTCCACACATAGGTGCTCTTGTTTCAAGCCCACAATCTTTTCCTGTTAATGTTAAATCAAGTACTCTTGACATTTCAATTGCATCGTCAAAGAAAAATTCATAAAAGTCCCCCAATCTATAGAACAAGACTGTGTCTGGATATTCCATTTTTGTACGCACATATTGAATCATCATTGGTGTACATTTCTTTTCATCTAATATCTTTTGTAAATCCATTATTTATCCTTTTTTTGTGATTTAATTTCTTTCTCCAAATCTAGTAAATAATTAACTCGCCTATTCTTTTCACATTCTTCAATTTGATTTTGCATTTTTTCAGCAACCGTTCCACTTCTCTTTGAGTACATAAATGCAAATATTCCATCATATTTTACTTTTTTAACAAGTTCACAAGTACTCATAAAATCTTCATCAGTTTCCCCTGGGAATCCAACGATAATATCAGTTGTTATTCTTATGTTTGGCATTGCTTTTCTTAATTTGTCTATAAGTTCAAGGTAATGCTCAACTGTGTAATGTCTGTTCATTGCCTTTAAAATTTTATTGCTTCCACTTTGAACCGGCAAATGAATTTCTTTTATTATCTTATCGTTATTCTTCATAACTTCAATAAGTTCGTCACTTAAATCTTTTGGATGTGATGTCATAAATGTTAGTTTAAAATCTCCATCCAACTTGCAAATGTCATCAAGCAGTTGTGCAAATGTGCCTTGGTTTTTATCATCATTACCATAGGAGTTTACGTTTTGACCAAGCAAAGTTATTGTTTTATAATTATTTGTTGCAATAACCTCTTTTATTTCATTCAAAATATCTTGCTTGCTTCTACTTACTTCTCTACCTCTAACATATGGAACAATGCAGTATGTACAAAAATTATTGCACCCATACATAATATTGACCCAAGCATTATCACCACTTGTTCTGTATGCATTAACCCCTTCGCGAATATCGCCACTTTCCATATAGTCAAGAATTCTTTTCTTTTCTTTTTGTTTTCTTTCTATAAGAGATTTAAGCATAAATAAATTATGAGTTCCAAGAACAATATCCACAAATGGAAATGTTTTAAAAACATAGTCAGCAACTTGTTTTTGTTGAGTCATACACCCACAAACAATTATTATTTTATGTTTGTTTTGTTTTTTTGATTGCTTTAACGCTCCAATGTTTCCAAAGGCCCTATTTTCTGCACCTTCTCTTATTGCACAGGTGTTAAAAACAACGATATCAGCTTTTTCTCTATCTTCAGTATTTTTATATCCCATTTCTTCAAGGATGCCAGCAATTTTTTCTGATTCATGAACATTCATTTGGCATCCGTATGTAACAATATTATATAGCATTTTTTATCCTTTTCTACAATTACTATAATATCACAAACGATATTCAATTTACAATAAAATTTCCCGATTTTGTGTATTAAATATATTTATAAATATATTTGTGTTTTTTATTTTGAATAATTTTATTATTGTATAATTACAGAATATATACTCATAATAAAAGTATATGAAAAAAGTAGCAAAACGCATTTTTATATCTTGTCTAATCTTTATTGTTGCAATTTTTTTGATTACGACAATTATTATCAGTGGATGTTATATATTTTCAAGTAAAACACAATTTGACATAAATAAGATTAAAAATTCAAGCGTTAGTTTTGAAATTTACGACAATCAAAATAGAAGAATAAAAGACGATGTTATTGGTGGTAATTTTATAAAATTAAGCACACTTCATCCATATACCAAAGATGCATTTATATCAATAGAAGATAAAAATTTTTATAAACACAATGGTCTAAATTACAAAAGAATGATAAAGGCAATGCTAAAAAATATTGCATCGTTCAGTTTAAAAGAGGGAGCATCAACAATTAGTCAGCAATTAATCAAAAACACTCACCTTACAAACAAAAAAACCTTTTCCAGAAAAATAAATGAAATTGCTTTAACAAAAAAGCTCGAGCACACACTTACAAAGGATGAAATTCTTGAATACTATCTTAATATTATATATTTTGGTGATAATTGTTATGGCATTGAAAATGCAAGCAAACACTATTTTTCAAAAAATGCAAGAGATTTATCAATACAAGAAAGTGCAACACTTGCTGGTCTTATAAAATCGCCAAACACTTACTCACCAACAAAAAACATAAAAAAAACAACAAGTCGAAGAAATGTTGTTCTTGGCGAAATGTTTAAAGATAACAAAATTACATTTAATGAATATAACACCGCCCTTGCAATGCCAATTCAAGTTAATATCTCATCAAATAATGAAAACTCTTTAAATACATACACTCAAGCAACAATTGATGAAGCATCACAAATTCTAAAAATGCCAGCAAAACAGATTGCCATTGGCGAGTATAAAATATATTGCAATATGGATAAGGATAAACAAGAATTATTGCAAAAATCACTTTCATATTATGCAAACGAAAGTGACTATGCTGGGATTTCTATAAATAATGCAAAAAAGACTATTGAAGCTTACTATGCAAAATCAAATATAAAACTTTTGAATGCCAAAAGGCAACCGGGATCTTGTATTAAACCTATTTTGGTATACACTCCTGCATTAAACGAAAATCTTATTTCGCCAATTACTCAAATAAATGATGAAGCGATAAATATAAGTGGCTATTCGCCAAATAATGTTGGCGGAAAATTTGCAGGATACACAACTGTAAGAAATTGTGTATCAAAATCACTCAACATTCCCGCTGTAAAGGTATTGAGTTATGTTGGAATAAATAAGGCAAAAATTTATGCCACAAAATGTGGATTAGAATTTGATGAAAACGACCAAAGCCTATCACTTGCCTTGGGAGGACTTACCTATGGTGTCAGTTTAAAAGATTTGACAAATTCGTATATCACAATTGCAAATAGTGGAAAATTTGCACAAGCTAAATTTATCAATTACATTACCGATAATAAAGGCAAAATAATATATCATTACACCCCACAAGAAAAGAATGTTTTTAGAGATGATAGTGCTTATCTTATGACCGATATGCTCAAAACTTGTGCAAAGTCTGGAACAGGTCGAAAACTTGGTAATTTGGATTTTGAAGTTGCAACCAAAACAGGCACTGTGGGGAAAAAACAAAATACAGATGCGTACAATATTTCATACACAACAGAAGACACTGTTGGCATATGGATTGGTAATGCTGATAACAAACCCATAAACACTGTTGGCGGTGCAATACCAACTGATATTGTAAAGATGTACCTTACAGAGATATACACAAACTCAAAACCAAAAAAATTTGAAATTCCAAGTTCAATATACAACGAAAGTATTGACACATTGGCATTAAACAATGAACATGTTGTATATAAAGCATCATCATTCATTCCAGAAAAATATCAAATCGTTGAAAAGTTCTCAAAATTTAATCAACCGAAAGAAAAAATAATTGATAAAATTTGCGTAAAAACACCAACTCTTAATGGAAGAGTTGAAAATAAAACTGCTTATCTTTCATTTTATGCTTATGACTATTTGATATATGAAATCTACAGGGACGATAATGGCAATGATATATTATTAAGTACAATAACAAACACAAATGGTTTGTGTGAGCAAAAATTTGACATAAACAAAAGGACTAAATACTTTGTTGTCACCAAACTAAAAAATTACGCTGATAACATAGAGATTATCAGCGATAAAAGTAATATTATAGAATTGCTTGCAAACTAAATTCCTGCCTTTTCACGAACTTGCTTTTCAATTTCTTCCATAACTTCTGGATGGTCTTCAAGATATTGTTTTGCATTCTCTCTTCCTTGACCAATCTTTTCGTCATTATAAGCAAACCATGAACCTGTTTTTTGGCAAATACCCATTTCTGTTGCCATATCAAGTATGCAACCAGTTTTTGAAATACCTTTCCCATATATGATATCAAATTCAACAGTCTTAAATGGTGGAGCAAGTTTGTTTTTTACAATCTTGATTTTTGTTCTATTCCCAACAATGGTATCACCATTCTTAATAGAATCAACTTTTCTTACATCCATTCTTATACTTGCATAAAATTTGAGTGCTTTTCCACCAGCAGTTGTTTCTGGGTTTCCAAACATAACTCCAATTTTTTCACGAAGTTGGTTAATAAAAATTACAGCAGTTTTGCTTTTATTTGCAATTCCTGCAAGTTTTCTTAATGCTTGGCTCATAAGTCTTGCTTGAAGTCCAACATGGTTATCTCCCATATCTCCGTCAATTTCTGCCTTTGGTGTTAATGCGGCAACAGAGTCAACAACAACAACATCAACAGCAGCTGTTCTTACCAATGTGTCGCAAATATCCAAAGCTTGTTCACCATTATCAGGTTGAGAAACATACAATTCTTCAACATTTACGCCCAACTTTTCAGCATAAAGTGGATCCAATGCATGTTCGGCATCAATAAAGGCCGCCGTTCCACCAAGTTTTTGTGCTTCTGCAATGATATGCAAAGCACTTGTTGTTTTACCTGAACTTTCAGGACCATAAATCTCAATAATTCTGCCCCTAGGGATTCCACCAACTCCCAAAGCAATATCAAGTGGCAAGCAACCTGTTGGAATGACATCTATTTTTTGAACAGGAGCATCCCCCATTCTCATAATTGCACCCTTTCCAAATTGTTTTTCAATTTGAAGAATTGCTTGATCTAAAAGTTTCTTTTTACTATCGTCCATTTTTCCTCCAAAAATCTAAATATATTATATAATAAATTTGCAAAAAATCCTAACATTAAACCAAAATTTATATAGTATTTTTATCTAAATGAAAATCATTCTTTTTTAATTTTTTGATTAGATAAAAATAACTAGAAACAGTTGCAGAATCAATTATATTTTTAAAGTTACCCTTAAAAGTGTTTTTGTACACATGAATTTCATTTCTATCCCCAACAGCAATATAACAAAGTCCATTTTGAGTACTGCCAGATGTGGTAAATTTTCCAACATTTGCAACGACAATATCAGAAGTTGAACTTCTTAATAAATTAACTGCCATTTGATAAACAACATTTGGACTAACTTCCCCTTGAGAATCGACTACTGATTTATCTATACCCAAAGTTGTCATCTTTGATTCAAGATTTGGCACAACAATACTTTTATCAATAAAGTTTACAGCATCTTCCGCCTGCTTTGTCAAATTTTCACAAAGTGCTCCACAAGTAATGTCTTCAGCAAAACTAACTTTTACTTGATTTAGTTTTAAAAGATTATAAACAACTTTTTCTATTGGGATATCTTCAACTGAATAAATATATTTATCCAATTTCAAAAAAACATTTTTGGCAATTTCATCAAGTTCTTTATTTGTGTCAATAGATTTTAAAACGATATCTACTTCCATTGGCTTTTCAAATAAGTTGATGCTTACCTTGCTTTTATTTTTTATTTCAGGTTCAATTAACTTTGTAATAAAATCAATCCCAAGTCCAAAAGATTTGAATGTATAACTGCGATATTTTTTCTTTTGCTCCTTTAAAATATATTCCAAAACAACATCATCAAACATTATTCTTGCTTCGTCATAAATATTTGGCAAAACGCAATATATTGTATTATTATGCTCAAGTATATACCCTTGTGTTGTATTCATAGGATTGATTATTGCTTTTGCTTGCGATGGCATTTTCCATTCATTTTCAACACCTTTTTCCATTGGTTGATTGAGTTTTTTATAATGCTCAAAAATCGAGTTTTTTGCATATGGATTTTCAATTATTACATTTCTTGTTAAATCACAAATATATTGATTTAGACTATTGCAAGACTTGTCTACCAAGAAAATTTGTATTTCATTTTCATCAATACATTTTGAAAAATCAGCAGTGCATCCAACAACACACTGCTTATCAGTTTTGATATTACTTTTGAAAAAACTTTCAGCAATATAGGCAGATAGTAAATTTATTTGCTTGCCCATAAGTGCTTTGTCTGAAATAGTATATATACTAACCATTTTTCACCTAGTATTTATTTTGATTATTCTTCTGTTTTTTTATCTTCTTTTAAAACGTCTTTATTTTTTATCATATAGTTAAACATTGACCAAATATTAAGCACAACTCCAATTCCTATAACTACATAACATACAATGCTATAAACGAGCATAAATGTTTCAAATTTTGGTGCTGTAAACATAATATTAAAATATGAAAGTAGCATTAGCATAGCAACTGCAACATCAATTACTGCAGCTTTTATTTTGCCTAATTTGTCGGCTGCCATAACAAAATTTTTTGAAGCAGCAATTTGTCTAAATGCAGAAATAACCATATCTCTACCAGTAATTAAAACTGCAACAATAATCCCATATGGATTTGGTATTGTTCCATCAACAACAACCAAAAGCAAACTTGCAAATATCAAGATTTTATCTGCATTTGTATCTAGGAGCTTTCCAAGGTCTGTTACAAGGTTGTACTTTCTTGCGATTTTGCCATCAAGCATATCTGTATAGATTGCCAAAACAAATAGCCCCAAAGCGACCAATTTCCCCCACACCCAAAAAGATTGCATATACATAAACATAATAATTGGGATTAGGCAAATTCTTATTATGCTTAATTTGTTTGGTAAATTCAATTTCATTATTCTATTTCCCCTTTAAACACACCATTATTATAACTCAAAATTTTGACATTGTAAAACTTTCCACATTCAATATTGTTATTGTCTTCTATCTCAAAAATAAAATCAACTTGTGGCGATTGATATTCATCTCTACCATAAAAATTGCCGTTTGTTTCGTCAAAGTAGTCAATCAATACTTTTACAACTTGACCTATCCTTGCCTTATTCAAATTATCTGCAACTTCTTGTTGAGCTTTCTCAATCTTTTTTAACCTATGCTTTTTTATAAAGTTTGGCACTTGACCTAGCATATAGTAAGCTTTTGTTTTTTCTTCTCTATAAAATGGGAAAAATCCAACATTATTTAATTTTGATTCTTTTACAAAATTAACTAATTTTTTAAATTGATAATGGGTTTCTCCTGGAAATCCTACTATGTATGTTGACCTAATTGCAATGTTTGGATAGTTTGTTTTTATTTTTGAAATTAGTTCACGAGTTTGTTTTTCATCACAATTTCGATTCATATCTCTTAGTATTTTATTGTCTATATGTTGAAGTGGGATATCCAAATATTTGCATATTTTTGGATTGTTTTCAACGAATTCCAAAAGTTCATCAGTTACCATTTCTGGATAACAATAATGCAACCTTATCCACTCAATGCCCTTTATTTTGCTTAATTTGTCCAATAGTTCAATTAGGCTGTTTTTCTTGTATAAATCTTCGCCATATCTTGTTATATCTTGTGCAACAATAATCAGTTCTTTTACGCCATTACTTGCGAGTTCCTTTGCTTCCTTAATTAAATCATCCATTGGAACAGAACGATATCTACCCCTAATTCTTGGAATTGTGCAATATGCACAACCATTATTACATCCATCAGCGATTTTTAGATATGCATAATGACTGTAAGTTGTAAGCAACCTTTCATTTCCACGATATTTGTTCTTGTATTCAACATTATATAGGTCAAAAATGACAGACAATATTGTGTCATTGTCCTTAATTTTTACAAATGCATCAACCTCTGGAAATTCCTTTTTTATATCATCAAAATATCTTTCGGTCAAGCATCCTGTTACAATAACTTTTTCGCATTTTAATTTCTTTTGATTTATTGCAATTAATATATTATCAATTGCTTCCTTAACTGCAGGTGCAATAAAGGAACAGGTATTGACGATAATAATTTCTGCTTCATTTATATCGTCAATAACTGTAAAACCATAATCTCTAATCTTTCCTAGCATATGCTCCAAGTCTACTCTGTTTTTATCACAGCCCAAACTTATTGCACTAACTTTTTTTTCTAATAGTTCTTTTTCTTCCATTAATCATCACCATATAATTCTTCATATTCTTCCATTGTAATCAAAACGGTTCTTGGTTTGCTACCATCTGCTGGAGATATAAAGCCTTTTTCTTGCATTTGGTCTACAATTCTTGCTGCTCTTGGATAGCCGATAACCAAACGTCTTTGTAACATAGAAATTGATGCTTGTCCATTCTCAATAACACATTTTACAGCTTGTGGAAGCAATGGATCAGTTCCGCCATCGCCAGAAGACTCTCCGTTGTTTTGGCTGAATACGTCTTGTTTTTGTGGATTTTGAATAAAGTCCTCAACACTGCTATCAAAGTCATATTCACTATTCTTTTCTTTGACAAAATCTACAATATTTCCAACTTCTTGTGTTGTAACAAAGCATCCTTGAATTCTACGAGGTTCTGGTGCATCGTTTGGTTTGTATAACATATCGCCACGACCAAGCAATTTTTCTGCACCAGCTTGATCCAAAATTGTTTTACTATCAGCGAAACTCATAAGCTTGAATGAAATTCTTGATGGGAAGTTGTTTTTCATTGTACCAGTGATAACATCAACAGAAGGTCTTTGTGTTGCAAGAATTAAGTGAATACCTGCCGCTCTTGACTTTTGAGCAAGACGAGCAATCTTTTCTTCAACTTCTTTCTTTGACGTCATAAACAAATCTGCAACTTCATCTATAATTATTACAATATAAGGCATTTTGTCTGCCTTACCTTCCAAAACATCACTGCTTGCATTATATTCGCCAATGTCTTTTGTCCTTGAGTTTCTAAACATTGTGTAACGTCTTTCCATTTCGTCAACAGCCCAAGTAAGTGAGTTTAATGCTTTATCACTTTCAGTAATTACATTTGGCACAAGTAAATGTGGAAGCCCATTGTATATTGAAAATTCAACTTGTTTTGGGTCAATCAAGATAAGTCTAACATCGTCAGGCGATGTTTTGTATATCAAGCTCAAAATAACCGCATTAAGACAAACAGATTTACCACTTCCTGTTGAACCTGCAACAAGCAAGTGTGGCATTTTTGCCAAATTACATAACCTTACACTGCCAGTTATGTCTTTTCCCAAAACAAAAGTTAAAGGATTTTTTGAATTTTGGAATTCGGGAGAAACAATCATATCTCTAAGTCCAACTGTTGCGATTTTTTCATTTGGGACTTCAATTCCAACAGCACTTTTGCCCGGTATTGGAGCTTCAATACGAATATCGCCATTTGCCGCCAAATTGTATGCGATATCTTCTGTGTGTGAAAGAATTTTTTTAACAGAAACACCAGCTGGCATTTCAATTTCATATCTTGTAACAGCTGGTCCAACAACGGCATTTACAACTTTTGCAGGTATGCCAAATTGTTCCAATGACTCTTCAAGTTGAGTTCTCTTTTGCATAACATCTTCGTTCAATTCGCTCAAATCCATTGATTTTGTTGTAAGCAAATCAAAGGTTGGATAAACATACTTTATATGTTTCTTTGGCTTTATAATTTCTTTCTCTGGTTCCTTTATCTCTTGTTGTTCAACTTTTGGTTTTACAAATGTATGTGGTTTTTCATTTATAACACTATTTGTTGACTTTTCTTCTTTATTTGTATTTGATAATTCCTTTAATATTTTGTCAAAACCAATATCTGTGTCAGGTTCTTCTTTTGTGAATATGCTGTTATCAGTTTTTTCGCTTTCTATTACCTTATTTTTTGAATTGTCAACTATTGGTGCCATAAATATTTTGTGATTATCAACAATTACATCGTTGTTGTCACCAATATCCTCACCTTCATGCAAAAATACATCTGGTTGTTTTGATAGAACTGGGTGTATAATTGGGTCGCTAATTTTTGTTTCACTAATTACATTTCTCATTGTAGGAGTAAGTGTAGGTTTTTGCCCCTTGTATTTATCCATATTAACAGTTTCATTTTTTTGAGTTAAAAGATATGCTTTAAGTGAAGCAGAATCTGAAAACTTTGGTTTTTGTTCTGGCTGTTGTTCTTCCGAAATATAATTTGACTTGATTAGTCCAAGTTTTCTTCTTGCAATATCTTCTTCCGGTTCATTTTCTACTTTTGCATCAAGCACAATATTAACTTTTTCTTTTGGTTGCTCTTTTTCAATTTCTTTTTCTCTTTTTGGCAACAAAACAGGCTCAACCGAAGGCACAACATTGGTTATTGTTATTGGTTTTTTAAGAATTTGTGACCTATTCAAATAATAAATATAGTCAGCAAGCAACGCTCCAAAAATAATGAGTGAAATACTGAACAAAATATATGCACCTGCTTTGTTTAGAATGAACACAATTGGTGCAGTGAGTATTCCACACATAATCCCACCAACTGTCATTTTTTGAGCATAGCATCTTCCCAAATATTCAAAAAATTTGCCACTTGTATCAATAAACAAAAGATGCAAAATACATAAAAGCGACAAAATTGCACAAGACAAATATACTATATACCTTGTTGTCATAACATATTTTTTGTTATTGATAAGAGCAACTCCTATAACAAAAGTTGTTATAAAGAGTGGATATGAAAATAATCCAAACACCCCCAATAAAAATGATTTTAAAAACGGTATTATATTTGTAAGCAAAATAAAGAATACCGCTGTTGAAACTGCAACAAGAGTTATTCCAGTTATTTTGTTTTTTTCTCTTTGTGATTTTTTTGCTTTCTTTGGTTCATTAGACAAATTATAAACTGCCACTTTTTACCTCTCGAATAATCTACATAATACTATACCACTATTCAAGACAAATTCCAAGTGTTGTTTATAAAATATTTTCATAAACTGTTGTCAAATTATATCCTTCTTTTTGGTAAAATGATATTATCTTCCCAAGTATTTTGCTGGTTGAAAGTGTGGGATGCATCAAAATTAAATCGCCATTTTTTGGATTTTTTATTGCTCTTTGATATAAAACATTTTCATCACTATCTCGCCAATCAATTGTATCCTTTGTCCACATAATTGTTTTATATCCCATACTTTCGGCAACTTTAAGTGTGTTTTGCCCAAACGAACCACTTGGTGGTGCAAAAAGTTTTATATCATAATCAAACAACTCTTTTACAACCTTGTGAGTTAGTTCCATTTCACTTTTATTTTGTTCCAAAGTTAATCGTTCGTGGTCCTTATGAAAATAGCCATGATTACCGATTTCGTGTCCATTATCTATTATTTTTTGAACCATATCACTATTTTTTACAATCCAACATCCCCCAACAAAAAAAGTTGCTTTTGCATTGTATTCATTCAAAGTGTTTAGTATGCTATCAATATATTCAGTACCCATATACACATTTATCATTATTGAAACTTTGTTGTTATCTTTATTTCCATGATAATATGGAGCATAATTATTTGAACTAAAAACCGGTGAAACCCCACCAACATAAGTAAGTGATAATAAAATTGCAAACATACAAATAATTACACCATTTGCTATGTATTTTCTAAAATTTTTCTCTGATAATCTTTTCATAGCATAATATATGCAAATTGGTAAAGAAAAAATGTTAATATTTGCAAATTTACAACAAAAAAAACACGCTCAATTGCGTGCGTGTTTTTGTTTAACTTATCGTAATTGTTCCATCAGTACAAACAACTTTTACTCCTACATTTATCCCGTCCGAAACATCCCTTGTAATAGCATTCCATTGTGCCTGTGTCCCATCATAGTTAATTGTTGTCAATTTATTGCTATAAGAAAATGCATCCTTTCCAATTTTAGTTAATGTGCCGGGAATGTTTACGGTTGTTAATTTAGAACATGATTTAAATGCGGTTATACCAATTTCTTTTAATTGTTTTGGTAAAGTAATCACTTCAAGACAATGAGATTCTATATCAATACAATCAAAAGCACTTTCAGCTATAACTGTTACAGAATAAGAATTGCCATTGCTTGCCTCACAATAGTTTAGTGTTTCAAATTCGACTTTTACTGGAAAATATGAATTATCATTCTTTAAGGCTTCAAGTTATGTATCTAATTGTGATTTATTATCGCTTGTATATTTTGTTCTTACAACTTTGTTACCGTTCTCACCAAATGTTACATATATTGCTGTACCATTACTGATTGAAGTTGGAATACTTGTAAAGCATTTACTTGAAAATTTTGTATATTGTTCCATATTCTCAATAGTATACGAACCTAAATCTATTTCAACAGGGTAAATATCTGCAGAACGAATACTTTTTGAGATACTCTCAAAATCAAGCAAATCCTTAATTCTTTTTCCTGTTGCCGGATTTTTATATGTTACATTAAATACATCTGTCATTCTCGGTTGTCCATAAAATTCCGCAAGAAAGCATGAAGAAATTGTGTCAGCAGAGCCAAATGAACGATAACCCAAAACGCTATTTTCAAATCCAACATAAGTTGGTATTTCTATATTTTTATCTAAACCTGTAAATGATTCTAATGTCGCTGTTTTTTTATCGTCATTGAGTGCGAACTTATAATTGTAAGGTTCTGATATCTCTTCATAAGCCTCAAAACTTGCTGTTAATGTATAATTAAACTTAATACTATCAATTGACGTTGTTTTATCTTTGAG
>DJER01000024.1 GCA_002431905.1 Christensenella sp. UBA5893 | reverse complement strand
TGACAATTACATATCTAAACAATGACTCATTTTTGATTTAACCTAACTTTATTTGACAAAATGTTAGTTTACAATAAAATGTTAATACACATTTTTGAAAAAGGCAATGAACTGAATCTATACTTTACATATACAAAATATAAACAAAGCCATAACTTTGTGTATCATTTACATACAACAAATGTATCAAGTGGGCAAAGAAAAAAGGCGGTTCACTTTTGCTTTAGCGTGTGAACGCCTTTTTGCCCACTTGATTTTGTAAAATGTTTTTGCTTGCTGGCGTGTGCTTGTCTGCTGGAGCGAAGCGACAGCACTTGTATCAAGACAAGCACACGCCACGATCTCAAAATAAAAATTTTACATTATTTTTATTTTATTATCCTAAAATTAATTATTTTATGCTATAATGTAATTATTAAAAGCAAAGGAAATTGAACAAATGAAAAGAAATGAAACAACAATAGCATGTTTAATAGGAGCGATAGGTTTCTTGCCCGTTGGTATTCTTCTTACTTATTTCTCTAATTCTCTTGATGGCATGCGACATATGATGCCATTTGGAGTACTTTCAATTATTGCTTCTTTAATATTTTTGATTACATATATTGTAAGAAGAATAACAGCGGTTAAAAAAGAAAAAGAATTACAAAATGCTTTAATAAATAGTGGTATATCACAAATTGATAGTCTTGCACCATTTGAATTTGAAGAGTGGGTTGCACGATTATTAAAAACAGCAGGTTATAATGCAATCGCAACAAAAAAATCTGGAGATTATGGCGCTGATGTAATCGCTGAAAAAGATGGAATAAAAATAGCTATTCAAGTAAAAAAATTTAATCAACCAGTGGGTATAAAAGCTGTTCAAGAAGTTGTAAGTGCAAGGAAATATTATGATTGTCATGATGGTTGGGTTATTACATCTGCATATGGTTTCACAACAGCGGCACATAATCTTGCTCAAAAAAATTCCATAAAGTTAATAAATAGAAACGATTTGGCAATTATGCTAAATAAAATTAAAAATAATTTTCAAAAAAGCGAATCAGAGCAAATAGCGGCTATTAATGATGAATATAATAAAAATAATAATGATTCCATAGAAACAAATTTAAATGAAGAATACATTCCAATAAAAGATTTTATTGAAAAAGATATTGTCGATATGATAGAAATTGTAATCAAAGAAATGAAAGAAGATAATTATGCTGATTTAAAAATTGATACAATGCCATACATAGCAGATATTATCATAAAAGGTAAAGATGTTTGTCAAAAAGCATTTTTAAAGATGATGGAAGAAAACAAAAAGAAACCATTTGATGGTTTTGCTATCGTTTGTCTTAAATTAGTGTTTTTTATCGGTATGGGTGCAGTATATTTATATAAAAAAGAAAATTCTTTTGATACAAATAAAATTTTTGAAACCATTTCTAAAAAACGAGGTTTTTTATATATAGATGAATATGTTTTAGACTCATTCAATATGCCATTTAATTCACCAAAAGGATTAACATTCTGCAATGATTTATATAATTATTCGGGTGATATTTTAGATTTATATATGGTAGAAACTGAAGATATTGAAGAAGATGTTTCTAATTTAACAAAGTGTATGTTGGCAATGTATGCTGTCGGTGTATCTTATGCAACTGAAATCTTAAAATAATCTAAACAAAAATTGAACCTAGCGAAATCTAGGTTCAATTTAGTTTTCTACTGGTGCACCAAAAAAGAACTGTCTGAACACTATTCAGACAGTTCTTTTTATTTGAATATTTTGGTGTGCGAATACCGATTATATAATCAATATTCCAACTTTTTATATGCAATTAAATGTTTAAGTTTAAGAGAACAGAATTCAATTAGAATACTATTGACAATTTTAACTAAATATGGTATTATTTTCATGCCATATAGCAAGATTTTGTGCTGTCGTATCGTCAGCATTTTTATTAATGTTAGGTCAAGTTTTATCACATTATACCTAACACTATCAAATTATTTATATATTATTACAATATATCAATGTGATAATGAGTTGCCATATGGTATTTTTAGATTTGAGAGGTTTGCAGTGTTTATTAACAATATTGACGAATTGGCAAACTTATTACATATAAAGCCAAAAACTATAACATATAGTGTTTATAAGTTAAAAATACAAAATAATTATGAATCATTTTCTATTCCCAAGAAAAATGGTGGAGAAAGGCAAATATTTGCACCTAAAAAAAATCTGCTAATTTTTCAAAAACACATATATAATTTACTAGTTAAAAGGCAAGAACAAATAAGTAAAGAGAATAAAATTACAAATAAAATTTGTCATGGATTTCAAAGGAAAAAAAGCATAATCACCAATGCAAATCCCCATAAGAATAAAAAGTATATTCTCAATATCGATATAGAGAATTTTTTTGATTCGTTTCATATTGGGCGTGTCTATGGATATTTTATAAAAAATAAATTTTTTGAGATGGAACACAAAGTTGCAAGCATTATTTCTACTATTTGTTGCTACAAAAATAAATTACCTCAGGGGGCTCCTACCTCTCCACTAATTGCAAATTTAATTTTTCAAACAGTTGATTTTAGAATAATTCAATTATGTAAAAAATATAAGTTAACTTATACTCGATATGCTGACGATTTAACATTTTCTACAAATAAAAAAGATTTTTATACTGAGTCAACTAAGTTTTTAAACGAATTATCATTATTGATTGAAAATGCCGGTTTTCATATCAATAATAAAAAAACTCATATTCAAGATAGTAATCACAGACAAACAGTTACAGGATTAATTGTTAATAAAAAAATTAATACAAAAAGAAAATTTTTCAAGGAAACAAAAGCGGCGGCATTATCATTATATAAGAATGGCGCTTGCTTTTTGGATAACAAAAAGGCAAATGCTAATCAAATAAATGGAAGATTTTCTTTCATAAATCAAATTGATTCGTATAACCCACATAAACTGGACACACAAAATAAAATTATTTATAATTCAAGAGAAAAATGCTATAGACTATTTTTATTCTATAAAACATTTCTTTGTAATACAGCACCAATAATAATGACTGAGGGAAAAACTGACATTTTATATTTAAAAGCAGCTTTAATGTCAAAATACAAAGATTATCCCAAATTAGTATCAAAAGATAAGAAAAATAATTTTAAATTTAGAATTAATTTTTTTAGAAGAACAAAGCTTCGTAATTTTATGTTTAAAATATCCCCAGATGGTGGTTGTGATTTAACTGCAGTTTATAATATGTACAAAAGCAGTGATTTATATGATAAATTTGTTAAATATGATAATGATGGCACAGGTAATATAATTTCCAAATTCCCCTTTATATTAATATATGATAATGAACAAAGAGGTAAAAAGAAACCTCTACATATCCTGTTAAATAATAACAATATTACCGAGAAAGAAAAGTCTAATATAATCGATTTTTATTTTACAAAAATTAGTAATAGCACAAATCTCTATGCAACTACAATTCCACTACCGAATGGCTTAGAAGAATGTGAAATTGAAGATCTTCTACCAGAAAACATATTAAATATGGAAATAAATGGTAAAAAATTTAATAAAGGTGGTGGTAAAGATTTTTTTGGAAAAGATATATTGTCAAAATACATATATAATCATTATAGTGAAATAGATTTTTCAAATTTTGATATTCTCTTAGATAATATAAATAAAATAGTATCCAATTTTAATGAAATGCACATTGAAAAAAGTGAAAAATAGTTTATAAATAACTAGAACTTCTTATCTTGTTTTCGTTGTGGCTTTGTAATCACAATCTTCGTGGGAGTAAACTAAAGTAAATATTGCTTAAAAAATTGAATATTAAAATTCTAAACGACTAGGTTTTTAACCTGGTATTTTTGTGTTTAATCGTGGTTATTTCCATACAATATTTTATTCTTGTTGACTCACACACACTAGATCCCAATCAAAAACTTTTACCAAATTGTGATTCATTGCCCCTGCTGAAAGACGAGATAAGGAGTTAAATATGGGGAAAGTAAAAAAGAAAGGATCTATTTTACTATGATGATACAATTATCATAGTGGATAACATAACATCAATATCAAAAGTCCTTGCTATAAGAGCATTAAAAACAATGCGAAGATATGCATTTTGTTAAAATAAAAATATAAATTTTTGTGAGATATTAAAATAAAAAAAAGAAAATAGATTTGAAGTTGTTTACAAGGACGGTTAATATTTTAAAAATTCCGGCGTTCGCCAAATTCTTGTTGACACAAAAATAGGTGTAAATTATTTGGTTTGGAATTCTAGCTACGTAGGTGGTATCACACCGCTTCTTGATTCAGATATCAAAGTTGTAATCACAAAATAAGTGGCAATATCAGTGCCACAAAGTGCAATCTATGTGATATTGTTTCACCCATTATAGTTGCAAACTAAATTTGAATAAGTCAAATTTTTGTTGCCTTGCAACTTCCACAAAAAATGTAGCATCACTGTTCGAATAAACATCAGTTTTGTTTGAAAATGACTTCATCGCTTAAACTTCCAATAATATAAATTTTTCAAAACGTCTAAAAACTAAAATTGTGTTACACATCTTTATCGTTTTTAGCCCTTGGCTAAATTTAGGTGTATGCAAATGGAACCATTGCTCATTAATTAATATTGCAAAATTAAAACTGCAAATTGAATTTATAAAAATAAAGCGAAATCATATACAAAACAAATGAATTGGCATAAAAACGATTTTTTGGTGCACTTAAAAAATGGTTATCGCATTGCTATCTATTTCACAAAAAAAAGTTGCAAGTGTGCATCAAAATGAAATCACATTTAGCCATAGAATAGTTTTGACAAACAAAACAAAAACTGAAATTTACAATCGGTTTTGTTGAAGAAAAACATATATCGTTTTTAAAAAGTTTGCAACAAAAAACTCACATTGATATGTGAGTTTTTTATGCGCTTATGCATACAATTGGGCATAAAATTGTTCAACACTCAAGCTGAAATACATCTCTTCCATCTCGGCAGGGATATTATCACCGCACAAATTTTTGTTTATTAAAGCAGTGTTAATGCTTGGTGTTTCAATTTCTTTCAAATCAAACCACCTATCTTTTTCAACACTAAAATTAGCTTTGTAAATTTTAACATCTTGACACAGAAAGTTCATAATTTTAACTTCGTAAATAGCGTAAACTTTCATCTCTCCATTTTCGTCAAACAAATCCAAAATATCACTAACTTTTTCACCATTTATATCTTTATCCCAACCGATAAATGTGTATTTCACAAATATTTTAAAATTGAATTTGCAGAAAAATTGGTCAAACAACTTAATTCTAATAAAGTAAATTGGAATGAATCTCGTAAAGTAGTGCTCAAATTCCGGCAATTCTATTGAGTCAGAATACTTAAGAGTCTTTTCAATCGCAACATCTCCAGCATCATTAACAATGCCAGAATGGTCAAAGTCATAATTATAATAAAACTTTATTTTATAGGTTTTTTCTGCATTTGTTTTCAAAATTGCAATATATGTTGCATTGCAACCATTGTAAACAATTTGGCTTGCATTATAAATATAATTTGTCCCTTTTGCACGCCATTTTGCAATTTCAATTTTTTCACCATTTATAACACAATATGTCGGAATGTCAATTTTTAAATTTAGAAAATTACATACACTTTGTGATATGATTGTTCCATCACTGAGCTCAAAAGTAATTAAGCTTACCTCCACACGCGAATAAACAAAGTAATCTTTTGTTTCAACTTTTTTAATAAATTTTGATTTGATGTATGCACCAACGCTTGCATTAACTTGTTTCTCTACAAAAATCATATTTAAATCATAAGAGAAAATTAACTTATCTGCGCTCAAAATTTCCGCATTGCCTAAAATCACTGATTTAAGGCTCAAAAATGGCCAATCTCCTATCTTTTTTAATCTTGGAAAATAAACCATATTAAAATGTTTGCTGTTAAAGGCAGATTTTTTAATTTCTTCAATGAATGAAAAATCAAATTTTTTCAATTCATCACAACCACTAAATGCATATTGAGGAATTATTTTTAGGTGACATCCATTTTTAACCTCAACAAGTGCTGAGCAATTATAAAACGCAAAAGAATTTTCGTTTTCATCTTGTGCAAGTTCTTCACAATTAGAAATATCTATGGTCTCTAATGAAACGCAATTTTCAAATGCATACTTACCAATAATTTGAACATTTTTTAAATCTATATCAATCAAGCTTGAACAATTTGAAAAACAATAGTTAGGAACTACCTTTAAACTATTTGATAATATAACTCTCTCAACATAACTACAATCAGCAAATGAGCTTTCTGACAAATTTTCACAACTTGAAAGATTAAACACTCTAATTGATTTGCAACCTTCAAATGCAGAGCATCCAATTGACTTACAAAACTGCAAATCAATTTCTTCCAGTGAGGTGCAGCCGGAAAAAGCATAGTTCCCCACAGATACAATTTGACCAATATTGATGTTTTTCAAATTTTTGCACTCATTAAATGCGAAACTGTCAATTTCAATTTCTGTATTCTTGTAATCAGTGAACACAACATTTATTTTTTCAATATTAGTATTGCCATTAAATGCAAATGATGCAATTTTACCAAGTCTGTATCTTGTATTGTTTTTAATCACATATTGAGGGAGATTGACAATTTTGTCATTGCCCAAATAGCCATAAACCTCATAAATTCTGCGATTGGTGTTGTAAATTTCAATTATGTCCTTTAAATCTATTTCTTTAAATGTTATATAAATTTGTATATCACTATCTGGCATTTGGAATATTGTTGAAGAATCATTTATGTCAAGCGCAAAATGTTTGCCATTTTTTGTTGTGTAATAAAGTTGTGTAACGCATCTGCTCTCATCAAAATACTTTACAAATATTGGTTGGTTATAAACTGCTGTTTTAATATTAGCCCCATTGATATCCTTTATTTCACACTGCCCTTCGCCATCTACATTAACAGCAATGGAATATATTTTTTGCTCATAATTAAATTTTAATTCAACATCTTTGCAGGGCATATTAAATGTATAAGTGTCATTCTCAAATCTGTCCGTAATTTCAACGCCATCGAGATAAACCGAAACAAGGTCATATCCTTTAACTTTTTTTAGCTTTAAACTTACGCTTTCGCCTTCATAATAAGCTAGCGCTCCAATTTCTGCACCAACTGATTTAATGTTGCTGTTAATTTTGATATTATATGCCGTCTTTTCGCCAGCTGTGTTCACAATGTTTTGACTTTGGTTTCCAAAATTGTCTGTTACAACTGAAATATAATATTTGCTTTGGTCAGTGATTTTATTAAAAGTGTAGTTTTCAGCAATTTTAAAGCCATCATAACTCTTGAAATCAACCAAAATGTCTGTGTCATCAAGGACATTGTCAGCAGAACAATAGGTCGCAATTTGGCAGTTATAACCATTGAAGTTGAAATTTATTTCTTTAGTTTTGCTTTCATAAATGCTTGCACTTGCATCAATACAAGTCATATTTGTTTGTTTTGACATTGAACTCGTGTTGTAGCAATATATTTTTGTAAGTTCGGAATTTGCATTTTTGAATGCTCCACTTATAAAAATTACATCTTTTTGTCCAAAGAAAATGTTTAAGTTTTTAGTCATGGCAAAATCTTTTTGACTGAAAACAACAACCAGATTATTGTCATTTTTACCAGCCAATTCCGTTCCAATCCTTTTTGCACTTGGTAAAATAAGATTTTCTAAATTTAGGCAATTTGCAAATGCTTCATTTCCCACAATTTCTAGTTTGTCTGCAAAAAGTCCATTTATGCCAGAGCCATCAAACGCATTTGAACCCACTGACAAGAGGTTTGGACAATTGAAGTATAATTTTAAATCCTCGCAATTTTCAAAAGCTTTGTCGCCTATGCTTGTTGCTTGTTCCAAACTAATTTTATCAAGTTTTAAAAAGTTAGAAAATGCATTTGCGGGGATATCCGCAACGTTTGGAATTGAAATTTCCTGCAAGTTGAAACAGCCCAAAACTGTTGAACTACCATATAGCATACCAAGGCATGCATAACTTGCAATAGCGTTTCCAATTACGCTTGAATTTGGCAGAACCACCGTTTTTAGTTCTGAACAATATTTAGCCAAAGTTTTTGTGTTTGTTGAACCCAATTTTAAATATGTCAACTCATCACAACAATTAAATGGATAACCATCAATCAAAACATCAAAATTACAAACAAACCTTCTAATACCAATACCATAAAATAGGTCATCTGCAAGTTTTTTAACTTTTATGCCATTTACATATTCTGGCAACACAATTTCATTTAAGCCAGAAGTGTATTTCGTAACAGTCCCGTCATTGTCAATTTCAAAACCCGTTGCATCATCGTTACAGGTGCTTTCGCCAACAAAATAATTAGCCTCATAACATTTGCTATCTGCGCAAACATTTCCGTTTTCATCATACAAGTAAATTGCAAACTTTAACCTTGTTGATTCGGCTATTTCAATTGGAGATGTATATTCAAGCGCATAAGTCGTTGGATACGTTCCATCAAGGGTATAGGCAATTTTATAAGTATAACCATTGTAATTTGTATTTTTATTTGTAATTTTTAATTTGAATTCCTTATCAAAATTGCTTACTGAGTTCACTTCACCAAATGATAATTTTGGTGTTTTGTCAAGACTATACTTGTCAATTGCAAGTTCCATATTCGGCACGCCATAGCCATAAACATCATCTTTATCTTCCAATCCAAAATCATAGGTGCTAGTTTTAATTTTTTGTTCAACTGTTTTAACATTGTAGCCATTTCCATAGTATGTTGCAAAAAGTGCTACAAGTGCTGTTGCGTGTGGTGTTGCCATTGATGTTCCACTGATAACGGCATACTTTCCGCCTGTTTTTGAAGTGTAAATTGTTTTGTAAGTGCATTCATTTGGAACACAACTTAAAATATCTGTCCCTGGCAAACACAAATCAATCGTTGGGCCATAATTTGAATAATAGGCTTTATGCAGTGCATTTTTGTAAACAGAATTTTGTTCAAGTGCAGAAATTGTAAGTGCATTTTTACAAGAAGATGGTGAAAACTTTTCTGTGAAATAATTTTCATTTCCAGCGGCAACAACTGGCATAATGTTGTTTTCATAACAACTATCAATAATTCTCTCTTCTTCTTTTGAATTTCCATAACCACCAAGGCTCATATTGAAAGCACAAATATTCTTGCCGGATTTTTTTAGGTTCAAAATATATTCCATGCCAGAAATAATGTTTGCATTTGAACCTTTACCTTCTCCATTTAGCACTTTTATTGGAATAATCTTTACATTACTTTGTGTAAGGTCAACAATTGTTCCAGAAACATGTGTTCCGTGCGAATTGTCATCTTCAAATTTATAATTGCTTTTTTTGTTTGTGTAAAGCGCGCTGTCGTAGTAACTAATTCCAAGGTCATAAGCAATTCTTCCACTTAAAAATTCATTGTCTGTATCAATGCCAGTATCCAGAACTGCAACATAAACCGTAGGGAGATTATCAACTGATTTATATTTTGAAAGAATATAATTTTGATAAGTAGAAACACCCAAAAGGTTTGCACCCCAAGAGAGGTTCCCCATTTCATTTCCATTTATCACAACAGAATTTTCAACAATATCATTGCAATAAACAACAAAATCTCTTTCACAATATGAGACATAACTAAGTGAAGAATAATAATTGAGTGCATTTGTGGCATCTTGATAGTTTTCATACTGCAAAACATTAAGTCCGGCATAGCCACTCGCCACGCAAAGTGCTTTATCATCTTCAATCGTTCTGTTAGTTTTTACAATAATACGATTGTTTATCTCGTCTTCATAATTATCATTTATGTAGGCAAGATTTTTTCTGTATTCAATAATATTGTTTGTTGGCGCATAGTTATTTATGTCATTTTTATTAAATAACTTTCCAAGTTGAAAACCACACAATATAATTACTGGTGCCAATATGACTTCCAAAAGATAGACCCAAACTCTGGTGGATTTTTTCATGAACACCTCCGTTTTTGTCAGTATAGCACACATACTTTACCATGTAAATACCAAATTTAAAAAAAGTATATTAAAAAACGCACTCAAATAAGCGCGTAAATGTTATATTTTAATCTCAAAATTAAAAATGGTAAATTGTGTAAAACATTGATTTTAAATTGTGTTGCTGATATAATTAAATTATGAAAAAAACAAAAAACAAATTTATTACTTTTTGTGGCCCTTTTGTGATTGCAATTGTCTGCGCAATATGTGCGCTAGTGTTTCCTTGCAATAGCGAAATTTATGCCAGTGACATAAAACGACCAGATATAGCCAGTGCATCAATTCAAGATGAATACTTTTGCTTAAAAGATTATTATCGAATTGACACACCTTGCCAAGCATCAATGGGAACATGCTGGATTTTTTCATTTGTAAAAACTTTGGAAATAAACCTTGCAATGACAACTGGCGAATATTACGACTTTTCTGAAGCATGGCTCACACTTTGTGTAAAAATGGAAAACTCGTCGTATGAAATTGGTGCAGGTGGACGCCAAACAGATTGCTTTAATGTTGCAAAAAAATATGGCTTGTTGCTTGAAGCCGAATTCCCTTATGAATACACTTTTGGCTTTGACAACAACAATTATTTGCAAATTTACAACATGTATAAAGGGCTTGCCCACTCATACATCCCAAGTGACATCTCATACACAAACTTTGCAAATACAAAATGGATTGAAAAATCTGATAAAATTTTGAACACAAAGACATATTTGTTAAAAAATGGTGCTATCTCAACAAACATAAATGATAGTGAATTTCAATCCATAAATGGCAGGGCGTGCACCTATTCCGAGAAAGTGCTTAACCACTCTGTTACAATAATTGGTTGGGACGACAACCTAAGTTTTAATGACAGCAATGGCATTTTGCGACAAGGTGTGTTCATTGCCCTAAACAGTTGGGGAAATAACGAGCTGATTTGCATATCTTATGACGACCCAAATCTTTTGAATTACCTGTATGGTTTTGAAAATGCAAGTTCACAAAATAAAGATGATACCATTTCAATTTCAAATTCAAACTCTAATTTCATAAATTATCAATCTCCAATTTGCAACTCAATTGACTATTCACGGAACAAAACAGTTTTTCTTGACGCCAACATCTATAAATATGGTGAAAACATTGAAATTGAATATCAATATTCAAATTTAGAGCAAAACACAAATACAAAAATTGATGCAAAAATTTTGTTAAATAATTGCAATGCAAACAATCAATTTTCACAGCTGAAACAAAATGGTAACAAATTTTATGTTAGCACAAACAACGCAATTGATAGTGGCACATACATTATTATTTTTTCTGTTGACAAAGATGGCGACAATTCAATTGACTACACATTTAAAAAACAAATTGTTGTTTTTTCCGGAACTGAACTTTCTTATGTGTTAACAGCAGAAGAATCTAAATATCAATCTTATCAAATGATGAACACAATACTTTCAACCAAAAATAAAAACACAATATATGTTTACTCCGTAGAGACTAATCCAAAAGTTTCAATTGCATTTGGTGAATACAGCAGAATTAAATATTGGTTTTGTTCAGATGACAGTTTAATTCCATATACCGATTATTATCAATATGAGTCAATTCAACCATACACTTCAACGGTGTGCAAATTTAGGCTATCTGATTCGGACAATGAAAATAAAGTTCAAACATACAATTTATTTGTTCAAACCTACGATGACAACATTGTTCAAATTGAGATAAAATGGTATAAATTAAGCAATAGCGACAAAAAGGTGGTTGCCTACTACTCTCCTACCGAAAACTATGACATATCAAGCAATGCGAAGTCATTTGTTTATGGCGAAGATTATTCCGTTAACTTTTCTAAAAGGTCAAAAAACAATAAAAATAATTATTACTACTACAAAACCGAACAACACAATGATGAAATTACAAGCGAAGATTTCATTGAGTCAAATTACAGCAATTATTTAGATAAAAATCATTTGGTAAACTTCCCAGATTTCAAATATGAATATGCATTTGTTTATGTCGAGGTTACAGACAACTTAATATTCACATTTGAAGATACTGACCTTGGCGACAACTTTCATTATGGCATTGAAATGAATTGTCCTATTCCACAGCCAATAGACACTTCACTTAAAGGCGTTTCTTGCGCCATTAAAAATCAAAATTGGCCAAAAGGCATTTCTTGTGACCCATACACATTCAGTTTGACCGGCATTCCAATGAGCACAGGTAATTTTGGTTTTGATGTGGTTTGCACATTTAATGACGATGTCACAGCATCTAAAACAATCCATGTTAAATTTAGCGTTCAAAAAAGACGCTTAAAATACAAGATAGATTCAAAAACTTCAGAGTATGGCGAAAACCTTTTGCCATTTACATATCAAGTGTCAAGTGGGAATGTCATTGATGGTGATGACCTACAAATGCAGTTTAGTTGTGATGCAACTCCCCTTTCAATTGGCAAATTTAACATAAACTCAACAGTAAACAATCCAAACTACATTGCAGTTTGTGAATATGGTTTTGAGCCCGCAACTTACACCGTTTCAAAGCGAAATATAAAATATAATCTATCTAGCTATAGTGGCGTTTATGATGGCAAGGATCACACTATTTCTCTAGAAATCTTGAACTGCAATACTGCAAAAATTGAATACTCTTTAGACAAGCAAATGTTTTCAGAAAATGCCATATATTTTAAAAATGCAACAGAAACAACAAAAATCTACATACGCATTTCAGATGAAAACTCTAACACCTTAGCACTAGAAAGTAGTATTTCAATTGCGCCAAAAATCCTAAACCTATCAGATACAACAACGGAGTTTTACTACAACGGTCAATTGCAATGTCCACAATACAAAATCAATGGTGTGCTACCTAATGAAGACGCAAAAATTATGGTATCTCAAAGTCAATTGGAAGTTGGAACTTACACATTTACAGTTGTCAGCAACAATCCAAATTACTCTTTAAATGAGCAGTTGACATTTAGCATTAAAAAAGCAATTCCTAATCATCAAAAGGAATTGACAATTGAAGTTGATGAAAAAATTAAAAACCTCAGTGAAATTAAATTGCCAGATGGCTATTCATTTAATGACCCAACCCAAAAGTTTGAGACAAATAAAACATATTTAGCAACCTACACTCCTGATGACACTCAACACTACGAAACCATTGAAAATATTAAAATTACAATCAAACAAAAGCATTCAAATTTTGCATTGATACTAATTATATCATTGCCTTGTATTGTTATAGCTGCAACAATTTGTGAGATTGTGATAAAAGCGAAAAAGAAAAAAGTGCAAAAGACAAACAAAAAATAAACAAAAAAATATAAATAAGAATAAAAACACATTGAAATTTTGCCTCAATGTGTTTTTTAAATTACAAATCTGTATTTTTGAACATCAGTGTTTGAGCCTTTCTAAATTTGTATTTTTTTAAACTTTTTAAATAGGTGAAATATATTCCTGCCAATCTTTCTGCCAAAAATCCACTAACTCTATAATCGTAAGGCGCATAATCTGCACAATCAAACTTCTTTTCGTGTTTTTCCAAAATATCAAAAAGCCAAGTGCAGTAACTGTTAAAGATTTCCTTCTTCATTATGAACATATTACAAAAATATGCAAGTTTAGATTTCATATATTTTTGAGCAGATGGATAAATTTCTGGATAGTCATTTTTAATAACATCAAGACAAAAATCCAAATCTCTTATGTGATGACCTTTTGACTTTTTGTATTGGTTGTAGTTGTTCCAAACCAATGCCCTGTGTGGGACTATAACATCATACTTATTCATCAACTTTCCCAAGTTTTCATCATTCAATTTATATTTTTTAATCACTTTATCATTTAAACAATCAAGTTTTTGTTTTAAATGATATTTTGTATCAAGTGACAAATATCTTCTATAATGAAAAAAGCCATAACTTTGTGCATCAATATTTTTCCACGCCCAAAACTGAGCAGTGAGTTCACAATATCTCTTATTCTTTTGAGATATATTCTCAAACTGGTCATCATAAAGGCAATTTTCAAATCTTTCTTTCTTAAATGCACAGCCAACTTGAATTGGCATAATGTATTTTGTTCTCAACATTTTTGATGGCTTGTGACAAGACACAAGCACTGCAATTTTTTGTTTCATAATTTCTCCTACAAAATTATAACATACCAAAAATAATAACACAAATAATATCGCTTTTATTTTTTCACCATTGACAATACTCCCCTAAATTGCTAAAATAGTTGTATGGAAAATAGATATTATTTTTATGACAATGGAAATGAAAATATTAAAAATGCCGTTGATGATTTTTTTGAAAAAAGAGATTATAGATACCAAAACGCACACTTTATATATTTGATTGATGAGCAAAATTTGCTGAAAAAAGATATTGCAAGTTATGTTTCAAACATAATTGGCAAACTTGATTCTCTTGGCTTTGACAACGATTTTACAATTTCATTTTTACACGAGTCAAAAAAAGCACAACCAAACAACAAGTTCTGTGATATTTTAAAAACTCTTGAAAAACAATTTCCAAAAGTTAAAATGGGGTTAGAAGATGGCTACCACACTTGGAACACAAAAGAAATTGAAAATGCAAACAATCAAATTTCAAAAATCGTTGATGAAATAAACTCAAAAAACCTTTCTGTTGTTGAAAAAATTATGTGTGCTTATTTTGAAGTAACCAACAGACAATATCAAGATGTTGAACAAGATGAATGCAGTGGTTTTTCTCGCTCTACCTATGGAGTGTTAAATACTAAAAAATCAGTTTGCGTTGGATATAGTGAACTTTTCAAAGAAATTGTTGACCAACTAAATTTAAGCGAAGTTAAGGTTTTTTTAAACTACAACCATGCCTGCATACCAAACGAAATTTATGATGCTCATTGCAATATTGTTGCATACATCAAAGATGAAAAGTATGGTATTGATGGCTACTACTACTTTGACCCAACTTGGGACGCAGACAGAAGCAATAACCAAGAGTTTAGATTAAACTTTTTTATGGTGCCACTTGACGAAATTGACCAAATGCAAGAATATGAAATTTTGAGCGATAGTATTGGTGTTTCTGGTTATAGCCAAGACATTGAAATTCATGGCGCAACTCACACATTTTACTATCCGGACAAAAATAA
>DJER01000038.1:12143-38054 GCA_002431905.1 Christensenella sp. UBA5893 | reverse complement strand
TGACAATTACATATCTAAACAATAACTCATTTTTAATTTGACTTAACTTTATTTGACAAAATGTTAGTTTACAAAGAAATGTTAATACACATTTTTGAAAAATGCAATGAACTGAATCTATACTTTACATATACAAAATGTAAACAAAACCATAACTTTGTGTATCGTTTATATATAACAAATGTATCAAGTGGGCAAAGAAAAAAGGCGGTTCACTTTTGCTTTAGCATGTGAACGCCTTTTGCCCACTTGATTTTGTGAAATGTTTTTGCTTGCTGGCGTGTGCTTGTCTGCTGGAGCAAAGCGACAGCCTTGTATCAAGACAAGCACACGCCACGATCTCAAAAGTTTTAATTTTTACATTTTGGACATCTGTATTTATATCTATCAGAAAAGTGGTCTGGTCTATAGAACCATTTATATCCACACATTAAACATTCATATTCCGCCTTTTCTCTTGCTCCATTATAACTAATTACTTTTATATTTTTGTTGAGATTTAAAAGCTTATTACAATATTTTTCAAATAAAATTTTCTTTTTTTCTTCTTCAGTCAAGCATGGTTTTGACTTTTGTTTTTCTTTTTTTAATTCAATCTTTCGTTGTCGTCTTTCAATTTCCCTTTGTTCAGCCTTAATTTGTTTCATTTCTTCGGGGTTAATAAGTCCACTTACAATTAGTCTGCCACTTTCTTTTGTACTGTTGGTAGCAATAGTATCATTCCACAATCGAACTATATTATTTTTTGTAGTATACTGGAAACTTTTTAATATCCTTGAAATTCTATACATTTCAGTTTCAGGGACAAATATTTTCTTATTGCTTTCTTGTAAATTATTATTAAAAACAATTAAATTTTTATTATTCCCATGTTCTAATAATTTAATATAATTTCCATATAGTTCTTTATTATGTGCTTTTAATAAACTTATCAAATTTATATAGACATATTTATCAATCATTGAATAAGCAAAGTATGGTGTAATTGTAGCATCAAGCGGATTAACATATAAGTGATTATAAAAGTCAATATCGATTATACTTCCGTGTATATAACCACTTCCACCAATTTTTTTAATTTCACTTGATATTTGTTTTTGATAATTCTCATAAGATTCTAAAAACAATTTAACCGAATTAGAATAATTTACAAGATTCTCATAAAAATAATTTATATCGTGTTTTTCAACATTTTTAACACTTCCACCATTTAGTAATTTTAAATTATTACAATTGTTAGTTTTTATTAAAAAGCAATATATTCCATTTCTTTTGAGCATAAATAGTTTTTCAAAGTCACGATTAAAATCTATTCTAGAGCCAACTCCATAGTAAAACAATTTATATTGTTCTCGAGTAATTTCGTAAATACCATCATTATAATCCTGAAAAATATCAAAATCTTTTGATGTCATTAAATATTTAAAACCATATGAATCTCCCGAGTATCCAACCTGATTATCTGCATAAATTTTAAGTTCTTCATTTTCAATATACTTATTTTTGTGCGTATGCCCTGAAATATAAAACCAGTTTTTATTATAATTACTTTTTGACCAATCTTCTTTTGGCATATGAGTAATAAAAAATATTTTTTTATCACCAGCTATTTCGGTTAACCTTTTATGTAGGGTTTCAACTTTATTTGACCTTTCTTTTTCTTGTTCTCTTGTAATGTATTGAGTTCTATATATTCCTTGATTGGCATTAAATTCTTCATTCATACCAGCATAGCCTATCCCACCAAATATTGCATAGCCATTGCACAAAAATTTTTGTCTTAAGATGTTTTTGTCTAGAGTCAAGATATCTTCTTGAGAGTATATTTGTTGCTTATCATTTGGCAAGAATAATTGATTTTCAAGTAAATAAATTTTACATTCAAAAGAATTCAAAAATTTTCTATAACTTTCAATTATTTCCTCTATTGATTTACAATTTTTATTTAATTTTGTATCCCATAGCTCGTGATTTCCAAGAACGACAAAAGTTTTTTGATATGGAATTTCTCTTCTAAAAGACTTAAAAAACAGCTTGAAAATTTCAAAATTATATGAAATATCTCCAACAAACACAATACTATAATTGTAAGTAAAAGTCGGTAAACTATCTTTTAATTTTTCTACAATTTTTTTTAAATATGATTCTAATTCAAATTTGTTTACACTATTTTTAAACTTGTTTATTATTTTATGATTTAAGTGTAGGTCACTAATATAGCAAAGAACAACATTATTATCTTCAATCAATTCAAAATTAAAAAGTCTGCTAGGAACTAAGTCTAGCGAAGTAGAAGGTGTTAAGTTTGCCAAATGACTATCTTTAGTTATTGACTTAAAAAGAGAGTTATTGTAAATTCCAAGCTTAATCATTATTTCCGAAGAAATTCTGGCTTTTGTTAAATCATACTTACTCAAGTCAACTCCTTGAAAATCATAATCTAATAAATCAGCATTTGCTAAATCCTTATCTGATGCTTTATAAAATTTGTCAAACATGGCGTAAGTTTTTTCTTCTCTTTCAAAAGAATATTTCTTTTCCCTAATAATGTGAAATAAATTATCTTCTTTTGAATAGTATTTATCTATTATATCAAAATCCATATTTAAAACCTCTTTATGTCAACATTATAGCATATTCTTATAAAAAATCATCATATTTTATAAATATAAAAGAACTAAATCGGTTTCGATTTAGTTCTTTATTGGTGCAGATGACAGGACTTGAACCTGCAAGGTTTCCCACTAGAACCTGAATCTAGCGCGTGTACCAATTTCGCCACATCTGCATACATTGTAAGTTTACAACATATTTATATTTTTATCAACTTAAAACATTAGACCCCAAAAACTTTTTATTATATATTTTGTAAAATATTATATTTATTTTATTGATATAATTTTTAACGAAAATATTTTTTGAAAGTGCTTATCAAAAAAATATTTTTTGTTAATAAAAAGACTCATACGAGTCTTTTTTAGAATGTTAATTCATCGGTATTTTCTTTTGGAATATACTTTTCAAGTATTGTTGATTTTGGCATTGAAACTGTTACATCAAATTTTAGGTTATCATTGTCTTTAACTTTATACACCGAATTTACCATTTCCAAATCTTTTGCCGTTAGGTCATGAATATAATTTGACCCCTTTTCAGATTCATAATACATTATTGTTTTATTCATTTCTTTACTATCATAGATATCAATAAAGCCTAATGTGTGCAACATTTCATGTTTTATTATTCCTTTAAGGTAATCAGTATCATCTTTATCCAAATTTTCCTGTGGAACAATTTTGTCCACCTGCACATCCATTTTTATCGGATAATTGATGTATCCCCAAAATCCAGTTGATTTTACTCTTGTAACAGCAAGTCCATTACTTTTGTCACTGTCAGCTTTATTTATTCTTACTGATTTTAGTGCTTTTTTTGAGTTGTCTAATTCAACTTTGTATGTAACACCTGTAAGTTCCACATCAAGTTCTTCAACTGCTTGTTTTATGCATTGCTTTTGTTCGCTAGAAAAATTTTCGTCAATCATGACTTGAATATCTTTGTTTGTTAATGGCAAAGTGAGTGGAACTCTAAAAAGATTTTGCATAAACCTATCCTTTGCCACACCATTTGTTTTATAGTTAGAATTTATCATTGTATGAACAAAACTTCCACCCATCGCAATTATAAACACAATTGAAACCTTGTCAACAACATTCCAAATCTTATCTTTTATTGTTGGCGATGTGTTGCCCCTTGGCAAAGAAATAATATCATCAATATCCAATGCTTTTTCTTTTTTCATAAACTTCCCCTATCATTTTTAGTATAACATATGCCTTGCCAAATTTCAATAATATACGCTAATTTGACAAAATTAAAGTTTTGTGTTATATAACAATTAATAGGAGAAAATTATGAAGTATTTAATCTTTTTGGCAAGTGTTGCAATGATTGTTTTAACCTTTGCTTTCCCTTGCTTTGCATACCCTGTTGGAAGTTATAACGGCTCAACTGAAGTTGTTTCTGGAGTAAAAGTTGAATATTCCGTATCCTTCCATATTGACGGAACAATTGATTATCAATTTGCAAGTTTAACAAACAAAGGTTCAGACCGCAAAACTTACTACAAAATTGCAGACGGGAAAATTTACATATCAAATGATGCAAACTTTGATATAAAAGACGGTGTTGAACTTGCCTCAATGAAAAACTTGTTCACAATAAGTGACAAAGATGGTTCAACCGAAGTGACTTTAACAAGTGTTGCAGGAATTATATTCACTTGTGCTTATGGTGTGCTTGCACTTGTGTCACTTCTTACGATGTTTAGAAAAAAGAAAAGAAGATAAAAGAAAATATTACAAACAAAAAACAAATCTCAAAAAATGAGATTTGTTTTTTTATTACATAGAAAGTTCATCTTCTTTTTGTTTCACTTTGCATTCAATTTTCATATTTTCCGGTCTTGCTACAGAAATATAATCATTGTCATACATTGATTTTATATTATTTTTGTCAAGTTCAGAAAAATCATCTAATTCTAGACCATTGTCAACGGAATGCCACATAATCGTTTTGTTGAGATATTGTTCGTCATACATATCTTTAAATCCAAGGGTATGCATCATTTCGTGCTTTACGACATAATCAACCAAACTTACTCCGTTTGAACTATAGTAATTTACGATACTATCATCAATTGTGATGTTTAGTGGATATATTAGATAACCAGTGTCTTTTTTGTAAGTGAAATTTGTGTTTCCAAAAGCTTCTTTTGCTTCTTGCAAATTCTTATCAACTGATATGTTTATATCAGCATATATTGAACTATTATCTGTGTCAAGAATTTTATAATTTAGTGTATTACTAATACTATCAAGGTCATTTATTGCTTTTATTGCTTGCTTTCTTTCTTCGCCTGTCATATTAACATTAACAACTATTTGGTCTTTTACCTTTGCTTTTAGTGGGACACCATTCTCCGTTTCCATTAAAAATGGCAAAACATCCTTATATTTTTCTCTTTCAATTTTTTTTGTATTGTTATTTATTGCAGTCTTTACTGCGATTGCCCCAATCATTCCGGCAGGCACGCCAAGAATAAATGACACTGCAACAAATAAGCCACCAAATCTTTTTTTAATCATAATTATTCCTTCTTTGTATTGTATCATTTTTTTTAAATAATTTCAATAACAAGAGATTTTAACCCAACTTTTCTATTTTTGCGATTTTCTTTTTTAAAGCATTAACAACTTTTGTTTTGCTGAGCCACCAATCTCTGCTCCAAACTCTATATATATTCCAACCACGGCTTTGCATAAATGCTGGATGATATACATCCCTTTCCAAAATACTTGAGCTACTGTCAAATACTGAATAGTCAAACTCAATACCAAGTATATATTTGTCCTTTTTCTTGTTATATATTGCAAGTGGGAGTTTGTAGTCCGCATTACCTATATTTCTTTCAACAGTATAACCTTCGTCTTTGAGCATTTGTTCAAGTTCGGCAACCATTTTTCCATTAAGGTCCACAGATGGTAATTGCTTTTCTGGAAGCAAGTTATCTAAAATTATTTTTGTTTCTATCTTATTATTATTTGAAACAGCACGAACATACCTTAAATATTCCTTAAAGAGTTTTGGCCCAACATTTTTTGAACCTGCAACATTTAGTTCTTCTGGTTCTATGCTTGTTACAACATATATTTTTTGCTTTGCTCTTGTTATTGCAACGTTAAGCCTATTTTCACCACCTTCATTTGAAAGTGAACCAAATCTTGCAACAACTTTGCCATATTCATTTTTTGCATAACCGGTTGAGAATATAATTATATCTCTTTCATCACCTTGCACGTTTTCAAGGTTCTTTACAAACAAACTGATATCTTCGCCATCTTCCTTTCTGTTTTGTTCCATCAAAAGTGCATTATGGAATTCAAGGTCTTTTGATGCAAGTTTATCAATTTCATCTTCAATTGCATTTTCTTGTTCAAGGTTAAATGTGATTATTCCAATGCTTTCTGTTCTCTTTTTGTCTTTTAACAATTTACACAAAAGTTCGGCAACAGTTTTTGCTTCAAGTTCATTTTTTGTACTAATCCACTTTCCTTCAACTTTGATTCTTTCAATTGGAAGTTCTTTGTTGTTTTTTGTAACATCTGGTGCAATTTGCAATTTCTTTGAATAGAATGCATAGTTTGAGAAGTTGATAAGTGCTTCACTTCTACTACGATAGTGATATGTAAGGTTGCTACTAAAATATCTGCTTGTTGCAAGGTCCAACAAACTTTCAACTTCCAAAGCAGCTTGTGTTGAATAGTCCATATCTTCCAAGTCATCATTTCCCATATATCTTTTTAGGAAAGTTGCAGTTGGTCTTAATTGTTTGCTATCGCCTGCAACAACAATGTGTTTTCCACGATAGATGCATGGCAAGGTATTTTCAATAAACACTTGTGATGCTTCATCAAAAACAACATAATCAAACATTTCTTTTTCTAATGGCAAAATTTGGCTGGCAATTTCTGGACTAAGCAAGAAGCATGGGAAAAGTTTTAACAAATAATCTTTATAAACTTGCATACATTTTCTTATTGGCCACAAGTTTTGTTGTTTTGAAATTTGATACAAGAAATTCTTGCTTGTTTCTTGGTTCCCCATAAAGAACTCTTTATATTCATTTGCATTCTTTTCGTAACACAAACGTTTGTCAAGTTCAAGTTGCTCTTGTTTTAGACTTAAAATTCTGTTTCTGATATTAGAAAAATCTGATAATTTTGACAAATCTTCTTTATGTAAATCTTCTTGTTTTATAACTTCATTATATGTTCTAAAAATAACAATTTTGTCTACAATATATTTAAAGTTTTTATAATTATCACTATTTTTATATGCAAACTTTAATATTGCTTTCTCTTGGTCGGTCAATTCTTCCAAGCAAACATTTATATCTCTTATTTCAACATATTCGTCAAGTGCATTTGCAAGCATTTTTAGATACATTGTATTTCCACTAACAATGTTGTCAAGAGTTAATAAATAACCTTTTGGTTCAAGTACTTTTTTTAACACATCGTATCCTTGAATATATTCTTTAAGGTCTTTTAATGTTTCGTCAAAAGTACTTTCAATTTCTTTTTCAATTTTATTTGTCTTGCTCTTTATGAATGGATACATTGGCAAAAGCACATGACTTGCATTAAGTTGTGCATAGAGTTTTGGATATCTTGTTGATGCGATATATTTTGTTAGTGGTGCATAGTCGATATCTTCACTTTCATTATGTTCAAGATAGTATGAAAGCAAATCTCTTGCGTATGGTCTTTTTGTCATATCAAAAGGAATAAATTTCGAAGATATAACGCTCTTAATTAAGTTTTGTGCTTGGCTTAATGTGTGAATATCTATTTCACTTTTAATATAGTCAATGAGTGGATTGATTTGTTTTTTCTCTAGGAACTTAAAATACAAATTGTCTTTTTTCTTGTCTTTGATTAGTCTTTGGGCTTCGCTTATTGTTGCAAAATCCATATTCATAAGTTCTTCATTTTGTTGCATATTTTGGAACACAGAATAATCTTTGCTATTCTTTCCAATAATTTCACTATTTGCATACATTTGTTGCAAAGTTAGTCCATATTCTCTTTGTGCAAACAAAACATCATTCATACTTTCAAGTTCACCAATTTCGGTTTCAATTTGTTGTTGCAAAGTATGGTATTTGTCAAGAGATGCTATCTCTTCAATTTGCATAATGTTCTCATGCTCAAGTTTTGCTTTTTGATAAAATTCCGCTTTCGCCTTGTCACTATCAGCAATAAGCATTGCTTTTTGATTTAGGGTGGCAAGTCTGTTATATACAACATCAAGAGCAGCTTTCTTTTGGCTTACAACCAAAACCTTTTTACCTTTTGTAAGTGCATCGGTTATCACATTTACAATGGTTTGGCTCTTACCTGTTCCCGGTGGTCCATATATAACCATATTTGAGTTGACATTAAGATTTTTTATTGTTTCAGTTTGTGCATAGTCAAGGTTGCTTATTGGGAACATATCTTGACTTATTTTTTTATTTTTCTTTGCAGTTTTGGCAAGCAATAACTCATCAATTGCCGATGTTGTCAATTGCTTTTTCTCCAAAACTTCATAGTCATTATATATACTGTTTGTTAAAGGAAATCTCCCCAAAACGCAATAGTTAAAAACTTCAAGTCCACCTTGCTTTGGGTCTTTATCTTGAACAAAAGGTACAAAAGATGTTGATGTATTGTTTGTGATATGAATATCAAATTTTTCCAAATAGTCAATAACATCTTGAACATTTTTAAAACCGTTTGATTTAAGGTCGTCAAAATCAGTTTCCATTTCGTCAATGTTTAATTTTCTTGCTGTTGCATAGGCAAACAAAAGCACTTTGTTAAACTTGATTGTTTCATTGCTTAAAAGTTCAATGCTTGCTGTTGTTTCGTTTTCTATATTTATGCTAACAGGAAACATAACAAGTGGGGCTCTTACCATTAAATCTTTGCCAATGTACCCCTCAACAAAAGGATACCCAACATAAAGTTCGTATCTTCCTGTTTCTCTTTCAAATTCTTCAATCTCTCTTTTTAATTGTTTTAAGCAATTTGTTTCATGAATCATCATTCTTTTTAATTCTTGTTTCTTTGCCCTTTCAATTTTAAGATAGTCAGTTTTTTCTTCTCCATTTTCGTCTTGATAAGTTGTTTTGTATCTATTCAACTTGTCTTCAACATTAAGATTTTTATAGATTAAATCTTTGTCACTTTTCCCAATGACTTCAAAAGAGAGTTTTTTGCCTGACCACAAAAAATCTACAAGTGAATTTGTCATTTTTTCATCACCTGCAAAAATTTTGCCGATATCGTAACTAAATTTGTTTGTTACTCTTTTTGTGTAAAGGCTTCTGTTCTTACCACTGATTTCAATCAATCTTTGTTTGTAAAATTTGTAAATTTTGCTCATTTTTAATATTTTTCCTTTGCCTAAAAATATTAACATAAATATTGAAAAAAATAAAGGTTAAAATCGAAATATTTTCATATTTTTAACAAAATAATTGGCAAATATCAATTTTTATAATTTTCGCAATTTTAAATATTGCAATAATTCCAACATTTGTTTGCTTCCTTAAAATTTTGTTTAGTGTTTCTACGCAAATTTCACACCTTTTACAAAATTCTTTTTTACTTAATTTTTCATCCTTAATATATTTGATTATTTTATTTACATTTACACCATTTTTTGATTGCATAATATAACTCCCATACTTTTATTATTCCATAGTCTATTTATATCATTACATATGTGTAATGTCAATAATTTTATTACACTTTTGTAATATTATTATTAAGCAAAAGTGAGAATAAATAATATGAAAGTATTTGGAGAAAGATTAAAAGAGTTAAGAACAGAAAAGGGGCTATCAATTTTTGAATTAAGCAAATGTTTACAAATCAGCAATGCAACTATTTGTAGATGGGAAAATAATACAAATGACATTAAAGGTGAACAATTAGTTATACTTGCAAAATTTTTTAAGGTATCAACAGATTATCTTCTTGGACTTGAAGATTAAATACTTACAAAAAAATCTGGCAGGGGTTTGCTAACGCAAATGACTGTCAGATTTTTTATGTAGTAAACGAAGTATATCGCCGTTTTTTGTGCCTAAAATCTAAAATAGTGGTGTAGACATACCAGCTGGTATATCATTTTCAAGTCCCATAATTTTTAGTATGGTTGGTGCAACATTGCAAAGTTTACCTTTGGCAAGTTTCACATTTTTATATTTTTCACTAATGAGCCAAAGTGGTACTGGGTTTGTTGTGTGACTTGTGAGCACATTCCCCTTTTTGTCAAGCATTTCTTCACAATTTCCATGGTCTGCCGTTATTATGCAATACCCACCAGCAGTTAAACAAGCAAGTGCAATTGCATATGCACATTTGTCCACAACTTGAATTGTTTGCTTTGTCGCTTCCAAATTTCCAGTGTGTCCTAGCATATCTGGGTTTGATAAATTTACCAAAATAAAATCATATTTTTGCGATGCAATTGCTCTTATCACTTCATCGGTTATCTCATATGCTTTCATTTTTGGTGTTTGACTAAAATCTTGTACATTTTCACTTTCAATAAGTTTTCTATCTTCATTTTTATATGGTTTTTCAATTCCACCATTAAAGAAAAATGTCACATGTGCATATTTTGTTGTTTCGCTTGTGTGAAATTGCTTCAGCCCCGCATTTGAGATTATTGCAGACAAATTATCTTCAATTTTTTCAGGCGGATATGCAATGAGTACATCCTTAAAATCTGCATTATATTCTGTCATACAACAATATGTTAAATTGTTTAAATGCTTCGTTTCAAATTTGTCAAATGGCTTTTGAGTTAATGCTTGTGTAATTTCTCTTGCTCTATCAGTTCTGTAATTAAAGAATATTACCGAATCATAACTATCAATTGTCGCCGGTTTGCCGATTATTGTTGGCAAAATAAATTCGTCATATATTCCGCCTTTATAACTGTCATTAAGTGCTGTTATTGGGTCTTGATAATAGTTGTCAGCTTGACCAAGTGTAAGCATATCATATGCCTTTTCAATTCTATCCCAACGATTTTCCCTATCCATTGCATAAACTCTTCCACAAAGAGATTTTATCTCGGCTTTGCCTTGTATATGGGCTTTTAATTGTTCAATAAACTTTACACCACTATCTCGCAATGTATCTCTTCCATCCATAAAACAATGTATATATACATTTTCTATACCCTTATTTTTTGCCATATCAACAAGTGCATACAAATGGTTTATGTGACTGTGAACACCCCCGTCACTAACAAGCCCCATAATATGCAAACTTGAATTGTGTGCCAAACAATTGTCCATTGTTTTGTTTAATGCCGGATTCTTAAAAAAGTTGCCAGTTGCAATTTCATTATCAATTTTTGGCAAATCTTGATAAACAATTCTACCTGCCCCCAAGTTTAAGTGTCCAACTTCACTGTTGCCCATTTGCCCAGCAGAGAGCCCTACCGCTTCGCCACTTGCAAGCAGTTCGGTGTGTGGAAAATGTTTTAATTTGTCAAGATATGGTGTGCCCTGCAACTTTATCGCATTGCCATACTTACTTTTATTTATTCCAAAACCATCTAATATTACTAATGTTATCATAATTTTATTTTATAAGTATCCCCAAAAATAGTCAACAAATTTAAAGTCTATTCTGCCAAAATATCATGAGAACTTTCACTTTCTTCTTTTTGTTTTTGATGTGACTTTTTGTGAAATAAAACAACCTTCCCTTTGTTTTTTAACATATCAAAAATTATATAAAAAGTTGCGACCCCAATTGCTATGTAAAGTAATCTTGAAAATATGCTTGCCTGTGTTCCAAAAAATCCCGCAATAAAATCATATTGAAGAAGTCCAATACTCATCCAATTCATTCCACCAACTATTAAAATTATAAACGAAATTATTGTCATAACGCTTTCAAGTATATTTTGTGAATATTTTTTTAATATATACATATAAATTTATGGAACGCTTTTGTGGTAATTTCAAAATTTTTATTGACAAATATAAAAAATATTGCTACAATACACAACGTTAATTTGGTGTGAAGTTTTCACGCTGAAATTTTTTTACATTATAAAGGGGTAAATTTATGGAAGAAGCAGTTTATTTAACAAGAGAAGGATTAAAGCAACTTGAAGAAAAGTTGCATATATACAAAACAGAAAAAAGGCCAGAAGTTATTAAGAAAATCGGTATCGCAAGAGAGTTTGGTGATCTAAGTGAAAATGCTGAATATGATGCAGCAAAAGACGAACAAGCAAGAATCGAAGCCGAAATTGAAGAAATGGAATCAAAAATAAGACACGCAGTTATTATTGACGATGTTGACACAAGCAAAGTTGGTATTGGTTGCACAGTTGACCTTTATGACAAAACATTTGAAGAAAATGTTACCTACAAAATTGTTGGTTCAACAGAAAGTAACCCACTTGAAGGTCTTATTTCAAACGAATCTCCTGTTGGAAAAGAAATATTAGGCAAAAAAGTTGGCGATATTGTTAATGTTGAAACTCCAAATGGCACAACTTTGGTTTTTGAAATAAAAGCGATAAGAAACTAAAAATTATCTAAAAAGAATTATGATAAAAATCATAATTCTTTTTTATTTACTTTTCCATAATTAATTATTTTTGTAACAAATTTATAGTTATTATGTTATCATATATTTAACATAGGGGGTATATATTGAATTTTACAAGAAAAAAACTTTTTATAGGTTTATCAGGTTTTATAGTATCAGCAATTTTGTTTGCTATATTTGCAAGCCTATCTCCAACCGGAAATATAACAGAATTACCTTTATCGGGAGTATTTTTTCGTATTCTATCTTTGTTATTTTTACCAACAGCAATAAGTTTTATATTTTATATTTTTTCAAATAAAAAAGGGTTCTTCATAATTTTGAGTTTATTTCTAACCATAGTTATAATTATGATATTAGTTGAATTTACTTCAAATTCTAATCCAAGTATAGCCTTATCTTTAATTACTTTGGTGGGTATTGCTTTAATAGTTATACCATCTTATACCACATATAAAAGCATAAAAATATCTCTTAATGGAAGTCAGTTACAAAATGATAAAATAAATGCAATGATTTATGATGATGGAGAATTTAAAAAATCTATAGGTTACATACAGAATTCAATTATTGTTTCAACTCAAGGTACTGGTTCATTATTTCAAGTTATAAAAACAAATAAATCATTTATTTTTCATCATATCGGGAATAGCCTATCAGGTATTGATAAATCTAAAATAATAAAAAATTTTTCCAATATTGACATTAATAAAGACAACAAAAAAGACTACATCTTAACACAAGAAAATATTGATAAAATCAGTGCAGTTTTAAAAGATAATAATCAAATAATAAATTATGGTAATATAACAATTTCACTAAAAAATGGCAAAAATAAAAGATACGTCTTGATTAATTCAATAGGCGAAAATGATTTAACAAACTTTTTTGATAACAACATTACGATAATAAATAAAACTCACGACATACAGAATATTGAATACTCTAGTAATCATAAAAAAATACTTAACAAACTAAACAAATTTTTCTGCATCTACTCAACTATTTCATCTGTTATTTTTGGTCTATATTTTATATTATACGCCAACAAAATTGCAAATGTAATTTTTACAACTCTATGTATTATTATATGTTTAATTCCTTTTGTTTCATATATTAAGTATCCAAAATATATTACTTTAAAAGAGAGTAATTTTTATAACCCAGGTATTCAAAATGGAAAATTAAATATCTCTCAAAATACACTTATTTTCCCACTTTTGTTTGCCTTAATTGCTTTAATTATCAGTCCTGTTATGTATATGTACTATGATGCAATAAAGCTAATAATCTATTCTGCTATATTATTTGTTGTTTTTATTGCAACTATGCTTATATTTACTAAAGAATATAAGAAAGAAAAATCGACATTGTTCGTGATTATAATGATTGGTTTAATCTTATGCCCTACAATTATTCACACAGTTGATACTTCATATGATTATTCAACTCCACAACAAATTGCTTGTGAAATAATTGAAACAACCACTTGGACAAATAATAACGATGAAATAACATATTACTTAATTGTCAACTATCAAAATAAAAATATAAAAACAGAAGTAAGTCAAAAAACATATGAAAAATATAATGCTGGAGATAACATTACAGTGATAAAAAAACAAGGGCTGTTTGGTATAGAAAAATTAATTTTTTATGAATAAATCACAAAATTTAATAAAAATCCGGCAGGAGTTTGGTTACCCAAATGACTGTCGGATTTTTTATTCAGAAACAAAGAAGATTCCCATAATTTTGCGTTTTAATAGGCGATAATTTTCACCCTCGCATATATAGTGCTCATCCCCCCACTTGCTCTAACGATTATGGTTATTGTTCCTTTTTTGTTAAATGTTACTGCACCCCAAGCATTAACTTGAGCAACTTGATTTGTTTTGTCATAAACAAATTCAACGTCTTGTGATGCATTCTCTGGATATACTTTCCATTCCAAAGTGTAACTTGTGGTTTCTTCCAAATCTATTACAATATATTTGTATTCGCCTTCACTGTCGCTGGTTTGCTTTAGGTCTTGATTTATTATTTCAACTCTTTCTGGCTTTATTACCTCATTATAACTTAACATCTTCATTCCAAAAAATCCCACAAAAGCAATTGATGCTATGTAGATGATAAGTATTAAGATTACAACCGATTTTTTCATATTGTTTCCTTTTTATTTTTCTTTGTAATAGAGTTTTATTTTGTCAAAATACAAGTAAATTCTTGCCACACCAAAGATAATACCAATAAGCATTAACTTAAACCATGCAACATTTACATTTTCAATGAATAACAAAAGCGAAATGATTGTTGCAAGACCTGAAATTATGAATGCAAAAACTGTTGATTTTGTTTCATTTGGGTTTGTTTCTTCATTGCCTGATGTTGCATATTGCTCATTTTGTGGATTCATAAGGTCTAACTCTGCACTCCAAAACAAGTGTCCAGAATATAGTCCATAGATAAATAAAATACACATTATTATTTGCCATACAGAGAGTTTTGCAAATATTCCAAACACAATACTTGTTGCAACAATTCCAACAAACGAAATAACCAAACTAAACATAAGTTTTGGAAATAAAACTTTGCTGTAACTTTTTGGTGTTGTTTTAAAATAGTAACTTGCTCTGCCATCTTTTGAATATATTGATGAAATAATAACATTTGACGACAAAACGATTAAAGTTATAAGCAATATATTGAAACTTAATGTCATATATGTTCCAAGGAGTTTTGTATTCATTGCATTGAATATTTTGTTAAGCAATAGAATTGCAATTGGCAAAACGATTAAAATTCCAATGTAATTATACAAAAATTGTGGGTTTCTTAGTGATAATTTTAGATTTGTAAGTACGCCACTTTGAAAGTAATTATGTTTTTTGTTTTCATATTCTTTTTTTATTATTCTCTTTTTGTATTCAAAAGGTTTTGATGCCATTTTAAAGAATAGTGGTCTTGCAAGGAAATATCCTATAAAGCACAATACAACTATGCTTGCAAGCAAGATAAGAAAAATATACAATGTGTTGATTGAAAACAATTTGAATGTTAAATTGACCATATGTCCACATAACATTTCAACAAGATATGCAAACACAATAAATGCATTATTAAACCAAGCAAGGAAATCTTGTATTCGCCAATAAATTTTCCCCCAGTTTTGAACAATGTTTATATCTGCTGGAATTATTGTAATTAACTTTATAACCCCAAATACTATTGCACCAAACACCAATGCAAACAAAATAATTCTAACAATTGGCATTTGTTTTAATTTTGACGAAATAAACATAAGTGGAATGCTCAATATCGCTCCAATAAGAACCGGCAACATTGAAATAAAGAAAAAGCAAATAATAAGCCAAGGATAAAAAAGAATTGAAAAATGTGCAAAAATTCCATATGCCAAAAACATTGGTATCATAAAATAGAAATTCTTTATCAATTCATAAATGTAAAACACAACAAGTTTTGAAACAAACACCTGGTTTGAATTAACCGGCATTGTAAGTAAAACCTGATTATCAGGCGAAAAGTATAATTTTTGCATCAAGTTATATGTACATGATATGCACGAAAGCAAAAACATTATTGTGAAAGCAACAACAACAACCGACAATGGAACTGTTGATATAAGCGAAAATAGGTTTAGCATAGCACTTACCTTAAAAAAGGCAAAGCATAATGCAGTGATTGCAACAAAAGCCAAAATAGTAAATACTACTTTGGTTATTGTTTTCTTTTTGCTTTTTAGGAACGAAAAATCAATTTTGTCCTTTAATTGCATCATTACAAGTGGTTTTAAGTGATTCATTTTTTACCTTTTATTACTTTGTTTCATTTGTTTGGGTTTTTGGCAAAGCATTTTCTTTTTCGCCAGTTTTTACAACAATTGCATCATTATCTTCATTATTTATGATATCAAGATAAAATTCTTCAAGGTCAATACCTTTTGCTTCCAAATCTTTTACATATGCTGTTGCTCTGATTTGACCTTTTTTGATGATTGTAATTCTATCGCAAATTTTTTCAACAACATCAATAATATGGCTTGAGAAGAACACGATGTTTCCTTCTTTTGCGTGTTGTTTCATACACTCTTTAACTTGATAAATACTTGTTGGGTCAAGACCTGTCAATGGTTCGTCAAGTATCCAAACTTTTGGATTGTGAACAAGAGCAGCAATGATTGTTATTTTTTGTTTCATACCATGTGAATATGTTTTCATTTGGTTATCAAATGCACCATTAAGTTCAAAAAGGTCAACATATTTCTTTATCCTTTCGTTTCTATCTTCAAGCGAAACATCATAAAGATCTGCAATATAGTTAATATATTCCCTTCCTGTCAATTTTTCGTATAATGCATAATGGTCAGGAACAAATCCAATTTGACGTTTTGCCATTACAGGTTGTTTTTCAGCATCATATCCACAAACATCAATTTCGCCACTTGTTATTGGTTGAATTCCAACAATGCTTTTGATAATTGTACTTTTTCCTGCACCATTTGGACCCAAAAATCCAAAAATTTCTCCACCATTAACTTCCAAATTTGCTTTGTAAACTGCATACACATCGCTTGATGAATATCTTTTTGTTAAATCTTTGATTACAAGTTTATTTACATTTTCTTCATACATAGGTTCTTCTTCACTCCTTCCGTTTAGTTGACACATAAGTGCCAATTGGTCTTGTTTTATTTTTTTGTGTCTTTGTAACATATCATAATGGTTATCTGCAATGGTGAAGAATTGTTCAAACAAGAACCACACCCCAAGCCCCATTAAACAGTAAACCAAGAAAAATAATGATTGATATAGTGGATAGAATGTGAACGTAAGATTCCCTATCTTAAACGATAGAATAACATCTCTTAAATCTTTTGCCCATTGCCCCAACTTGTCGGCAATAAAGTCCGAATTTATAAAGAAGAAGTCAACTTCGCCATAATTGCTAAACCACGCATTCACAATCAGCACAAGTAAAAAGTACATCAAGAACCCAATCATAGCATTTTTAAAATCTTTGAGTTTTGGTCTTTTGTACACTCCCAAGGCAACAATTAAAACTGGCATAAAGAAAGCACAGTAGTGATTTACCCAAAAGTTGACAATTCTTGAACTCAACATATATGCATCACTATAGTTTGGCATTATCATTGCAAGGAATGCTCCAAACACATTTATGAAAAGTGTGAAATAGAACAACTTGTCCATTTTGAATATAAGGCACAATGGAACCAAAAACATTGCAGTGTTGCAAAGGTGCAAAGGCCAAGCAGTTGGATGCAACAATGTTTCAAAGGTGTAACTTCTTGTATAGATAATCATTGTGCCAAGTGCGATATACACCAAACATAGTTTTATGAAATCTTTGCTTTTGTTTCGAAGCAAGAAATATATAACGAATGGAATAACGACTGATAGGTACAAAACAAATCTATGGTATGGTGACAATTTTTTAACAGTTTCGGTCACATTGCCATAACCAAACAAAAGTTGGAAAGTATAGTTTGGTATTGTACAAAACAGCATTGGGACAATAAGACAAGCATACGAAATCCACAATTGCTTTGTTGCACTAAATTTGCCGTTTTGCCAAAATATCATAAAAGAGTACATCAAGCAAACACCCAACATAAGTGCGTAAATAAGTGTCCTTCCGTCAAAGTGTTGGGTGACACCCATTCCACCTATACCCCAAATTTGTGGAACAAAAGTTAGCAAGTTTAACAAACTGACAGGCAACGCAAAAAACTTTATAAAGTGAACAATTGTCTTGTTGTCTTTAAAATAAGGATAAATAATAAGTAACAGAACGCTGGCAAACTGAAACCAAATTGCAAACGAACTAATAAATGTCAAAAACCCATTTGGAAGTGGACTGTTTGCAAAAAGTACTGTTTGAGATATTTGTTCACTGCCCGAATAATACCATAGGCAAAATATTCCAGCAAGACTTAACGATAGCATTTTAAAAAATCTTATTTCATTTTTCTTTTTATATAAAAAGCGCCAAATAACAAACATTCCAACGCTTGCCAAAATAAATGTTAAATAATATATGGATAAAAACATTTTGTCCTCTGTTAATAAAAAATTTTTAATCTAGTAAAAAGATATCACAAAGATTACCCTTTTGTAAATTCTTTTTCGCATAATGCAACAAATTCTGTATTCCCATCTCCACCTTGAATACAAGATTTTTTTACATCCAAGATCTTTATGCCATAATTTAAAAAATCATTTTTTATTTGTTCAATTATTATTTTATATAATTTTTCGTCTTTTATAATACCTTTATGCTTTTTTGCTTCAGTTTTCCCACACTCAAATTGTGGTTTAATTAAAATAATTGCAAAGTTGCCAGTATTCATAAGTTCGCCAATTTTAAATGATATTTTTGTAAGAGAAATAAATGAAACATCGCAAACAACAAAATCAACATCTGCAACTTTATTTTTGTCAAGTGTTCGTATGTCGGTGTTTTCCATTACAACAACTCGTTTGTCTTGTTTTAGATTACTGTCAAGTTGACTTGTTCCAACATCAACACTATAAACTTTTTTTGCTCCACTTTTTAATGCACAATCGGTAAATCCACCTGTTGAAGAACCAATATCAAGCACAATTTTATCTTTCAAATCAACATTAAAATCTTTTAATGCTCCAAAAAGTTTTAGTCCTGCTCGTGACACAAATGGGCATATGTCGTTTATTTCAATTTTCTCGTTCCCGTTAACAAAAAAGCCTGCTTTTGTTATAACTGTACCGTCAACCTTAACATTTCCTTCTTTTATTAAATTGTTTGCTTTGCTTCTTGTTTTGCAAAGTCTATTTTCAACCAAAAAAATATCCAATCTTTTCATATGAACATATTAGCATATAAAATGTTATTTTAAAAGAAAAAAACCTTACATAATGTAAGGCTTTTTATTCTTCTTTATTTTCATGTTGTTTTTCAAGCAATTTTGATTGTGCATAATAATCTATTGCAATAAGTCCAGCAGATATCAACAATGTTACTGCCATAATTATGCATATATAATTAAAATACCAAAATACCAAAATTATACTGAATATTGCAATTATACAATTACAAATAAACGTTGTTACAACAAATGCTTGATTTTCATAAATATTCCCCGGTTTTGTTCTGCAACTACGCAAAGATAAACTAGAGAATGTTAGTGCAAAAACAGAAAATAAAATGATAAATACAATTACCATAAAAAGTGTTGCATAACCGCCTCTATCCAATGAGCTATTATTTATTGTTGATGCTGCATATAAATAAAATAAACCTGAAATTATATACAATGCATAGCTAACAATATTTATAACAAGTCCCGAGAATAAACTCTTTCTTTTTTTTGAATACATCTTATTACCTTTCAATAATAAAAATTATACAAAAAATAATAACATTTGTCAATTCAAAATCCCGATTATTACAATGCCTTGTCGATATATACTAAAATTTCTTCATTTATATTTGTTGTGTTTGCTGATAATTTTGCATAAAGTTTTGCTGGGTCACTGCTTTGTGCTGTGTAACTATATTTAAAAGAAATTTCTGTGCTTGATATTCTTTCAACATTTGTTATTTCTGCAGTTGGAATATCTTTTAAAGTAATATCACTTGCACTAATTGATTCTGAAAATTCACACCCATATGCGTTTAGTGTCACTGTACCTTTCTTTAGATTTCCACTTGCTGAACTAATCCCACCCCCGGACATAACAGTTGATTTTGAAACGGTAAAAACTGCATGTGAATTATATCCATTCTTAACAACATTTGAACTTACAACAATTTCACCAACATTGTCTTTCTCAAGATTTGCAGTGACTTTTCCTGTTAGTGTAACTTTTATTGTTGTTTTATTAACAAATTCAACACTACTTACTGTTTTACCAGCAACTGCACCTTTTAACTTTATATCCTTTGCTGAAATTTTGCTATCAAATTCGGAAGCATCTTCACTTTTTTCATCAAAAGTGATTTCCACAATGTTTGTCCCATGTGAATATACAGTCCCTACCATATTAAGGTTGTGCACATCTCCACTATTGCCACAACCAGTAAGTGGTAACACCGCACAAGTAATTAAAGCAAGTAGTAGCACAAATATTTTACAAAAATTTTTCATTATTTTTTCTCCTTTATTTTGAGTTTGTTGCATTTTACATCTTTAATTTTTAGTTGTCAAGATATATTTTGGGAATATTCCCTTACATTGAAATAATTGTTTTGTTTTGATATTTTTTATGTTATTATTTTTTTATATTAAAAACATTATTTCTATTTAAAATTTCTACTTACATTTTTTAATAAATTAAAATTTCATATTCACAAAATTATCTTTAAAAGAATATATAGACTCACTAGTGAAAATTTCACAATTCTTGCTTCGCTTTATTTAATATTATTTGAGATTATCTTTCAAAAATATAAAATTTTTGAAATGTAATCCCTTGCGGGATTCCATACACAACCCTTTTTCCTTGTATTTTTTTATGCAAGCATAAAAAAACACAAGTCAAAAGACTTGTGTATAATCTCTGGTGGAGATTATCGGAATCGAACCGATGACCTCCTGCTTGCAAGGCAGGCGCTCTAGCCAGCTGAGCTAAACCCCCAAATGCCTAATCATAATAACATTATAGGCATTTGTTGTCAACAACTTTTTTTAATTTTCCAAAAAATATTTCAATTTTTACTTTAATTCAACAACTGAATGTGCTGTCAAATCAAGGTCAGCAACTTCGCCATCATTCAGCACTTGATAATATGCGTGTGCACCAATCATTGCCCCATTATCTGTGCAAAGTTTAAGGCTTGGCGAATACATTTTTACTCCAATTTTATTACACTCACTTTCCAAAACTTGATGAAGTTTTGTATTTGCACCAACACCACCAGCAACAACAATTTTATCTTGTCCAAATTCTTTTACTGCTTTAATTGTTTTTGACACCAATTCATCAACAACACATTTTTGAAAGCTTGCAGAAATATCTTGAACATTTATTTCTTCGCCTTTTTGTTGTTTGTTATGAACATAGTTTATCACTGCGGTTTTTATCCCACTAAAACTAAAGTTATATGTGTTTGCCAAAATATTTTTGTGTGCAAAAACTATATTATCTTTACCATTCTCTGCCATTTTGTTTATCTTTGGTCCGCCGGGATAACCAAGTCCTATAACTCTTGCAACCTTATCAAAGGCTTCACCTATTGCATCGTCAACAGTTGTCCCAACAAGTTCAAGGTCGGTATGATTTGGAACATTTACAATTGCAGTATGTCCACCACTAACTATCAAGCACAAAAATGGTGGCTCAAGTTCTTTATATGTCAAATAGTTTGCCGCAATATGGCCCTTTATGTGACTTACTGCAACAAGTGGCTTATTGAGCATATATGCAAGGCCTTTTGCAAAACTTACACCAACAAGCAATGCACCAAGCAGTCCTGCACCATATGTCACTGCAATTAAGTCAATATCATCAAAGGTGCAATTTGCGTCTTTTAGGGCTTGTTTGCATACATTTGAAATTGCTGTGATATGGTTTCTTGATGCAACTTCTGGAACAACCCCACCAAAACGAGTGTGTATATCTATTTGTGTTGCAATAACATTTGATAAAACATTTCTTCCATTTTCAACAACTGCAATACTTGTTTCATCGCAACTTGATTCTATGGAAAGAATTTTTACACTTTTTTTATTTCTTAAATCGTTTAATTTTTCTTCACTTAATTTCATAATTTTTCCCTTAATTACTTTTTACCAAATAATCATTGATAAATGGTTGAATATCGCCATTCATAACACCTTGAATATCGGCAGTTTCATAGTTGGTTCTATGGTCTTTTACCATTGTGTATGGGCAAAAGACGTAACTCCTAATTTGGCTTCCCCATTCAATTTTTTTTATTTCGCCTTTTATTTGGTCAAGTTTTTTCATTTCGTCTTCTTCTTGTTTTTCGGCAAGTTTGCTATATAGCATTTTCATTGCAGTTTCACGATTTTGAATTTGACTTCTTTCCGTTTGACAAGAAACAACAAACCCTGTTGGAATATGTGTAATTCTTACTGCACTATCAGTTTTGTTAATATGTTGTCCACCTGCTCCACTTGAACGATAAGTGTCAACTTTCAAGTCTTCTGGTCTAATCTCAATTTCAGGCAACTTTTCAATTTCGGGCATAACTTCAACGCTTGCAAAACTTGTGTGTCTTCTTGCATTTGCATCAAAAGGCGAAATTCTAACCAATCTATGCACACCCTTTTCACATTTAAGGTAGCCATATGCATTTTCGCCACACACCATAAAAGTGATACTCTTAAATCCTGCACCATCGCCATCCAAACTATCCAAAACTTTTACTGTGTAGCCACGTTTTTCGGCATACATTTGATACATTCTAAAAAGCATTTCTGTCCAGTCTTGAGCTTCCGTTCCACCAGCACCGGCGTGTAAAGTAAGTATTGCATTATTTGCATCGTACTTGCCTTTTAATAATGTTTCAATTTTAAAATCGTCAAGTTCGGTTTCAAGATTTTTTAGTTTTGCTTCAAGGTCTGTTTCAAGTTCGGAGTCTGCTTCCATTTCAAGAAGTTCACAAATAGACTCACAATCATCAATTTCACTTTCGCATTTTGAAATTCTTTCAAGTTTTGCTTCTTTGTTTTTTAATTCTTGCCCAACTCGTTTACTATTTTCCAAATCATTATAAAAATCTGGACTTTCTTGTTCTTTTCTTAATTCTTGCAAGTCTTGTTTTAGCTTATCTAAGTCAAAGACACTCCTTTATCATATTCAAAGTGTCTTTAAATTTTTCAATTTGTTCTTTTGCATTTTCAAGTATAATCATAACTAACTCCTTTATTTATTATAAGGTTATATTTTGACAAGTCACATTGCAATACATGTGACAACTAACAATGTATATTTTATCACTACATATATATTTTTGCAAGTTATGAAAAAACAAAAGTTGTTTTATTTTGCAAATTTTGTCATACACAAAAAAGTGTAAAATATACATATTGTATGGAAAATAAGTTTATGAAAGAAAGTATCATTACAATCGAAAATCAAAACATAATGACAATAACCGGTGTTGAAAAAGTTATTTCCTTTTCTCCAAGTCAAATAATTTTGTTTGCAATGGGAAGCGAAATGCAAATTCTTGGCAAAGACTTGCAGACAACAAAACTTGACGAAGAAAAAAACGAACTTAATGTTAATGGTTTAATTTTATCAATAAAATGGACTCAAAAAAAAGAAAAATTACCACTTATTAAAAGGATATTTAAGTGATTATTTTTGAAACATTAAATGAACCAAAAATATTTTTTATTTTAATTATTTTTGGTTTTTTGTGTGGATTTTTATTTGATATTTCATATTTAATTACATTTTTATGCAATGAAAATAAAATAATTAAAAATACTTTACAATTTTTTTCAACAATTATTTGTTTTATTGTTATTTTTTTAATAAATTTAAAATTTAATTATGGCGTTTTTAGAGCATATATTTTTATCTCATTTTTCTTTGCATTATTCTTGGAAAGAATCTCACTTGGAAAACTATTTGCAAAAACAAAAAATTGGTGCTATAATCTTTTCAAGAAATTTGTAAATTTCGCAAAAGAGAAGTTAAATGGAAAACGAAAAGAAAAAATTAAAAACAATGATAATTAGTATGAGTGTTGTTCTTTGCATGTTTGTTCTTGCAGGAATTGTACTCACATTTGTGCTAAAATCCAAGCAAGGTGATTTAAACACTTTGAACAAACAAAATTATGAGTATTCTCAACAATATGAAGAAGCCCAAAAAGAAAATGATTACTACTATAACCAAGACGGGTCATTTACCGATGACTACAAAAGAGATTACTTTGAAAGAGAAAAAGGTTATGGCAAAGATGGTGACAAAAAAATTGATGTAGTTGATGACAATAATAACTAAAAAGACTAGGCGTTTTTTTTGCCTAGCCTTTTTTATTGAGATTGCTGTTTGTCGTCTTTTTTTGTATCATCTTTTTTAGTTGATTGTTCTTGAAAAATATTCAGTTCTGGATATTTTTCACAAAACCTTTTTAGGTTGTTGTATGAAAAACATGACAAATCATTTTTATGAAAGAATATTTCTTCTTTTACCTTGTTATTCCTTAAAATATATTTTATTCTTGAATATGCTTCTTCCCATGTAAAGTTATTCTTTGCAAGAACTGCAAAAATCATTGTAACAAGTTGACCTATTCTAATTGACTTGCTTTGAGATTTCAATAAATTAAAGCACAACTCATGGTCAGCCATCAATTTATTTTTTGTTGCTTTTAATGTTTCCTTTTGTGTGTTTTCGTTAATGTTATATTTTTCTCTTAATTCAACACAATTAGTAATCATATGATTTAAAAGACTTATATTTGGTCTTGCATCATTATTTACAACCGAACTTGGCAAATCGTTTATATAGTTATAGTTTAGTTTTGTATTTGAATCTAACACATCGCTCAACTGTACTATCCCACGTTTTTGAGTTATTGTGTCAGTTTTTAATTCTTCAATTGAATATTTTAGCATATCTAGTGGAACTAAAAATGAAGTAAGTGAATATCTGTGAGGTCTATCTTTTATTCTTGTATCAGATGTTGGATCTATATAATAGTAGCCATTCAACTTATATTTTTCATCCTTAAGATAAACAATTGCTGTCATATGATTATAGTCTTCGCCATTTTCATTTACAACCAAACTATTCTCAAACATAACAATGTTATTTTTATTAACTCTTGCCATTATTTCTTTAAGCAATTCAACATAGCCAACACAAACAATTTTGTTGGAATTAAGTATTGAATATATTGCTCTTGAAGTGCACTTGTCTTCATCACAATTTTCTTCTTGATATGGAATACCAGTCACTTCAAAATATGCCATTAGCAATTGTTCTGCTGGGGATAGATCTAACTTTTTAATTTTGTCAGCTATATCGTCCAATTTTTGGTTTGCCTTTATAATGTCATAAACTCCCCAAGTTATATCAGCATCTTCAATTCCCAAATTGATATAAGGATATTTTTGTGTTAACTCATACAATTTTTTGCAAGTAACATTACTATCAAGATAAGCATTTGAACTATGCTTAAACGAAATGATAATATTGTCTTTATTTATCTTCCATTTTAGTTTGTTATATGCATAATTTATTCTATCTTCAAGACTTTTATTTAAAAAAGGTTTTGAATCATACTGCAATTCACTCTCGTTAAATAGGTACACAAATTTAACATCTGTTCGTCCTAACTCTTTGCATTTTGCCTTGTAATCTTTTATATTTTTGTCAAAATCTTTGTTGACTTCTGCATATATTGCTGGATAATAAAATTTTACTTCTTTTTCCATATTCCCCTACATTTTTATTTTACCACAATATGGAGGTATGGTCAATATGCAAAAGATGTAATGTATATATACTAAACAATAAAAAAGAAACATCAATCATTTGACAAAAATTTTTATTTAGGTATAATAATACTTGCAATGCAGGTGTAGTTTAGTGGTAAAACAAAAGCTTCCCAAGCTTTGGTCGTGAGTTCGATTCTCATCACTTGCTCCATAGAAAAAACATCGCCCTTTTATTTTGATTTGAAATTTCATTTCAAATCTTCATTTTTGGGGCGT
>DJER01000038.1:0-12042 GCA_002431905.1 Christensenella sp. UBA5893 | reverse complement strand
GCACTTTTCTTCGCTAGTCCGTCTTTGCTTTTATTACAATGAAATTGAACCACAAGTGTTCAATGATATTCTCGTTCGTGAATGATATTTCCCCGCAATGCTATTTTGCGATGCAAAAATAAGGTTCAATTTCATATCAGTTTTATAAATAAAAAGAGAGATATCACATCTCTCTTTCGTTATTTTTTGGTAATACACTCAACAAAATATTTTTTGTGTTTTTGTCTACACTTTCGCCGTTTATTGCCATTCTATTTTGGTACATTGAAAAACACGAAATTGCATTCCTATTTAAACACTTTTGAGTGTTGTTATAATTTTCTTGATATATTTTTGAAACCTTTTCATTTATCGCTTCATCTGTTTCTTCTGGGTTTGTTTTCTTTAAAACATTTTTCAAAAGTTCAAGCATTGTTGATATTTTATATTCTTTGCTTCTTTGTCTTAATAATGAGTAAACAAATTTTGGGTCTTTTCCATAAATTCCATCAATTGACATATTGGAATAAATATTGTTTTGTCCAATCATTGCACGCAATTTTTTGTCATTTTCCAAAAAATTGCTCAACTTTTCGGTCATAACAAGACCTGTTTGCCCAAGACTTATTTCATCTGCATATTGCGGTCTATGATATGATGAAATTTTGTTGTAAGTTGCTGTCAAATGTTCAATCTCTTCATACCTAACCGGATAGGTTTGAATAATTGAGCTAATGTTTTTTACATCTCGAAGTGGCAACATAAAATATGCAAGTCTTATATTTGTGTCACCTTCTCTCTTGGAATCCCATGTTGGATCGCAATAATAATAGCCGTCCAAACCATATTTATCATCTTTTATATAGATAATACAATTTTCGTGATATTCCGTTTTTGTTTTGCCGGGTAATTTTACTTTGTTTGAGAAAATCTTTATATCATTTTCAATCCCAAGCCTTGCCATTATCTCTTTTAGTAATTCAACATAACCAACACAAACAATTTTGTCAGAGTTCAGTATCCCATAAACTTCTCTTGAGGTGTACAAACTTTCATTGTTTGAAGCTTCCTTGTATATTTTTTGAGTAATAATGCTATATGACAAAAATAATTGCTCAAGTTTTGATAAGTTTTTACTTTTTATGTCTTCAACAATTTTATCAAGTTTTTTATTTGCATTTACGATTTGCTCACTTGACCAAGTAACATCGCCAGATTCTATTCCTATCTTATACCCAGAAAAATGTTGTTCAAGTTCATATAACACTTTGCAACTTTCGTTTGAATTTGTTTTGTAAGATTTGTCATGTAAAAAAGAAATAACTATTTCATTTTTATCAATTCCACTCTTTTTCAACTTTTTGATTATTATGTTAATATTTTCAATTTGGGACATAATGTCGCCTTTAAGCAAGTCTTCTTCCCTTAAGGTATAAACAAACTTGGCATTACCCTTTTGCCTAAGTGACCTAAAAAACTTTACATAACTATCAAACGAATAGCCCTTTGTTGCATCGTAGTAATATTTTTGTTCCATATTTTTAGTATAATCTCCATGTCAAATTTTGTCAAGGTTGCGTTATTTGCGTTATTTTTGAGTTTTATCTTTTGTTATAATAAACACAAGAACAATAATTGTTTGAAGTGGTATGCCAAGCAAAAATATTGGCCAAGCCATAGTTTGTGGCAACAGTGCGACATAAATTGACGCCAAAATAGACCAAATGCACAATGACGACAAAGTGAAAGTACACGTTCTGCTCCACCACTTCCTGCTACAAAATATCGAAATAATGAATGCAATGCTTGTTGCAAAGACAAAAACTTTCCATGTGCTTGACTGTTTCATCAAAATGTTATACACAAAAATAATTGTTGCCAAGGTGTAGCAACTAACAACAAACAGCAATGCAATTGCAATTCTAATTTGTGCTTTTATGCTCTTTTTGGGTTGTGGGACTTCTTCGTGTGCATGTATTAACCAATCGAAATCAACACCATAAAAATCACAAATTTTAAGGAGCACATCAATATCAGGCATAGACTCGCCAATTTCCCACCTTGACACTGCTTTATCTGAATAATTAAACTCTTTTGCCACATCTTTTTGAGTCATTTTTTTACTCTTTCGAAGCATAATTAAGTTTTTTGAAATATTTTGTTTTATATCTTCCATACATCTATATTATCATTTTAATAAAGATTTTTCAAATAAACACAACAATTCTATTTAAAATAGAATAAGAATTTTTATGGTATGTCAAAGTAGAATTATGTTTGAGAATATATTTTTAAATTTTTGTTGATACTTTTTTTGTTTGCATATATACTCTATACTGAAAGGTAATGTATTCAAACAAAAGACAAAAAGGTAGCATATATGAATAAAGTCGAAATACTAAACAAAATTGATGAATGTGAAAAAGCAAGAGATTTCTCGGCACACACTACCCCACCCAACACAAAGAAGATTTTGCCTGTTGCAGATAACTATGATTATATGCAAAAAGGATTTTTTACACAAATCGGTTGCTCATTTGGGAAAACATTATTCAATGTGGCAAAGTTAGTCATTCCTCCATACTTTAAACTAAAGGTTGTTGGAAAAGAAAATCTAAAAGGTGTAAAGAAAGCAATAGTTACATCAAACCATATAAATAATATGGATTCAATTTTAATAAAGCGAGCAATTGGGCATAACAAATTGAGAATAACAGTTGCACCATTTAATAATTACAAAAGTTTACTAGGCAAATGTATGCGCGGTGCAGGCATTATGCCAATTGGCGAAAGTTTGCCAAGTTTAAGACATTTTTCAAAAGCAATAACCAAATACCTTGACAAAAACAATTATATTTTGTTCTATCCAGAAGGTTCACTTTGGTGGTGTTATGAAAAACCAAGACCACTGATTGACGGAGCATACTTTTATGCAACAAAAAACAATGTACCTATTATTCCAATGTTTTTCACTTTCAAAAACCTAAAAAGAAAAAAGAACGGGATATATAGAAAACAATTTATTTTGCACATTGGAAAACCAATATACCCACAAGATGAGCTTTCGGGTAAAAATAATATCAAATACCTTAAAGAACAAAACATGGCTTTTAACACAAAAACTTATGAAGAATTTTATGACAAAAAATTGGAATATCTTAACTAAACAAAAAGCACAACATAATTGTTGTGCTTTTTGTTTCTAATATAACATATCATTATATGTTGGAATATCAAGCAAGTTTGTCGGCAAAAGTTTTTCTATTTCATCATACACACTTCTAACCTTTTGCATTTGTGGCAAAAATTCTTGTCTTATAAATTCATTATCTTCGCTAAATTTTTCAAAAGTTAAAACCGACAACTTTGTTACTTGTTTATATAACTCTTCATAAAGTTTTGTTATTGTCGCCAAAGTTTTTGTTCTTGCAACAGAATTTGACATGAGAACTGACAATGAGTTTGTGTATGTATTTATTACTGGGTAAATTTGTTTATTAAGCATTTCAAGTATTGTTTTTGCTTCAAGTTTTACAGTTTTGATATATTTTGATGTTAGTGCTTGTTTCCTTAAACACAATTCGTCTTTGTTTAATACATTAGCGTCCCCAAATAATTCAACAATGTCATCGTCAAGCAATTTGTCATAAACGCTCAAACTATCTCTATATTCAATAAGTCCCCTTGATAATGCTTCATCTTTCCAATTTTTGTCATAACAATTTCCATTATTTATCACTTTGCCATGCAAAGAAAGAAGTGCTTTTAATTCATTTGTAAGGTCTTCCCTAACATTTTCTTTGTCTTTCAATTTTTCATACAAATCTTTGATTATTTTGGAAAGTGATGTTGTTATGCACGTTAAAGGGAATGCTAAAGATTGACTTGATCCTACCATTCTAAATTCAAACTTATTACCAACAAAAGCAAACGGACTTGTTCTGTTCCTATCACAATAATCTTTTTGTGCTTGTGGCAAACTTTTTACTTTTGTGTCCAAAAATTTCTTCTTGTCAAAAGTTTTTTTGTCCGCAAAAAACATATTCAACGCATTTTGGACATAATCGCTTGCGAACACCGAAACAATCGCCGGTGGAGCTTCATTCCCACCCAATCTTAAATCGTTATCTCTATTCGCAGTCGACAACCTTATTAGTTTGTTATATTTGTCTATGCCCGAGACCATACAAACAAAGAAAGTGTAAAATAACAACCTATCTTCAAGCCCCAAATCAAATAAGTTGATTCCTGTGTCAGTGCTTATTGACAAATTGGCATGTTTTCCACTACCATTGATTCCATTAAATGGTTTTTCACTGAAAAGTGCAGTCATATTGTACCTTTGTGCTGTTTCTTTTATCGTTTGAAGAATTAGATAGTTTTGGTCACAACTGATGTTTGCCAAACTATATATTGGTACAATTTCATATTGATTTGGTGCAACTTCATTATGTTGCAATTTGGCACTTATTCCCATCTTCCATAAAGTGTTATTTACATCATTCATAAATACACCAATTTTATCTTCAATAACACCAAAATAATGTGAACACAATTCTTGTGATTTTATTGATTTTGCACCAAGCAAAGTTCTCCCAACGAATTTTAAATCAATACGTTTATCAAAATCTTTTGAATTTATTAAAAAGTATTCTTGTTCAGCACCAACGCTCAAATTTACTTTTTTTACCTTTTTGTAACCTAATAAATTTATTAGTTTAACCGAATTTTCACTTAAACTTTCAAGTGCTCTAAGTAATGGTGTTTTTTCATCCAAACAAGTGCCATTATATGAACAAAAAGCGGTTGGGATATACACAACTCTATTTTTTGCACTATCTTCTTTTATAAATATTGGCGAAGTGTAATCCCAAACAGTGTATCCTCTTGCTTCAAATGTCATTCTTTCTCCACCATTTGGAAAACTTGATGCATCAGTTTCGCCTTTAATCAAGTCTTTTGCCGAAAATTTTTCAATAAACTTATTACCCTTTGTTGGTTCAATAAAAGACACTTGCTTGCCAGCACTTTGGTTTGTTAATGGCATAAACCAATGTGTGTAATGTGATGCACCTTTACTCTTTGCCCATTTCATAACTGCTTTTGCAATTTTTTGTGCAATATTGTATGTTAATGCGCCACCTTCATTTTTTATTTTATTGTATGTATGAAATGAAAATGGGTCAAGATATTTTTTCATAACCTTGTCACTAAATACAAATTCTCCAAATAATTTTTCTGTTTTTGATTTCATAAATTCTCCTTTTAAACAAAAAAACAACCAATTTGCTTTGGTTGTTTTTATTTCTAATTTTTTATACAACAAAACAATTGTAACAAATATTTACAATAAAAGAATATTTTGTTGTTGTTGAAATTTTTTCATACAATGCATATATTACTCGCTCCAAAAAAATTTGTCAATATATATTATGATATTTTTTTATTTGTGTGAAATTTAGATTTTGGGTTCAAAAGTCAAAAAACAAATATTACAATAAATCGTCTTTTTTGTTTTGCTTTTTAATTTTTCTTTGGTATAATACAAATATCAAAGGGAGGCAATTATGAAAATTGAAATTGTTGAAAGAAATTATGATGTTGGGGTTAGACTTCGTGCTTTGCTTGAAAAGAAAATTGAAAAACTTGACAGATATTTTAATGATGACGCAAAGGCAAAAGTCGTTTGCGCAAAAGAAGGCAAAAGGTTTAAACTTGAACTTACAATTATAAATAAAGGCAATATTTATAGAAGTGAAACATATGGCGAAAACATGTATGAAAACATTGATATTGTTTTGCCAAAAATTGAAAAACAAATTATAAAATATGCCACAAGAAATCGTGACAAACTCAAAAAAGGTGCATTTGATTCACCAAAATATGAATTTTTGGACAAAGAACCAAAAGAAAAAGAAAAAACAATTTACAAGAAAAAGACATTTAATCTTGACCCACTCACTCTTGCTGATGCAGAAGAATTTTTGGAAAACTTGGAACATGACTTCTTTGTATTCCTTAATGCAGAAACCGGCAAAGTAAACATCTTGTACAACAGAAAAGATGGAGAACTTGGACTTATTGAATGTAATGTTTAATTTTTGTTTTAAATTAAAAAATTTGTGAATACTCTCTATAAAGGAGAGTATTTTTTTTATGCTTAAAAAATTGTCTATGCTAATTTTAACACTTGCTATATTTATTGTTTCGGCTTGCACTTTTGGCAACAACTCAATTTGTGCAAACTTTGTTGATATAACAAGTCCCGGTTCAAATGATATTACTTTTAAAGTTACTTTTGAAGAAGAAAAAAGATATTTTGACAAAGGTTATGATATTTTGATAAAAACAGATACGGATAACGCAGAATTTTTAATCAAAAAAGAACTTGAAAACTTTGTAAAAATCACAATAAAAGAAAAGAACACCTATTATAGTTTGTACAAACTAATGGCAAAAGCAGAAAATAAAAAATTTGAATACATGCCATACAAAAAAGCAATATCAAAAATATATATAATAAATAGTCAAAACGATTATTTGTTAACGTTTAAGGCTGTTGTTGGTGAAATTTCTCAATACAAATCTTCCCTACTTAACGTCTTTGATATATCAAAAGTGTTTGAACTTAACGTAAAAAAGACAAGCAAATACTAATATACACAAAATACTTGGAAAAATGAAAAAATTGTAGTATATTTATTTATAGGTGAAATTATGATAGAAATAAAAAACTTATATCTAAAATATATACGAGAATATTATGCCCTTTATGACATAAATATAAAAATTCAAAAAGGCGAAAGCATTGCCCTTGTTGGCAATGAAGGCAGTGGCAAAACCACCCTTCTTCGTGTGATTGCAAAGCTTGAAAAATTTGACAAAGGCGAAGTTTATATAAAGGATATTTCGCTAAAAAAACTTGACTTTAAAACAGATATAAGTCTTGGATATATTCCTTTTGCACCAGTATTTTTGGAAAATAAAACAGTTTATGAAAATCTTAAATATGTTTTATCCTCAAGAAAAGTTAAACCTGTTGATATTGAAAGCAAAATTAACACTTGTCTTATTGAATTTGGTCTTGAAAAATATCGCAACACAAAAGCAAAGGATTTAACACTTTTTGAAAAGTATGTTATTTCAATTGCAAGGCTCACTCTTCGCCCACTTGATATTGTTCTTGTTGATGACATTTTTGAATCACTTGATGATGAGCAAAAAAATTATATTGTGTCACTAATTAAAAAATTATTTATCGACAAAAAAGTTACAACCTTGGTTGCAACAAATGATGAAGAGTTGCCAAAAAAAGTGTGCAAAAGAACTATACACTTTACCAATGGTTCAATAGACTAACAAAAGATATGGAGAAATTATGGACTTATTTAAAAAAGTAGACAACGACCTTTTGGTTGTTATAAAAGATTATCTTGGAAGTGCTTACACTCAAAACGAAAGATTACAAAATGCAATAAAATTTGTTATTCCACCAATTCAAACAGGTTCAGATTATTCAACGAATGTTTCAATGGTATTTGCAAAAGCACTTGGGAAAAAGCCTTTTGATATAGCGAATGAACTTTGTGAAAAAATTGGGACATTGGACTTTGTGCAAGAAGCAAGTGCCGTTAATGGCTATATCAACATAACATTTAAACCAAAAATTTGGGAACAATTTTTAACCGGCATTGAAGAAGAAAAAGAACACTTTGGTGACGGTGACAAAAAAGAAAAAGTTTTGCTTGAATTTATTTCAGCCAACCCTACTGGTCCACTTCACGTTGGACATTGTCGTGGTGCAATTCTTGGACTTGCTATTGCAAAACTTATGCAAAAAGCTGGCTATGATATAACAAAAGAATATTACATCAATGACTATGGTGTTCAAATTAGAACCCTCGTCAAATCTGTTCAATTTAGATATGAACAAATATTTGGACTCCATGCAAATGAAAATATGCCCGAAGGATGTTACCCTGGCGAATATTTGGTTGACTATGCAAAAGTTTTTGCAAAAAAATATGGCGACAAATATATTAACCTAGGCGAAGAAGAATTTTACAAGGACTTTAAAAAAGAAATTGTAAATGCAATGATGGACGTAATTAGAGCCGACCTAAAACTTCTTGGGCTTGAATATGATTCATTTGTTTCCGAAACAGATATTGTTGAACAAGGCAAAATTGACGAAGCAATAAACTACTTGGAAAGCAAATATAAAGAAGTTACAGACGATGACGGCAACACTCAAAAACTATATTATATCTACAAAGGAAAACTTGATGCACCTGTTGGAAAAAGTGCAAACGAAGAAGAACAAGAAGAATCAAAATATTCAGGCGAAGACCAAACCTTGTTCCGCTCCACCCTTTTTGGCGATGACAAAGATAGAGTTGTAAAAAGACCAGACGGAACAACAACCTATTTTGCATCAGACATTGCTTACCATAAATATAAAGTTGACAGAGGGTATACAAAACTTATTGATATCTTTGGCGCTGATCATGGCGGATATGTAAAAAGAATTACAAGTGCTGTTGATGCATTAAGCGAACATAAAGCAAACTTGGAAGTCGTACTTTGTCAAATGGTTGCACTTGAAAAAGATGGTCAACCATTCAAGATGTCAAAAAGAAAAGGCACTTTTGTGCTTCTTCGTGATGTTGCAGAAACAATCAATGTTGATGAATTAAAATTGTTTATGCTTTCAAAAAGTCCAGACACTCAAATGACTTTTGACCTTGTTAAGGTAAAGGAAAAATCAAAAGACAATCTTGTTTACTACATTCAATATGCATATGCAAGGTCAAATTCGGTTCTACGCAACTTTGAATCAAAATTTGGTTACAAATATGAATATGACCCAAAAGATTTAAACGGTTTCATGCAACAGCCAAACAAGTTAATAAAGGAACTTGTTGTATTTATGGCAAAATATCCACAAGTGATTTTGTCATCAGCAAAAAAACACGCACCAAATATGATTGTTGACTACCTTAAAGATTTTGCCTCACTTTTCCATTCAATTTGGAGTGCAGACATAAAACTTGTTGATACAAACGATGAAAAACATACAAGAGCAATGATGGCATTTGTAACTTGTGCAAAAACTGTAATAAAAAATGCACTTGAAACAATATCCATAAATGCACCAGAAAAAATGTAATAAAAAATCTAGCAAACGCTGAAGTGACCCCTACGGGGTTCACTTCATTGCTAGATTTTTTTATTATGAATTTCTTATCAATGTTTTTCCTGCAACTAAGAAACTTGTTGTTTCACTTGTTCCTTCAATGGTGTATGGATTCTCTGTTGGTGTTCCAATTACCAAATCTCCCAGATTTTTTGGACAGATTATTCTTGCAATATTCGTTTTGTAAATGAAGTCTGCCATTGATCTTGCTTCTCCACCCTTAACTATATTCAGTGAATTTACTACAGTTGCTAATGCAACTATTTTATCGTCTATCGTTTCCGAATTAGTAATAGTTTCGCTATAGCTCCCCAATACCTTTTTAAGATATTCATCATTACACCCAATGAGTCCCATTATTTTAGACTTATCAGTAATTGATGTAAAAGAAATATTTAACATATTAAGTTCTTCCAAACTCGCACACCCATAGAATGCCCCAAGCATATTTTTAACTTTTGAAGTATCCAAATGCTCAAACCCTATAATTTTCTTTAAAGCAGTACATCCTCCAAACATCCCCTGCATACTTTTTGTTTTACTTGTATCAAATGCACTTAAATCTATAATTTCCAATTTATAGTTGTTATAATAAACATTATAACTATCTTTATCAATACTATCACTACTAAAATAAAGCCAATGAGAAAAATAACCATAACTATCTTCTGGAGCGTACATTAAACTTACCGGTGCATAAATATAACAATCAAACAACTCTCCATTTGGAATAACATATGCTGTTATGTTTTTTGTTACATTATTACTATAAGTGTAAGTCCCAACGCTATCATTTTCTGTTGCATTTTTAACATCAAAATCGGCACTGTTATTTGTAAATACTATACTCTTTAATTTTGATGAATACTTCCCATCAAAGAAACTTTCAGATATTTTTGTTAAATTTCCATAACTATAAGGTTCTGTACAACGCATTGCAAGAGAGAAAGAAAAATTGGAAGATTCTACGCTTTGCTTTTTGTCTTTTAATGAATATGTAAGAACAATTGTTTGACCACTTGTTTCACTTTTAAAAATTCTTAAATCTGAATCTGTTGTGCATCCGATAATATTTGCCATATCGTTTGTAAATGAATTAACATGTGTGTAGACAGTGCTATCTGCAATGTTTACAATATTTATAACAATATACATTGAATATGCATTTGCATTACTACAAAACACCATATTTATTTTGTCTTGCGGACTAAAAGAATTTGTTGAATCAAGTTCATTTGCGAGTGAATTGAAATCAAATTTACCATTATATTCCGTGAGATTTGTTACTGAATATTCTCCAAGAGAAGTTGGTGTTTGATTTACAAATTTATTTGCATATAATTTTAAATCGTCTGCATTATCAACTTGAGCATTTGATGTATAAACTTTTGTTGTTATATTAACAAAAACATCTTCAACTTCATAACTAATTGTTCCACCAATGTTATATGTAACATTTGTTGCACTAAATACTCCAAAGCAAAGGACTGCAATTGCAAGGCACATTACAGACACACTCATTGTAAGTTTAAATTTTTTCATATGTTCTCCTTTTTTAGTATGTGAAAAATCCCATACTTCTATTCAATTCTACTATACCCCCCCCCCTAGACTTGTCAAATAATTTACACAAGTTTTTTAATTTTTTTTAAAAAGTCATTTCGACTAATGCTTCCTTGACTGGCAAAGGAGAAATCTCAACTGCTTTTATAAGGAAGAGATTTCTCCAAAGCCACACTTTGGAGTATGTGTCGAAATGACAACATAATTACGGGGTCCCCAAAAACAGTTGTGTTTTTTGGGGAAAGGAAAAACCGAGCGTGCAAACAAAAATTTTGGATGCATAGCATTCAAAATAAGTATAAGCGAGAGTTTTGACGCCATTTCGAGTTAGCCCGCAAAGACATACTCACGAGAATCTCATCCTTTTATTTCCTTCATAGCCCTACACTCACAAAAAGCGTTTATGGGGTCTGGGGGAATCGCAACCCCCAGCGTTTTTTTGGTCACTTTTTTTAGCGTTAAAAAAAGTGACAAGAAATAATTATATTTAAGTGGTTGAGATTTCTCCACGATAGTCTACAAAGCAAGCGTTGATTAGTAGACTTCTTTAAAATAAAAAAATTCTTCCATACGGAAGAAATTTTTTCTGGTAGCCTTAACGAGAATCGAACTCGTGATTTCACCTTGAGAGGGTGACGTCTTAACCGCTTGACCATAAGGCCATATTTTTAACGCAAATAGTGTACCAAATTTTTTTTATTTTTGCAAGCATAAACAAAAATGTTTTTCTTGAAAGGACTTGGAATTTTTTTATAATGCGTCTATAATAAAAATATACAAATGAGAAAAATAAATTTTAGAATAATTTTCTTTTGTGCGGTATCTTTTATGCTTGCACTTTCTTTTGCAAGGCACATTTTTGATTTATCTATTTCCTACATAATCTTCTTGACTTTGGCTATTTTATTATTGCTTTATATTTGTATAAAGTACAAATGTCTTAAAAGGTTCGTTCTTCTCTTCTGCGTTTTTGTATTTGGTATCAGTTACTACTTTTTGGGGTTTTACACCTTTTCTGGAATAGATTACCCACAAAGTGTGTTGATTGAAGCAAGGGTTGAAAGTATTACCAACTACACGAATTTTTCAACTTGTATTTTGGACGATGTAAAAATTAATGGAAATCACAGACCTTTCAAAATTACTGCAACAATATCCAATGATGAGATTAAGCAAAGCAATATAGTTGTTTTTGAAAGCAAAATCACAAAGGTAAAACTTTTTGATGATGACGAGTTTAATTCATTTTACTATAAAAATGACACACCTTACAAAACTACTATTAACGATATTGTTAGCATAAA
>DJER01000016.1:11711-16249 GCA_002431905.1 Christensenella sp. UBA5893 | reverse complement strand
CTCAAAGATAAAACAACGTCAATAGATAATATTGAGTTTAATTACACTTTGATAGCAAGTTTTGAAGCTTATGAAGAAGATGACCAAATCGCTTTCATTTTTGAAAAAAATGAAGATGATAAAACTGTTTCTTTAACCCATTATTCTGGTACTGATAGTATTGTCAATATACCAAAAACTATAAGTTTTGCACCTAAAAAATTAAGTGCTTCAAAATTTAAGAACTCTGATGAATTTATGAAATTTTATATGGCGAATTATACAAATTTTGGGGATATGATTTATACTTTAACATACAATGATTTAAGTACAAGTCAAATTGTTTCAAAAGTGTTCGCTGGTATGGATGAATCAGCTCAAGCAATTTTAACGAATGAAAAATCATATCCAGTCAAAATGGATATTGGAGGGTTTACTTTAACAAAATCTGATTATGAAGCAATTTCGGATAAAATAACAACCCAGATAACTTCTACAATTGATAGTGGGGGAAAAGTATCAATTAAATTTGGGACAAAATATACAGAAAAAGATTATTCATCAACAAATAAAACTGAAGTGGAGAATATTATCAATGAATTATCAGCAACAACCAAACCTGCTGATTATGATACATATTTTCCAATGACTGTACAGATTTTTACTGAACAATATTGTGAAGGCAATGATTATAAAGTTACATCAATTGGTGAAAAAGCTTTTTGTGATGGTATGTTTGGAAATGATAAAATTAGAGTAGTAAATATACCAGATGGAATAACAACAATTGCTTCAAGGGCTTTCTATAGATGTAGGTATTTAAGAAAAGTTACAATTCCAGTAAGTGTAACAAGTATAGCGGAAGACTCTTTTTTATGTTGTAATAAATTATATCAAGTGAGAAATTTAAGTTCTGTAGAATTTCCTTTTGATAGTGATTTAAATAAAAGCATATGTGAAGTAATAACAGATAACGCATCAGAATTTCAGTCAATTTATGATGATAATGGAACCTGCATTACATACACAAAAGATGGAATAACATATCTAATTGGGGCATCGGATGCAAGTGTAAGTGAGATTACAGCGAATGATATACCAGATTCTGTAACAATTATTGCAGATTGTGCATTTTACCAAGATGAAGTGACTAGTTTTGAAGTCCCAAAACAGATTACCAAAATTAGTCGTAGAGCATTTTATGTTGATAATGATGCTTATAACACTCAGCTTGAATCTTTTAAATTTGAAGAAGGTTCACAAATTCAAGAAATTGGTGATTATGCATTTGATGGTCACAACAATAACCCATCATTTATGCTTAATTTGAATATTGGGCGACAAATAAGATTTGGAGCTAATGCTTTGGTGGCCTCTAATCCTATAGTAGTCACTCTTTTGACTGGAACAAAATTGGTTTCGGGAAGTGACACATTCACAAGTGGGTCAACTGGAGAGGCACTTAGTGAGAAGACTTGGACAGTTGTAGCAGAATAATAATAAAAAAATATCTAGCATTTGCTAGATATTTTTTGTAAATTCATATAGGGCAAGGGCAACGGATATAGAAAGGTTAAGAGAGTCAATATTGTGTGAATGTTTGATAATTATGCTTTGTCCAATGTTTAAGAAACTGTTATCAAGTCCACTACCTTCATTGCCAAAAATTAAAGAGAATGGTTGTTTCTTCTCTTGTAAACTTTGCAATGTGTTTGTTGCTTTCAACATAAATGGATACATATTATTATTTGCATTTTCTTTATAATAATCATCAAATGAATCAAACAATTGAATATTAAGCGAAAATAATGCACCCATTGACGCTCTAACAGCCTTTGGGTTAAATATATCGGCACAAGGTTTTATAATTGCTATATTTGAAATATTAAAGCCTAGGGCAGTGCGAAGTATAGTGCCAAGATTTCCCATGTCACTTGGATTAACTAACACAATATGATTTTTGTTTTGTTCAATTTTTTCTTTAAATTTTGAAAAAACTCCAACAACCATTGTACTTTCTTTGTCAACTATCTTTTCAATTTGCTTTGTGCAAAATTCAACCATGATATTTTTTTGCTTGCAAAAATCAATAAGTTCTTGGATGTCATTTGTTATTTTTAATTTTTCATGTATCATCACTTTTTGGACATATTCAGTTTTATGTTTTAATAATTCAAAAGTAGGGAATATGCCAAATGTGTATGAGATTTCTAAATCTTTTTTATATTTTTCCATATATTCATTATACAACAAAAAAGTGTAAACAAAAACTGTTTACACTTTTTTATTAAAATTTATTTTATTATTCTTCCAAATTTTCGCCAGAATCATTTTCTTCAAGCTTTTGTTGGAGTTCTCTTTGTCTTTTTCTTTCCATTCTCTTTTTGTATTCAATTATATTATCTCTTTCATTATTTAGTTGAGCCATAAATGCAAAACCAAAAATGAAATTTCCCAAGAATGCATATATCAAAATTTTCTCTGCATTTTTGTTGCCTTCTTCAAAAATTGATTCATCAGCACTTGTAATATACTTTTGCATTTCATTTACTGTCAATATACAGAATATTGTCATAATAAATGGAATTAGGCAGGTAAGTCCCCAAAGACTTCTTTGTGGCTTCTTAACAAGTGTTGCAATTATAATCAAAAGCAAAATTCCTTGCATACAACAAACTGTTTTTGTTGCAAATGAATAGATATCAAAGAATTCATTTTTCTTCTCTGGACCTGGTTCTTCAATAAAAGTTGTGTGAGATATTTTGCATATAATCAATCTTATCAAACAATATATTCCAAAAGAAATGAGCAAGAACACAGGAATAACAATCAATAAAAACCATGGGAAGTTGATTCTTGTTTTGATAACATCATACAAAGTGTTTGAATATGTCAATTCAGAAATGTTTACATTCAAAACAACATCAAGAGTCATACACAAACTCAATGCCATAATGTAGCCGGCAAGACCTTGCCAAAAATTCTTTAAACTGATTTCTGCATCTTTTGATTTTATTAGATATAATGCAGTAACAAGCAATACCAAATTGATAACCATTGCAATTATGCTAGGGAAATGGTACCAACCATAAGCATAGTTTGCAAGTGTAATAATCATTTTTGGATTAAACAAAGCAAGCACTGAATATGCAAAACAAATGCTTACAACTGTGTTTTTTAATACATCAAGAAAGATGTTTTTCTTGCTTGAGAATGCTGAAAATATAAGGTAAAATGATGCCATAAATGTGAAGTAGAAGTTAAGGTCAAGACCAAACATCTTGTCCGCATAAGCCAAATCAAATTTTCCCAAAATTGAAACATATCTATAAATTAAAAATGCAGTCTTTGCAAGATATAAGCCAATTAGCAAAAATCCCAAAACCAACTTTGTAATTTTTACATTTATTTCTGATTTCTTTGGTAAAACAAAAAATAAACCTGCACATAGAACTATTGAAATTATTGGAAATAGCACATAAAATAATGTTGTAGGTAAATTATAACTAGGTTGAATGTCAAACATAAAATTTTTTCCTTTTAATTACAAAGAGAGTATAACATATCAAAAATATGTAAGCAAACAAATTAACAAATTATCTTTAAAAACCGAATACTTTTAAAATAGTAATTTGCAAGCTGTTTATCCTTTACATCATTAGTATGGCAAGTAACATAGATATTATTTATGTTTGCAATATTCCCATATATTTTTGTAATCAATAATGTGTGATGAAATGTTGTGCCTTTTTGTAACATTTGCACAACATCACCAATTTCAACTTTGTCAATTGTAACAACTCTTGCTCTTATTCCGGTTTGTTTATTATTCGAAATGGCATAATTAAAGAACTCGTTTACACCGGAAAAACTTGGACTTCTGTTATTTAATGAAAAATAATACCAACCATTTGGGGAGTAGTCCATATTTATCCCACCATAAAACAAACATTGTGAAACAAAATTTGTACAATCGCCACCAAGCGAATCAAAGTTATAAAATTTTGAATTACGTTTGTTCCAAAACTCGTAGGCATACTCTATTGCTCTTTGTCGTGAATACACACTAATTTTTATGAAAATATAAAAATATTGTTAACAAATTCACATAAAAAAAGATATGCTTTAGCATATCTTTTTTGTTATTCATTAGTTGTTTCTGTTTCTTTTTGCTCGTTGTTTTCTTTTTGTGAAACTTGCATATTTTGTTGCTTTAACAAATCTCTAATTTCTTTTAACAAATCTCCTTGTGTTGGATTTTCGGCTCTTTGTTTTGCATCTTCAATTGCTTTTTGTTGCTTTGCTATTTCAGCTTTTTCGGCTCTCAATTTTGCTGTTTCTTCCAAAAGAATTTTTGTATCTTTCATATTGACATTGCGTTCTTTTAGTTCTTTTCTTTCTTGTCTTGTAGGGAAGTCTGATCTAACTTTTTTAAATCCTTGTTCCATACTGTTAAATGCCTTTAAAATACAGAATAGAATGAATGCAATCAAGAAGAAATCAATAACTGCGGTAATTAGTGAACCCCAATCAATATAGATACTGTTTGCAAGGTCAAT
>DJER01000016.1:0-11584 GCA_002431905.1 Christensenella sp. UBA5893 | reverse complement strand
GGCATAATAATTTTGTTTGTAAGAGAAGTTACTATTGCAGTGAACGCACTAGCGATAATAACACCAACGGCCATATCAACAACATTTCCACGACTTATGAATTTTTTAAATTCATTCCAAAATTTTTTCATTTTTACTCCTTTGTTAATCGTTAATATTTTAGTCATTAAAACTTTTTATGTCAATAATATTTTTCTTTTTTAAATATTATTTTTAGAATTTGTAAAAAATATATAAAAATTCATTTATAAAGACAAAAATTTATAACAAAATTTATTTGCAAATAAAATTTATATAATATATAATAAAATTGATGTAAGTAGGGTGGAATTATGAATCAAAAAAGAGAAATGCCGGAAAATATAAGAAAAATGTTTGAGCAAAGAAAACTTGCCTCAAATAATTCTTCAAGTACTCAAAATCCTGAAATAGTACAACAACCCAAAGAGGTTGAAGAAGCACCTTTAACACCTAGTGATGCAAGCGATGTTCAAAATCAAGAACAAATTGAAGAAAACGCGGATGCGTTGAACAAGTATGCAAATCCCGCAACCAATGAACAACCAGCAAGTCAACCAAAGCAAACAAAAGAAGAATCCAAAAAAGAAGAAAAAGAAAAGAAAGAAAAAGTAAAAAAAGAAAAACCACAAAAGGGAAAATCAAAACTTTCCAAAAAAACAAAAACAATAATTATAATTTCTTCAATTGTTTTGGCATTGGCAATTGCAATTGTTTTGGTTGTAACATTATGTATTTCAAAAACCGAAAAAATGCAAGCGCCAACTCTGAAAGTTTATTCGCTTTCAAATGAAGTGATGATCTATGTTGATGAAAATGAAAATGCTGATTATTATGAATTTTATTATCAAGAACCAAGCAAACCTGCAAAAAGAATAACAGACAACCATAATTATATTTACCTAAGAACATTGGTAGACAAATTGGGAAGTTATACCATTTGGGCAAGATACGGCTCGAAAAATGAAAAAATGGTTTCAGATATAAGCAACAAAGAAAAAGTTACCTACACAAAACAATTGGATAGAGTTGAAAATGCAAATTTAGATGCAAACACCAAAGTCCTAACTTTTTCGCCTATTGCAAAAGCCATTTCATATAGAATTTATTATGGTGTTGGCGAAAATGAATTTATCTCTCAAGCTGCTCCAAATTCAAGTTCTATTGATGTTGTAACAGTAAATTTGGCAAACAAATTAAAGGCTGGGAACTATAACTTGATGATTCAAGCAATAGCAAGCACTGGCGAGAGCAGTTATTATACAAATAGTGAATTGTCAAAATCAATTGAATTTATTTACAAAACTCAACTTGAACCAGTAAAAACAGCAACATTCAAAAAGTCAACTTCAACTTTAAAATTAACATTAAACAAAGAAAAAACAAATACAAATAAGTTTAAAATAAATATAACATTTTCAACTGCGTCAAGTCCTTTGACAATTGAAAAGCAGTTTGATAGTATTGCCGATAGTCAAGTGCTTGATTTATCTCAAATACTTTCAAAATATTCAAAAACTGCAAGCGAAGTCGCAAGTATATCAGTTGTTGCAGTTGGTGGTGGATACATTGAAGATTCATCGGCATTAAACGTAACAATAAATGATTAAAGAATAATTTAACAACAAAAAAACATACTATCAAAAAAGGTGGTATGTTTTTTTGATTGAAATTGAAAAAATAAAAAAACAACTAAACAACAACCCAGATATTTCTGTTAGAGAATTGAATGTTTCTAACAAAAATATTTCACTCATATTTTTAAAAAGTACAATTGACAAAATGTTGTTTGTTCAATCAGTTTTATCTCCAATTTTATCATATAAAGGCGAAATATCATTAGATATATTGCAAAAACAAGTATTAAGTGTTATTGATATAGAAAAGATAAGCAAAAACTATGCCGAAAATATAATAAAGAACAAAGTTCTTATCTTTATTGACGGCGAAGGTGGTGCATTGTCAGTCGATTTGGAACTTTTACCCGCAAGACAACCAAACGAACCTCCAACATCTCCAACAATACAAGGCCCAAGAGAAGGTTTTACCGAAAGCATAAAAACAAATTTGGCACTTCTTCGAAAGCAATTTCCATCAAAACATCTTGTTATAAAGAACTATTTTGTTGGAGCACTTATGCACACACAAATAAGTGTGGTTTATATCGATGATATCGCCGAAAAAAAAATTGTAAAAAGCATTATTGAAAAAATCAAAAAAATTAACACCGATGGAATAATAGACTCGCATTACTTAATTGAATATTTATCCGAAAGACCAAATGGACTTTTTGAACAATGTGGAACAAATGAAAAACCAGACATTGTCACAGCAAAAATGCTTGAAGGTAGGGTGGCAATTGTTGTTGACGGTACACCAATTGTTCTAACATTGCCATATGTTTTTATTGAGGATTTGCAAAACAGCAATGATTATTACACCAATTCACATTATGCAACTTTTGTCAGGTATATTCGTTCACTTGGGTTAATTTTGGCAACAATTGTCCCGGGGTTGTATGCAAGTTTTAGGTTGTATCATTACAAAATTGTACCACTAAAATACATAATCACAATAAATGCAACAACACAAAATCTACCTTTTACTCCAATTATTGAATTGGTGTTTATTTTGGTGTTATTCCAAATTTTGTATGAAGTGAGTTTAAGACTCCCAAGATACCTAGGAATTGCAACAAGCATAGTCGGGGCATTGGTACTTGGTGACACTGGGGTTCAAGCAGGGCTTATTTCTCCACCAGGAATTATAATTATTGCATTAAGTTTGATTTCTATGTACACAATTCCAACACAAGCACCACAACTAACTATATTAAGGTTTGTATTTTTGCTGATAGGTGGAACTTTGGGGCTTTTGGGAATAGTTGGTGGAATGATATATTTTGTAAATTACCTTAACACATTGAATGAATATAACTCTCCATATCTTGCACCTTATGCTCCGAGAATAAAAGATGACCTAAAAGACGCCTTGCATAGAAAACCAATCAGTCAAATGAAAAAAAGACCAAAAAGTATTCCAAATAATGACGAAATAAGGGGAGTGGAAAAAGATAATGAATGACCAAATCACAGGAAGACAGGCAGGGTCGCTATGTGCAATCTCAATGCTTGCACTAAAACTTGTAACACTGCCATCAATATTATATCAATTAGCAAAAACATCTGGACTAATTTCAGTATTTTGCCTTTTTTTGATTGATTTTTTGGGATTGTTCTTGATTTTAAAACTAAAACAAAAATTCCCCAATATGTCGTTATATGATTTGCTATGCAAAGCAATAGGAAAATTCCTTGCAAAAACTATATATGTAATTTTGTATATTTTTCTACTTCTAAAGTTGATTTTTATTGTTAATGAAGCAGTTTCTTACACACAAGCAATTGTTGATGAAGAATTTAGTAACATAATGTTTTTGATGTGCTTTTTGCCTGTTATTTCGGCAGTTGCTCATTCAGGGCTAAAGAGTACAGCAAGAACGTGTGAAGTGAGTTTTATATTTGTGATACTGGGTCTTATTGTGTGCTTGTTTTTGTCTGAAACAACAACATCATTTATGAAATTAAGTTCCATTTTTGAATCATCACCATTCAATATAATTTCATCATCTTTTTCAACATCAATATGGTTTGTTGACTTTTTATTTTTACTTATTATTTTGGATAAAATTAAAATTGAAAAAAATTTAACAAAAAGAATATTTAATTTAATTATTTTTGTTTTTATAATTTTATTTATTTTTTATTTAATTTATTTTAGATTATTTAGAAATACTGCCTTTTTGCATAAAAATGCTATAGCAGATGTCACTCAATATAATAGAAATATTGGAAATGTTGGTAATATTGATATAATTTCAATTTTAGTTTATTTATTTATAATTTATTTTCAAGGTGCAATATATATGTCGTGTATGCGTATTTGTTTTGAAAAAATTATTGGGCAAGTAAATCCAACATGGGCAATTATTTTTACAAATATTGTACTTATTATTTTGCAATTTTTTATATTTTATAATTTGGAAAGAACAATAGATTTTTATATGTCCTATTTTAAATATATTTGGCCATTTTTGTGGTTAATGCTTTTGCTACTATTTTTTATGAAAGGAGAAAATAAAAATGCTAGGAAGAATAAAAGCTATATTAAAAGCAAGTAGCAAATCTTTAATGTTTACCTATTTCATAATTATAATGATTATCTTGCTTCCAAATGCCATTGTTATGCCATCTCAAAGTTTCAAAAGTCAAATAATAACAGCGATAGGTGTTGATGGCACGAAAAACGAAATTGAAATGTCAGTTTTGGCTCTTTCAAACTTGTCAAAAGATAATATGAGTGAAACAACAAAGGTAATCTCTGGCAAAGGCGATACCGTTGCAAACGCAGTGTTTTCAATTGAAAGACAAGTCGGAAGGAGTTTAAAAATGGGGCATGTTGGTTACATAGTTTTATCAAAATCATTAACAGATAATGATATAACCAAAATACTGAATAATCTTATTATAACAACCAAATTGCCAAACACAATTTCGTTAGTGATTTGCGAAGATTCTGCAAAAAGTGTTCTTGATAGTGCAAGTAAATTGGAAAAAACATCATCATATAAATTTAGAGAGATGATACAAAATGAATATAATGAAGATTTTGCACAAGAAACAAGTCTTGATGCTTTTTTGAAAGGTTATTATAGTCCAAATTCGTCATCAAGTTTGGGATATGTTTCTTTAACAAAAAATGAACTTTTGGGTGTGGAAGTTGACAACTCTTCTGGTGAAGAGATGGACACTTTGCAAGACAATAGTAATGATGAACAAACAACAGGTTCGCAGAACGAAAACAAGCAAAATAATGTAATTGAATATAGCAATAGGCAATCAGTGTTTAAAAATGGAATTTTTAGATATATACTCTCAAATGAAGAAACTGAAGGGTTAAATTTTATTGTTGAAAATAATTTGCAAAAATTGATAACAATTGACAATATAAATTCGCAAGGATTGATAGACGGAAAAATCACTTTTGATATTATTTCAGAAAAATTAACCGTAAGCACATCAATAAATAATAACAAGCCTCAAATTTTATATAACATTTCACTAAAATTAAAAGTTATGGAAGTGATAACCAAGAATGAAAACAAAATTGCTGAAGGCAGACTTGTTATAGATGATGAAATTTCAGACAAAATAAATCAATATGTAAAACAAAAAATTTCAGCACTTGTTACAAAAATCAAACAAGAAAAAACTGATATTGCAAATATATATAATTATTTTGAATCTGAAAACTATTCGAAATTGATGTCTTTTTTAAACACGTTGCGGGACAAAGATGATTATTTGTCCTATGTGCAAGTTAAAGTTAATGTAAAGTCAAAACTTTCAACTAATTAGCAAAAAACTATTTGTCTTATTTTCTTTTTATGATATACTTACATAAAAGGAAAAATTTATGGGATTATTTAAAAAATTCAAGGCAAAAATAATTGAGCCACAAATTCATGAATCAGAAGACAATTTGTCTTTAACGAGTGGCGCACATATATTGTTTGGTTGCAAAAATGTAACTCTTTCAGGTAATGCTGTTGTGCTTGAAACAACTGATAGTAACTTTTTGAGTTTGACCAACAAAGCAAAAATAAAAGTTATGCATAATGGCGAAATTGATGTTGTTGCTGACAACTCCAAAATTGAGTATATCGAAATTGGGAAAATTAACAGGATAAAAGATAAGTCAAGGATAACAACAATTGAAAATTGCGATATTGATTATGTAAGTAACAAGTCAAGAATTGGCACACTCAATAATGGGTTTATAAAATTTTTGGAAGATAACACAAAAATTGACACAATAAACAACTGCCAGATTTTTTATGTTCGCGACAATGCAAGAATTGGAACATTAAATAATGGAACGATTGTTGGTCTTTTGGATAATGCACAAATCACAACAATAAATCATGGCAAAATAAATTACATATTAGGCAATAGTATTGTGCATACAATGAATATGGGTGATGTTTTGGAACTTTGTGATTCCAGCGAAATTGAAACACTTATGGGTGGCACAGTCGCCAGAATTTTGGGTTACTCAATGATTAGCCAACAAATAGGTGGCAGAGTAAAAGAAAAAACAGGTAATGCAATAATTGCTTACACGCAAAAACCTAGCAAACAATCAACAAAGCAACAACCAAAACAAAAAGTAGAAAAAGCCGAACAACAAACAATAGATAGTGGAGAGGCAAAATAAAATGTGGGACGTGTTACTTGATTCATTTTTAGACACACTAAAGATTATTCCAATACTATATTTGGTCTATTTGCTGGTTAGTTACCTAGGTCATAACACCAATAACAAATATGCAAAGTTAATGTCAAAAACAAAAAAATTTGGGCCACTTATCGGTGGGGCGCTTGGGTGCATTCCACAATGTGGATTCAGCGTTGTTATGGCTGACCTGTATTCACAAAAAGCAATAACAGTGGGAACTTTGGTTGCTGTTATGCTCGCAACAAGTGATGAGGCAATTCCAATTATGATTTCAAATCCAGAGCATATTGTTGATATGTTAATTCTTATTGGAATAAAACTTGTGATTGCCGTTGTATTTGGTTATATCTTTGATTTAACATTAAAATTATTCAGCAAGAAACAAGAAGTTGCCTCAAATGTTTTTGAAGAAGAACATAATCATGATTGCGAACTTACATCTTGCTCACACAAACATATCATTCACAATCATCAAGAAGAACAAAATGAACACAACTGTAAAGAGCATAAACATGAAGGGCATAACTGTGTTGACAATATATTCCTTGATGCACTTATGCATACTTTGGAAATTGCAGGATTTTTGTTTGTTGCAACATTTATAATCGGGCTAATTATTCACTATGCCGGAATGGAAAATATTTCAAAAATATTCACTTCCAACAAATATGTACAACCATTCATCGCTGGGCTTGTTGGACTTATACCTTCTTGTGCGTCAAGCGTCTTTTTGGTTGAATTTTATATTGCAGGTGGAATAAGTTTTGGTGCAATGCTTGCAGGGCTTTGCAGTGGAAGTGGAATAGCACTTGTTGTATTGTTTACAAAAAATAAAAAACACACACTATCAAACATCGCAATAATGGTATTATTGTATCTCATTGGAAGTGTGTGTGGACTTGTTTGCTCGTTGATAATATAAGAAAAAACTTCTCAATATTGAGAAGTTTTTTGTCTTTATTTTGACAACTCAAAAGTGTTTCTTAATTCCAAAATACCTTTTTGGTTTTTGATATCTAATTTGTTTACAGTTGAACCATTACCAATTACGATTTCTCCTTCTTTTTCCAAAGATTCTATGTTTGGTATACCATCGGCAAATCTTGGGTCTTTTTCTCCACAAGAATATGTGATGTTAAATTCAAGGTTATTATTGAAGTTTACAACAATATTTCCTTTTTCTGTTGAAACATTGTTTTCAAGAAGAATGTTATTGTAATTTGCAATAATATCGCCAGAAACAGTACTCAAAGAAGAGAATGCCCCAGAATATTTCTCGCTTTCAGAATTTTCAGGGCAGAAGGTGACTTCAATTTTTCCACTATCTGTTGAAATCAATGCACTTGAATATGCTTTGTTTATTTTTACATTTCCTGATGTTGTGTTAATTCTTGCCATTGCATACAACTTGTCGATTGTAATATTTGATGTGTTTGCTTTTGGAAGAAGCAAATCGCCATAAGCTTCGCCAATTTGTATGTTTGAAATGTTAACTCTTTCAGAACATGTAAATTCGCCTGTTATTTTATTGATTGAGATAACTCCGCTTTTTGCATCATATGTCATTTTGCCATTTACAGTTGTCACTTCGTCTATCTTTACTGTGGATGACTCTGATATCAAACGCATCTCATTTGAACATTTAATAGTGTTTAAGACAATTTTTGCATTATCAGTTTGTATTTCAAAGTTCTTTAATGCCAGTGTCCCAAGTTGTCTTATTTCACCCTTATTTGAAACAATTTTTACATCATTTGTAAATGCAATTTTTTTATTAAGTTGAACCAATGCCGATTTTTCACAATTAACTGACAAACTATTGAATGTGTATTGATAACTTTCAGTGTTTCCAACAATAACTTTTGATGCTTTTGTTTTTATTTCCAAATCAACATCTCTTAAGTCAATTGTGTCAGGTAAGGCAAAAACAATTTTTGAAGAATTTGAAAACCAAAGTACACATTCTGGACCAAGCACTTTTATTGTGTAGGTTTTTGCATCTTTGTCAAAATCAATTGTTGTTTTGGCGACTTTTCTTTGGTCATGTTTTGAAAGTCCGGAATATTCATTCTTTACTCTAAGTCCAACATTAACAACATTTTCCCTGTTTATGTAAATATTAAAATTGTCAGAGTCTATAACAAATTTTGTAATTTTTCCTTCTTTTATCAATTGACTAATATTCTCAGTTTTGTCTTCCACAGCAATCTTTTGATAGAATGTTTCGGCTTTGCTGTAAGAATAACTTATTCCAAAAATTTCAGCACCGGGTGAGAATATAAGTATTCCAGCAAATATACACAAAACACCAAAGGCTATGCTAAACAAAACGAATAAATAAAACAATATACCTTTTCCAACTGTCTTTTTCATTTATTTCTCCTATAAGCAAAGTATATCATAGTAATTGGCATTTTGCAATAAGAAAGGTTTTGTAATTGAAAATTTTTGCATTATAAAAATCGTTTTGACAAAATGTTTAATAAAATTGATTTTATTTAACTAATTTGATAAACTAACAATATGAAAATCAAAAATCTATTAAATTTAAAAATATTATTTGCTGTGCCATTTCTTTTGACAGTTGCTTTTTGCTGTTCTTTTATGTTAACTCAAAAAAATGTTTTTGCACAAAGTGACACAAAAGATAATATAAGAGTTGAATATCTAACCAAAGAAACAGTATATAATATAGGCGAAAAATATACCGAAGAATATATTGATATTTATGAAGATAACCAAAAAATGGACTACAAAATGGAAGAATCTGGGAACAATTCAACCTACTATGTAAAATATTATATTGGCACTTTGAACGATGATGGAACTCCAAAATTGAGCACACCCACACCAGCACTTTCAACTGCATCACAAAAAGATTATATTGTAAATTACGTTGTAACATCTTCAACAGGTAAAAAATATCAATTTTATAGACAAATTATTGTAAGCAATGATGTTATAAAACCAACAAATGTAGACTCAAAAATATATGCAAAATTGCTTGAAATCTCAAACGAGAAAACTTATGTACATATTTCCGATTTTGAAAAAAACAGTTATATCGACCTAAGTGGTATATATCCAAATTCATTAGCGGGAATAGAGTTACTTAAAACAAGCGGAAATGTTGTTATCGATTTGTCAAATAACAATTTGAATAATAGCAATATCCAAGAAATAAACAATATCTTGTCAGCAAACAGCTATGCAAAGTTGGTTTTGCAACAAAACAATTTTGACCTTTCACAAATTGGCGAAATCAATGATTTGTCAAGATGTATTTTTGGAATACAAAATTTAAAAACAAAAATAATTTCAAGTAATGATGATGTTTGCATTGGCGATATCTTCTCAGACTTTACCCAAAACTTTGATATTTCAATGCAGGGACTAACAGTTGTAAATAACAAACTAATGTTAAACAAAAAAGGGCAAGACCAACTTTGTGTTGTAACATCAAAAGTAGCATTAACTAATAATAAAGAATATGAAACCCGTATTTCTTTTGGCTATATAAACCTTGCACAAAAAACATTAACAAAAGAGTATAGTGAAAATGTTATAATATATGCTGATGAGTTTTTTACAATGGAAGGGCTTTCTGCAAGCGAACAAAAGATTGTTGAAGACAAATATAACAACAAAAATATTAGAGCATTGTTTAGTCAATTAAATAATCTTGGGGAATTTGATATCAATTTCACTTTTGATTTTGACAGCACTCCAATTTCTTTAAAACTCAAATTTATCAACCAAGATACAACAGCCCCAGAAATTGACTTCAAAGGTAAAAAAGAAGTTTATATCACAAGCAAAGCCCAATATAACGAACTCTATAAAAATGACGAATGCAAAATTATAGATGGACATGATGGCGAATTGACACCAAGTGTAACGGAATTAAACCTAAATGATTTTGGAACATACAATGTTGAATATTCAGCAAAAGATTCCAGTAACAATGTTTGCACATTTGTTCGTATTGTCCATTATGGCAAAGTTGAACTCACAAACAATTCAAGCGAAGAACAATATAACAGCAGATTTATAGCACCAATTTTATTTTATGAATTTGAAGAAAACGATTTCACAGCAACATATAAAATTGATAACACCACATCAAGTTATGACCAAGGCACAGGAATACTATTAAAAGCTTTTGGAAGTTATGATATTAAGTTTGAATTGACACATAAAAAGAACGAAAACATAAAATATTTATTTACATATCATGTTAATGTCGTCGACTATGAACCTCCAAAAATAACATTAAAAGGCGAGGCAGATTATGAACTCTATGCGGGGAGTAAGTACGCTGAACAAGGATATGTTGTAACAGATAATTCAACAGACGATGTTTTGAGTGAAACAAAAAGCTCAAAAAATATATCTTTTGAAACAAAACTCTATTTCAAAAGTAGTTCTTCAAATTCTTATGTAAGTGTTAATAAAGTTGATACAAAACAGGTTGGAACTTACAAAATAACATATATTGCAAAAGATAAATTTGGGAATAGGGAAGAAAAAACAAGATTTATCGAAATTGTTTATGCTCCAATTGAGAATCTTTCTATTGATGAAACAAAACTGCTCACTCAATACAGTCAGGGCAAAGTTGTTGAATTTGATTTGATAAGCGAATCTGAATATATAACATCTCCAAATCCATTGATGACATGGTTTGTTAATGGTAATGTTGTTGGAACGTCAAAAGGTAAGCTAAAGTATCAATTCCACGATGCTGGCGATTATGAAGTGTATGGTGTTCTTTCAGATAACCCAAAAGTTGTAACTCAAGTTGTAACTTTGCATATATATAAAAAATCGCCATACGAAAACACAGCACTCTGGCTTAGTATTGGATTTGGAGCAATTGCCCTTGTTGGTTTTTGTGCTTTTCTTATAGGTTTATATAAAAAACGAAACTTTTATTAAAAAATAAAAATATTCAGCAATGGCTGAATATTTTTTATATCATATTTGTCATTTCGACTTTTGCTTCGAGGGGTTGCTTTGGAGAAATCTCTTTCAACTAGTCATTTCGACTCTCGCTTCGTAGACCATCTTGGAGAAATCTCAACATTTTTAAGCGGATGAGATTTCTCCTTTGTTCGTCAAGGAAGCTGGGGTCGAAATGACTATTTTATATATTTATTGTCATTTCGACTCTCGCTTCGTAGACCATCTTGGAGAAATCTCAACCATATTGAATAAAAAAATAGAAAATCGCAAAAATAACAATAAAAAAATTGACATAGGGGGGGGG
>DJER01000009.1:2816-6158 GCA_002431905.1 Christensenella sp. UBA5893 | reverse complement strand
TTCAAATCTAACTCCCGCAACCAGAAAAATTGTTGCCAATTGCGGCAATATTTTTTATTGGTAAGGGATGTGATTTGAAAGTGCCCTGCCAAGGGCTTATCTCCTGAAAGCGTAAGCTTGAAGGAAGATAAACTAACGACCTTGCCCCAACGACTTTCGTTAGTTCAAATCTAACTCCCGCAACCAAGAAAAATTGTTGCCCATTGTGGCAACTTTTTATAACAAAAAAACAGCCATTTTTATGGCTGTTTTTTGTTGAATTACTTTTCTAAATCATTTTTGTTTTTTGAAGCAAATTCGTTGTAAATTTTGTTAAAGTTATCAATTCTACCCTTTCTAAATGTTGAAAGTCCTAGAATGTAGCTTGCAAATTTTGCTTCTTCTTTTGAAAGCATATCTCTATCCAAACTATAGTTAAGATATCTTTCTATTTCGATATAGTTTGATCTTTTGTCAAATTCATCTCTGTCAAGTAAATAGTTTAAAAAACTAATCATTTTGTTACTAATCATTTTTTTCCTTCCTTTTTGTGGCAATATCTTACCACATAACCCCATTTTAGTCAATAGCGAATATTATAAACTTGCTTCGTTGTTTAATTTTGATTCTCTTAAAAGTTGTTCAAAAATGCCAAGTTCAAATCTTGCAGCGTCTTCACTATCTGATGAGTGAACAACGTTTTCTGTTACTCTTCTTTCAAGTCCCAATTTTTTTGGAATATCATATCTAATTGTTCCCGGTTCAGGGTTCTTTGTTGAGCCTGCAAGTTCACGAATTGTTGCAATTGCATTCTCTCCTTCAACTTTCATTCCATAAGCCTTGTCACTTGTAATATATGCTTCAAGTTCTGGATAGAAGCCCTTGCCTACATGTTCATGATAGTGCATTTTTGCTCTTTTTTCATCATATTTAATGTACCCTTCTTCCAAAATTTTTATTCCAGCATTTGCAAGTCTTTTCTTTACTTCTTTGATAACCCTTGGGTCATTTGCAAATTCAGGTTTAACCATAACATAAGATTGTTGTACCATAATTTCTCCTTTATCAATCATTTTATATTTTATATAAAAACCCATAATTTGTCAACAGCAATTGTATACAGAGTGTGGCATATTTTTAATATAAAACTAATTTTGGACATCAAAAAAGACATTCTTAAAAATCTTATTAGAAGTTTTTGAAAAATGTCTTTAATTTTTAATTATATTCTTACACCATTTGGCATAACAAAACAGTCAACAAGCATACACAAGTTGTTTGGGTTTTGACTGCGTATCTTTTCAAAAGTGCTTGGTGTTTCCAATTCCAAATCAAACTTTTCCGAATAACTGCAATAAACCTTTAGGCTATCTTTTGCAAACAAAAACGCTTCCTCAGCAGTTTCTGCCTCTGTGGTTATGTTTAAATCTGGAAATAATACTATATACTTATCGTCTTCTTTATAGAAAATTGCAGGAAACAAAAACTGTTTCATCTTTTACTCCTTAATTCTAGTATATTTAGATTACCATATTTTTATGTCGTTTGCCAAACAAAATTAACAAAAAAGTTCAAGATAAAAATCTTGAACTTTCAAAAGCACAAACTACGCTTGGAAATCAACTTCATTATTTGCACTGTTTTTTAATGACAAATCTTTTTTGTTTGTGTATTTTCTATCGTTTCTCATAACGCTTGTTCTTTCTGGTATATCAAAAGCGGCTACAAGAGCTATAACTTTTAATGCTGGATTGGTTGTATTTCCGATGCTTGTTCTGTTGCTAATTTGTTTTTCCATATATCCTCCAATGCTACTTACGTCATTATATTAACACATATTTTAATGTTTGTCCATACCTAATTTTAATTTTTTTTATTTTGCGTTACGGATTATAGCCACTAGGGTTTTCTTTCTCCAATTTTTTTTGGACATTGTCAGCTTTTGCTTTGCTTTCGTCTTGCGGTGGAATAAATTTTACTGTGTTTGGGGGCAAAGTTATCCCTTCGGTAACGTCTTCAATTCCTTCTATTATTATTCCCTCTTGTGGTTCATATGTTTCATCACGCAAAAGTTTGCTTTCTTTAAGTTCGCCATCAATGTACCTATCCAGATATGCTTTTGCTCTGTAACCTTCTCGTGGGTATTTTAGTCTATAATATTCGCCTTTGTAAGTTACTTTGTTTGAATATTCGCCATTTGTATCTTGAACAATTCTATCCCCTGGATGAGGAATTGCACCCAAAAATTCAACTCGCCTTTCCACTCTCTCATTTTCGGCAAATTTTTCGCCATACACTTCAACATATGCATTTTTGTCATCGGTGTAGGTTTTTAGGTAAATGTTATGATTTGTGTTGTTCTTAAATCTTAAATCACTGTAACCTTCGCTTACCATAGCATCAAAGGCCAACCATATATATGAGCTCGGCAAGGTGTGTTTATGGACTTCCAAAATTTCCAAATCGGCATTAAGCAAAGCATTATATAATGTTGTTGATGCCTGACAAACTCCCCCACCAGTACCTTCAACATAAACACCATTCAAAATTATATTCGCCTTTTTGTATCCATTTTCTTTTGTCCTTGAACCTGTTGTTTGGTTAAAAGAAACTTCTTCATTTGGCAAAATGATTTTTCCATTAAAACTTTCTAGGGCATGCTTTATATTAAACTTTCTATCTAGATTTGAACTAGCATAGCTTGTGCTAAATTCGCCACGTTTGCCATATGTTATTTGATTATATTCCTTTGTGATTGTTGGTTGCTCTGTGATAATTGGAACATCAAGGTCAACTTTTAAACTTGTGTTAAGAGCGGAATCAATTTGTTGTTTTAGCAAATCTTTGTCCAAGACTTCGCCAGCCTTTTCGTCTGTAAACGAAAGTGGATTTTGTTTGCTTGCATCAAAAATGACTTCACTATTTTGACTTTGAGTGTCAATTTCGTTTGCAATACTTTCCAATTTTGTATCAAGCCCACCAAGAACTTTTGCATATGAAATATTGAATATTTTGTCAGTGCCAAGTTTTTTTATCTTTTCTTTCCTTGAAAAAATATTCCCTGAATTAAAATAGTTAAACACGCTTTCCACATAAGGTGAAATTTGATTATCAATTTCAAAATCTTCCCCCTTTAGCACCCAAGTTCTATCCTTGTGATGCAAAGTAATTTCAATTTCTTTTCGCTTGTCAATCAGTTTTGCCGACACAATATTTTGTGCCTGTGCTTTGTTTAGCCCAGAAACATCCACGCCATTTATCTCAACCCCACGAGAAAATGTTGTTGGGTTTATAACATCTTGATAAATATAATATCCAATTCCCGTTATTCCCAAGATTAAAGCAAATGATATAAAAATCCCC
>DJER01000009.1:0-2723 GCA_002431905.1 Christensenella sp. UBA5893 | reverse complement strand
AATGATTATTCATATATATTTTTATTCATTTTAATTTTTTGAACTTATTTTTGTATATTGACTAAATTTTATATTAAGTATATAATAAAATATATGAAAGAATTTGATCGCAAACATATATCTTTAATAATTAGTGAAGAAACTGAAAATAATCTTCAAAAAAACTTGGATTATTACAAAAATATAACCCAAGAGTATGATTTTACTTTCAGTTACAAAAGTTACCCTAGTTATGCAAAACTTTGTTGGATTTTTAACAAAATAAAGAGCAATGTGAGTGATGTTAAAAAATGTAATTTCTTTTTAAATATCGAAGATAGATGTTTCACAGGAAAAGACATTTCTGTGATAAAATATTTCTCAAAATTGTTAAATATTAACTCCGTTGATTTAAGTTTTAGAGAACTCAACATTCTTTGGAACAACTCGGAATTTGGAAAAACATATAATGTTCTCGATTCAAAGTGTAACGATGTTACAAAACTTGAATTGTCACCATTTGAACAATTCTTATGTTTATACTATGAATCAACAAACAGAATTTATAATGAAGAAAAAGAAAATGAAAGTTGGATAACTTCCCGTTCCATCATTGGAATAAACAACTCCAACAATATAGTTTGTGCTGGCTATGCCGATTGGCTAAAAGCAATGTGTATCTACTTGCAAAACCCAAACATAAAATGCGTATCCTTGCCCGTTGACTATTATGTTAAAGATGTATACACTGCTTCACACAAAGTTAATATGGTTTATATAAAAGATGAAAAATATGGAATCAACGGACTATATTATGTTGACTCTTGTTGGGATAGCAAAAAGAGTGAAGATTCCACAATGCGACTATCTCATTGTCTTATACCAATAAGAGATATGCTCTTCACAAAATCATTTAGGTTAAAATCTGTACCTGGAAATGAATTCGCGTATCTTTTTGATGACACAAAACCTTTAAAAGATATTGTTCACAAAAATTGTATGGCACTTAAAGGAATTGAAGAACTTGGCTTTTGTGATATAAGAGAACAAAGGGAAAAATTTGCAAAAAAGGTTTTGCAACAAGCCCAAGAATATAGTGTAGAAAAATCGAAAGAATATTTGGATAATCTTGAGTTTTGTATGGAAACAAATCAACCTTTCAAAAAACCAATGATTGAATATTCTTTCTTAAGACATATCTGCAACAAAATTAAAGCAAGCTCAAAACCAATTGAATATACAAAATATATTCAAGCCTTGCAAGTCGTTGCAAAACAATATCTTAATATATCCAAAGATGAAGCCGCAAAATATATAGATGAAGTTCTTACATTGACAAAATCAAAAAGTTTTGACGAATTTTCAACAGGTGCACAAAATTCTCAATATATTCAGTCAAAAATAGAATATGACAGGCGTTTGGAACATATGAAACAAATAAAAGAGCATCGCAAAAAACTTCTTGAAGAAAAAAGACAAAAACTAAAACAAAAAAAGCAAGAAGAACAAATAAAAGAATAAATGTATAAAAAATCTCAACAGTTGTTGAGATTTTTTATTTGCTTTAAGTAATTTTTACGTTTTTATATCATATTCTTCATATTTTTTAGATTATCAAATCTTTTTATAACTTTTAAAACTAATTTATAAAAGTTTTTCTATTGAATTTATCTTTCAAAATACTAATATATATTCCTTTAGATTGCCATATTGAAAGCAGCACGAGCCGAAAAATTGAAGTACCTTGCATCGGAGCTGATGACATCGTAGCTGACAAAGTACGCATTGCTGTTACTAGACGCCGATCCCGAACGAAACCAGTTTGATCCAATTGTTATGTTTTGTTCACTCTCAAAGTATCCCCAACCGGCATAAATTTTGGTTAATAAATTCATATCATCATTTATTTGAGTATTATATATTGTTGTTCCTGCGAGCCAAGTCATAACTTCCTCCATACTAAGCAACCAAAAATTATCGTTAATGGTTTGACCTTGTGCATAATCTGTTCCTTTTGATGTATCCCAACCATTATCATAACTACCGGTTTTTGTTTCCATTTGTTTTCTATTTTGAATCTTTTTGAATATTGAGTTATCTTGTGAAATATTTAGGTCTTTTGTATAGTAAGATTTATCTCCGCTTTCCAAATCAAGATATTTATTGCTGGAATTAGCATTACGCATTGTAGATTTGTTTATATCAGTTGTCCCTGTCAAATAATCTCGTATTTTGCTATTGAAATAGTTATTGGCATAAGTTTCTTGCTCAACACCATTTTTTATTGCTTTGTATCCGTTACTATTGTAATTATTATAAGAAACACCTGTTAATGGAACATCACAAGGCATACCATAGTTATCTGAATCTTGGAAATATGTTTTTTCTTCTTCATTTCTTTCTGAATAACAATCAATTGTTTGCGTTTCTCCATTAATTGCCATTGATATTCCCGTATTTGTTTCTTGGTAGAATATGCCAGAAGTGTTTGCTGGTTTATTATCTTTTGTTGCAACAAAATTTTTGTAATATTTGTTATCTGAATATTTGTAAACTCCATCGCCTGTTGTTTCTGTTGTTTGGGCTGCAATTAGCATCCAACGAACTGGTAGACCATAAAAATCTCCCATTTCAACATAATAATATGCATCTCTTGTGTAAGTTGAATTTGGATAAGATTGGGCTTCGGCAAATTTGAGTGGAGAATATTGGTTCTTGCTTCCAACTTCAAATATATACCCTGA
>DJER01000027.1 GCA_002431905.1 Christensenella sp. UBA5893 | reverse complement strand
AACCAATATATACCATTTGTTCCTTTTTTTAGTTTTTTAGAAAGTTGTTCTTTTGTTATGGGCATAACTTGAAAAATGCTAATATATTTATGTTTAGAAATAAAGCACTTAACAATGTTTGGTGTCTTAAAAACTTCTGGCAATAACAAAAATGTTCCGCAATATTTACCCTTTAGCCCAAAGTCAATGGTATCTGACACTGTTATATTATCTTTTTCATTAAAAGCATATTCCGCAGTTGACCAAAGCATTGAGTTTAATACAAGCCATTCTGTAGCAGTCTCATCAACTTTCACATCTGGAGATATAAACATCATATATTCATTTCTGCGATTAGCTTTTCTTCCCCAGCCAATATTTCTTTCAGGCATTAAATAATCACTCGCCCCAATGGTGCATAATTTCCAAAAGGGCAGTTCTTTGGTAGGCTCAAAAACGTAAGTTGTTATTGGTTTCATGTCATTAGGTAAAACATTCTTTTTTAATTTCAAACTAAATGTTGGCTTTTGACCTAATACATTTTGATAATGCTCATACAATTTTTGATGTCGTTTACTTTCCACTATTCCCCCAATAACAATTTTTTCAATTATACCATATATATTACAAAAACTAAAATGATATTTTTAGATGTGTTTTAAACAAATGTATAATATAAATATTCACACGCACCATTTTGCTTTGGCGAAATATCATTGCAAAACAATATCATTCGTGAAACAATTTTCATCCCTATTAGGGAATATCATTATAAACAAAAAGAAAAGCCCCAAAAATGGCTTTTCTTTTTGTTTACTTGGTGGAGACGGCGAGAGTTGAACTCGCGTCCGAAAAGAATAAAGTGGATTTTTCTACATGTTTATTTTGTGATTTGGTTTAACTTAAAAAACTTGCACAAACACAATTTTTTTAAGCGAGTCAAAAATAAGATTGAAAGTTTGACACCTTTCAAAATTTTGTGTCTATCCTATCTAATAAACTCGACACTCATTTATTAGATTGCTAATTGCACTTAGGCAGCCATAGCAACGGCATTATTATTGTTTGCGTTTAAGCATTTCTTTGTTTTTTTAGGTATTGCAAAGAAAAATACCACATGCTTTGCGTCCAGTTTACCACTCCCCGTCAAATCCGGAACGTCCCCAAATTTAAACGCATATACAATATATAATTTTATTATTATTTTGTCAACACGCTAAATGTTCCTAATTTCCCTTTCCATTGCACGCTTTATGTCGTTATTCTTTAATGTATCTTTTTTGTCAAAAAGTTTTTTACCTTTCCCAAGACCTATTTCAATTTTAACAAGTCCATTTTTTAAAAACACTTTAAGTGGGACAAGTGCATTACCCTTTATTATTGTTTGTTTTAACAGTTTGTCGATTTCTTGTCTGTTTAGCAATAGTTTTCTATTCCTATTTTGGTCTGGAACATAACTTGTTGTTTTTTCATAAGGTTTGATAAAAGCATTTTTTAACCAAACTTCATTGTTTTTTATTGTGATAAATGAATCATTTATATTTATCCCACCATTTCTAACCGACTTAACTTCACTTCCCAAAAGTACAATTCCGGCAATGTAGGTTTGTGAAATAAAATAATTATGATATGCTTTTTTGTTATTGCAAATCAATTTTTCGCCATCAGTCATATTACTCTCCTTTTAAACAAGTTCAAAATCAACTTTTCTATCAAACACATTTGAATTGATAACTTTTATTTTTACCTTATCCCCCAAACTATAAACGTGAGCATTGCCTTTTAATTTTAGTGATTTTTCCATATACAAATAATTGTCTTGTGGCAAGTTTTCAATCTTTACAAGACCCTCAACTGTGTTTTCAAGTTCAACATATATACCATAATTTTGCACACCTGAAATTATGCCTTCGAATTCTTCGCCAATATGATCTTTTATATACACAGCTTTGAATAAATCATCGACATCTCTTTCTGCTTCATCTGCATTCTTTTCCATTTCGCTTGACCTAAATGAAGAATCTAACACAAAATCGGCAAGTTCAAGTTTTCTATTCTTGCTAACTTTTTTGTGTAAGTATTCTTTGATTATTCTATGAATAGTAAGATCTGGATATCTTCTTATTGGCGATGTAAAGTGACAATAATCTTCAAGGGCAAGTCCAAAGTGCCCTAATGGTTCATCAAGATATCTTGCTTTTTGTAAAGAACGCAAAACAACCTTATTTAATGTTTCGCTGTAATCTTTATCTTTTGTTTTTTCAAGTATGCCTTGCAAAAATTGTGGGGTAATATCTGTTATCTCATCAGTTTCTATTCCCAAATTTTTCAAGAATGCACAAACACTTTTTATCTTATCCAAAACAGGTTTTTCGTGAACACGATAAACAAATGGAATATCTTTTAATTTGTAATGTTTTGCAACTGTTTCATTTGCAACAACCATAAAGTTTTCAATAAGTCTGTGTGCGTCATTTCTTTCTCTTTTCTTAACAAAACTTACATTATAGTTTTCATCAACAGCAATTTCAGTTTCTGCAATATCCAAGTCAAGCATTCCGGCATCTTTTCTTCTTTGTTCCAAAATCTTTGATAATTTGTTCATTTCAAGCAATATATCTTTTATATCACAAAGTTTTTTGCTCTCATTCTCATCACCACACAACACTTGATAAACTTGGTCATATGTCAATCTATGGCAAGAGCAAATAACGCTTTCGTATATATCATGTGAAACAATTTCGCCTTGTTTGTTTATTTCCATTTCACAAGTAAGCGTCAGCCTGTCAACACCCTCATTAAGCGAGCATATTCCATTTGATAGTTCTTTTGGAAGCATTGGCAAAACCATATTTGGAAAATAGACACTTGTTCCACGAGTGTAGGCTTCTTTGTCAAGTTCGGTGTTATATTTTACATAATTACCAACATCGGCAATATGCACACCAAGTAAGTAATTTTCGCCTTTCATTTCCAAAGATACTGCATCATCAAAATCTCTTGAATCAGCACCATCAATTGTGAATATTTTTTTATTTCTTAAATCTACCCTATTTATATAGTCATTGAGTTGCAATCTTTGCGGAATTGCTCTTGCTTCACTCATTACACTGTTTGGAAATTCTTCATAAAGTTTATGTTCACGAATTATTCCAAGTTCCAAACTTGCGATATCATCACTTTCGCCCAAAATCTCAACAACTTCGCCAGAGAGTTTGTCATTGTTATTTTTGTTTAATTTTACAACAACTCTATATCCTTGCTTTGCACCCTTTGTCATATTTTGTGGCACAAAAACATCTTTTGACAATTTTTTGTTGTCAGGTATAACAAAAGCGTTTTTTTTGTTTACATAAGTAATTGTTCCAACAATGTTTTTGTTTGTGTTTTCCAAAATTGAAACAACTTCACACTCTGTTACTTCTTCCGTTTGTTCAAGAATTTTTGCAAGAACCAAATCTCCGTCCATTGCACCATTCAATTTTTTGGGAGCAATAAAAAAGTCTGGCAAGGTTCTATCTTGTGGCACTAAAAATGCATAGCCTTTGCTGTTTCCAATTATCTTGCCTTTTATAAGTTTTTTATCTTCACCGGTAATCTTAAATTCACCCTTTTTCTTTTCAAAAATTTCTCCACGGGCAATCATTGAGTTGATTATGGTTTTTATTTCTTTTGGCGTTTTTGTAAATCTTCCAGCAAAAAACAAAATCATATCATCTTTACTTTTGAATTTGATTTTGCTTGTTTTTAAAAATTCTAATATTTTTTGTTTCATAGTGCTAGTATAATATTTTTTATGTAAAAAATCAAATAGGTGTAAAAAATAATTAACAAGTGCACAAAATTTTATATAAAACACTTTATTTTTTTAAATATTTTTGCTAAAATATGCAACGTAAAGAAAGGAGAAAATTATGGCTGAAACAAAAAGTAAATCAACATCAAGTAGCAAAACTAGTTCAAGTAGTTCAAAAAGCACTACAAAAACAAAAAGAACAAGAGCAGTTTGGGGACTTAACAAAATAAGTTTTTGGACAATCGGTGCAATGGCAATATTGTACCTTGTTGCATCAATTTTGGCATTGTGTGGCGTAAACCTAAAAATAGTTCAAGCTTTACAAGGTTTTGCAACAGCAATCGCAATTTGTATTGTTGCTTATCTTGCTTGGAAGTATGTTAGATCAAAACAAACCGTTTGGAAAGTATTGTATTTTGTACTTTTATTAGTTGTACTTCTTGGAATTATTCTTCCACTTGTTGTTTAATAAATGGACACAAAAAATTTGGACTCTTGCAAGTCCAAATTTTTTATAGTAATTTTATAAAATTGACAAAAAAATATCTTGGGTATATACTATTGATAATAAAAAGAGGTAATAATGCAACTATATAGTGAAAAGCTTAAATTAAAATTTCGAATGTTATATAATGAACCTGGGATAAATGGTGACAGAAAGCGAAAAACCTTTGCGGAAAAGAAATTACTACCATTCCTTTATGAGTTATTAGATGAAACTGTATCAAATGATGGTCTTGAAAAACTATCAAGAAGAAATGTTGTTGACAAAGGTGCGGGAGCTTCAATTTCTGTAGATAGTGATGGTCATGCATACTACAATCATAACAATGAAGCCTTTTTGTTAAGATGGGTAGATTATTATAAAAAGGAAGGCATTTCAAAATATCAAAAAGATGAAATGATGCTAAACGAAATGCAACGATTTAACCACGAAGAACGACACCATATGCAACATCATCTTGCCCAAGAATATGACCTATCAAAACTTTCACCAAATGCACTTATATATATTAAAGAAAATCTTCTTATCAATGCGAACTATGATTGGTACAGACAAAACCATGGAAAGTTTTGGATAGAAAGAGAAGCTGACATATATGGTTACAATCGAACAATAGACTTCGTTTCAAAAACATTACCAAATACGGATTTTTCAAAAAATTGTCAAGAAAAATTAAGTTATAATGCAAAGCACTTTGCGAACCCTGAGGAATACTTTAATGGTGATGATGCGTTTTGTTATTTAATCTCAAAAAATTTTGATGATGTAATGGCATACAATTCAAAATCTAATTCCAACATTATGCCATACTTATTTGATAAATACCCTGCCCTTTCACTAATTTACAGAAATGATGGAACCAAGAAAAATATTGAAGAAGTAATGCAAATTAGGCGTTCATATATTCAAAAAAATTTATCACACTTGCAAAATATTGTTGAAATTGATGGCGAAAAAATGACATATGGTAGTCATATAAACAAATTGTTCTCTGTAATTATAAATACAGATAAAGATTTACAAAAACAATATATTGAGTATAAAAACAAACACAAAACAAATAAAACAGATTATCAATCCGCACAAGAAAATGAGAATAATATTGAATTATAATATCTTTCCATGACTTTATACAAACAACAAATTGCCAAAAATTATAAAAATTTGGACTTGCAAAAGTCCAAATTTTTTTGTCACACTTTGTTTACTTTTTATTTTTTGTAAGATAACATATCCACGAAACAGAAAAATCTGTTTCAATTCATATCTTTTCATATCCTTATTTTATAACAAAACGAGAACTTATCTTTAAATCACATATCCTTTATTTTTTTAATTATAAAAAATTCCTTTTTATTCGTTTTGTTAGCAAAAAACCGAAACTATTATAGTTTCGGTTTTTTTGTTTTTTCATCTATTTATTATCAACTTTTGCCATATGAGCAATAAGGTCAACAACTTTGTTTGAATAACCCCATTCATTGTCATACCAAGCAACAAGTTTTACAAATGTTGGAGTAAGCATAATCCCCGCTGTTATATCAAAAATGCAAGTATGTGGATTTGATATGAAATCGCTTGAAACAACAGCTTCATCTGTATATGACAAAATACCTTTCATTTCCCCGTTTGCAGATTCTTTAATTTTTTCAACAATTTCTTCATAAGTTGTTGGTTTTTCAAGGTTGCAAGTTAAGTCAACAACGCTGACATCAAGTGTTGGAACTCTAAAACTCATACCAGTAAGTTTGCCTTTTAGTGTTGGTATAACTGAGCCAACAGCTTTTGCTGCCCCTGTTGAGGAAGGGATGATATTATATGAAGCAGCTCTGCCACCACGCCAATCTTTTTTGCTTGAACCATCAACTGTAAGTTGTGTTGCTGTTGTTGAGTGAACAGTTGTCATAAGACCATCTTTTATTCCAAAATTATCATTGATAACCTTTGCAAGTGGTGCCAAACAATTTGTTGTGCAACTTGCATTTGAAACAATATTCATATCCTTTGTGTAGGTGTTTTCGTTTACTCCCATAACAAACATAGGCATTTCTTTCCCTGGTGCAGTTACAATAACCTTTTTTGCTCCAGATGTTAAGTGTGCTTTTGCCTTTTCATAAGAAGTGAATACACCTGTTGCTTCTGCGATATAATCGGCCTTAACATCTTTCCAAGGTATCATTACAGGATCTTTTTCGGCAAAGAACTTAATCTTGTTTTTACCAACAATCAAATATTCGCCATCAATCTTTACTTCTCCGTCAAATCTTCCATGTATGCTATCAAATTCAAATAAATACTTTGCATAATCCAATGTCAAAAATGGGTCATTAACTGCCACACATTCAACATCGTCACGATTGGCAATTGCTCGCAAGACCAATCTTCCTATTCTTCCAAAACCATTTATTCCAATTCTTACTTTTTTCATATATTCTCCTTTTCTTTTATTTCTGCTTTTTCATACTCGTTATTGCCAACTAAGTTTTTCACGCAAATAAGTATTACAGTTGTTGCAATTATTGTTAAGGACATTGCCATAACAAAAACATATAGTGCCTTTAAATAAAATGCTTTTTTGCTATAATCAATTAGTGCCCAACAAAGAATTGGTGCAATAAATAGTATGCTAAAAATACAAAGACTTATTATATTACCTTTTATTTTTGGTTTGAATTTCAATTTGCTTTTATATGAGATATTAACTTCAACAATATCAATGCCCGCCCACTTGTTTATCTTGGTATACATTGATGCGTTCCCCAAAGTTTTTAAAACATCAAGTGGAACTTTCCCAAAACAAAGCATTGAGAGTTGTGTGTGAAATAGTGTGTAACCAAATATAAAATTTATGACAATGTCAAGCATTCTTTTAAAAAAATCAATAAATTTTGAATGTTTCTCTTTTACTTTTGCAATCTGATTTTCTTTTTTAACAGCCGAAACAAGAGCAACAACATCATTAAAATTGTTTGTATATTCTCTAATTAAAACAAGTTTATTTCCACTTACCTTTGAAATAAGTGCGTTGATAATTTTGTCAGCATCACTTTCTTTTGTTTCAAAAATCCTTATATTTGGTATGTCATCAAAAGCCCTGTTTGTTGCAAACAAAATTTCATATTCCTCAAAGTGCTGTCTGCAATTTTGTTCAAATTCTTTTGGGTCAAACTTGCCATCATCAATAATAATAAATGAAGGATAATCCATAACTTTCTCCTATTTTGTGGATAATTTTCTTACTCTCTTTAAGTGTCTTCCACCCTCGAATTTTGTTGTTAAAAATTCTTTTACAATTGAGATTGCCTTTCTTTTTGACATAAATCTTCCGGGAAGAACCAAGACATTTGCATCATTATGTCTTCTTGCAAGTGAAGCAAATTGAGTACTTTCACAAAGTGCTGCCCTTATTTTTGGATTTCTGTTTGCTGCAATACTCATTCCAATTCCTGTGCCACAAATGTATATCCCCACATTGTTTGGATTTTCCAAAACCTTTTCATTGCCAAGTTTTGCAAAGTCTGGATAGTCAACTCTTTCTTTTGAGTAAGTTCCAACATCAATGGTTGTTATATTTTCTTTGTTAAAAAATTCTTTTATTTGTTCTTTCAAATCAAACCCTGCGTGGTCGGATGCCAAAATAATCATACAATTTCCCTTTTATACACAAATATATTAACATATTTTTCAAGTTAAATACAACAAAAAAACTCCCACAAATATAATTTGAGGGAATTTTTTATACAGTTTTTTTATCTTTGTATGTTTTGTGGTTGCACTGTTGTTGGATATAGGCTTATATCTCCAACTCCCGGGCAAACATTTGGCAACACTTGACATTCTGGTATACAAGGATATCCATATGATGGGACAAGTATATCAACATCAGCAACAACTTTTACGATAATTTGAACACAAGCAGTTATTGTGAAAGTGTTTTCTTGTGTGTATGTTCCAATGGTGCTTGCAAACTGTCCAACAGCTTTTACTGTAACCGGACTTAATGCTGGTTGTGGAACGCAAAGCACTGCCGAGAAATCTGTTGTGTAACTTGATGTAGCAGTCCCCAAAACACCGTTTGCATCCCTGTATGTTACAATAAGTGGGAATGTAATTTGACCTGTTACATTTGCAAAGTTAGGTCTGTTTTCTAGCCTTGTTATCACAACGTTTGATGTAACTGGACCGGTTGTTTGGTCTGTTTCTGTTGAAATGTAAGTAAGTGGCAATGCAGGGCTTGCAGGGTTATAGTTTGTTGTTTGAATTGTGATTCCTTGCAACTGTTCATTTCTCATACATGCATCAAAAACACGAGTTACTTCAATTAAGACCTTTTCATTTAATCCATTTGCAGGATTATTACAAATTGGCCCCGGTCTTGACTGGTTTGTATTGTTTATGAAAAAAGACATTTTTACCTCCTTTAATCTTTTCATAATACTTTATGCATCAAAGTATAAAAAAGTTCAAAAAGTAAAAATGTCAATATTAAATTTTTAAGTTTACACAACAGTGAAATCTGCTTTCACATTCTCGCCACTTTGTGCATCTTGATATGTTATCCAATATCCAAATTCTTTTTCTTTTGTGCTATCAATTGGCAACCACTCGGCATAGCCTTTAAGTTCTTCGGGTGGATTTTCATTGTACATTCCCGGAACGCCATAGCAAATATATTTTACTTGGTCGTTTTCATAAATTAACCCCAAGACATAGTAATTATCGCTTTCTTCATTTTCAATTTTTACCCATTTTGAAAAAGGTATAATTTGCTCTAATAGTTCTTCTTCCATATGTGTTGAAAATAATTTTGAGATATCTTCACTTATTCCGTCAAAAAATGATTCTTCATTTTTTTCTTCTTCGCCACTATAAAATGCGTAACGATATTTGCAAGAACTGCATTTGTCATTACAATTTTCTTTCATACAATTATCAATTTCTTGTTCAATCTCATCTTGGTTTTCAAGTTCAATATGGTGTTCATCAAGCACTTTTTTGCAATCGTTCATTGTTGTAATATTGTCCATTTCGCTTGCAACTTGTGCCAAAATTTCATTCGTTGTTTGGCTACCTTGTGTTGAACCCGAAACCAAAGATTTTACTTCGCCATGATTTATGTTAATGACTGCACAAGAAAATTCATTTAAACCTAATATGTTATTAAACTTAAAAGAATATTTCATATTGCCAACTCTATTCAATCCTGCTTTTGAAACTTTATCGCCTTCTTTGAGTCCAAGTGACAATATTCCATCTGGTTCATCTTTAAAGTTATATAACTTAATTTCACCCAAGATTTCGCCATCTTCTTTTTCAAAATTTACAACTGCTTTTTCGTTTCCACCATTTGTGCTTGACAGCACCAAAGTTTTTTTGAATAACATAAAACTCTCCTATAAAATTACACTATATATTCTATTATAAAAGGAGAGCTTTGTGCTAAAAATAAAAATTCTATTTTTGTCGAATAAAGTCGTTATATGAATTTGCAAGTTTAACATAGTCATTTGTTGAAAGTTGTTCTGCTCTTGTGCTTGGATCTATTTTTGCATTATTCAAAATTTCAACCACTTCATCTTTTGGAATATTAAGTCCGCTTGATAGGTTGTTTAATATTGTTTTTCTTCTCATTGCAAAACTTGCATGAACAATCTTTGAAAAAATATCTTTGTTGGCATTGTATTTATTTTTTACAATTTGAATATTAACAACAGCAGAGTCAACATTAGGCATTGGCGTAAACATTTTTCTTGAAACATTACGTGTTATTTTTACATTTCCAAAAAAGTCTAGCATAATTGTTATTATGCCATAGTCCTTTCCGCACTTTGCAACAAATCTATCTGCAACTTCTTTTTGAACCATAACAGTAATTGATTTCACCCTTTGAGTGTTCTCAATAAATTTAAAAATAAGTGGTGTTGTTATATAATATGGCAAATTTGCAATTATCGAATATTCGCCATCAAAATTACTTTCAATTTCTTTGATATCAGTTTTTAATGCATCTTTAAAAATTATTGTCGAATTATTTATTCCTTGCAAATTATCTCTTAATATTTCTTTTAAATTTTCATCAATCTCATAACTCACCACTTTTTTGGCATACTTTGCTACAACCTTTGTAAGTGTGCCAGCCCCTGGCCCAATTTCAAGCACTTCATCGTCTTTTGTAATTCCACTATCACACACAATTGCATTTAATAAATTTGTGTCAAAAATAAAATTTTGACCGAATTTTTTATTAAATTTAAAATCATTTAATTCCATCTGTTCTCCAATTAAATATTAAATATTTTTTTTGTATTATTTTCTATTATTTTTTCCAATTCATTTTTTGAAATATTTTTTATTTCGCACATTTTTTCAAAAATTAAATCAATATTTTTTGGTTCATTTATTGTGCCACGAAGTGGAACAGGTGCCATATATGGACAATCGGTTTCTGTTAATATTTTATCTAATGGCGTTTGTTTTACAATTTCCCTTAAACTGTTTGCATTGTTAAAAGTTATTGCTCCACCATAAGAAACATAGAAGCCCATTTTATTTATCTCACAAAGCACTTCTTTTGAGCCATGAAAACAATGGAATATTCCACCCTTTTTTATTTTATCTTTATATTTTCTTACAATATCCAAAGTGTCCCCCATTGCATCACGAGTGTGAATTACAATTGGCAGATCAAGTTCGTTTGCGAGTTCAATTTGCCTTTCAAAACATCGCTTTTGTGCGTCTTTGTTATCTTGCACAAAATGATAGTCAAGACCAATTTCGCCGACAGCAACAACCTTTTTATTGTTCTTTGCAAGTTGCCTTAACTTATCCAAAATCTCGTCATCAAATGTGTTTGCATCGTCAGGATGAACGCCAATAACTGCAAAAACATTGTCATATTTGTTTGCAATTTCAACGGCCTTTTTACTGCTTGAAAGACTTGCACCAACACAAACTAATTTTTTTACATTATGCTCTTTTGCCCTTTCTATTATGTCTCTTGTATCATTTTCTAATTGTTCATCGTTAAGGTGGCAATGTGTGTCTATTAACATATTTTTCTCCAACAAAAATTATACCTTATACTTCTTGTATAAGTCAAGTTTTCGCATACCTTAAACCTTTTTGACATATATTTTTATATGAATATAATTTGGACAAGTTTGATGATATTAAGTTTGTTTACTCTTATTATCGTTTCGCCAAACTTAATAATCTCTGCAATGATAGACACAAGCAAAAGTTGTGTTTCGCTGTGCATTGACTTGCTGGCAATTTACGCAGTTTGGCTTGCGATACTTGAAATTGTTGACAAATGTGGGCTTGGGGAAAAGTTGGCAAATGTGCTCTATAAACCTATTAAAAAGATTTTTAAACTTACAGACAAAAACCAAATAAAATATGTTGCAATGAATTTGTCTTGTAATCTGCTTGGGCTTGGAAACGCAAGTACGCCAAGTGGGATTGAGGCAATTCGCCTTATGGACAAGGATTTACCAAAAACAAGATTTGCAATGCTTATGTTACTTGTTATAAATGCAATGGGGCTACAATTGTTCCCCACAACCATAATAGGCCTTAGGGCGAATCTTCAGTCATCAAACCCAAGTGACATTATTTTGCCAACATTCCTTTCCACAATAATTCCAACAATTATTTGTGTTGTGTTTATGCATTTTGTTTATAAAATCAAGGAAAAGAAAAAATGAGTGTATATATTATTCCAATTTTAATTTTGTCACTAATTATTTATGCAACGATAAAAAAAGTTAATGTTTACAACTGTTTTACTTGTGGTGCAAAAAAATCTTTTGATTTGGTGCTTTCAATATTTCCCTATATCGCATCAATTATGATTTGTGTAATGCTGTTTCGTTTGTCAGGTCTTGCTATGCTCATTGTAAAAATACTTTCCCCATTATTCAATTTTTTGGGTATTCCAACTGAAGTTTGTGAGTTGGTTTTGCTTAGACCATTTACTGGCAGTGGCAGTCTTTCACTGCTTTCTGACATTATAAAAACTTATGGTGTTGACAGTTACATATCAAGATGTGCATGTTCTATTATGGGAAGTAGCGAAACAATTTTTTATGTTTCCAGCGTGTACTTTGCTTGCAGTAAAATAAAAAATATCACACCAGCAATTTTGGTTGCCCTTTTGGGCAACTTGCTTAGTGCAATACTTTCTTGTCTTTTTTGTAAAATAATCTAAATATTCAAAGTTAATGCAATTTGATAAACTTCATTTTTTGCCAACTTTCTATTTTTTGCAACTGTTTTTATTGCATCATTTTTACTTAGTCCTTGGTTTATATATTGCAAAAGTTCATCTTCAATAGAAATTTCTTCTTTTTGTTCTTGTGGTTCTTTGTTCCCTTCCACAATCAAAACATATTCACCTTTTGGTTCAATATCTTCAAATTCGCCCAAAGTAAAGTGAATAACCTTTTCATGAATTTTTGTAATTTCATTCACAAGACAGGCTTTTCTTTCTCCAAGATTTTGATATAAAAATTCAATATCTTTTTTCACATTATATGGCGAAACATAAAAAATTAAAGTTGTTTCATAATTTTTATATTTATCTATTTGCATTTTTCGTTGTTTGTTTTGCTCTTGCAAAAAGCCAACAAATGTAAAACTCGAACTATCCATACCAGAAAGTAGTAATGCAGACAAACTTGCCGATGCTCCTGGAACAACAGTATACTCAATCTTATTTTCAATAAGTTTGTCAATGAGTATTTGCCCAGGGTCAGAGATAACAGGCATACCAGCATCACTTATAACTGCAATGTTTTTATTTTGTTTTGCAAGTGCAATTATTCCATCAGCACTAGACTTTTCATTAAATTTGTGATAAGCAATCAGTTTTTTTGATATTTCGTAATGGTTTAGCAGTTTTAAAGAATTTCGTGTGTCTTCACACGCAATAACATCAACTTCTTTCAAAACGTCAAGTGCCCTTATTGTTATATCTTTCAAATTTCCAATTGGCGTTGCAACAAAATATATCATAATTTCTCCTAACTATCCCTATATAGCTTTTGAATGGTTATAACATAGTCGCCATCAAGGTTGTTTGTTACAAGTGTTGGCAAAATTTTTACTCCACACTTTCCACCCTTATGACACTCTATATAAACAGTGTTTGCATCTTTATTTATTGTTGGTTGTGCAAAAAACATTCGCTTTGGTGTTAAATTGTATTTGGCAAGCAAAACAAATATTTCATCAAGCCTTTGTGCTGGATAAACAAAATAGAATTTTCCACCAAACTTCAGCATTTTACTTGCACAATAGATAAGTTCTTCCAAAGTAAGATATTGTTCATGCTTTGCAATTGCAATTTCTTCTTTTTCACTTTTTTTGCACACATTATTTTTATAGTATGGTGGGTTACAAAACACAACATCAACCGGCTTTTCAATATGGTTTTTATAATTTTGCACCTTATCACAAATAATGTCAACATTGTTCATTTTGTTAAATTCAAAATTTAATTTTGTAAGATTTGCATACTTTTCTTGCATTTCAAAACAAACAATTTTTTGTGGTTTGCATTTGTAATTAACAAGCACCGAAATAATACCACTGCCAGAACCAATTTCCACACAAACATCTTTGTGAGTTGTTTTTATAAAATTTGCCAAAATAACACTATCACTTGTAAAAGCATAGCCATCTACATATTGATATAATTTTAACCCGTCCAAATTTAGGTCATCAAGCCTTAAATTATTTGTCATTTTTCTCAAACTTAATTTGCCCTATTTCATATTCTTTAAGTTCTGTTGTGTCGCCTTTAACAAATTTTACCTGAACTTTCTTTTTAAGCAAATTGTTATAAACAACTTGCCCTTTTCCGTCTGGTGTTTCAACAAAAGAATTAACTTTTGGCATTTGCTTTAAAAGTTCCACATACCCCTCATTTTCATAGGACAAGCAACACATAAGACGTCCACAAAGCCCGCTTATGTTTGCTGGGTTTAAACTTAATCCTTGATTTTTTGCCATTTTTATTGTTGAATGTTCAAAATCTTTCAAAAATAAATTACAGCAAACTTGTCTGCCACAAGGTCCAATTCCACCAAGCAATTGAGTTTCATTTCTTGAACCGATTTGTCTTAATTCAATTCTAATTTTAAAACAACTTGCAAGTTCTTTCACAAGTTCCCTAAAGTCAACCCTATCATCACTTGTAAAGTTTATTATAACTTTGCTTCGTTCCAAGTTAAGTTCAGCAGAAACAACTTTCATATCAAGTTTAAGTTTTTCTGCCAATTCTTCAGTTTTTGATTTTATTTCCTTTTGTTTTTCCAAGTTTTCTTTTTTTTGTGCAATATCTTTGTTTGTTGCCAATCTCAAAACATTTTTCAGTTTGTCTTTTAATTCCGATTCGTCAACATATGTTATCTCACTGCAAACATAACCAAGTTCACTTCCCCTAACAGTGTCAACAACAACTGCATCATTTATTTTTAAATCAACACCATTTGGCGAAAAGGTGTAGGTTTTGCCATCATCTTCATATCTAATTTCAACCTTTGCTATTTGCATAAGTATTTAACCTCCAAGTTTTTTATAAGTAATGTTTGCAAAACAAGTCCCATTGCAACATTAGAAAATTGTCTTTTGTTTGCATCATCAATGTTATAAATAATGTTTTGCAGAGCAAGAATTGAATATTCATCTTTCACTTGCTCAAATTTTGCCACCAAATTTGTGTTTAAAACAAGTTCTCTTCGCCCAAGTTTTAACATAAGAACATCACGATACATATTTGATAAGTTTTCAAGTATTATGTTAAAAGTGTCTTTATCCATCTTTTGTGGTAAATAATCAATAATACCCGCAGTGCTTTTTAAGCTGCAGACAATATTTTGGCACAAGGTGTAAATTTTTAAAAAGTTGTCATTTTGCAAAATATTTCTTGTTTTTCCAATATATCCCCCACCAAGTTCCATTGCCAATGTAAAATGGTCGTTAAGTCTATTTTTTTCAAATAACTTTTCTATCTCTTCTTTTTTTAGTGGTTCAACCTGTTTTTTTACAAGTCTTGAAATAACCGTTGGCAAAACTTTGTTAAGATTTGTTGTTGAGACCAAAAATATAACATTTTGTGGTGGCTCTTCCAAAGTTTTTAAAAGTTTGTTTTGAGCTTCCTCACTTGAATTATCTATGTCATTTATTACAATAATTTTTTTGTTTGCAATCATTGGTTTTTTTATTGCTTCCAATGTTATTTGTTTTGAATCTTCAACCGACAAACTTTTCCCTTTTGGGAATTCCACAATGTCAGGATGTGTTCCTTCCACAACCTTTATGCAGTCAGGACAAGTTTTGCAACCATTTTTATCACACATTACAAACCTTGCAACATTGTGTATGAATTGCCAATTTGACTCACTGTCATTGCCATAAAAAAGATAGCCAGAAACAAGCCTTCCCAGCTTCTTTTCTTGCATAATACTTTTGTAAACATCATTATTGCTATAACAATCTAAAAATTCCACAAATTGATTTTATCACATATAAAAAAAATAGAAAAGTGATTTTTATAAAAAGACATTTTCACAAATAAAAAAGTTAACAATTATGTCAACTTTAATATGTGTATTTTCTTATTTCGGCATTATCAAACAATGCAAGATCATCATAGATATACTTATCAACAAAACCATGCTTTATTATGTAATCAATATAACCCGCATTGCAATTGTGCGTTACAACCAAAATATTTTCGTAAGGATATTTTTGCCTTAATGTTCTCAAAAACTTTTTATCTCTTTCAAAAACATCATCATAGCTTTCCAAATGATATTCTTTTGACCTTTCATGCTTCTTTATTTTTTCTTCTTCGGTTAGCGAACTATTTGGTCTTCCCGAAAAATCGCCTTGGTCAACTTCAATTATATCTGCATCTTTGATAATTTTTACATTATGATATTTGTTCATAATGTTTGCCGTTTGCATAGTTCGTTTTATTGGCGAGCAAATAATGACATTAAATTTGATATCTTTACACTTTAAGGCAGTTTTTTCAACTTGCTCCTTACCTGTTTTGCTTAACATATTATTTCTTCGACCTTGGATTATTCCCTTTTCATTCCAATTTGTTCTTCCATGACGCATAACATACAAATTCATTGTTTTTTCTCCTAATTTAATGTTTTTTGATCATTTTTTGCTTGTTTTAACAGTTTTTCATAACAAGAAAAGCAAACTGCTTCATAACTTGAATCCCCACCGAGCAAAATTTCATCACCATCGACCGAAATTTTCCCGTTGGCAAATCTTGCATTGACATTTGCCTTTTTACCACATCGACAAACAGATTTTATCTCATGCAAAGAATCAGCAATTTCAACAAGTCTTTTAGAGCCTTCAAATAGTTCGGTTTTAAAGTTTGTCAAAAGTCCATAGCAAAGCACTGGAACAAACTCTGACACTTCTTTTAACTGTTCTACTTGTTCTTTTGTTAAAAATTGTGCTTCATCAACAATAACAACATCTCGATTATTAAGATAGTCCTTATCTTTTACAAATTCAAATAAGTTTTGGTCGCCCATAAAGGTATAGCACTTTGCCCAAAGCCCAATTCTGCTTTTTACAACAATCTCGCCATTTTGGACATCACGCTTATCTATGCAAGATTTTATCAAAAGAACTCTAAACCCACGTTCTTCATAATTGAATTTGCACATAAGTGCTGATGCAGTTTTTGAACTACCCATTGTTCCATATTTAAAATATAATTTTGCCATTTGTACTCCTTTAAACAAAAAACCTTGGTTTTCCCAAGGTTTTTTATGGAGCTAATGACGGGAATCGGACCCGTGACCTCTCGCTTACCAAGCGAGTGCACTACCGCTGTGCTACATTAGCAAATTCTCATTGAGTATAACAAATATGCCCAATGATGTCAAACAATAATTAAATTATGTGCTCTATATATTTTAATGCAATAATTGAATAGTAATTCAACCATTTACATTCTTATTAACAAAGTCCAAGATGTTATAAGCCCTGTTATTGTCTTCGTTTAGGAACTCATGCCTACTATCTTTATACAATTTCAGTTGAACATTCTTGCAACCAACCTTTTGGTAATAGTTAAACAATTTTTTTGTCCCCTTGCTCATATTTCCAACTGGATCATCTTCGCCCGAGATAATTAGCATAGCGAGATTTTTTTGAAAGAGAGTTTTTGTAATTTTTTGTATAGAGTTTGTTTAGTCCTTTAAAGAAATTGTAGTAAAAGTTATAACTGCATACAAATGAACAATATGGGTCATTAAAATATCTTTCATTATTCTCTTTGTTTGTTGACAGAAAGCACCTGTCATCAAACTTGCGATCATAAACGTTGAATGTAAGTTTTTTGATTAACTTTGCTGGTTTTTGTTTTCCCTTGAATATACAACCAATTTTTGCAACAAATTGACCAAATTTTGTTGATATTCTTGAATTTTTACTGCTTCCCCCAATAATAACTACATCAAGACAATTACCATACTTTCCAATAAAATATTGAGTCAAAAACGAGCCATAACTAAAACCAAACAATATATATGGTAAATTTGGATACTTTTCTTTTGTTATATCTAGTAATTTTTTCATATCCAGAATGGTGTCAAAAAACATTTCTCCATCGCAATATCCCAAACTTTCAGGATTTGTATTTCCATGACCTCTATGGTCATCAGCAACAACAATATATCCATTTTGGTTAAATAATTGGGCAATTTTGTCATATCTTTGTGCATATTCAACCATTCCATGTGCAATTTGAATTACCCCTTTTGGATTTTGAACATCATTCCATTCATAATAAGTTATAGTTTGATTTTTGTTTTCAAAAGTCATTTTTTCCATAATCACCTATACATTCTTTAAATAAAATTTTTCATTATTTTGCTTTGTTTTTCCCAATTTTGTTATTATATCAAAATCGGTATCATTATTTGTTATTTGCAACATTTTTAACAAATCTTTACGTTTTTTTACTTGATTTACGAATTTTTCAAAAAATTTAAACAATTTTTGGGATGTTTTTACTTTACTATCAAACAAGTCATAATCAGTGATATCCAAAAAGTATGTTTCATTTGCATAACTTTCACTTTCAATACAACTGTTATAAATGTAATTTATACCATCATAGTCAAGTGTTCCAAGTTTTTTATCCTTAAAATAGAGTTCTACCATATAAGCTCCTTTATATCATCATCTTTTTGTTCATCCATATCAATAACAATTCGATTTCGATTTTTTAGTGATATTATACTTTGGTCATAGGCATTTGGCGACAAAATCGTAAAATTTTCTCTTCCCAAATCTTTTGGAACTTTTACCCTAATATTTTTCACACTTTTATATAAAAATGCTTCATCATTGCTTAATTTCGCGATTTTTAGATATTTTTTTATTAAATTTAGTCTAATTTCATATGTTTTTTTGATTATATCAATTTTGTTTTGTTTAATCTTCTTTGGATAAATACTTACAATTTCATCAACAAGCTTATCAAAATCAATAGTCAAGAGTTTTGAGCAAATTTCATTTAGCTGTTTATTGTTTTGAATTTCTTTGCATATAAAATATACAATATTTTTTGAATTTAGGACTTTATCTATATCCGAACTTTGTCTATTTGTCATTGACAAACAAACTTCGCTATTTCCCATCAAACATCTTATATCTTCAAAAGTTACGCAATCATAATTAAGACACCGTCCATTATCAAACATTGGTGCAAGCCTTATACAATCTTTACCATTTTCTTTTGAAAACAAAAATTCTATATTTCCAAAATGTCTATCGTATTGAAAAAGCAAATAATCAACAAGGCAAGTTTCTTTCAAATTTTCAATAAGGTTATTTTCAACTTCAAATCCCAAGATTTGTAATTTTTGAACAATCTCTTCAATTTCTTCAACACTATAACCAAGCCTGCTTCCATCAACTTGAACAAAGTAATCACTATATTTTTCGACCAACTTTGCAAGTGAAATTTGAGTTTCATGCTTATCAGTCAAATATGATTCAATAACAACTCCGGTTTGCTTGTTATTATTATCAATTGCCGGATATGCATTTACGCAATCAACACCAATTTTGTGACATAAGTAACTTACAATAAGTTCATAGAACCCCAAAACCTTTTCATCGTCAATTTTATACAAATACTTTTTGTTGTTTTTTGTTAACCAAATTTTTTCTTCAATACCAGACATTTCAATGTCACCTTGCTCAATATCTTTTGCATTAACATCAATACAATTTTTAAATAAGTTTATATCAAACCTCTTCATATTTTCCCTTTATTTTAATATATATTATGAACCAACTTTTGTCAATAATGCTACAAAAAAATCACTTTACATACAACAAATTTTGTATATAAAGTGACTGTCTATTTTAGCCTAAGTATGTAAATGCTAAAATTACTCCAACAACTATTAGTGCTATCATTAGTAAAAATATCGAAAGTGCTACAAATCCAAGTGGCTTTTTATTAAGTAATAATTGTTTTATTACTAAATTTAATGACAATATATAGCACGCTAGTGGATAAAATATCATTGATATTCCTAAAATAATTAGCACGATGCCAAAAAACACTGATGCATTATTCACCAAACTAAATCCCCAAAAAATAAGAGCAAAACTAATTGCAAAAACGACTGCACCGATTATAGAATATAAAATTGATCTTTTTGCTAGAACAGTGCTTGTCTTTTTTGCTTCTGGGTTAGACTTAATATCATTATACGCAACTCTTATGTCCACAAACTTATCAAAAATTTTGAATATTAAACTAAAAATTCCTTTATTATTTGCCATATTTTTTCCTTTTAAATTCTTCTTGATTGATTTTTCTTACTTTTTACCAAATTTAAACTTTTATTAAAATTCAAGAAATCTTGTTGCCTTTCGATTGGAAGCGTATTAAACCACTGAGCGTCCTTATTCTTTTCTTTAATTATAATTATTGAAAGGAAAGCACATATTCCAGAAAGTAAAAATAGAGATACAACACTGCAAATTCCAAAGAACCCACTCGCCATACCTTGGCACAATAATATAATTGCAAGAACGAGTGTAAAAATCGTGCTAAAAATTAAAAAAATAATAAAATTTTTTATTTCAAAACCTTTTGCCATTTCCTGTCTTGACATTTTTGCAAAACTTAAATTTTTTCTTGCAAAACTAATCGTTACAATAATAATAGGAATAGGTAGTACTGAAATAACTACAAGAATTAATACTAATGCCCAACTTGCAATACCAACAAATCCGGACAATCCCAATGAATTTTGCAAAGCGTCATAACTCGTTAAATTGTTTGATTTATTTGCAATTTCAAATATAGCACTGAATATATGAGTGTAAAAATACATCACAACTGTACCAATAACCATTGCTATTGCCAAAACAAAGAACATTATTGCAATGACATTAAATATTTTTCGTTGTTTTTCTGGCTTATCTAATTCATAATTTAGATATGGCACACTAACTCCGTATTCAAGTCCTTTTTTCCTTAATTTTTTTACTTGTTTTTGCATATAAGGAGTAAAACTATTTTTTTCAATTTCTTCTCCAATATTTGCTTCAACTTTTTCTATTTTTGGTGCCTCCATATATTCCCCCTTATATGAAAGTAAACTATTATTGTTTTTGGTCGTATCTTCTTCCACAATATGGACATTTTGGTTTTGCATCCCCAATCATTTCGATTGGAGCACCACAACCCAAGCAAACGCCAGTTTTTACATAACCTTCTTTTTCTAACAATTCATTTTTTGACAAAACTTTTTTATCTTTTGGAACAATATATTTTCCATCAACAATTTCATAACCAAGCAAATATCCTTGTGCAATAAGATATTGAACTGCTTTTAATGCATCTTCTGGTTTTTGGTTATTGATTGTTGCCAATTCTTCAATGGTTTGAATGTTGTTTCTTGTTATTTGATTGCATGCGTTTTGATATGTTTTCATCTCGCCATATTTTACCCAAAGCATAGGGCAACCATAAAATCCAAGAACTGCAAGGATGATTCCAATTGTCAAAAGTATTGAACTTTTTGTTGCACCAAATATAATCAAAAAAACTCCCACAGGCAAAAATGCTGTGAATAATAATGAAAAACATAAATATCTTGTAACTTTTTTATCTATCATATTTTTATTATATCATATTTATATAAAAAATCAAATAAAAAAATACCAAGTAATTCTTGGTATTTTACATTTATTCTTCAAATAATTCGCTTTCAACACAAAGGCAAATCAAATGGTATATTGGCAAATGATATTCTTGTATTCTATAAACTCTTTTTGATGGAACATTGATTGTTATATCAGCAATATCTTTAAGTTTTCCACCAGTTTCACCAGTGAGAGCAATGACCTTTATTCCCATAGTTTTTGCAAGCATACTTGCGTAAACAACATTTTTTGAATTTCCACTTGTTGAAATTGAAATCAATATATCATCTTTGATTCCTAATGCATTAACAAGTTGAGCAAACATCATTTTTTCATTGCAATCATTCAAGAATGCAGTGTTATACGCACAAAATGATGTTAATGGTATTGCCTTTACTGCTTGTTGCAAATTGTCAGCAATAAAAGTTCCTTCATCGCCATATACATCATTTAATTTTTTGTACATTTTTTCAGACAATTTTCTTTTTAATTCAAATGACTTTAAAAGTTCGCCCGCAATATGTTCGCAATCGGCAGCACTTCCTCCATTTCCACACAAAAGAATTTTGTTTTCTTTTTTCAAGCCAACAATCAACTCAATTGCTTTTGTTATTTGTTTATCCAAATATATCAAGTCATTGTGTCTTTCAAAAAAATCTTTTTTTATGTCTAATGTTCTTTGTTTCATTTTTTATCTCCTAATACAAAATTTACAGCATCAAGCAAATTGTTTGCAACAAAATCACTTTCCACCACTTTTTCTTCATTTTTTCCAGTCTTTACAAGTATTGTTTTTATACCTGCATTTTTACCGGTTTCAATATCAACGCTTGTATCGCCAATTATATAACAAGAATCTAGTTCCAAATTAAAATCTTCTTGTGCTTTTTTAATTAAACCAATTTTTGGTTTTCGGCATTCACAATCTATTTTTAATTCTTTAACTTCACCAACAAATCCACTATGTGGATGATGCGGACAATAATAAATTCCGTCAATGTATGCACCACTTTCGCCAAGCAAAGTTTCTATCTTTTTAAAACATTCATCGACTTCTTCTCTGCTTGCCTCGCCACGAGCAATAACCGGCTGATTTGACACAATTATTGCAAGATATCCACTTTCATTGATCTTTTTTATTGCATCAACAACTGTTGGCAACAATTCAATATCTTTATGATTATTTATAAAACCTTTGTAAATATTAATTGTGCCATCTCTATCCAAGAATATTGCTTTTTGTTTAAATTTTAAATTTTTGTGCGAAACAATGTTGTTTTGTACATCTTTTGATGTTAAATTAAATCTTTCAACCGTTCCAACATCTTTTATGTATTCACTCGACTTATAAGCAAAAACACAATTTTGTGGAACATAATGATTTACAAAATCGTGCTCCAAATTAATTTTTTTCAATTCAGTAAAGTACTCAAGTGCTTTTGGATTTACAATAAAAAATCCAGCATTTACCAAGTTTTTATAATAGAAATCTCTTTTTGTGTTTTTTAAGTTTATCTCTTTTACACAATCATTTTTGTCAGTTATAATCAAGTCACTATCATATGGGTGCAAATTTGGGTGTGCAAACAATGTTATTAGTGCATTCTTTGACTTGTGAAAATCGTACATTCGTTGTATATCAATATCAAAAATTGCATCGGCAGAACAAATGACAAAATCAGAATCAACTTTTCCTTTCAAAAAATACAGTGCCCCGCCTGAACCCAAAGGTTCATTTTCACACAAATATTTGATATTAACACCAAATTTTTTACCATTCCCAAAGTATTCTTCGATTTTCTCATGCAAATGTCCAACACTAATAAAAATGTCAGTTATCCCATTTTCTTTTAATCTATCTATGGCATATTCAAGTAACGGTTTTCCCAACATTTTTACCATTGGTTTTGGTATTTCATTTTTTGTTAGTTCACTAAGTCTTGTTCCCTTGCCACCAGCAAGAATAAGTGCTTGCATATATTCTCCTTAATCAATTATCCAACTATCAACACCTGACTTTGAAAATTTTACAGGATACAATACCCCGTCCATTTTTTTCATTGCGTCCATAAGTTGTTGTCTGTTCATTGGGTTTGTGTACAACATCAAGAACCCACCACCACCGGCACCAGAAACTTTAACCGCTTCTGCACCATTTGCCATGGCAAAATTAATTACAGTTTCCAAATCTTTATTTGAAATGATTGATGATGTCTTTTTCTTATTCTCCCAAGTTTCTCTCAAAATTTGAGCAAAGTTTTCTATATCTCCAACCAAAATGCTATCTTTCATATCATAAGCACATTGTTTTAGGATATGCATTGCATCAACAGTCTTTTCATTTTTATTTTTTGTGTTTTTTATTTGTTCATCAATAATTTTTGCCGAACTTCTGCTTCTTCCATTGTAATAAAGTAGGAGTGAACATTCCAGCTCATTTATTATTTGTTTGTCAATTCTTAGTGGATTTACAATAGTTTTTCCATCTTTTTTAAATTCCATAAGATTAAAGCCACCAAAAACTGCACTATATTGGTCTTGTTTTCCACCGCTAAGTTTTAGGTCCTCTCTTTCTATACTATAAGCAAGTTCAGCCTTTTTGTAATCAGAAAGTCCAAGTCCAAGCCATTTGTTAAATGCTTCCAAAATGGCAACAACCATTGTTGATGACGTTCCAAGTCCAGAACCAACAGGTGCATCATTTGATGTGCTCATAATAAATGAAAGTGGTTTGCCACCATTATAGTCTTTTACAATTCTGTTATAAACACCTTTATGCAAAATTAAATTGTCATCAACAATATCAAAATGGTCAACACTTTCCGTATCTAATGTGTTGTTGTTATCATATGCAACAATCTTTATTCGGTTATCGTTTGTTGGTATAATTGAACAGTAGGCATACATACTTATAGTTGCATTAAAAACTGCACCACCATATATACTGCTATAACTTAATAAATCGGTTCCACCGCCAGCAAGTCCAATTCTAAGTGGGGCTCTACTTCTTATTTTCATCTTTATATCTCCTAACAACTTCTTTTAATCTTTCAATAAATTGGTTGGTACATTCTTCCCAAGATATGTACAAATCTTTTCCTGCATTTTTGCCAATTTCTTTCAATTTTTCTTTGTCGGCTATTGCTTGCTTTATCTTGCCGGCAAAATCTTCAACTGTGTCTTTTGACAAAAATCCATTAACACCGTCAGTAACACCATAACCAGCACAAGAGCCTTCAATAAATACCCCCGGAGTATCAAATGCAGCAGCTTCAACTTTGACCAATCCAAAGTTATCATAAAGAGATGGGAACAAAAATAAGTTTGCTCTTGAATACAAAAGTGGAAACATTTTTGAATCTACAAAACCAGTGAATGTAACTTCTTCATCGGTAAAGCCAAGTTTCTTTTTCAACTTTTGCAACTTGTCCATATCAGAACCTTTCCCAACTGCAAAAAATTTGAACTTTATTCCTTCATCTTTTAAGATTTTTAGACTTTTTAATATAAAGTCAACTCTTTTTAATTTTTCAATTCTTCCAACATACAAGAATACCAAATCGTCTTCACTCAAATTTAGCTCTTTGTTCGCTTGTTTTATGTATTCTGTTTTATCTTCACATTTAGGTATATTTGTCCCAAATGGCAAATATGAGATTTTTCCAGTATAGCCAAATGACCTGCATTGTTCTGCAACAAGTGGAGAGCATACAAATACTTCATCATATTGATTGTAAGTTTTTCCCAAACTTTTAACCATTTGTTCTGCAATAAGTTCTGATTTTACAACCGACCTAAATATTGGACGCATATTAGAATGGAATGTAATTACTGCAGGAATATTTTTTGCTTTTGCAACTTTTAACATAAACTTTGCCATATTAAAAGGAGAATTACAATGCACAATATCAAAATCTCTTGACATTATTTCTTTGTAAAACTTTTTATCTTTTGTTGCTTGTCCATATTGAATATCAAGCACAGGGAAATAAAAACTTTTACATCTTTTTATTTCATAAGGGCTTTTGTCCACATATTTTTTATATCTTGGTGCAATAGCCAAAACATCAATCTTTTTGTAAGCATTAAGGCAATAGTTATTCATACAATTAATTACACCATCAACATGCGGTAAATATGAATCCATACCTTCAAGTAATCTTAATTTTTGTTCTTCCATATAACCTCTCTTACGAATAAATATATCACAAAACCCAATAAAAAGAAAATGTTTTAACAATTATGTTACGACAAAAATCCCACCAAGTTTATCTTGGTGGAATAGGCGTTATATACCTAATTTATTATTATATTCTTCATATGTCATATTTTTCTTTGCCAAACTTTCTCGAAATGCATAACTGAATGTTGTGTTATTATTTGAATCTTCACCAAGATATTCACCGTTGCTAGTTATTTCTATACCTAACATATTTGATAAATCTTCAATAGTAATTTTTTTAATATCTTTGTGGTGTTCTTCAATGTGATAATCGCAGGATAAGTCTCTTTCTCCATAATCATTACTATGAACAAAATAGTTACATTCAGAAGCCTTACACGTGTAATTATAGCCTTTTTTAAATATTTCTTTTATAAGTGCAATTCTTAATTTATAATCAGTTTCTTTTATAGTATCTGAAATACAAATTGATTCCCATGAAAATCTATCTGGATAATTTTCAGCGATGTTCTTTAATTGCTTTGAAAATTTCCTTTTTAAAGATTTTTCACTATACCCATTTTTTGTCCCATCTCTTTTACTTTTATCACATAATTCCAATAATTCATTTATTGAAACATTCAATTTTTCACATATTACTTTTGTAACCAACATTGAAATTTCTGCATCATCACAACTTTTATGTTCTTGCAAATTTGAAATATCTATTTCTAAATCTTTTACTATATTATCAAGGCTTCTTGTTTTATATTTTTTATTCCATTGATAATAAAAGTTTTGTGTATCATACGCTTCTAAATTAAGAATTGGAAGCTTGTATCTCTCGCAAGCAATTTTTAAATATTGCATATCTGCAGTTATACTATGACCTAATAATATTTGATTTGGGCGAGTTAATAAGTCTTTAATCTCGTTATAAAAATATTTAAATGACTTTTGTTTTTGAAATGTGCTTTCTAAATAAGCTAAACTAATCCTTGGGTTAAATTTATCACATCCAAGTTTAAACTCATGCTGTGGATTTATTACTATATCTTTTTTATCTAATACATTAAAATTCTCATCAGTGATAACATATCCAAATGAACACATATGATAGCCATCGCAGCATTCAATATCAAAATATAAATAATTCAAAACATTCTCCTTTTAGTGGCATACCTGTGATTTTCCATAATATGGTACACGTAATGCAAATTCTATATAATCAGTTTCGACAATTAAATTTGCGAATTCATCAAATTGTTGAACTTTATAAAAATATCTACCAAAAGCCAAGTCTGTTATAGACTTGTAAAACATTCCTTCATCGACTTTAAAAATTCCCATTAATTGTTTATTATTATCAAATAAAGAAATTTTTGTATATGCGACATTATCGTTAGCATTTGAAAACTTTATTGTTATCAAATTTAGTCCACAATCATGTTTCACATTTAATTTTTGTAAAAGTTCTATACGTTCATCAACTATTGGAGCTTGAAATAATTCAGTCTGAATCTCAATAATTAATGGATCAACCATTTCATAGTTGAAGTGAATTTCAAGTTTTTTGATTATATTTTTAAAGTCAAAATCTATAGTACAAACATCAACATTCTTAAAAATTGATTTATGTGTTTCAAACTCCTTTTGACCATCATTAAAATACACAATAACTTTTTCAACTCCATTTAGCAATGGGACAAGACAACCAAAATTTTCATTTTGATTTTGTTTAATAACAATTTTATCATTATTAAGACTTAAATATGAAACCCCATCAATAAATTTCCAAAATTTTCCCAAATTTCCTAAGTCTGCGACAAGGACATTGTCAATTTTTTCTTTTTTATAATCATAATTACAATGATTAGTTATAGCTTCCTTAAAATGATATGGAAAAATTGCAAATCCATAATCATTCCCCAACATCAACTTTTGTTCATCAGTCATTTACTTTCTCCTTAAAATATCTTTAATATTTTGTTTTAACACTTCCGTTCCTATTTCATCAATTTCATCTCTTCTATCACCATCACTATCAACCCATTTTTTATGTACCTTTGCACCATAGTTCAACAAAATATCTATACCTTTAAAATTATTGGGTTGTATTTGGGTTAAGGCATCATCAAGTTCTTGTTGTGTAGCTGTTTTGCAAGCTTTCTCAATAAATCTCACATCGTTGTTTAGAACACTTTCCAAAACTATGTAATTTTTTGCCTTATAAAAATTTTCTCTTGACGCTGAAGTATCTATCCCCAAATTTTTATTTATAAATGAAGAAGAAAACATGCCACGATGATTATCATAAATATATTTCTTTAAATATTTGTTATTTAACTCATCGGAGGATTTGAGATATCCTAAACTACCTTTATAATCTTTTTGTAATTTGTCAATATTCTTGTTCTTTAAATCATTAATAACCGTTTCAAATCCTCCAATTTTATTTATAAAAGCAAACAATCCTTTGTAGTCTTTTTTATCTATCAACTCATAACCTTTTTCATAAATACTTATTGGATAATTTTTTATTGTCTTTTCATATAAGTCAAAATCATTTATTGCAATTAATTCATCCAATGAAACTATGCCATCGTGTATCGCTAATTTTAAACTTTTCTCTTTTGGTGAAATTTTTTCATCATGACGCACCTTACTAGATTCAATTTGATAACTTAAATCTTCTATAACATATACTTTATGAAGTGAACTATAGTAATATTTTTCTTTATTTCTCATATTTGTTTCATTAACAAGTGTAAGCAATTCAAACTGCATATTGTCCAAAAGTATATCAAATACTTGTTTAGGGTATTCAACATGTCCAATATATGACCCAGAAACATATTTCCTTTCTGAATTTTTAATATCATAAGAGCGTGCATTTTCAATAAGTTGTTTCGCAAGTTTCCAATCTTTTTGTTTTAAAACATACAATACAATATACGAATAAAACAATGCAGGCGAATAAAATTTTGCATTATCATCTTCATTAAGAGATAACATTGCATTTCTAATATTTTTATCAGTATTCTTTCCATAAATTAACAAATCAATAATCCTATCTGAGACAATTTGTCTTCTTATTGGCGCATACCTTGAGCCATTATATCCGATATAATCTTTATAACTATCCAAATGATTATCAATTGTTGAATCCTTATATTCTAATCTAACAAAATCTCTCAACATAGATGTATCGTTACAAAGCAATCTCATGTAATAAAATCTTTCTAAAAATGTAATGTCATTTTTATGGGCTCTCATTCCATACTCAAAATTTTTAGATATTTTTAAAAAAATTTTTTTACTCTCATATTCAAAAACATAATCAAGAATGGTTTTCCCATTTTCATCTTTATAATCAATAGATAATCCTAATTTTTCATATAGATTAACATCATCTTTTTTGGCACACAATTCCAATTTACTCATTGTAACAACTTTTTCTTCTGCTTCTTTTCCTGTCATTAAATAGTCTAATGTTACTCCGAATAATTCTGCCAAAACTGGTAAAAACTCAATACTTGGATCTCCTTTATTTGATTCCCATTTTGAAACTGCCTTATCACTGACTTGCAATTTTTCAGCGAGTTCGTTTTGAGTCCACCCCTTTTCTTTCCTTAATTTTGAGATAGCATCTCCTATCTTATGTTTCTTTTTGAATAACATAAATCCTCCTTCCCTATTAATGATTTTATACTTAATCCAACACAATAGTAAACCTACTTATGGTTAAGCCGAATTAGAGATTAAAATAATAATCAATATTTAATCTACCTATCGTAGATATTTTACCACAAATTGTATGTATTCACAAACAATTTATGTAGTTTTAACTACGTAAATGAAATTTGTATATTTGTTAAACTTAAAGGGTAAAATCAACAAATTGTTGAGATGAATTTGGAGCAAAAAATGAACGTTTGTAAAGCAGTTGGGCTTAGAGTGAGTGAATTGTTGGCTAAAAATAATATGACACTTTATAGGCTGGAACAAAAATCTGGAATACAGCATGGAACAATGATGTGTATAATGAATGAACGAAACAAAAATGTTACACTAAAAACAGTTATTATGCTTGCCAAAGGTTTTGATATGTCTGTCATTGATTTTTTGAATTGCGATTTATTTAATAATGATCTAATTGATTTAGAATAATAAAATAGTTGTAAGTTTTCACTTACAACTTTTATTTTTATTTCAGCTTTGCCTTTAATTCTTCATTTTCTTTTTTTAATAGTTCATTCTCATTTTTTAAGGCTGTGATTTGCGATTTCAATTCTTCTATATTATCATATTTTTTATCGTCTTGATAATTCCCCGAATTTCTCTTTTTTGATGCAATAACAGATGTGGCAATCAACAGTCCTACATTTAATATAATAAGAATAACAAATGCTTCAAGCATACCTTTTATCTCAAATATTGACACGCCACAAACTAACAGAATTAAAAACAAATCTAAAAGTATAAGTGCAATATATGTTGGAATTTGCAAACCTAACATTGTTTTTCCTAATTTTATATAATTTGAAACTATTATTATAAACAAGATGCTGAGCAATGCAAATGTTCCTGTAATCTTTACAAAAACACCACCATTATCTAAAATGCTTGAGCAAAATATTATAAGTGCAAATAATACAGACACCCCCAAAAGTCCAATGCTTACATACCCCAAAATTTTATTTTTTTGAATAACCGACAACTCGCCAATTGCAAGTCCGCAAGCAATTGCAAATGTACTTAAAACAAGTAACACTCTTAATTGTATACCTTTAAAAACTGGCACGCCAAAAACCGCCAAAATAAGCATAAGACATGCAGCGGCAAGGCATGATAATGACGAAATCATCAATATTTTTTTTGTTCTTTCCATAAATTTCCCCTTTTTGATATAATAACACAATATTTTCATTTTTCAAAACATTTTTCAAATATAGATTTTTTATATTTTTATATAAAGCAATTATTTTTATTTATCAAACAAAACTTGATATTTTTGGGTAATTATTATATACATATAATAATAAATATCTAAAAGGATTAAAAATTATGCAAAATCTTGAAAAACCAAAAAATAAAAAAGTAAGTGGACAAGTGGTCGTTTCAATTTTGATTGTAATGGTATTTATACTTTTTGTAGCAATTTTAACTCAAATGTACCTTATTTACAAACCACAAAATATTGTAAATATACAAACTCACATTACTTCGGTTGTTGAAAACAAAAAGAGTGATAAAAGGATAACTATTCAAGATAGTGACGGTACAAAATATGTAATCTATGATATTGTTGCGGATAAAATAAATTTTAACGAAGTAAAACAAATTGAAGATAATGAGGTAATTCTTTCTACAATAACAAGTGATGGAACTATTGAAGTCCTTGGTATTACAAGCTCTGTATTTAATTTTGATTATAACAAAGGTATTGAATTAGAAAAAAATGATATTCAAACAGGTATAATTGTTATGTGTAGTTTACTTCTCCTTACTATTGCCGTTCTTGTATATTCAATTATTAGAAATATAAAAGCAAACGCAAAGCCTTTAAACATTTTGGATAAATATAGAATCTTACATTTACAAACCCCATTTTCAAAAAATTATTCTATCGGTGTTTTTTCGTTTTACTTTTTAGACCTTATGATTTATTCCCTAATAATATTTTTAACGGATAATATATATGTTCACCTATGTTATTGGTCTCTGTTTATATGTCTTATGCCAATATTTAATCAAATTGCCCTAAAAATATACAGAAATAATAATATTAATTATTATAGTAAGACACTTAGTTTTAAGTATAAAGAAATCACCGAAGACACAAGAAATTCTTTCTTGGACTTGGGAAACAACATTTCACTAAAATTTGAAAAAGACGGATTTAGTCCCGACATAGATACCATGTCCAGCGAACAAGATTTTGCATTTAAAATGGTTGGAGAAAGAAAAATGAAAGTTGAACAATACAGAGAAATTCAAGATGCCGTTAGTAAAGCAAAGCAGTTACCTACAATTTTGCCTTACTTAGAATTAAATTTGTACATAAAGGCATTGTTTAATAGGTATGGACAAATGGTTGCATTTATATCATCTAACCTTGATGAAAATAATGTGTACGGATTAAAAAATGACATCATAATTGAACTCAACCAAGAATCGTATGGCTTTATACAAAACTATAACATTCATGTTGGTGGTTTGGAAAAGTTTACAAAAGATAAAATAAAACTTTTGGATACCTATGGTAAAGGCAAAGGTGCGATTATTGACATTCATGATTAGTAAAACAAAAACCAAATAAAATTTGCATTCTTTCCCTTTTTATGTTATTATACTCTTGCTGTGGAAGGATGTCAGAGCGGTTGAATGTGCTGGTCTCGAAAACCGGTATACCGAAAGGTATCATGGGTTCAAATCCCATTCCTTCTGCCAAGAAAACAAATAGAAAAGTCCTTTGGACTTTTCTTTTTGTTTATTTATGCTATAGTATGAAAATAATTGGAGTTGGTATGAATATAACAATGAAGTATATCCTAAACAACTTTGAAGACTTGGCAATTTTTGATAATGACAAACTTGAATTTTCTTCATGTACTCATGAAAAATATAACAGTTTGGATTCCAATATTTCTTAATACAATTGTATGAGAGATGTTTTTATCTCCACTTTTTTACATAACTTGTTATATATTTTATATGGTTTTGATTATTTTTATCCTATATTCTTGCATACTTATGTATAATGATTTGCCAAACTGACAATTTTTTTGTATACTTTAAATATATTATTTAAGGAGATAGTATGATTAGGAATAATTTAGTGAAAGTTGATATTTTTGACAACCAACTGGGAGTTATATCAAAAGAAGATGTCCACAAATCCCCCGTACTTCATCGTGCGTTTAGTGTATTTTTGTACAATAATAACAAAGAAATCTTAATTCAGAAACGTGCAGAAAACAAATACCATAGTGGCGGGCTTTGGGCAAATGCATGCTGTTCTCACCCACAAAAAGACGAGAACATTGTTTTGTCAGCAAAAAATAGACTTATTGAAGAATTGGGAATTTCGGCAGACTTAAGGGAGTTATTTACATTTACATATATGCACAAATTCAATGACTCGTTGTATGAATACGAACTTGATCATGTGCTTATTGGAAAATATGACGGAGAGATAAAATTAAACTTGGAAGAAGCAAGTGAATACAAATGGATTAGTATTGATGAACTAAACAAAGAGTTAGTTTCTTCCCCACAAGACTTTGCAAGTTGGTTTATTATTTGTGCTCCACAAGTTGCATCATTTCTTAAACATAACAATTGACAATAGAAAATTTTTGTTGTAATATCAAATTATCCATAAAGAGTGTGTAAGGGACAGCCCCTATGACCACACAGCAACCTATCTTTTTGAAAAGGTGCTAAAGGCTGATTTCGATGGTTTATTTTTTATTATACTATTCCATCGATTTCGATGGAATTTTTTTATGGAAATTTATAATAAAAGGTAAAAATATATGAAAAAAATTTTAACGAGTGAAAGTGTCAATATTGGACACCCAGACAAAACTTGCGATTTTATTGCCGATTCATTTTTGGACGAAGCATTATCGCAAGACAAAAATTCTATGATGGCCGTTGAATGTGCCATAAAAAACAACAAGCTATTTATCTATGGCGAGGCCACAACAAAAGCAAAGATTGATTATGAAAAAATTTCAAGACAGGTTTTGAAAGAAATTGGTTACACACAAGACTTTGAAATAATCAAAGAAATTAGTGAGCAAAGCCCCGACATAAATCAAGCAGTTGTAAAAACAGAAATATGTGCAAATGACCAAGGCATTGTGTTTGGTTATGCCACAAATGAAACAAAAGAATATATGCCACTTCCAATTTTAATTGCTCACAAAATTATGAAGCAATATGATGATTTTAGAAAAAACGATAACAACTTTTATGCCGATGCAAAGTGCCAAGTATCCGTTGAATATGATGACAACACTCCAATAAATATCACAACTGTGCTTGTTTCGGTTTCTCACAATAAAAACATTGATTTAAAAGACATAACAATAATAATCAAAGAAAAAGTGCTCGCTCCCATTTTGTCAAATTATAAAACAATGACAACAAAAACGACCTATATTATTAACCCAAGTGGAAAATTCACTGTTTGGGGGTCATTTTCAGACAGTGGTTGCGTTGGAAGGAAAATTGTTGTTGACACCTATGGTGGACTAGCTAAAGTTGGTGGCGGATGTTTTTCTAGCAAAAATGCCAGCAAAGTTGACCGAAGTGGAGCATATTATGCAAGATATGTCGCCAAAAATATTGTTGCTCACAACCTTGCAGACAAGTGTGAAATTGGTGTGTCATATGGAATTGGACTAAAAGAACCAATTTCTATATATATTGACACATTTGGCACAGAAAAAGTCGAACTCGAAAAAATATATGAATATGTAAACAAAAACTTTGATTTTAGTTCACAAAACATAATTAACGAACTCGACTTAAACAAACCTATCTACAAAAATACTGCGTGCTTTGGACACTTTGGCAGAAATGAATTTTCTTGGGAAAAAATTAAAGACTAATTCTCTTTTTGAGCATAATTATTTATATATTTTTTTAATTTTTCAGTTTTTTCTTTGTCAAAAACATATTCCATTCTTGGTTTAACGAAATTAGATGACCCACGTTTCTCTTCTTTATATCTTGGAATAAGTTGAATATGATAATGATTATTTGCTCCATCACACATTGTGCACATATACACCCTTTCACAACCAAAAATTTGTTTTATTGCAATCATAAATTGTTTTGCAAATTTAACAATTTTTTCATTAAGTTCATCAGGTGCTTCGCTCATATCGTGATAATGTGTTTTGCTTATAATTGCCATATGCCCTTTTGCTCTTGGATTCGCAACAAATAGACAGTCAATGTCTTTGTCCTCATAAATTCTCAAATTGCTGTCGTTACCATAAACTCCACCATTTGTTTCCCTGTTTAAACACGTTGGGCATATGCCCATATCAACCAATTCAGCAATTGGAAGTTTTAATAATTCTTCAGTTGTCATAAAATTCTCCTTGAAACGATTATACAAAACATTTTCTTTTTTGGCAATATAAAAATGCAGGCACATTTGAAGTGAACCCCGTAGGGGTCACTTCACATTTGTCTGCATTTTTTATTTCATTTCTTCAATATAATTTACATATTCAAGAGATTGTATTGCTGAAATAATTTCGGTGTGTGTTTTATATTTTTTTAATTCTGGACTTATGATGGTCAAACTTACACTATACACACTTAACCCTGAATTTAGATATGCAGAGTTTAGTTCTATTTCATCAATTCTAAGTCCAAGTTCCCTTATTGTTGCCATAAAGTTTGGCAAACTGCTTTTGTTATCCAACTCCAAATGTATTTCAAAATGATTTGAACGATTTTTCAAAAATCTCTCTGCACCAGGGAGCAACGATAAACTACACAAAAGAATTGCAAAACCAATTAAAGCAACTGTGTAAAATCCAACACCAATGCACAAACCAATTATTCCACAAGCCCATAAACTTGCTGATGTTGTAAGTCCCCTAATTTGGCTTTTTGCTGAAAAGATAATTGAGCTGTTGCTTATTGAAGCAAGTGCAATAACTGCACCAAGTGAAACAACCGGGAATGTCATTCCATATGTTGCAATAAAAAATTCATCAAGCATACTTGCAATTGTTGATGCAAGGCAAATTACCATAAAAGTTCTTAACCCAGCAGAATGTCTTTTGCTTGCTCTTTCACAACCTAAAATTGCTGACAAAACTATTGTCAAAAATAATCTTAAAAAAATTGAACCAACTGTTATTTTTGCTGACCACTCTCCCATAACCGTTGCCAATGGATCTATAATATTCATAAATTTCTCCTTTATAACCTTCTTCTTAAATTACGATTTCTAAAATCGTTATAGTACATTTCGAGGTCTTCCTCGCCCGCCTCATTAAAGGCATTTTCTTCTTTTTCTTCCTGCGAAATTTCACTTTTATTTTTGTTTGAAATGTCTTGTATTCTTTCAATCAAAAGTTGTGCGGCAGTTTTTTGTTCGCCATCATTTGTTGTTGTTTCAACATCTGTTGCAACATCTTCCAATTTGTTTGAATATGACTTTGACAAATATAGTGACAATTTTGCACAAGCGGGACCAATTAACTCATAAAGAACACTTGATGCCAAAATTATTGTTTGCAGTGCACTTCCAAGTTCTCCACCTATTGTTCTTGCACCCATAGCCGCAAGTCCAATTGCAACTCCTGCTTGAGGGATAAGTGCCAGTCCCAAATAATTTCGCACTTCTTTCTTTTTCTTTATTGTCAAGCACCCAAGATATGCTCCCAAATATTTGCCAACTATTCTTGTAAAGAAATAAATTAGTCCAATTGCCCAAAGTGGAATTGTAAAGATTGCAGTTGAACCAGCAAACAATGATGACAAATTAAATTTTAGTCCTGAACTTACAAAAAACAACAGTAAAATTGGTGGACTGAAATAATTGACTTGAAGGAATAACTTTTCGTCTTTTGACACATTTATATACACCATTCCAATTATCATACAACCAAGTAATGGCGAAACGTCCAATAGTGAACCTATTGCACAAAAGACAAATAGCACACAAATGACAATGATAAGTCTGTTGTCTGAACTATGTTTAATTTTCATAAGCAAAGCCAAAACAAAGCCAAGGACTGCCCCAATAACAAGACAAGCAAGGTTCTTTAATATTGGCAAACCAACAACTGCAAAACTAAAACCATCCCCACCATTTCCAGCCATTGCAATTGAAATGGCAACGCTATATGCGACCAAGCTGACAACATCGTCAAGTGCAACAACTTGAAGCAATGTATCAACAAAATCGCCTTTTGCTTTTGTTTGTCTTATTGTCATTATTGTTGATGCAGGTGCCGTTGCCGAAGCAAGTGCTGCAAGAACAATTGAGAATGATAAACTTATATGCAAAATGAAGAACATTACAACAAACACAACAACTGATGCCATAAGTGCTTCAAATATTGTTAAAACAATTATTTTCCAACCACTCTTTTTTAACGTGTCAAGTTTAAAAAATTCTCCAACACTAAAAGCAATAAACGCCAAAGCTATATCCGATATAAAGTCCATTTTTGAAATAATGCCACTTGGCACAAGGTTTAAGCAATAAGGGCCAATTATTATACCTGCAATTATGTAACCGGTAACGTTTGGCAACTTTACAAGCTTTGTTAATCTTGTCAATAAAAAACCAAATAACATCATTATAGCAAGCGAAACGATTATTTGCGTTACTTGTGATGTTTGCCCCAACATATCAACAAACCATGTCATATAAATCAATCTCCTTTTCTAAATTTTTTCTCAAAAAAGTAAAGTAAAAAAAATAGTCACTAACAAAAATTGTTAGCCACATATTTGTTTACTTCCCTTAAGGACACACAACTATACTCCCTAAAACACGTTTTGTCAAGTGGGGTTTTGATCTTTTTTCAAATTTTGTTCACGATTTGAAATTTTTATGTTATACTGCTTGTATGAAAATATTATCTCCAGCAGGAAATTTTGAAAGTTTAAAAATGGCAGTTTATAACGGTGCAGACGAAGTGTACCTTGGAATCAGCAAATTTAATGCACGAAACAATATCCAAGGTTTTACTTTTGATGACCTTGATGAAATTGTCTTTTTTACCCATATACATAATGTAAAAATTAACATGACCGTTAATATTCTTTTTAACGATGATGAAATTCTTGATGCCGTTGACTTGGTTGTATCTGCATACAATAAAGGTGTTGATTGCTTTATTATTCAGGACATAGGCCTTGCATATTTGCTACACAAATATTACCCACAGATTGAAATTCATGCAAGCACTCAAATGGCAATTTGCAACCTTGAGGGTGCAAAGTACTTATCTCAATTTGGGTTTAAACGCATTGTTCTTGCACGTGAAGTTTTGCTTGATGAAATAAAACGTATTAATGACAACCTTGATGTTGAAATAGAATATTTTTGCCAAGGTGCATTATGTGTGTGTTTTTCTGGCAATTGTTATATTAGTTCATATCTTCTTGATGCAAGCGGAAATCGTGGCAAGTGCAAACAATTATGCAGGCTTCCCTACACATTAAAAAAAGATGGGAAAACTTTAAAAGACGGGTACCTTCTTAGTGCAAAAGACTTCAATATGTCAAAGCGATTATCCGAACTAGAAATGGCTGGTGTTGACGTTTTGAAAATTGAAGGTCGAGCAAGACGACCATTTTATGTTGCAATGGCAACAAATGAATATAAAAAAGCGATGCTGGGTGAAACTATCAATGAGCGAAACCTTAAACTAGCTTTCAATCGCAATTACACCGCTGGATATTTTGACGGAAATGGCAAGATTATTTCCAACTATAACAATCATATTGGCATGAGAATTGGCGAAGTTAAAAAAGTTAATTATGGCAAAAAATTTAATGAAATATATTTTACAAGTAATTATGAACTATCAAAAAAATCTTCAATAAAGCTTTTTGACGGAATACGAGAAGTTAGCACAATTTCGTTGTTTGATTTAAAACAAATTGACACAAACTTGTATATGACAACATCAACTCAAAAAGCAAATGTTGGAAATTTTGTTAATATAATTTTAGACTATGCAAAAGAAGAACAAGTTTTGGCTTTTGAAAACAAAAAGGACATAGAAATTGAAATAAATGCCCTTAAAAATCAAAAAATATATGCAAAAACCAATATTTTGGGCAAAGATTTTGAATTATTTGGCGAAATGCTTGAGCCTGCCAAAAATCAAGAGCTTTCGCAAAATGATGTTTTAACTTGCTTTCAAAAGAATGAGTACTTTAACCCAATCATAAATCTTAACACCGACAATGTATTTATTCCAAAATCAATTTTGAATGAATTTAGAAGAACATTTTATGAAAATTTAAGAATATTTGTAATGCAAAATTTAAGTCATAATATTGAAAAGAAAAAAATTGAAAGCTTTGGCGATGCAATAATACTTGACGACTTTCAAATTGTTGAAGACAAAAATACATACTTAAAAAATTCAAACATAATATATTCTCCCGAATATTACAGTGAAGAAGATATTTTAGATTTTTATGAACACTGCAAAAAACAAAACAAATCAATGTATCTTGACTTGCCAAACTTTGCAACAAAGCAAGATGTTGAACTATTAAAACAAATTGTAGAAAAAAATAAATTGCCAATAATTGCAAATAACTACTATGCCCTAACTTTTAATACAAAAATCGTTATTGGCGGTGGACTTAATGTGTACAACCATTATAGTGCAAATTTCTATAACTTGCCAATTATATGCGGTGAAGATTCCATTGCACCAAAAACAAAATTTGCATATATGACACTTCGTCACTGTCCTTTTAAAAATGACCTTGGAGCGACTTGCGATAAATGCCCTTACCAAAAAGGATACACACTTACTATGCAAAATGGTAAAGAACTAAAAATAAAACGAAAAAAACTATCTAGTTGCACTTTCTATTTAACCGATTAAAATATATCAATAATTTGTAAATTTAAAAACTATTTTTGGGACATAATTTATTCACATTAGAATCTATACATCTCAAAATTTTTTATGTAATTTATGTGGCAAACTATTTAATAACTTTCAAATCATCAATCTTTACTGAAATACAATCACCATAATAATTCCCGTTCTTATCTATCCCAGAAAAATCTACTTCAATATAATTTTGGACAGCGTTATTATCCGTAACACAACCTCTATCACCTTTGTGAATACCGAATTTAGCATATCTTTCTTCTTCAACCAACAATTCCACCATATCATATTCGTTTAATGCTATTGGCTCTATGACATTTTTCGCCTTTGATTTTAAGGTCTCTAATTTGGATAACAATTCTTTTTCAAACTCTGTTGGGAGTTTTTCTTTGTCCAAATCTAAATCCATAGTTTTTACATTAACAATTGTATAATCTCCGACATTGTGTGGATTAAAAAAAGCACATCTGCATTATCGAAATTTACATCAACTACAATCCCATGCATACCTCTATTTAAATTGTGCAATTTATATGGTCTATCGTTTTTAAGTTTTACTAAATCTAATTTTTTCATTTTATCCAGCCTCCAAATGGTGTAGCATTTTTTATTTTTCCTTCGGGATATAGCATCCAACCACTATAAAAGGTTATTCCACTTAAAGTGGTTGAAATTGCCAACCTTAAGCCTCTTCTATCCAAATTTTTACGGATATAATTCTCTAAAAGATACTGTTTTAATGCTTGTTTACAATATTCGTTTTGTAGATACTCAGAATCGTTGATATCAAAACCCAAATCATAAAATATTTTATTTTTGCCTTTAGAATCTTTTACATTTTTAAAAACCGTAAATTTCCTTATATCACACTCGGCTATTGCACTATTTTTAACATTTGAATATGTAATATCTTTTTTGCGACAATCACAATTATCATGCAATGACTGCTTTGGCATATTTCTTGCAACAAGATAGCAACCATCTAATGAAGCGCAATTCATACAATGCCCAAATAATGCCATTATGTTTCTTAATAATTCTCTAAACCATTCTGATTTATTTTGAATTAGGAATAAGAATACACTTTTATGCATTGCCGCCTGTAAAACATTACTTCTTTTTACATTACTACTTATACCTTTAATTTCTCCAATATAAAATACCCCATTATTCTCAAACAGAAAATCTTCTTCTTTAGTATCGTTAAATTCTTCGTATTTATAGCCCACCATTTCTTTTAACATAATATTAACGACAGAAACCAAAGCATCGCCTGTTTTATATAAAATGCTTTTAAAAAAATTATTTTGTGTTCAGAGTTATCTAAGTTAAAGCCTTTATCTTTTAAAGCATTTTGCCATTCATCATAAAATCCATGAATGTCGCCAGATACAAAATATTTCATAAAAACCTCTAATTTTAAACTGACTGTAATTTTTTTGTTATCTCAATAAAAAATTCTTTACTCCACAAATCAAGTTTTGTTTTGTCTTTTATGAAAGGCAATACATCTTGTTTTGCTTGTTCTATATCTAGATTTTCAAATCTTTCGTTTAGTAATGCTTTTAGATTATCAATAGTTAAATCATAATCTTCATTAATAAACTTTGATTGAACCAACTTTGTTTTCAAATTTTCCAAATTCACTCTTGCTCCAATTGACAAAAAGAAAATATAATCGTAAAAATCTCTACCTTTCACTCTTGATTTCCAATTTCTGCAAAGGCAAGCATGAATTTTACCTGCAAATAATGATTGCAAATCATATAATCTTACTTGATAAGGAGAAGGCAACAGTCCAAACTTAGTTTCATAAGTTGCCCCAGTTGGTGGGTTAATGTCCACTTCAAACTTAATTCGTATTGCTTCTTCTTTATTGATAAATTTAGAATCTTCACTTTCTTCATAGAAAGATAAAATATGTTCTTTTGTGTTACCATTTAAGAAAGCAGATTTTATATTGGAATCAACAGATTTAATTTTCTCTGTCACATTGAAATTTAAGCCAAGTGATTTTGTTTCGTTTTCAATATATGGAAAATATTTGGTTAAATTGAAATCTAGATTTTGTGTTATTAATGAAAAATCTAAATCTTCACTAAATCTATCCAATCCATAAAATATTCTTAGTGCAGTTCCGCCATAAAATGCTGCTTCTTTAAAAAATCCACCACGAGATAGTCCACAAAGAACGATTTCTTGGACAATCTCTTTTATGGCATTCTTTTTATCTTCGATATTGTTAATTTGATATTTTAATAACATCTGGCTTAATACTTGTTGCATTTTACTTTTCTCCTTTAATAAATTTTGCAAGTAAATTTAAGTTTGTTGAGTGATATAGTGGCGCAAGTTTTAAAATGTCTTGCTTGTTTAATTCGTTAAACTTGTCTTTATCTATTCTTAAATCTTCAAATAGCAATCTTTCTAAATCTTTAATAGTTTTCACGGGAGATATAGTATAAAGTTTATCGCAAAGCGCTTTTTCTGCTGTTGCCATTTGGTATGAATATTCTTCATCTTGAAAAGCAAGGACTCCCAAACTAAATACCGCTTTAGGAACATCTCTATAAATAAAAGTTCCAAAACGATTTGTATATGTCTTAATTTTTTTCTTATTGTAGGTTGCACATGTAAATGTGTTGTAAACCGCTTCTGGAATTAATTCTTGCTGATACAAAACAAAATCAAAGGATAAATAGGATGGTCCATAAATAAATTGTGCAATCCTTGAACCATTAGTATTTGGATTGGTTTCATAAATTCCTTTAACCAAAGGAAATAATTTTCCTTGTATTACATCTCTATTTATTTTTGCTATTGGATTTGAATAATCAACATATTGTTCTTTTAATTGTTGAGTTGTGACTATCATATATTCCCTCCAGATAATGCAATTATATAATATTATCTGGAGAAAATCAACCAATTTCACGATATTTTCTCCAAATAATGCAGTAAAAGTGTATTTCATGGAGAAAATATGGATTTGTAAAAATCAATTCACATAGTTTAATGATATAAACTTAACTGGCTTCAACAAATTTTATATCATTGCAATGATACAGTTTTGCAAAAAGCATATAAAATTTGGGATAATTTATAAGCACACTAAAGTACTCTCAAACCTTAACTAACAAAGTTTTAGATATTTTTAGGCGATTTTAGACAGGTTTAAAAAGCCAAAAATGTTGAGAAAAGTGCGTGTAGGTACATGTAGGTACATAGGTTTGAAATGGTTATGTACCTAATAAGAAAAATACTAGCGATTTTGCTAGTATTTTAGGCAATTGTAGGAGATAGGATTGAAGTTTTTTAAAAATATTTTTAAGTTGGTAAGGCAGGGGTCACGGGTCCGATTCCCGTCAGTAGCTCCACTTATTAAAAGTCGCTAAAACCCTTTATTTTCCTAGGGTTTTGGCGATTTTTTTATTTTAATTTTTTAACGAAGATTTTAAGTCCAAAAAACATTTGCTGTCAATTTTTGGTGCAATTGCTGTCAAAATTTGCTCCATAAAAAAGACCGATAGTCAAAAAATCAACTATCGGTCTAATTCTTTTATAAACTACCTAAAACTGGTACATTTGCTGTCAATTACTGTCAAATTATTTTTTAGGATATCTATCTTTCGGAACGCTTTCATGAACTTTTAAATCTTCCTCTGCAACCATAATGTCTGCAATATCTTTACCTGTATAAAACTCAGAAAATACAACTTGCCACTTGCCATTGATTGATTTTTCACTCATTATAGCACCAAAATCACCGAGTTCAACTCCAGCTTTTGTATAAGCTGGTTTTTCTTTTATCAACTCAACTAAATCCAAATATTTCATACTATCTCCTTTTTAATCTGCCAATGGTGTATTATTTGTAATTTCTCCCTTTGGCCTAACCATCCAACCAGAAGTAAACACAAGATTTCTACCATTTTTTACAAATTCAATATCAATATTGATTCTTTGTCCCTGTGTATCTAATTTACCTAGTTTATATTTACTATCACAATAATTTTTTGCTGCCTGTTTTTCATATTCTTCTTTTAGATATTGAGAATCATTTACTGTAAAACCCAACATTTCAAATAATTCTCTTTTACCATTCCACGCATACTTATCACTAAAAATATAATCTGTAAATTTTTTTAAGTCACATTTTGCTTTCGAATTAACATTTGGAATTGGTCTTGAAATATTATTTGCAATACAATGACATTTTTCATGTTGCGGTAATTCGGGTTTTAGAATATTGTTAAACCAGCATTTATCTAAAACTAAACACACAGGGCAATGCAATAACCCCATTGGAACATGTTTCCATTCAACCCAACCAACATAACTCACTATTCCATTTTCATCGATTTTAATTAAATCATCAAAAACACCCATATTATATCATACCTCCTTTTAGAATGCAAAAGGTTGAAGAACATTGCATTTCTTCAACCTTTTACTTGCATTCTATCATAAGATTTTTCAAAGTCAATACTTATGTGACACACTTTCTACATCTCAAAATCTTTTTCTTTTCTTCTGCGTTTGCGTTCTTGCAATTTTTCAAGTTCACGAATTTGGTGTTCAATTTCTTCATCAGATAAATCATCAATTTCTTGCTCAGTTTCTTTCTCGTTCTTGTTCGGGCTCTTGAATTCTGGTGTTTAATCTATCAGTTGCTTCTCTTACATATTCGCTATTTACCGAGTTGTAGACAGTGATTGTTATAACAATGTTCTTATGCCCTAGGATTTCCGACAATGATCTCACATCAAATCCGCATTCAATCGCTCGTGTGGCAAATGTATGACGCAAAGAGTGAAATCCCTTATGTTCAATCCTTAATTTTTTCAATAACAATTCAAAACTCCTTTGATATGAGCGAATTAGTATTGGTTTATCTTTATCACTGATTATATATTTACAATTTGTATTCTTTTTTATAGTTTTTATTAATTCTATGATTGGTTTTGCCATTGGAATAACACGAAACGAACTTGCAGTTTTTGGAGTTTCTATAATTCTGCACCGGTTTCCATCATGACAAGTTTTTGTAACATTGATAACTTTTCTATGGAAGTCAATATCATCAAAAGTTAATGCCAAAAGCTCACCTATCCTTAACCCTGTGTATAGACAAATAACTATCCCATATAGTTTTATTTTTCCACTCAATAGAATATAATGTTCTATTTTTTTTTGTTCTTCAAATGTAAAACATTCAACACGTTTTTCAATTACTTTTGGTTTTGACAATTTTGATGTATAGTCTGTTGGGATTAAATTCATAACATTTGCAACCCTTAATGAATTTTTCATAATTGATACAACCGAATTAACTGTACTCGGCGATAACCCCATTTTTGTTTTAACATTCCCCGAATTTAGCAAAATTGTTATATGCCTTTGCAGAACCATTGCATTTAATTCTAATAATTCATAATCTCCAATATATATCTCAATATGAATACGAAATAATTGCTTATATCTCTCATATGTTCTATTCTTTACCGATGGCCTTATATAATTCGTTTAGCCATTCTTTATACTTCATTTTTTCTCCTTTTTATCTAAATTCTAATTATACAATGAAATTATCTATAAAAAATTTTCATACATAAAATTTATTCCCACAAAGTACCTTTTTATAAATTTTGATCTTAGAAATAGAATCTTTACAAGATAACATAAGAATATAAATAGAAACATGCGGAGAATAATTGTATAAACCATGTTTATTACTTTATAAAATAAACAATCCCCGTTGTTCAGAACAACAAATATACCCTATCGAGTCGTTTTTAAAAAAAATTTAAGAAAAATGTTGAAATATGTTTAAAAAAGGCGGATATGGTGGTATAGTTGATAGTATGAAAAAGAAAATTGTTCTATGGAGCATAAGTGGCATAGTTGCTTTGGCTCTTGCAATTGTTTTAATAATTGTGGCTATCCCAAAATCTAATGCCGATGACGATTCAATTATCAATGAAGAAAAAGACGATGAAATTGTCACTGACGAACCTACCATTGAGCCATTTTTGGATATCGAAAATATAGCCGACATATTTTTGCATAACGATGGCGAACCATATACCATAAACATCAAAGTTACTTGCAACGAAGAGTATATCGTTTCAACAAGTGCAAATAACGACAACATTTTAATTACAGACAACATTGTTACACCAAACAAAGTTGGCAAAAGTATTGTAAAAATTGATGTCAAATCGGCATCAAAAGAAGTAATAAAATATGTCAACATTGAAGTATTGCCAAGTAGCCTTAATGCAAGTTTTACTATTTTAAAAGATGATGCAATTCCATCCCATCTATTTGTTGGCGAAGAATATGTTTTACAATTAGATTTATCGAAAAAACTAATATATAATTATGATATTTTAACATCTGAAAATATAGAAAATTTTCAGTTAATTAGTAAAGAAAATACTAAAATTAAATACAAATTTAAAATCGAAAATAATGGTGAAATAATTTTTAATTTTAAATACAAAGACTATGCAAAAACCATTAAAAATACAGCATTTGACTATGTTTCAAATATTAATGTAGCATTTTCAAGGGAATTTAAAAATGGAAAAATAAATCTATTTTTATTTAATAATAATTATGTTAATTTAGCAAATAATGACGACATTTTTAATGAAATCGGTTACACAATAATAAATCAAGTAAATGTTATAAACGATTATTCAATAAGTGTTGAAAATCCTAGCATCGTCCAAGTGTCAAACAACAAAATCTCAGCACAAAATGAAGGCTCTACAAAATTAATATTTAAAGCCAATGATGGTTCAAACTACGAACAATCATATCAAATCGACATAGCAAAAGTTAATATAAATGATTTAGGAATTAGAAATGAAGAAATTTCTCTAAACATAAACGATACTTACACTATCCCGCAAATTACCCTTTCTCCTATTTACGCAATTGCAAACATTGTTTATTACTACGATAACTATGAATACACAGACGAAGTTTTAACTTTTGAAACCTCGGGGACACATCAATTAAAAATTGTTGACACAATCTCAAATTTAAGTGCAATAATAACATTTAAAATAAAAGAGAAAGGTAATTTAAAAATAAAAATTGATGAAAATTTCATGTACAAGAAGAATGCGACTTTTGAAGATGATGTTCTTACAGTTACCTCTGCAGAGAAAGAACTCGAAGTCAATTTTTCTTGTATACTAAAAGATGCTGACGAAGGAACTGAAATTGACTGTGCTATAGACTCGTCTTCTGATACAATAACAATTGAAACTAACCAAACTTATAACGGATATATACTTATCCTAGCAGGCAAAGGCATTGCCCACTTTACGTTAACCCTTAAAAACAACCCAACAATAACTTACTCATTTGACATTGTAATAAATTAAAAAACCACCAATCATCTTCTGGTGGTTTTTTAATAAAAAGACACACATAACTGTGTGCCCTTCTAGTTCCCCCGCGACTTTGACGAACAGACGACCTACCGGTAATATTCCTACATTCGCTTCGCTCATCACGTTACGCAGGAAATGTTTTTAACATTCCCTTGGCGATCAGCCTCCGGCTGTTTGCAAACTGCGTTTGCCTTGGCTTCGCCAAGAACCGGTAGGTTAAGCAATAACAAAAAAGGCACACATAACTGTGTGCCTAATCTGGCTCCACACCTAGTTCCCAGTCCGAACAAATTGGATATTTTGGAACATTGTTTTGGATAAAAATGTGGTTATAAAGTTTTTACTAATGATAAAAAAATATTAGTTAACAATATAGTTTTGCAAAATTATTGCAAAAACATAGTATAAAATATTGACATTTGCATATAATAGTAATAAAATAATAGTGTTTAAAAGGAGAAACTATTTTTATGTTAGTAAATTTTAGATTTAAAAATTTTAAATCATTCTACAATGAAAATGAATTAAGTTTACAAGCAACCAAAGATGATGAACTAAAAGAAATAAATACTTTTAGCGTTGATGAAAAGTTGTTTAATAAAACAGAAGAACATGAGCTGTTAAAATCAGCAATAATTTTTGGAGGAAACGCATCGGGAAAATCTAACATTATAAAAGGGCTAACATATATGTATAATGTTATTAGATTATCTTCAGCTCAACAGTTTTCAAATGTTGTAAAATCAAATGAATATTATGCATTTTATGAAAACGCATACGATGAGCCATCTCTATACGAAGTTGAGATAATTAAAAATGGAAATTTATATAGATATGGTTTTACAATATTGCATGAAAGAATTGAAAAAGAATGGTTATATAAGAGAAATGAAAGAACTTCTGTGGTTTTTGAAAGGACAAGAAACAAAATAAAATTAACAGGAAATGAAACCGCACAATCACTAATTAATGTTCCTGAAACCACATTATTCTTATCTATAGGCGTTAATTTTAATTTATCAATATCTAATTATTTAAAAGATGTCATAGATTGGTTTAATAATTTGATTATAGTGTTTGAAAACAATGTAAATTCTTTGGATATATATTCAGTAGAAAATCAAAAATATAAAAATTTAGCAGTTGAAATACTAAAGAAAGCCGATATTGGCATCAAAAATATGAATGTTGTAAAAGATAAGATCGCAGATTTGAGAGACTTAAATGCCGTTTTAGCCTTCAATATGCAAATTCAAGCAGATCCAAGTAAATACGGACAATTAAAACAAGAAAATGAAAACATGTACAACATTGATCTAGATACGCAATTTGATGTATATAATGACAAAAATGAAAAAGTTGCAACAAGAGATATTATGTTATTTAAAGATAGAGACTTTCATTCAGAAGGAACTACTAGACTTTTATGTTATTTAGGTTATATTTTAGCCTCATTAGATAAAGGTAAAATAATATTTATAGATGAAATAGATTCAAAATTGCATTTTTTAGTTGCTGACTATTTGTTAAAGATGTTTAATTCAATTGATAAAAATCCAAACAATGCACAGTTAATATGCACTGCTCATAATGTAATGCTTATGGATGATGATTTAAGAAGAGATCAAATATATTTTACCAGCAAGGATAAATATGGCGTTAGTTCTCTTGTTTCGCTTGCAGATTATAAAGGTGTTAGGAAAAATGATTTGTTTAGTAAGAAATACTTAGCAGGCTTCTATTCAAAACTTCCTAATTTAAATAGGTAGGTTTAAAATGAGCAGAAGACAAAAAAATTTACAGGTTAGGAACAAATTTTATATTTTAACTAATGGAAAAGAAACTGAAAAGAACTACTTTGATTTAATTAAATGCAAAAGAAGCATATATGATGTTAAAGTTGAATACCACAATTATGATCCGTATAAGTTAGTTGAATATGGCACAACTTTAACAGATGCAAACCAAGTTTGGTGTGTATTTGACATAGACAATACTATGGAAGAAGGCTCTTTAATCCCTGCCCTTAATTTATCAAATAATAGTAATGTCCAAATCGCATTTTCAAATATGGCTTTTGAAGTTTGGCTTTTATCTCATTATAATAAAGTTGAACGAACTATGGATAATGATAAGTTAATTTTAGAAATGGATAAACTTTTAAAACGAGAGTTAAATCTTTCTAAAAAATATGACAAGTCTGATCGAGAATTGTTAAAGAAACATTTTATTCCAGTTTACAAAACAGCTATTGACAATTCAAAAATAATACATCAAAAATATATTGCTGAACATGAAAAAAATTATAATGGAAATAAAAACTACAGAATATGGGAATGGAATTCATGTTCAAATGTTTATAAATTAATTGAAGCATTACAATTAACAAAAATATAACTACAAAGGAGATAAAATTTATGTCTAATGAAGAAGAAAAGTTTAGATTTAAAATTTTTCTAGTAAAAGATGAATTCATTGATTCACAATATATTAAAGATGAAAGTGAATTGGAATCTTTTTGTGTCAATGGCAATACAATCTCTTATAAAAGACTTAAAGGAAAAGATCCTAAATGGTTTACAAATTTTTTCGGTCAAGAATCACACGGATGTTTCCAAACTGGTATAAGAGGCTTTTTTGAAAGAAAAATACAAATATCAGATGAAAAAACAGTCAAATTCGTAATTACATTTGGTGGAGCAGAAAGTTTGTTAGATTTAAACAATTTTGATAGCACTTTTGGAAGAAGAATTGCTTTGAATGTAGAAAATGGGTTCTATCAAATAAAAAGAGATAAAATATCTACAACACAATCAAAAACAAGAGAAGATGTTGTTAAAATCAAAAATATTGGTGACTTTGATATTCAATATGGATTAGACCTAATCACATCTGTTATTGTTAAGCCCAAAGACGATTTTTTTATACAAAACAAAATTACGGGTTCAAATTTTGTTTCCTTCTCTTTTGCTTGTACATTAGATAATATTGATGAATTGCTAATAAATTGTTATAAGGAAAGTTGTAAAAGTGAATATTTACAAAAATACGATTGGATAGAAAGGATTCAAGAAGTTGTAAACGATGATTTATTAATTGATAAGATAAAAGAAGAGGCTTTTAAAACCTATACGAATAGGGATTTTTCTAAATTCTGGATTGCAATAAAAGATGTATTTGATTGGGAAAATGTAAGTGGATTTACAATAAGGCACTCAAGAAATCGCAAATTAGCATATTCATCACAAGATATTGATATAGATCAATTTACTCAGTTTATAACTAATAATAATATATCCATTGAATCTTTAAATGACTTTAAAAATTCCAAAGTAGATATAACATTTAGTGCAGATTCGGAAACTATCTCCCAGGATTATTGGTCTTTATTTGATTGTATTTATTGTGAAGTTCAAATAGAAAATTCTAACTATGTTATAAACGGTGGTAAATTTTATAAAATTGATACAAGCTATTGTAATAAAATAAATCAAGAATTTGAAGCACTTGTTCCAGTTCAACCCTATCCTGAAAATTCAAAAACACAACGAGAAGACGAATATATTAATGAATTATGCAATGAAATTAATTATAAAGATGATTTAGTTAATTTGGATAAAGTTTTTGTAAAATTTGATGACAATATTGAAATATGTGACATTTATGATAAAAAAAACAAAGCCTTTGTTCATATTAAAAAAGATGGTGCTTCTGCACATCTAAGTCATTTATATGCTCAAGCCAAAGTTTCTGCAAGAATATTATGCGATAATTCAAATATTGCTGAAATTAATAAAGTTTATAAAGAAAAAAGAAATTTTGAATTGGGACCTTTCAATAAAAATGATGTAAAAATAATAATGGCTATTATATCCAATAAGAAAATTGATAGTACTGGAAAAATAAATCTTCCATTTTTTAGTAAAATAAATTCTATACTTTCAAAAAATGAAATAGAAAGAATGGGATTTACAAATGTAAAGTTTATGTTTATTCATTCTTCAGCTCCTTTATATGATAAATCTAGGGATCAACGAGTAGTCGCTAATAATTTATAAAAACTACTTCTATTCATTTTGAGAGATGACAAAGCTTCGGCTAATGTTATCTCTTTTTTCTTATATTGATTTGCTATTATTGTGAAATTTTTTGGAAGTTTTAATTTTGGACGACCTAGGTGCTTGCCCTTTTCTTTTGCTATTCTTATGCCTTCGGCTTGGCGCTTCTTTATGTTTTCTCTTTCGTTTTCAGCGACAAATGATAGGATCTGTAAAACTATATCACTTATAAATTTACCGACCAAGTTTTTGCCTTCTGTTCGCGTGTCCAAAAGTGGCATATCTAATACTTGAATATCAACATCCATATCGTTAACCAATGTTCGCCATTCATCAATAATCATATCGTAATTTCTGCCGAGTCTGTCAATGCTTTTGATTATGAGCAAATCTCCTGATTTAAGTTTTTTCTTCAATTTTTGATACTCGTCTCTTTCAAAATCTTTACCACTTTGTTTGTCTATGAATATTGTTTTATCATTTAATCCTTGTGCATACATATCCACAAGTTGTCTATCTATATTTTGTTCTTTTGTGCTAACACGCACATAACCATATTTCATATAATCACCTCTAAAAGATTATACCAAACAAAAAAGACTCCCACTCAAAAAGCGGGAGCCTTTTTCTGTCCAAAAAGGTGTACCTTT
>DJER01000007.1 GCA_002431905.1 Christensenella sp. UBA5893 | reverse complement strand
AAAGGTACACCTTTTTAGACAAAATTTTCTTTTTGGGGTTGTGCCTAAAAGGAGATTTATGTCAGAGCAACCAGATATTGATATACGAGAAAATTATATTAAGTGCTTGGATACTGAACTTTTAAGTATTTTGCTTAAAGATAGAAGTTCTGGCAAAAACATTATTTGGGCGACTGACATCTATGCCAGTAAAGGTGCTTCTTATGACTCCCCAGAACCAATAACAGTGAAATTAATTACTGGCAGGTTTGGAAAAATAATAAGACCGCGAATAGATAAATCTCAAAAGGAACAGAAGATAAGAATAAAAGATAAAGCTGAAGTTTTTACTCCATCGTGGATATGCAATGAAATGAATAATCATCTTTGCGATGAATGGTTTGATAACAATGATGTGTTTAATACAGCAAAAGATAAAACTTGGATAGTTAATAATAACAAAATACCTTTCACAAACGAAAAAGATAAAACATGGCAAGATTTTGTAAAACTAAAGGTGTTGGAAATTTCATGTGGGGAAGCGCCCTTCCTCGCTAGTCGTTACGATACAACCACTGGCAAATGGGTAGATGTAAACAGCAGAATTGGTGCATTAGATAGAAAGTTAAGAGTAATAAATGAAAATTGCAATTCTGAGCAAGATTGGTATCACTGGATACTTGTTGCATTCAAATCAACCTTTGGTTATGAATGGCAAGGCGATAGTTTGCTTATTGCAAGAGAAAATTTGCTATTCACATTTATAGACTACTATATTGCAAAATTTGGAATGTTCCCTATTAAAGAGTATTTGATAGAAATTGCAAAAATACTTTCTTGGAATATATGGCAAATGGATGGACTAAAAGATGTTATTCCAAACAGTTGCAAGCCTGTGCAAAAAAGACAAATGTCATTATTTGAAAATGAAGAGACAAAACCTTGTTTGGGTTGTGCAAAAAATGATAACAGTAAGCACACTGGAATTTACTGCAAAATATTAAACTGGGAAACCAAAAGATCAATTAAATTTTTCAAAGGAGAAAAGCGTATGAAATTTGATTTTGTTATAGGAAATCCACCTTATCAAGAAATGAACACTAGCAATAAAATGTCAAAAAGTGTTTATCCTGATTTTGTAAGAGGAGCAAAAACAATTGGAAGAAAAGTATCTCTTATTATGCCTGCAAGATGGACATCTGGCGAAAGTGGTCCATACAAAGAAACGAAAGGTTTTATTGAAGAGATGATAGAGGGTAATCATATTAAATCTTTCGTTTTATACCCAAACTCAATTGATTTGTTTAGTAATGTTGACATAAAAGGTGGAGTTTGTTTTTATGTTTATGATGAAGATTATTCAAAAAATGAAGTAAATTATACTTTTGTGGAAAACGGAATTAAGAAATATGCAAAGGTGTCTTTTAGAGAAGCTGATAATATAATAATTCGTTTTCCAGAACTTATTTCAATTTTAAGAAAATCAAGGAATCAGTCTAGTGATTCCATGAAGACACTAGTGTCTTCATGGAATCCGTTCGGCTTCGTTTCTGATTTATTCGTTAAAAACAATGAAGGAGTAAGTCGTATTAGCGAAACAAAAATTTGCGATGATGATTATATGGTCTATGGTTTGTTAAATGCAAAAAGAACTACTAGATATATACCTAATAATGAATTAAAAAAGAATTTGGACGGAGCAAATAATTGGAAAGTGTTTATACCCCGAGCCAATGGCAGTGGTGCCTTTGGCGAGGTGTTTAGCACGCCAATCATTGGCACGCCAATGACTGTCTGCACGGATACATTTCTTCAAGTAGGTCAATTTAAAGATAAAATTGAAGCAGAAAATTTGTTAAAATATGTAAAGACTAAATATTTTAGAGCAATGGTTGGAATAAAGAAAACGGCAGTGTTTAATTATAAAGATTGCTTTGAATTTGTTCCCCTTCAAGATTTTACAGACAAATCTGATATAGATTGGTCAAAATCTATACATGAAATTGATTTACAATTATATAAAAAATATGGACTAGACCAAAACGAAATTAACTTTATTGAATCTCATGTAAAGGAGATGAAATAATGGCGAAGATAAAAATTAAAACGACTGAAAAAGTTGCTCCTATGATTTATGCTTACACCACTCCGGGGGTTGTGTATCACAATGGCTGGACAAAGATTGGATACACTGAAAGAGATGTTGATGTAAGAATAAAAGAGCAGACACAAACAGTAGATGTTGTAGCAAAAAAAGAATGGCAAGATCTTGCAATTTTCTCTGATGGAAAAACAAGATTTACAGATAAAGAGTTTCACTCATATCTAACTAAAAATGATATTAAAAGAAAAGACCCAAAACCTGATGCAGAAGGTTGCCCAGAATGGTTTTATATTTCTGGTGATGAATCATATATTTTGTTTGGCAAGTTTAAAAGAGATAAAGGTGTTTTGCAAACTTTAGGTGTTATCCCTTATGTTTTAAGAAAAGAACAAAAAGATGCCGTTAAACAAACAAAAGATTACTTTTTAGACAACTCTCACAAAGCAGAATGTTTGTGGAATGCAAAGCCAAGATTTGGCAAAACATTATCAACTTATGATTTATGTAAGGCACTTCCTGACATTAACAAAATACTTATTGTGACCAACAGACCTGCTATTGCAAACTCATGGTATGATGATTATGTTAAGTTTATGGGAACAGAATCGGGATATTATTTTGTAAGCAATGTTGATGGACTTAAAGATAAAAAATATGTATTATCAAGAGAAAAATATCTTGACCTAATATCTGAACCAAATCACAAAGGTTGCATTGAATTTGTGTCTCTTCAAGACCTTAAAGGTTCAATATACTTTGGTGGCACATATGATAAACTTAGAGAAGTTGCAGACCTTGAATGGGATGTTTTGGTTATTGATGAAGCACACGAAGGAGTTGATACTTACAAAACCGATGTGGCATTTGACCAAATAAAAAGAAGATATACCCTTCATTTATCCGGCACGCCATTTAAAGCACTTGCAAATGATAAATTTCCACCAAAAGCAATTTATAACTGGACTTATGCTGATGAGCAAAAAGCAAAACATGAATGGAACGAATCAAGCGAAGAAGAAAATCCTTACGCAAATTTGCCACAACTCAATTTGTTTACATACAAAATGTCTGACATTGTTCGTGATAAAGTGGAACAAGGTGCAGACTTTGATAATGATGGACAAAATGAAGCATTTTGCTGGGATTTAAACGACTTTTTTGACACAAATGCTAGCGGTGAATTTATACATAATGATGCAGTTGATAAGTTTCTTGATGCTTTAACAAAACAAGAAAAATTTCCATTTTCAACAGAAGAATTAAGAAAAGAATTAAAGCACACATTGTGGTTACTTAAATATGTTAGCAGTGCAAAGGCTCTTGCTAAAAAATTGCAAAATCATGAAGTTTTCAAAGATTATAAAATTGTCCTTGCTGCTGGCGATGGCAAGATAGACAATGAAGGAAATTCTTGTGATGAAATAAGTTTTGATAAGAATATCAAAAACTCTTATGATAAAGTTGTTGATGCAATAAAAAACAACGATAAAACAATTACTATTTCCGTAGGGCAACTTACAACTGGCATTACTATTCCAGAGTGGACTGCTGTTATGATGCTTTCAAATGTAAAGAGTCCAGCATTGTATATGCAATCGGCATTTAGGGCACAAAATCCATGTCTATTTAAAAATGGAAGTGAAAGTTACAGAAAACAAAATTCTTATGTATTTGACTTTGACCCAGCAAGAACTCTTACTATTGTTGAAGAATTTGCAAATGACCTTATGGCTGACACGGCAAATGGTCGTGGCGACTCTGACACAAGAAAACAACATGTAAGAGAACTTCTTAACTTCTTCCCTGTATATGGAGAAGATCCAAATGGCGAAATGATTGAACTTGACGCTGAAAAAGTCTTATCAATACCAAGATCTATTCATGCAAAAGAAGTTGTTCGTCGTGGATTTATGAGCAATTTCTTATTCCAAAATGTAGGCAATATATTTAATGCTCCTAAGGAAGTTTTGGATATTCTTCAAAAATTTGAACCTATCAAAGAGCCTGTTGGAATAAAAGAAGATACAAAAGAAGAACTTAATTTAGATGATGAAGGAAATGTTGTAATTCCAGAAGAACAAGTTATTGGAACTGCAAATGATGTTTTTGGTGAAAAGATTTATGGAGATATTGAACAAAGTTTAATAGACACTGTTACAACAATTCAAAAAGAAAATGAAAACACACATAAAAGAGATGAAAAACTCAATGCACTTTTAAATGCATTCCACACAAACATTACAGACACACTAGTTAAAACTGCAAAAGAAAATTATGGTGGAGATTTATCTAAATCCACACAACAAGCACTTGTTAGAAAGATAAACACAACGGCAGATACCTTTGTTAAAAAACAATATGGCAATTATCAAATAAATAACAACAAACTGGAAAATGAACGATCAAAAGAACTTGAAAATGCAAAACAAACTGGAAATGTCCATAAGATTGCAGAAATTAACACAAAATTTGACGAAAAGAAAAAAGAAATTGAACAGAGTTTTATTGATAATATTCAATCTAAAGTTAAAAATGTTATTGATAATGCAGGCATAACAATTGTTGACGCCGTTGAAACAGATAAAAAAGAAAAACAAAAAGATTCTTTAATGGATAATGTCCGTGACCATTTAAGAGGCTTTTCAAGGACTATCCCCTCATTCTTGATGGCATACGGAGATGAAAATACTACTTTGGAAAATTTTGATAAAATAATACCTGATGAAGTGTTTAAAGAAGTAACAAGTATTTCACTAGATGATTTTAGAAAGTTAAGAGATGGATTTGATTATGTTGATGAAAACGGCGAAAACAAACATTATAATGGATTTTTTGATTCTGTGGTTTTCAATGATTCAATAAAAGAATTTTTAAAGAAAAAGCAAGATCTCGCAAATTACTTTGATGATAACTCAAAAGAAGATATTTTTGACTATATCCCACCTCAAAAGACCAATCAAATATTTACACCAAAGAAAGTTGTAAAAGAAATGGTAGATAATCTTGAAAAAGAAAATCCAGGTTGCTTTGATGACCCAAATCATACTTTTATAGACCTATATATGAAATCAGGACTTTACATTGCAGAAATTGTTAAAAGGCTTTATAGAAGTACAAATATGAAAAAAATATATCCAAATGATGCCGACAGATTAAATCATATTTTTGCAAAGCAAGTGTATGGCTTAGCACCAACAGAAATTATTTACAGAATTGCAAAATCATTTATTTTAGGTTTTGACAAAGATATAAAAATAGATAAACACAATCTAAAACAATTTGATTCTTTACCTTTTGCCCAAGATGGAACACTTGAACAAAAACTTGATGAAGTGTTTGGATAAATAACAATAAGGTCAACCTTAAAAAAGGGTTGATCTTTTTATTTTCAAAAATACTCATTGCCTCTCTTTTTGAGATAAAAGAAAAAAGTGACTGAAAAATATGGCAATAAAATTGAATTTTAAAAAATGATTTATATGGCTAAATCTCTGATAAAATCAGAGGTTTTCTTTTTTTATGTAAAGAAATCTAATGCAAAAAGTGACTTATAAAACCCCTTATATAGAGGAGGTGTTTATGAGTAAGAAGAATGGAATCGGAAGAAAATAAATGCTTAATTTTTCTTAAGCAGGAAAAGAGGTGTAACAAAATGAAAATAACAGAGTTTAAAGTGGCGTAAATTCAGCACTTCCACTGAAACAGTGTTTTAGCCCCAAGAAACAGATTGTATCATTTTGTTTTACACCCTTTAAAAACACAACTGGGAAACCCAGTTTGTTCGTCAAAGCACAACTATATTTGTTTAGAAATTTCAAGTTAAAATTTCTTCACTTTTTAAGTTGGCTTTTCCTCTCCCCAAAAAGTTTACAAGTAATACTTTTTGGGGACCCCATTATTTAATAAGAAGAAATTTCATTGCCCCTCTAATTGCAATGAAAAGGAAATCTTATATGAATAAAAACAAAAATTTAAATCTAACAAAAAACATATCTTTTTTAAACTTAAATTCTAATACACAAAAACAATGTGATTTTATGTTAGACAAAGCAGTTTTAAAACAAGCAAGTGAAATATTTGCAAAAGATTTGTTTGATTACGCAAAGACTGGCGGAGATATGAAAAATATAAAATTAAAAAATGTTTATGGTAGCGATGTTTTATCAAAGTAACACTGGACTTGTGAAATTGTTTGTGATATGTGTTTGTTAAATAGCAAAAAGGAGAATAAATATGAAAACGAAAGTAGTAATTTATGCAAGATATAGCAGTGATAAACAAACCGAACAATCTATTGAAGGACAACTTAGAGTTTGTCATGAATATGCTGAAAAAAATGAATATATGGTTGTTGGTGAATATATTGATAGAGCTCTAACTGGAACAACTGATAAGCGACCCGAATTTTTACGAATGATTGAAGATAGTAAAAAGAAAACATTTAATTATGTGATTGTTTATCAATTAGATAGATTTGCAAGAAATCGTTATGACAGCGCCACATATAAAGCAAAACTTGCAAAAAACGGAGTTAGAGTTTTATCAGCAAGAGAAAATATTTCAGATGATGCTAGTGGTGTTTTAATGGAATCTGTGCTAGAAGGTATGGCAGAATATTATTCAAAAGAATTAAGTCAAAAAACAAAGCGTGGAATGAAAGAATCTGTATTGAAAGGTCGCTGGACTGGTGGTTATTTACCTTATGGCTACAACATATCTGACCATAAATTTGTAGTAAATGAGTATGAAGCAAACATAATTAGAAAAATCTTTAATGATTATATAAACAATACAAAAATTAAAGATATTGTGGAAGGACTAAACAATATGGGCATTAAAAACAAATGTGGAAAACCATTTTGTTCAGATTACATCTCACGAATTTTACAAAACAAAAGATATATCGGGATTCTTAGTAAAACTTATGAAACTGAAGAAAAATCACCAAAAATTATAGATGAAGAAACATTTAATCTTGCAAACGAAAAATTAAAAATGAACAAAGGCAAAAATGCAAAATATAAGGCAGATGAACTTTACTATTTAAGTGGAAAAACTATTTGTGGATACTGTGGTTCACTTATTACAGCAGATAGTGGAACAAATCATAGTGGTAAAATTTATAAGTATTACAAATGCTCAAAAAGAAAGAAAAAGAATGATTGTAAAAAGTCTATAATTCAAAAAGATTTATTTGAAAGTAAAGTTATAGATAAAACAATGCAAGATGTATTTTCTCCTAAAATTATAGACAAAATTGCCGAAAATATTGTTATTAGCTTTAACAAACAAATAAAAGACAATCCAGAAATTATATCTTATGAAAGGCAACTAAATGACATTAATAAAAAAATTCAAAATATAATGAATGCAATTGAACAAGGAATAATAACAGTAACCACAAAAGAAAAACTTATGCAATATGAAAGCGATAAAGCCAACTTGGAGGCTCGTATAACAAAATTAAAGACAAGAACAATACAGCCATTAGATAAGAGCACTGTAAAGGCATTCTTGCACGATTTTGAAAACCGAGATTATACAAAACCTGAAAACAGATTTAGATTGCTAGAAATATTTATCAATAAAATATATTTATACGATGATTATGCAATTATTGTTTACAACGGCATCAAAAATTCAAGTTCAAAAATAGATTTTTGTAATAAAAAAACCGAACCTGAACAAAAGTTCGGATTCGGCTCTTTTGGCTCCCCGTGTCTGGTTCGAACAGACGACCTACCGGTTAACAGCCGGTTGCTCTACCGCTGAGCTAACGAGGAATACGCTCTTTTTCAAAAGCATAGTAATCATATCAAATAGTTAATATAATGTCAACCATTTTTTATAAATTTATTTAATCTTTTTTTGTGTTGTAAAGTTTTACACTTATAGCAAATAAGGTAAAACTTTTTTTATTACATAAAATTATTAGCCTTTGCCTTATTTAATTTAAGGAAAAGGGGGTGTGAATTTGGCAAGAAGATACACAGAGCAAGATTTAAAGACTGCTTTTGCTTCGGGTTGTAGATGTGGTGCTAGAAAAGCAAACCGTTCTCACAGAAGAAAAATTAGAATTAGAAAAAGATATTACTAGGATAAAGGAGATTGATATTTGAAAAAGAAAAGGTTTATACCTTGGGGACGAACTTTGACAACCAAAGATAACTTTTTGGGCAAACAAAAAACAAAGTCTTACAAAACAAGACCTGTTGTAGTGGTTGACACAAATAATGAAGATTTAGCAGTTGTCCCCTTATCTTCAAAGAAAGGTGCAAATAGAACTGAGTTGAAAGGTTATAGAAACCCTAGAACTAAACAAAAAACATATTATAAGCACTATTTAGAAATTGAAGATAATGAAGGTCGTCCAATTAGAGTTAATGAAAAGTTTAGAGAAAACCATAAAAATATGGATGTTTCGCATAAAGATGTTGAGTCTATTCGAGATACTATATTTAAAAAAGCAAAAACTAAACAATTCAATGTTAAACAATATGACAAATTTAAAAAGCGTAAGTGAATAAAAAAAAGAGCCATCCATACGGCTCTGGTGCTTATAAACAAAAGTTATAAGCCTTACACAAATAATGTGTAGTTCATTAAGAACGATTACATTATATATTATTCAAATATAAATGTCAACCCTTTATGACAAACAAAATGGAGAAATTATGAATGAGATAATTAAGATAGAAAATAAATACTATTTAGATATTGAAATTGATGAAAGCAAATTAGAATATGTTAAGAAAAAAGATATTTTGAAAACTGAATATCAAAGGATATATAGAATAAAAAAGTCTTTACTTAATAGTCCATTTGGAACTATGGAAGTAAGGCACATTGATAAAAATATATTTTCATTCTATTATTTAGACAATAATAAAAAACTACATAGTTTTGTTAAGGTTATAAATATTCCTTAATTTTCAATACTTTCCCTATTTCAATTCTTCTTGTTTCATTGTTTTTAACTATACCAATATATTCAGGATTGTCCTTTAAAACAACGAAATAAAAATCTAGTAATTGTAATTGATTAGAAAGTTCTTTAATATCAAAAAATTGTTTTACTTCTTGAATATCAAGTAAAACAATATTAACAAAATCTTTATGTTTAGTGTTAGACATTTTGTATTTTGCAGTTATTGTTTTAGCAAAATGTTTTTCATCTTTCACTCTATTTGTAATATCAAACATAATATATTTCCAAAACAAATTATACATTATAAATTGTATAATTCCAACAAAAAAGTGTCGACGTCGTCACCAAATTGCATTTGGTGTTATTCGACAAACAATTTAATAACAAAACTGTAAGTCCTATGAAAATAGTAGTAGGCACATAATCAATAGTTTAAGTTGATTAGCAGTAAGGCAAACTGCTTTAAAAACCTTTTTGTAGCGAACTTTGAATTAAGTTCAGTTTAGTTTAGTTTAATTAAGCCAATAGAAAATATAAATTAAGGAGAATAAAAAATGGCAAATAATGTTAAAAGAATGATTAAAGAAGATGGAATAGTTTTGGAAAAAATCTTTAAAGGAGCAACAGAAGAATTTAAGGCTTCGGACGGTCGTATCGTTAATGCTCAACCGGACAGATACATTTTAAAATGTGTTAGTGGCGAAGATTTTAAAACTGATGCCGGGTTTTTAAACTCAACAGTGTTGGAATATAAAGTTGACAGACAAGTATTCGATAAAGTTAAGGCATACTCACCTGTAATTGTAAAATATGAAGTATCTAACTTTGGTGCAAAACCCGTATCAGCAGAACTCAAAGAAAATAAATAAAAAGGAGAAAAATTTTGACAACATTTCAAAAGATTATGTTAGTGCTTTTAGGTATGATATGTGCAGTTGCGATATTCTGTATAACAGTTGGAATTGGCTGTGCAATTAACGGTGTAACATTTGGACAACAAATTGTTAATTGGTTTGGAACAAAACCGGCTGTTGATGTAAGTACAGAAGCACTCACAATGATTAAACCAATAATTTAAAAGGAATTGTTCTATGAAGAAAATATTACTAATTATTTTAATAGTTGTTTTAGTAGTGTTGTTTGGAACATTTCCATTATCCATTCTATCTAAAATTTTTTATTACATAAGCAAGGCATTTGAATGGCTAGCAAAAATATTAAATATTTTCGGTTGGAATGGAATTGTGTAATTAAAAAAGCACTATTTAGGACAACCCTACTTGGTGCTTTTTATTTTATAAATTTTTAAGAAAGGAGAAATAATGAAAACATTAAAAGTTATAGGCAATTGTCGTTTAGTGTTTCTTGCAGTTATAGCGGTTTGCGTTTCTATTGCTTTTGGTTATTATCACTTTTTTGTGAAAGATACAACAATGGGTGTCAATTATGTGGACAACCAAGTAGGTTTGGACATTGGAGATAAATTAAAAAATGACACAACTATAACCGAAGAAGAAAGAAACGAACTAGAAGACAGATATTTTCTAGAAGTAAACTATTATAGCAACGAGAAAAAGAACGGTATCGAACTGCAAGAGTTAAAACTTAATTATTTTACAGATTATTCTTTGACTTCTTCTGCTTATCGTTCTACTGGTATGCAATATATCGGTAATTACAAGGGACTTCCACTAGACACTTGGGATGGAAATAGCGAAGTTAGTTTTATGAAATTATTAGGCAATAACGATAGATATTATGGAACTTCTGACGAATGTGTTGCAATAGCCAACAATTATGTTGACCCAAACTTCTATTACTATGACTCAATAAATGGTGTCAATTTTAATGGTATAACCAATAACAATGGTAGTATTGCAACAGAATTAAAAAGAACTACTGGCTTTATCGTAAAAATAGATAATAGGGCTTTTGAACTTAGACTTGACAAATTCTTTGACAAAGATGTTGGAGATGTTAGAAATATCTTTGGTATAGGTTGGAAAGTTGGCGAAAAATACAACCGTTATTATTACACCTATGGCAGTCTTTTTCAATCATGTTTACAAGCAACAAAAATTCAAAGTGCTGGAAATGGAACATTTTATATAACAGTAGATTTAAGTTCTTTATTCTCGATAAAAGAATACGACCTTACAACTAAAAAATATAAAGAAGATAATGTTACAGATGTCATTAAAAACTATGCTGTTATGAAATTTACAAAGAGTGAAAACGGTGCAAGGAATAGCACTCAATCTATGTTCGGTATTATTGAAAATAGTCCTAAATATGACTTGAAAGAAGACAAAATAGACACTACTTACTGGCAAGAAAGAATGCTTTACACATTATCTGAAAAAGACTTTACTTATCGTTATAGTGATGTTTACAAGGGATATTTTGCTAGTCTTAATTTAGACACTAAAAAGATGTTTGCAGATATGCCAAGAGCAAAAGTCAATATAACCATAAACTTACAATCAAAATATTTGGTAGATAACAAAATTAACATTGTCGGTTTCGATTATAACGGACTAGAAGATTTTGAAATTGATACTTTGACAATTACTGGCGAAAGCCAAACATTCTATTTACTAGAAAAATCATTGTATAACACTAATTTACAAACACTTAAATATTCTAGTGGAATAACATTTGATTTTGGCTCTAATGCCACAAATAACGAATATACGGGGGTGGTTCTATGAAATGGTATTCTTATGTAATTTGCTTTATTTTAATCGTTGTAGGCACATTTTGCGGTATTCAGTTATTCAAAGAAGTTAAGGCTGAAAGTTATGTAAATGGCACAATAGATATTTCTAATAAGTTTAGTCAAGAAAGTTTCTTTTATTCTGACCCAAGTGTAGTGTTTTATCATGATACTTATGACGATACAGACACATATTCTTTTAAAAAAGACTTGTTAAAAGTTGAAGACTTTAACGGAACTGATAAAGAATACAAGATTGTTCTTAACAACTATGTATTGACTAATTGCGATATTAAGGCTGGCTCTATCTTCTCTACTATTTCAATTGACTTTTACAACACTGACGGAGAAATAGTTTGCCCCGCAACAATGCAGATGTCTATCAAGTTTTTAAGCAACAAAACACAATTAACCTTGACAACAAAAGGTAACAAAAATGCAAGTTTCTTTGAACAATATTTCAAAGATAACGGCATTAGATTAAGGGTTGTTGAAATTTTATAAAAGAGAAATTATGGAAACAAAAAAAGTTTTAGGTATTATATTTAGCCTACTCTTTGTTGGTGCATTTGTTTTTGTTCTTTCTTGGGGAATTATAAACTTCAATAAAGTAAAGGACGGAATGTCTGGAACCGGGGTTTATACCAAAGAAGATATAAACAAATCTTACGAAGACGGTTATAATACCGCCCTAACAGATAAAGAAGAATATACAAAACTTATTGCAAGTTATAGAGATACAATCACAACATTAAATGATAATATCTCACAACTTAATTCACAAGTTACAGTTCTTCAAAATAACAATAAAGATTATTCAAATCAAATTGACAAGTTGAACACACAAAAATCTAGTCTTGAAACACAAGTAGATAATCTTACTACAATCAAAACAAACAATGAAACTACAATTGCGAGTTTGAATAATCAAATTACAGATTTACAAAAACAAGTTACAAATCTTACCAATAGTGGCGAAGATAAAAGCGAGCAAATCACAACATTAAATAACCAAATAACAACATTACAAAACACTGTTTCACAACTACAAACTACCAACGATATGAATGTTGCTACTATTAGAAGTTTGAATACGCAAATTGCTAATCTTAATACACAAATAAGTGATATGACTTTACAATCTCAAAATTCACAAGGTCAAATCAATGCTCTTAATAACAAAATCAGCGAACTACAAGCAAGTGTAACTTACTATGAAAGTTATATTGCCCAACTTAAAAATGGCGAACAAATAGTTGCGACATTCGAGTATGACGGAAGTGTTTACAATATTCAAATTGTAAACAAAGGCTCTAAACTCTCTGTAACAATTCCAACAAGCACTACTTACAAAATATTCAATGGTTGGACTGTAAACGGCTCTGCAATAGATTTATCTACTTATACAATAACTACCAACACAAAAATTGTTGCAGATGTTACATACAAATATGATGTCAAATTCAAAGTTGACGATACAATTTACAATAGTCAAATTATTACCAAAAATAACTGTGCAACTGTTCCTACTAACCCAACAAAAGACGGTTACGAGTTTGACGGTTGGTCTCTGAATGGTGTTGATGTTATATCTGATATTACATCTAAACAAGTTACACAAAATGTAACTTATACTGCGGTATTTACTAAACTTCATACAGTTACTTTCGTTTACGAAAATGAAACAAAATCTACTCAAACTATTAGAAATGGAGATATCGCTAATGCTCCAACTATAGAAAGTACCGATTATAAAATCTTCAATGGTTGGACTGTAAATGGTTCTAAAATTGATTTATCTACTTATAAAATTGTTACTAATACAACTTTTGTTGCAGATATAACATACAAGTATGATGTTAAATTTAAAGTTGAAGACAATGTTTTAGATAGTCAAATAGTAGCCAAAAATAACTATGCAATTGCTCCAAATGAACCAACGAAAGAACATTATAATTTTATTGGTTGGTCTTTAAATGGTGTCGACACTATAGATATTTCGCAATATAAAATAACCGAAAATTCCATCTTTAATGCTATATTTAAAATTCAAACTTTTACTGTAATTTTTTCGGTAGATGGAACCAATATTGGGACTAAAACAATTGAATATGGTAATGTGATTGGAGAATTTGACATTGTACCTAAAAAAGATAATTATGAATTTGCTTATTGGTCTTTACCTTATGGCTTTGGTTCTATAGATTTATCTACTTATGTAGTCACTAAAGATGTAACACTTTGGGCAAATTTTAACAAGGTTGTATTTACTTGTAAGTTCTATGACGGAGATACATTGTTAGGAATTCAAGAAATTAAAAAGGGAGAGAAAATTATATCTGCTCCAACCCCAACTAGCAGAAATAACTTAAAATTTTTGGGTTGGTCATATGATACTCGTGACGATTATTTGACAACAAATATATCAGATATGAGCATAACAAGCGACTGTGTATTTACAGCAAGATATACAAGGTCTTATGCCGGTAAATATAAAGGCACTATAGATAATGAGGATGCGTACCTAGTTATTGACTCAAATAGTGAGTCTGCAACAGTATCAGATACATACCTTACATATTCATATTTTCGTGGTAGAAAATTATATACAAATAATGGTATTTATATTGATGTATCTTCAAGAAATACAAAAATAATGAAATTTACTTTAGTATATAATCAAACAAATAACACTTGGGTTTATACCAAGACTATTTTAGATAGTGATACTGGCAAGGTTATTGCATCTAAAGACTATGTATTAACGTATGAGTCTCATGAAGAACTTGGTGTTAAATAAATATGATAACCATAATTTTTGCACCACCACGAACTGGTAAAACTTGCTTTATGACGCATTGTCTTAATGTCCAAGCATTCAATAGACAACGAAATAGACAAATGCAAGCAGAATTATCAAGCAAAGTGCAAAACGGCTTTACAAATATTAAGACTATACCCTTACATTGTGTTTCATCCAACTATGACTGCAAATTTAAAAAGTTTGGGTATAGTCCAAGATTTAGCCGTAGAATAAACCCATATAGACTAGGCTTTGCAAATAAGTTTGTAAAAACACACTTCAACTTACCCTATGAATGTATCGGCATAACGGAAGTCCAAAAGTATTTGAATAGCCGTATGTCAATGTATTTCCCCGAATGGCAAAGTCGTTGGTATGAACAACACGGGCATAACAATTTGGACATATTCCTAGACACACAAAGACCAATGCTAATTGATGTGAATATTCGAGAACTAGCACAGTTTATTGAAATTGTAAAACTTAATATAGATTATGACGAATATAGCAAAGTTAAAAGTTTGACTTGGAAAATTAGAAAGATTGAAAACAGTAGCCTATTTGACAGATATATGGCAAGTGGCAAGAAAGATAAAGAGTGCTATACCGAAGAAACAGTAACAGCAAACTACAATGTATTTGAGTGTTATGATAGTCAAAATTGTAAGCCAAAGTTTTATGAAAACCACTTTGACGAAGACATAGACTACAACGAAAGCAAAGACACGGAAGAAACATTGCAAGGCTATAAACAATATTTACAAGAAATGGACGACGAATTGCCCGAAAATTATTATCAAAGGAGAAAAGCAAGTTGATAAATTTTAATAAAAACAAACTTATAAACAAAACCCTAGACAAGTATTATGAAACCTTTTCTCACACCCTAGACACTGCCGACTATGTTCCAGAAAAGTTTAATAATAAAATACATAAATACATTTACAAGAATATGAAAAAAGCCTTTCGTAAGATAGACAAAGAAGACTACAAGTATCAGAAAGACTTAAAACGAAAATTAAAACTGAAAACACAAGAAGAAAAAGCAACCAAAGACAAACCAAAAAACAAACTTGCTTTATTCTTCAAAAAGTTGTTTTCACACAAAAAGCGAAGTGAAATTGTCAAGGAAAAAGCAGATTATTTTTTGGAACAAAAAATCAACGAGTGCGATAGCACTTCTGCCCTTGACAATGGCACAAGCGAACTAAACTCTTGCGACACAAACCACGAACAATAACATTGTTTCGGGGTTTGGTTGCCTAACGGCGAGTGATAAACGGGTCAAGGGACTAGTTCCTTGCGGGTTTGGGCAGAGCCCAAGAAAAGAAAGCAAGTAGTCTAACGATAGCATTTTCGCACTGGGGCCAAGGGTTTACCCGTGCCCCGTGCGAGAGTGTTACTCTACTTGACAATAGTAACACTCAACGGAATAAAAAATAAAATGGGAGTTTTTATGAAAGATAAAGAAGAACAAAAAACTGCCTATTACTTGTTTCAAAAAGATAGAATATTTAGAGATAAGACTTTAACTTCTTTATATTTTAAATCAAATAAGAAACAAGCAGAAAAGAAAAGTCGACCATACGATTTGGACGGAATAAGATATAAATTAGATTTGGAAACCGGCGAACTTAATTATTATAAAAAAAGTGATGTTCAAAATTCGCTTGCAAGTTCACTAAGAAGAACAAAAATTTTAATGAATATGCTTCTTGAAATGAATGATTTTGATTGGTTCGCTACACTTACCTTTGATAAAGAAAAGATAGATAGAACAAACGACGAGTTAATTTACAATGCTTATGTAAAATATATTAACAATGTAAAACACCAATTCCCTAGTTTTAAATATCTAACTGTTCTCGAAAGACACGAAGACGGTTGTATACATTTTCATTTGCTTATTGCAGGACTTACACCAAAACAACTTGGACTTGTAAATTCTGGAAAAGTTTGTTGTTCGTGGGCTTACTATAAAAATAAAATAGCAAGCCGTGAGTTCTTTGAAAGGACTAAAAGCGAACATGAATTACAAGATACTGACGGACTAGCCGTATACAATGTAACAACATTTCCATATGGACTAACAACGGTAACAAGAATTGCAAGTCGTGAAAGATGTAATAGTTATGTTAAAAAGTATATAAATAAAGATATAGGAAAGTCGACAGAGATATTTAAGAAAAGATTTTTTTATTCTAAAAATCTTAATATTCCGACCATTGTAAATAGACTTATAGGTGCAGATTTTGACACACCAAAAAATATAAAAGACATTATGTCTAATAACCCACATTTTCAAAATGCTGATTTTGCTAACTACAATGAAGAACATAATATTTTGCAATATTGGGAAGACAATAGTGTCAAAAATTGTATTGATAAAGGTTTTATTCCTTTATCACAAAAAGAAATTGAAGAGATAAATAATATTTTTTAAAGGAGAAAATATTGGCAAAGAAGATTAAACAAATTAGGGGCTTTGTTATGAATAAACAAACCGGACATGTTTCTTATGCTTACAGACAAAGGAAAGCATATGTAAAATCTTTAGGCTTCACTCATAACTCAAAAGATAAAGCCGAAAAGAAAAAATTGCATTATAACATTGACCCAAATGACAAAAGAGATTGTTATGTAAAAACAAAAGTTGAAAATCAAAAATACAATACATATCGTAGTAAAACTGAATATAAAAAGCACAGAATACACAGTAAAGATAAAAGTATTATTGATTACATAATTTCAAATGACAATAAAAAAAGAAGATAATTGCTTATCTTCTCCGAAAGAATGTTCAATGTAAATAAATTACAACACATATTACGAATTGGGAATAAATTCCTTTTCACTCAACTTTCGATGTAATTATATAACAATATAATCTTAAAATCAATAGTTTTAATAAAAAATTTAATAGGAGAAAAAATGGAAGAATTTATAAAAAGTGATTTAGATTTTGAAGATAGTGAATTACATCTTTTAATGCTTGCATTACAAGATTGTTTCGAAGATAATCAGATAAACTTTTGCCAAACTTGTAAAACTATATATGATATTTGGAGTTATTGCAAAAAGAGTTATTTCAAAGCAAAAAACAATGAATATTATAATTCATACAAGTTGCTTGCAAAGTTTGGCTTTGATAAAAAAGCAGTAAATAGATATAAGCAATGTTATGAAAGATTTGTTTTACAAGGTGCAAATGTTTTACTTAATGATTACAAAGACTTTTCACCTAGTAAGTTGTTTGAATTGTTAGTTCTATCTTCTGAAACATCAGACGAACTTGTAAAAAAACAATTCATAAAACCAACTATGACAGTTAAACAAATTCGTGAATACATTAAAACATTAAAAGACGGCTCTGACAAAGCCGAAAAAGTTATTGAAGATACAACTATTAACGAAGACGATATTCCAATGGCTTATGATCCAAAACAAGAATATGAATATTCATATTTTGAAACAAAGACAAAAAACCAACTATTAAACATAGTTTGGGAATTGCAAAAAGCATATCAAAAATTAAAATCAAACAAGGAGAAAAAACAAAAAAATGATTAGAGTTAATACAAATACATTAGATTATATAAAACAACTAGAAAATGAAATAGAATTATTGAAACATAGATTGATTGAAGAAATAAGAAGTTCCAATAGGCTCATTATGGGCGAAAAAATTAAAAATGAACAATTAGCAAAAGAAAATGCTTTTTTGCGACAACGAAACAGTTATTTAACTTTGCTTACAAAATAATTTAATATCAATAATAATTCTCTTTATAAACTAGGTTGTTTAATGACCTAGTTTTTTTAGTTGTATAATAAGACAAAACATACAAAGGAGAATTAGTTATGAAGAAACGAAGAAATTTAACATTCACACAAAGATTACAAATAGAAACATTATATAATGCCAAGAAAACTAAAAAAGAAATTGCCCAAATACTTGGCTTACATCTCTGCACTATTTACAGAGAATTAAAACGGGGTGCTTATGAACATACCACAAAACAAGATACATTTTGGTATGGTGTCAGAATTAAAAAACAAATTAGATATTCAGCCCAAAGGTCGCAAGATAGATACGACTTGCTTTGCTCTGGTAAAGGTAGACCAATTAAACTTGGTAAAGACTTTGCTTTTGTTAAGTATATGGAAAAAAGAGTTGTGGAAGACAAAATATCTGCTTGTGCAGTTCTTGGCGAGATTAAGTATAAGAACATGCAGTTTGATACAAATATAAGCAAAACTACTCTTTATAGATATATTGAAATGGGCTTGTTCCCACATATCAGATTAGAGAAACGAAAGAAAGAATACAAGAAAGTCAAAATAAAACGAGCACCAAAAGGCACAAGCATTGAAAGACGACCAAAAGAAATTAAACAAAGAAATTCATTCGGACACTGGGAAATGGACTGTGTTTGTGGTAAAACAAAGCCCGTGCTTCTTGTGTTAAGCGAAAGACTTACACGAAAAGAGATAATTTTTAAAATGGAAAATCAAAAAGCAATTAGTGTTGTTAAGTGCTTAAACATCTTAGAAAGAAGATTTGGTAAAACATTCAAAAAAATATTTAAGTCAATTACAGTAGATAACGGAAGCGAGTTTGCAGATTTTCACGGCATAGAAAAATCTTCTTATGGACACGGCAAACGAACAACAGTTTTTTATTGTCACCCTTATTGTTCTAGTGAAAGGGGCACGAACGAATGACTTAACAGAGAAATACGAAGACTTATTCCAAAAGGCTCTGACATAAGTAAATATTCTATACAAGATATACAAAAAGTTGAAGACTGGGTAAACAACTACCCAAGAGAGATATTTAACTATGCTACATCTTCTGAACTCTTTGAGAAACACTTACAAGCAATAGCCTAGCAAAACAAAATACAGCCACTTTTTAAGTGTGTTAGATACACACTCTTTTTTGCATACCATAAAAAAGAAAAGTCAAAGAAATTTTGCCTATTCATACCCTTGCAAGGGTATGAATATATGGTTTCAACAACCATTTTACACAATTCTTTAACTTTTTTTAATTTTTTTCTATTTTTTTGCTATATTTTCTTGACTTTTCATCAAAGAAAAAATGTTACCATAGTTAGATAACATTTTTATTCTTTTACTTATTCTCTAATGATAGATAATTTGCAGGATCAACTTTTTGATTATCTTTGTAAAGTTCAAAGTGTAAGTGATTTCCCATTTTTGATTCGTTGGCACTTGTTTGTGATATAGTCCCAATCTTTGAACCTTTTGTTATTTTATCTGTCGCTTGCACACACACATCATCAGCAAGTGAGTAATATTTGCTTACAAACCCGTTACTATGATTTATAGTAACACAAGTTCCACCCTCGTAATTTGTTTCCACATTTGCAACCACCCCATCAAGAACTGCCAAAACATCAAGATTATCTTGGTTTGTTGAGATTAAGTCAATTCCCTTGTGACTTTCCCATTGTTTGAGTGTTTCATTATACATAAGTTCAGTATCACTATACCATTTTAAAACACTTGGTGAAGAAATTGGTAAACCAAAAACGATAGGTTGTGTGTCTGTTGGAACATTTGCTTCTTGACTTGGTCTCTTGGCTGATGTAAACACAACGCTTAATGTTATGCCCAAAATTAGTACAAAGGCAAGAACATAATATCCATATCTTTTCACAATGCTCACAAATTTTCCTTTTTCGTTATTTTCCATTTTTACCTCCACAAAGGTTATTGACAGTTTTCTTAATGTTATACATAAAATGTTAAAAAATTTTTAGTGTAACAACTAGTAACTTCCAAGCAGTAATGGAAATCCAATATATACCTTATTTTCGCTCAAATAACCTTGAACATTTGTCTTTTTTCCATCAATATTTAGTGAAGAATCAAAATAGTTCGTATACCCAACAAAATCACTACTTGTTCTTTCGGTTGTTTTGACTCCAAGGTCATTTATCATTCTATTAAGAGTTTTTTCATCTCCATCAAAAATAAAAGTTACTCCGGCAATATTTTTGCAGTCCTTTTTTATTTTTTTATACTGCATATAATCACAAAAAACAATTGCCCCTGCACCATTTTTAACATAATCAAATTCATTCAAATGATTATAATTTTGATCCGAAACAAAAATTTGCACACTTAAATTATCTTCTTTTGAAAAATCGTATTCATTTTTAAATAACGATATACTAAACAAAAAACCACATAACAAACAAAATACAATAAATTTTTTCATACATAATTTATTGACTCAATACATTGTTTTAAACACAGCAAAAATTGGTAATTGAATAAAAAATAAGGCAAAATTCATTTTTTTACAAGATTTTGCCTTATTTTTATATATTTTTTTGATTTTTTATTAAAATTTAAAATTTATTAAAATACCCAAGTCCACCCATAAGTGTAACAACATAGTTATTTTCTGTGATAAATGGAAAGACATTTATTGCAGTAAATACATTTTTAATTTGAGGTGGGTCAAAAACAAAAATGTTGTCATAACTTTTTATGATATCCAACATTTTGTTTTGTTCGCAAAGCCTTTTATTGCATTGAAAATAAAATTCTTCTTTTAAATTATTTAGTCTGATAAGTAGTTCTTTTTTGTTAGCAATACTATTAAAAAACGACAAATTATTGATTTTTTTATAAAATATTGAGTGATTTTTAATATTTTTTACTAATTTTTCTATGTCTGGCATTTCTAATCTTTTTATTTCTTTTTGCTTAAAAAAGTTTGTATACATACAAAGAAGTGCATTTGATGACAATAGATAACATTCACCCCCATACAAAAATTCGCTATTATCTTTTAACACTTTTTGCATTATTGAATACAAATTGAAAACTGAATTTTTAAATAAATCAATATTGCTACATTCATACCCCAAATCAATTAAGATATCCATAAGTTTCAGTTTTTCATCAACATCCATACTCATAACACCTTTCAATTCTTTTTTCAATTTTTCAATTATATTTTTAATTGGTGCGCAATCATAATGAGTACCTTCCAAAATGTTTTCTATATCACATGTTGCAATATATTCTTCAAATGCAAGAATAAAATACACGCCCTGCTTTACAAATTTTTTTGGGCAAGTTCGCATAACAACTTCACTGATAAACACTTTTTCGGGATAGTTACATATAAAACTTCTTGCACTATCGTAAGGATTAATGCAAATATTTGAAAAATATCCTATTCCGCTAGGCATTGATGGACAAACAATGTATGGAACATCAAATATGTTTGCAAAATATTTTGTTGTCATTGTTGCCCTTACCCCACCAAAAACTATGTACAAATCAAAATTTTCATCAGAAACAAGATTTGTTAATAATTTTAATTCATTTTCGGAAAAGTTATTCTTGGCAATAAAATGACTAAAACTGCATTTTGAAAATGATAATGCATTCATTATTTCGGTCAAGTTGGAATTTACCAAACTTTTTGTTGATATAAGCAGCACCTTTTTCCCATAATAGTTTTGCCCTAAATATTGAGCAAGTTCCAAAAAAGCATTTTTTCTATACACAATTCTACTATAATACTCGTTTTCCATTGTTACCTCAACAAGAGTTTAGCACACAACTAAATTTATTTATGTAGCGAATTATGGTATATTTTTGTTTATTTTGGAAATTTTGGAGCACACTAACAATATGAAAAAAGTTATATTATTCTTGTTTGTTTTTGTTATGGTTTTGCCACTTTTTTATGGGTTTATGCCAGATAGTATAATGCAAATGGCAACAGTTGAACATCTATTCACCCATTGTTTAATAGCATATCCAGCCCTTGCATTCAAAAAAGACAACCCCATGAGAGATAACTATAACATTGATTGTATAACAAGTTTTGAGTTCAAGAATATGCTTGAAAGTTTGTATAAGAATAACTATATCCTAGTCGACATCAATGACACATTTAAAAATGAAAATGGCATTATTAAAAAAACTGCAATAAAAATTCCAAAAGGGAAAAAAGCTTTAGTTTTGTCATTTGATGATGTTAACTATGACCATAAAAAAATGGGGCTTGGAATGGTTGATAAGATTATACTTGACAAAGACAATAACTTGGCAACACAAACCAATATTAATGGAAAAATAGATATATCATACGATAAGGAATTTGTTTGCATTTTAGAAAATTTTATAAAAAAACACCCTGATTTTTCACATAATAATGCAAAAGGCACAATAAATCTTACTGGCTACGATGGAATACTTGGATACAGAACACAATCAAAGAATACAAAAAATAGACAAAATGAAATAAACGAAGCAAAAAAAGTTGTTAAAAAACTTAAACAGTGTGGCTGGAATTTTGCTTCACATAGTTATGGTCACTATCATATGAACAAAATATCAAACGAACAATTTGAAGAAGAATTAAGATTATGGAAAAATGAAGTAGAACCACTTGTTGGGAAAACAAAAGTTTATGTTTATCCATATGGCGAATGGAGTGTATATGATTCAAATGGGTTAACATACAAACACCAACTTTTAACCAAATATGGCTTTGAATTATTTTGTGGAGTTGGAATGAAAACATTTTATTCATATTTGCCAACAAGATTAAGCCAAAAAGTGTTATTTATGGATAGAAAATGTGTTGACGGAACAACACTTCGGAAAGATGATATAAACTTACACCCATTTTTTAATCCAAAGAGTATTTATGACTATTTATTTAGACCAAGTTCATTTATATATTCAACAGAAACTATAAGATAATACAGCATATTACTTTTTAGCGGGATATTTTTGTCAAGCTCAACTTTTTCACAAAGCCCAATTGTTTGGTTCTTAAAAATTGCCGAATTATACACATAATAACCATCAACTGTCATCCAATTATCGAACCCAAGTATTTTGAGTTGATTATCCAAAAAATCAACTTTTACACGCAAAATTTTGTTATTTGTGTCAATATCGGGCAATTTTAACTGTATTTTTTGATTTATTACGTCCCCGGGAAGCAAAGTGCCATCAACACAAAAGGACTGACTAAAAACGCCCAATCCGTTAATATTAAATGTATATTCATCACCTAAATTTAGGTAAGCATTTTTCTCTTGATTTATAACGAATCCGCCCATTATGTTATATATGACACTTGCAACAAGCATTATCGACAAAACAACAACGGCAAATATAAGATTTTTTGTTTTGGTATCCATTTTTTTCATAAAATAATTATTTACATAAAAAAAACATCTAAACTTTATTTAGATGTTTTTATTGATTTTGTAGTTTTTCTTGTTTTCTTTTGTTTTTTATAATTTTTTATTTGTTCTTCCTTAAACAAAATACTTTCTGCTTCAAGTTCCCATTTTCGTTGTGTCCACTTGAATTTTTTATTTCCATGAACATAATCGTATATTACTATTGTTATACCTTGCAAAATGTATAGATAGTATGTCATAAAACGCCAAACAAGCAAACCCCAGAAAACAGTTCCTTCTGGGAATATTGAGCCAAAAATAACTGTGAACGAAATTTCGTTCATTCCTGAACCCCCTGGAAGAGGAATGATACTTGAACCCAACTCAATAATTACCGAGAATATCAATATATTTAGCCACAAACCATAGTTTGTTCCGCCAAACATCAAATAAATAAGATATGGCATTGTGTAATTTAATACAAATATAGCAATTGAAATAAGTATTGCAAATAAAAATCGCCAAATATTTTTTGCATAGGTTTTCATTGTGTTTTGATAAGTGCTAACAACACCATTTACTTTTTCAAATGTTTTGTCATAGTGCTTTATCAAATGTATTTTCTTCAAAAATTTTAATATTTTTACAACAAGTCCATTACCTATCCTTTTGCTCATTGATAATAACAAACATATGGATGTAATCAAAAAGTTTGCAGCAAAACCAATAAGACCAACAACAAGAACAACGCTTACATCCATTACCTTTTCAACAATGATAACACCAACACCAAACAAACCTACAAGCATCCATGCAATTTGCGAAACAACATATCTTGCCATTGTAACAGAAATTGATGTTCCAGCATTTACACCCCTATGATTTAGGTAAAATATTTGTGCTGGTTCGCCACCACTTGACATAGGTGTGATATTGTCATAATACTTGCCTGTTGCACACATTTTGTAACATAAATAGGGTCTTGATCTACTGCCCGATTGTTTTAAAAAGTAATTTGTCCTAAATGTGTCCAGTGCCATAATTAACACGAACACAAGTGCAATTATTGGTGCAAAGTACCACCTAAAATTTTGAATATCAGTTATTGGAGTAATCTTTTCTTGTGTTAGTTGATATGTTAAGATTGCAGCAACGACAACGATATTTATAATAAAGAATATAACATTCCAAATTTTTTTCTTTTTTGTTTTTTGCTTACTTACTGCTTGTTCAGCTTGTTCAATTTGTTCCAACTCTTTTTGTTTTTCATCTTCACTGGTTTGAGCTGTACCAACTTCCATTGTTTGTGTTATATCAAGTTCCAACTGCTTATTTTGATTCTTCTTGCATGAAAAAGACTTTGCCACTTTTGTGGCCTTAAGTTTTTTATTTTTGTCTTTTAACACAAACTTTTCCATTCTTATCTAGTTTAGCAAACATTTTGTTAATTGTAAAGATTATTTAAAATTTTAATGCAAAAATCACACACAGTACATAACAATCAAACAAAAAAATATTGCAAGCACCTTTACTTGCAATATTTATTAACTTTTATAGATTATCTAATACAGATTTATGTTTTTCAATTTTCAAATCTTTTTTTAACACATTAAGATTCATATTTTCAAAAATTGAATAATTGTCATTTGACAATGTTTCATATACCTTATCAAATACAGTTTTGTTGTTTAATACACTCAATTTTGCACTTGTTAATTTTTCAATATCACTCAAATCCAAATTGAAATGCTCCAAATCGTTTACTGTGAATAGGTTTTGAACCTTTCCACCATAGAATATAATGTGAACTCCATATTCAGAAGCAACCAAGCCTGATATTGCACCAAACTCGCCCTTGTTGTTTAATTCTCTTGATGCATCGTTGAAACTTTCTACCATTTTGCTTGTTTCTGTTCCAATAACATACATATATTCAGCATTTTGAACACCTGTGTCTTCGCCATACTTATATAAGTAATCTCTAAATATTTCAGCTTTCTTTTCATCTGTTGTTGCATTGTTTAAATCAAGTTGCAAACTGTTTAGTAAATCGTTTACATAAACTTTTTCGCCATCAACAATTTTTCCATCGTTATCTCTAACTTTTGCCAAGCATCCATTGATCAATTCTTTCTTTCTTTGTTCTTTTACAAGATCTGAAAGATATGCATCTTTGTCAATATTTGCATATTCTGTTTTTTGCTCATCAGTAAATTTAACTAATAAGTTTGAAACAAAGAAATAGTTGTCATCTGGAACATAATATACATCTTTAAAACTTTCTAACATTGCTTTGTCATATGCTGATGAATCACTTTCATATTTGTATTTTGATTCAAGAACAAGTGATTTATATTTGTCCAAAACTTGTCTTACTGAAATTGTTGAATAGTTTTTGTCACTCTTGTAAAATTCTTCCAACTTTGTGATATATTTGTTTTCTTGTGAGTTCTTTAACAATTTTTCTGCATATCTTTTTAAAATGCTAGCGTTATCTGTTGAAAGATTTCTACCTTCTTCATTTTTCTTTAAAACATACATAAGTCTTCTGTATGCTTCTTTCATTACTTTTGAATTATTATCTGTTGCTGTTGGATTTGCATAGTCGTTAAATGCATTGATTACTTCTTCAAGTGATGAAAAATGAGTTGATGATTTTGAATCTTGACTTATAAGTTTGATTCTGTATTCTTCATTTTCATAAACGACTTCTGCCTTTGGTTCATATGGTGTGTATTTTACAACATCACTGCTATCTTCACTCTTTGTATCTTCTGTTGTAATTTCCCATTCTTTTTTTACGGCTGTAACATAAGTTGAAATGCTTGATTTTAATGATGTGTAAACTTCATCATAAACATCTTCCATATCATCATCAATTGAAACGGTCTTTTTTGCATGGTTGAGCAAAACATATCTTGAGATAAGAACATCCAAAGTTTTATTTACTGCTTCTTCTTGGCTTGTTCCATTTTGTGTTAAACTTGAACCATAACTATTGTAAGCATTGATAAATGCCTCTGTTGTTATCTCTTCTTTTGTCTTGTCGGTATATGTTATTGTGCAAACCGATTTGTTAAGATATGCATCAACATCTCTTGGGAACAAATCACAACCTGTGAGCACAAATGCTGTTATCATAAACAAACATAATAGTAATCCTGTAAGTTTCTTTTTCACGGTACTTCTCCATTTTTATAATTTTACTAATGTATTATATATTAACACCCCAAAAAAATCAATCAAAAATCAATCATTTATACAATCATTTAAAAATTTTATAACATAGTCTAACTTGTCAACAACACTCATTCTTGACAAATTCATTTCAATTATTGGCACATCTTCAAATTTTAATACCATTGCATCCTTTCTATCATGCAATACATTGGCTATTCTTTCTGACACAATTTCTTGTTTTGGATACAAATATATTTTTGATGCTGTTGGCGACAAAAGAATTCTTTTTGCTTCTATTTTTGTTCCCAAATTTTTAATTAGGGCAATTTTTAACAAATTGTATAATTCGTTTGGAACTTCTCCAAAAGCTTGACTTAAATGATTTTTAACTTCAACCATTTCTTTTGTTGAACTAATCTTGCTTATCTCGTCATAGTGTTTGATTTTGTCTTGTTCGTCACTAATATAATCTTCTGGAATATATGCAGGACAAACAATATCAATTTTTATTGGTTTTACTTCCTTTTCTTTTTTGCCTTTAAGTTCGCTTACTGCTTCATCCAAAAGTTTGCAATAAAGTTCATAACCAACCTTTTCCATGTGCCCATGCTGTTCTTTCCCCAAAACATTACCTGCACCACGAATTTCCAAATCACGCATTGCAATTTTGAATCCACTGCCAAGTTCGGTAAATTCCATAATAGCGTCAAGGCGCTTGTAGGCATCTACCGACAAAATTTTGTTTGGGTTAAAAGTGAAATAGGCATATGCCATTCTATCACTTCTGCCAATTCTGCCTTTTAGTTGATAAAGTTGACTTAGCCCCAACCTATCTGCATCAATCACAATCAATGTGTTTGCCATTGGTAAGTCTATACCATTTTCAATTAATGTCGTTGCAATCAATATATCATACTCGCCGTTATAGAGTTTAAAAATTGTATCTTCCAAAATTTTTTCATGCATTTGACCATGTGCCACACCAATTCTGGCATTTGGAACAAGGTTTGAAATTCTTTTTGAAAAATCATATATTGAGTCAACTTTGTTATAGACAATAAGCACTTGCCCATTTCTTGCCATTTCTCTTTTTATGGCATCACAAATAAGTGACTCGCTCTCTTCTGTGACATATGTTTGTACTGCAATTCTATTTTTGGGTGGTGTTTCAATAACAGAAATATCTCTTATTCCAGTGAGTGCCATATTTAGTGTTCTCGGAATTGGAGTTGCAGATAATGTTAAAACATCAACATCTTTTTTTAATGCTTTTATTTTTTCTTTGTCTGCAACACCAAAACGATGTTCTTCATCCAATACCAAAAGCCCCAAATCTTTGAATACAACATCATTAGAAAGTAGTCTATGAGTGCCAATCAAAATATCAACATCGCCAGATTTGACGCCTTTTATAATTTCTTCTTGTTCAGCTTTTGTCTTAAAACGATTAAGAACCTTTACATTACAAACAAAATCTTTTAGACGTTTTGTTGCTGTTTTGAAATGCTGTTCGCTAAGAATTGTTGTTGGGCACAAAAATGCAACTTGCTTTCCACCAAGCACAACTTGGTATGCCGCCCTTAATGCAACTTCGGTTTTCCCATAGCCAACATCGCCACAAATAAGTCTATCCATAAGTTTGCCAGAGTATAAATCACTTTTTATATCATTTACTGCATTTTGTTGGTCTGGGGTCAAGTCATATTCGAAAGAATTTTCAAATAAATCCATCAGACTATCACTTTCATATTTTATACCCTTTTCGGTTTCTCTTTGCTTGTACAGTTCAACCAAATTTATGGCAAGTTTTTTTACTGCTTGTTTAACTTTTTCTTTTGCCCTTTCAAATTCTTGCCCACCTAATTTGTTTAAAACTGGTGTTTTGTCACTACCCAAGAATGCAGAAAGAGTGTTTGTTTGTTCGCTTGGCACATACAACAAATCGCCGTTTTTATATTGAACAACAAAGTAATCTTTGTAACTGCCATTAAGGTTAAGATTTTCAAGACCGACACATTTGCCTATTCCATGTACTTCATGGACAACATAATCTCCAACCTTTGGCAAATAAAAAGTATTCCTTTTGCTTGCCTTTTTTGTTGTCAACTCTTGTCTTGTCTTTTTTACCAAATCTAATGTTCCAATAAGAACTAACCCTGCTTCCAAAAAGCTTGCGGAAAATGGTAATTCATCTTGCAAAAGGACAATTTGAGATTTACTTATATTAGGATTAAATTTTGTTTGATAAGTTAGGTTGTTTGTTATCAAATATTTCCCTATACTGTCAACACTCGACTTACTTCCACAAAACAAAACACAAGAATAACTTGACGCACAATAAACCGAAATATCTTTTATTAGGGCTTTATAGTCAAACAAATATTTTCTTGAGCCAATATTTCTAAAATTTATATTTTCATCATACGAAAAATATGTGTTATTAAAATTATCAAATAATAAATAATTTTGAACATTAAAATTGTTTTCTATTTCATAAAAATATTTTTTATGAGCATTTAATAATTCATTATTTTCTATTGAATTATTTATTGAAATTATATTATTTTCGTTTATTTTATATAAATTATCAAATATTTTTTTTGGCTCATCAAAAACCACTAAATCGCTTTTAAATAAAGAGATTACATTGTCTTTAAAACCAAAATAAGGCAATATAAAACTGTCGCTTATGTCTATAAAATTATTTTCAAATACATTTTCATAATGCGATTTAATTTCACTATATCTTAAATAATTATCATTTATTTTTTGTTTTATATCATTATTTAATTCTTCTAATATTTTTTCTTTATTTTTATCAAACAAATATATTGTTGCAGGATAAATATTTGTATCTTCATATACTTCTTTTTTCTCTATTAAATCAATATCAAATGAATATATTTTTTCAAGAGTATCGCCAAAGAAATCTAATCTTATTGGGTCACTGTTATTTGTTGGAAAAATATCAACAATATCCCCACGAATTGAAAACTCACCACGTTTTGTAACTTTTTCACTTCTTGAATAACCAAGGTTTGTAAATGTGTTTTCAAGTTCTGCAAAGTTATATTGACCATTTGTTTTTAGACTTATATAATTATTGAAAAATTCTATATTTGGCAATCTTTGAAAAAGTGCATCTGTAAGCACCAACAATATATCTATTTTGCCAAAGTGATAGTCATACACTGCCCCCAAAAATTCACACATAGACAAATTTTCTTGTTTGTATGCAAAAACGGGCATTGGATATCCGGCATCAAGTTCGCCAACTTTTTTACCCAAACTTATAAGTTCGGTTTTTAACATATTTAATGACAAAACATCGTTACAAACAACTATGCAACGTTTGTTAAGATAATACAGCGTCAATGCCTTCTCGCCAATTTGCAAGCAAGATAAAGACAAGCGAATGTCTTTGTTTACACATTCGCTTACCCTGTTTAATGTTTTTGACTTTTGTAAAATTAAATCTATTTCCAACTATGCACCTATTTCTTTTTTTACAATATCCACAGCATCTTGCATACTATTTTCCAAGATGTCAAGATTTTTTTGTGGGATTTTTGACAAAACAAAATCTGCCAAATCTTTAAATTTTGGATCTCTGCCAATTCCAACTTTTATCCTATTAAAATCTTGTCCAATAAGTGCGACTATATTTCTTAACCCATTATGTGTTCCACCACTACCTTCATGGCGAAGTCGTACCTTCCCTAATGGCAAGTCTATATCATCGCAAAAAACATATATATCACTGTTGTTTAATTTGTATTTATTTTTTAGTTCCAAAATACTTTCGCCCGACAAATTCATATATGTCTGTGGCTGTGCCAAAATAATCTTTTCATTATTTGTGTAAAAACTACAAGTTTTTGCTTTGCACTCATTTTTAACAAAATCTATACCATATTCATCGCTTAATTTTTCAACTGTCATAAAACCAACATTATGATATGTTTTTTCATATTCTTTCCCCGGGTTCCCAAGTCCCACAACCAGTTTCATTTTTTCTCCTAATTTGATTTATTGATAATTTTTTCAAATGGTCCAACAATCATATTTTCACTTATTCTACTTTGTTCAATATATGAGCATTTTACAACACAATTATCCGAAACAACACTATCCTTTATTACACTGTTTGGTTCAATTGTACAGTTTTTTCCAATATAAGTTTGACCGAATAATGTTGAGTTATGCTCAATCTTTGCACCACTTTCAATAACAACCTCTGCATCAATAAAAGTGCTTTGCTTGTCTTCAATATTAACACCATTTTGAATGTGATAGTCAAGTATTCTATTTTTTAAAATATGTTTTGCCTCATATAATGTTTCGTTTGAGTTTACTTCAAAAAAATCATACTTTGAGCCAAAATTGGTTATGTTTGTGCTAATCAAACTTTCTGTGTTTTTTATATATTCAGTGTTAAAAACATAGCCCTTTGGCAAATTTAGAACATTAACATCTTTTGCTTTTACATAGGTTAAAACATCTTCAATTGTTGCACCGCTTATAAGTGGTGTGTCACTATACAAAACAAGTGTCCATTTTTGGTTTCCAAGATATGGTTTTATTAGCGTCAAAATTTCGCTTTCTTCTGTACAAACAGTTGTTTTGATGTTTGTGTTTGGACATGCAAGTGCAACCCATTCCCACATTTTTTTGCCATATAACACCATATCGTATGGAGTTCTTGACACGCTAAAATTAAAGTTTTTGTTTAGCAAAATAATAACCGAAACATCACTATCTTTTATTTCAGCCGAAGTGCTTGGTTCATTTTTTACAATCATTTCATTATCAAATAAAGTTTCCATATTTATAGTTTAATTTTAAAGCCCACTTTTGTCAACAATATTTGAGTTTGCAAGATGAATTTTTTATACAAACATACAGTCATTTTACAAAAAAGGCAAATTAAGGTTATTTCCCCGATTTGCCAATAAAAATTTATGATTACTTTTATATGCCCACAATAACAACTTTGCCGTCAAGCCACGACCTAAACAAATTTTCAAGGTCACGCCCAGTTCCCTTTGAAAAACAATTTATTACAATTTGCTCATTTACAATTTCATATACATTTGAATTGTAATAATATTTTAGTGCATTAACAAACTTTTTTTCGCCAACAACATTATATATACTTGCAAACATAAGCATACCTTTCACATATGTGTTATAGACATATTCAGGTTCGGTTTTAAACGCATCAAGTGGCCTATTCATACTTGTATCAACACTTCCCAAAACATCTTTATATGCTTTCATAAAAGTTGTGTATGAATTTGTTGAAGCTTTTACCATATTGTCCATAGTTTTGTTAAACTCTGGGTGTTTGTCATAAAAATATATTGTGCAAAATTCAGTAAGTCCTTCATCAATCCACCCTTCGTTAAATTCATTATTGCCAACCACTCCATACCACCATTGGTGTAAAAGTTCATGAATAACGACCATTTGATAGGTATCATAACTGTCTAGTGCATCCGAAATTAACACAAGGTTTGGATATTCCATTCCACCGTGGACGAAATTTGTTTCAACCACACTTATTTGTGAATATGGATATTCGCCTACTTTTTCTTCAAAGAACTTTAACACTTCTTTAATTAGCTCCATAGTTTTGTCTGCGGTTTTGTCTGAATAGTAGTAATAATTTATATTTACTTTGTTATTATAACTTGAATGCTTTGTCTCAAACTTATTTGAAAGGACAATTGCAAAATCTCTCACACATTTTGCTTGAACAGAAATTATATTTTTTTCATCTTCACTTTTCTCATTTATTTTTTCGCCACTTGTTGCAATTGTATATTCACTCGGATATTTTATGCTAACATTATAGTTTGCAACTTCACTATAAAATGGGTCGCCATTTGAGTTGTATAACTTTGTTACAAAATCATCATTATCGTAAACACATACAATAGGATAAAAGTTGCAAATATTAACTGCATTATCGCCATATCCAAATCTATGATTTATGTTTGGCAATTTGACATAAAAATTCAAACTTATTTGAATTTTATCATTTGGATACAAATCGTTGTCAAACGTTACATTCAATATATTTTTGTCTTCGCCACAAATTTCAAAATTGGAAGTCTTGTTTTCAACTTTAACATTGTCAATATCTATACTTCCATAACTTTTACCATTTGGATAGGCTTTTGTTTCATTTGATTTTGACACAACCTTTGCCTTTGCATTTTCTCTAAATGCGTTTGGATATAAATGGAATTTAACATTTTTTAAAACATTTTTAGATGAATTTACATATGTTACGCTTTCGCTCCCAAAAAGAGTTTTTTCATTATCATTATACTCCAACTCCAGGTTATAACTTGTTAAATTTTGCTTATAGCCAAAGTTTCCAGCACAAGCAAAAAGCAAAAAACTACAACACAAAACAAATGCACAGCAAAGAAATTTTTTCATAACAGCTCCCTACTTTTATTACTATTCTGTACTTTTAATATTTATGTTTATTGGTTGAAAAAACTTTTGCTTTGTGATACAATTTTTGCAAAAGGAAAAGTTATGGCATTTTGTAGTTATTCAACACAACTTGTTGTTGAAAATAAAACAGCAATTGATAATCTATTTATTTCATCATATATGCCCTATGCAAGTGGTGAATGTGTTAAGGTCTATTTATATGGACTTCTTCTTTGCAATGATTCATTGGAATCAAGAAACACTTTGGAAGAATTTTCAAAGGCACTTAATCTTTCCGAGCAAGATGTTGAAAGTGCATTTTTATATTGGCAAGAACAAGGGCTGGTTCAAATTTTGGACACAATTCCAAAACAGGTTAAATATTTACCAGTAAAAAATGCAAGCATAAAACTTTCAAAACTAAAAGAAGATAAATATTTGTCATTCAATCTTCAAGCACAAGAAATTATAACTGAAAGAATGATTATGCCAAATGAGTATTATGAGTATTATGTTACAATGGAAAGTTTGCATATTGAACAAACTGCAATGCTTATGATAATAAAATACTGCACTGACCTTAAAGGCGGAAATGTTGGATATCCATACATACTAACTGTTGCAAAAAATTGGGCAAAGGAAGGATATACCACCGCCGAAAAGATTAACGAAAAACTTATTGATTATGAAAAGACCAATGAAGAACTTGCACTAATATTAAAGGCAATGCAAATAAAAAGAAAACTTGACCCAACAGAAAGAGATTTATATTCAAAATGGCAAAATATGGGATTTGACACTGGAACAATAATTTTTGTAATAAAACAACAGAAAAAACTTAAAAAATCAGTAAATTTTGCGTATTTGGATGTATTACTTGAAAAATATTATTCAATGAAACTATTTACTTCCCTTGAGATTGACGAATATGAAAAACAAAAACAACAATTATTTGGGCTTGCAAAAACAATTTGCAAAAATCTTGGGTTATATTATGAAAATGTTGAACCAGTTGTGGATACATACATCGTAAATTGGAAAAATCTTGGCTATGATGATGAAACTTTAGAAACGATAAGTAATTATTGTTTTAAGTCAAGCATAAGAACGCTTGAATATATGAACATTCAAATCCAAAAGTTTTATAAGCTTGGAATTGTTAGTGTTGGAAGTTTGAATGAATATTTGAACCAAATAATCATGCAAGACGATGAAATTAAACAAATTATTGAAAAACTTGGTCAATCAAGAAATGTTAATAATTTTGATAGAGAATGTTATGATAATTGGAAAAACAACTGGCAAATGTCAACCGAACTTATTTATTTTGCAACAACCTATGCAAATGGCAAGCCACAACCAATGAAATATATGAACAAAATTTTATCAACATGGCATACAAAAAATATCACAAATATAGAAGATGCCAAAAAATGTGGCGATATGCCAGACACATCAAAACAAGTGGCAAAGCCAACACAAAAAGATTACAAAGAGAGAGCATACACAAAAGAAGAAATTTCATCTTTGTTTACAAGTTTGGAAGAAATTGATATTTAGGAGCAAAAATGATAAATAAAAGCATACTAAAAAAAGCATTATCAATAATAGAACAAAGACATAAGCAATCTGAAAACTTTGCATATGCAAATCTAAAAAAAGCGATGTCTTTTGAAGATTTTAAGCAAAATTACACAAAACTTAAAGAAATTGAGTTTGAAAATGCAAAAAACGAAGCATATGGCAACGATAAAAAGATTGATACAAAAAAATTAGAAAATGAGCAAGAGAAAATTCTTTTATCACACAACATAAATCCACTTTCTCTTATTCCCCACTACACCTGCACAAAATGTGATGACACTGGATTTGTTAATGGCAAAATGTGTGTTTGCTTAAAGCATGAAATAAACAACGTTTTGTCAGAAGAAAGTGGCTTTAACCACAAACTTATGTCATTTGATGATGCCGACCTAAAAATATTTGATAATAGCGAAAAAATGAAAATTTTATATAGAACTATGAAAAAATGGTGCAATGAAGATTCAAAATACCAAATTATTGTTTTATGTGGGCAAACAGGCGTTGGAAAAACATACTTAATGGAATGTATGGCAAATGAGCTTATACAAAAAGAAAATATTGTTTATTTTGCATCAGCATTTAATGTAAATCAAAACCTACTAAAATACCATACAACCTTTGACAACACAAAATATGACAGTTTAAACACTTTGCTTGAACCAGATTATTTGTTTATTGACGACCTTGGCACTGAACCAATACTTAAAAATGTGACAGTTGAAGGAATTTATAATATTATTGCCGATAGACTAGAACATAATAAAAAAACAATTATATCAACAAATCTTGATTTGGAAAATATTGAGCAAAGGTATGGCGAAAGAATATTCTCAAGACTTGTAAACAAACGCACTTCGCTTTGCTTTTATGTTGAAAATAGTGATTTAAGACTAAAAAAATAACCACGATTTGTGGCTATTTTTTATATCTTTTATCTTTCAAAAAGTTCATCTTCTTTGATGTATTCTTTTACATAAATGTTATTGCAAATATCTCTGTCAAGTGCAAGTTTTGATTCGTTAATCTTTACAATCATTCCATTTTTGTTCATTGATTCAACATGAATAACTGCCCCAGCAACAAAACCTATATCATGCATATGGGCTTTTACTTTTGCATCTTCCATTGTTAATCTTTCAATAACATAACTTTCTCCATTTTTTCCATATTCAAGTGGAAATATTGGTAAATGACTAAATTCCATAATTTTTCTCCTTTATTCTATTACTTCTTCATCCAAATATGTTGCCATATTGTCAGCAATGTGTGTCAAAAATGCCAAAGGATATTTGTAGTAAATATTGGACAAGTTTTGCCCGGCTTTTGCTCTCAAATCATACTCGCCCATATGCCAATTTATGCACATCGCTTCTTCTCTTGTAAGTTTTACAAAACTATTTAGTATATACACAGATTTTTCTCCATGTCCAAATGGTAAATTGTCTTGACTTACATAGTATGGTTTTTGAACCCAAACACCATTTTCTTTTACGTTTCTCATAGAAACAGCATAGGTATCAACTTTGCAAATATCATGAAATAGTCCAATAAGAACGGCACTTTCCATACTGCATTTTTCTTGCCAAGAATCGCCATATTCGTTTTGCAACAACTTAATTAGTCTTGCATAAACATTTAGGCTATGTTGGCAAAGCCCACCTTCATAATCTGAATGAAACTTTGTTGATGCGGGATCATGAAAGAAATTTGTTTTGCCCAACCATTCAAGTAGGCCATCAACACCCTCTCTATGGACATTTTCTTTGACCAAATTTATAAACATTTGCTTGTTTTGTTCAATCATATTTTCCATACTCTTATTTTAGCACACAACTTTTGTTTATGCAAGTGGGCGAACTGACAAATCATAAAAAATAATCATAAAAATAGATATGAACAATTTAACAAGTGAACAAATTATTATTCTTGCAAATTTGTTTGTTATTGAATTATCAAAAGGTGCAAATAAAAAAGAGCTCATAACTTCAAAAAATTTCTTTCAAGCAGTTGTGAGCAATCTTAACATAATTATCCAAGACAAATAAATTAACCTTTTAGTTCATTGTTTGTTTCATTCAATTTTTCAAGCACAAAATCAAGGTCAACTCCATGCACTTGGCACGCTTCTTCCAATGTTTCCATTTGACTTAATGGGCAAGAAAAACAATGCATCCCAAAACCCATTAAAACATCAGCCAAATCATCATTTTCTTCAATTACATCGCCAAGTGTCCAATCTTTTGTTATTATCTCCATTTTTATCTCCTATTTTAATTTATTTTCACAAATTTCACAATAAACTGCATTTGGTTCATTGATATAGCCACAATGCAAACACTTTATCCCTGCATTTGCAGTTTGCTCATCTTCTTTATATATTTTATCCAAATCTAAATCAACATAATCATTTTGATTGTTTGTTGTTTCGCTTTGCTGATTGCTGGAATCATCTGTGGCAACTTCAACATTTGGAGAAATATCTTCTTTGTTTATTTGTTGATTATTCTCAACAATATCAGTTTTTTCTTGAGTTTTTTCCTCAAAAACATCATTTTTTTGATTTTTTTCATCAATTTTGTTTTGTTTTTGGTTTATTTGATAATTTTCGTCTTCAAATTTTATTGAACCAAAAGGAACATAAGTATCTTTCTCTTCTTGAACGCCTTTTTGCTTCTCTTGTTTACTTTCGTCTTTCTCTTTTGCAAGGTTCAATTTTTCTTCATACTTTTTTTGATATTTTTTTGGCAAAATATATTTCACATCATTTAGTTTCAACAGTACTAAACCAATTTTTGAATATTTGTGCCCAAGTTCCGTAAACAAGTTTTGCTCAATAATTGGATTTTGTGAAATCAATTCGCTTAACGCAAAGTTATATTTGTTAAGTATACTAACTATCATTTCGCTTGTAAGGTATTTTAAAATTTTTTCGGCTTCGCCTTGTTTTATATAGTCATATTCATCCAAAAGCGTTTCCATAAATTTTGAGCAGTCATTGACTTTAAACTTTACATTTGCACAGAGCCCACAAGTAAATATTCCACTTGCACGATTGCCAAGTTCTGCCTTATCGTAAGTTTCAAGGTTGAATGAGTATTCACCTTTGTTTACAAAATAGGCTTCCGCTTTAAATGATTTTTTATATTCACCATTTTTGCCTTGCCTATTGATTTTTAGTTTACTGCAACATTTTGGCAAATTGGCAGGAGTTAGTTCATAAATTCCTTCATTAAAACAATCCAAAACTCTTCCGTTTTTACCCAAAACAAAACAATGATTTTCTGGAACAGTAACTTTGCTTTGTGTGTTAATTTGGTGTCCCTTTGTTTTGTATGGAAAAACCAAGTCCAAAAGGTCATTCTCTTTTGGGCAAATATCTTTTGAAAACATCATTTTTAATCCTGAAAATATTCCCATAGTTTTATGTTAGCACATTTTTATTATTTATGCAAATATTCAATCAAAGTTAAATTTGTATCATATTATGCAAAAAGTCAAAATAAACATAATTATGGAGGATATATGAAACTATCAAATCTAATTGGAAAACAAGTTTTTTGTGTTTATGACGCAAATGTCCTTGGAACAATTCACGATGTTGCATTTGATGACAAATACACAAAAATATTAGGTATATACTTTTTTGACCAAGAAGAAAACGAATACTTTTTGAAACGTAAAAATATTTATGCTATAAATGATTTTGTCACAATAAAAAACACATTACTTCTATCGCCAGAGATTATTTTGGACAAACCTTTGTCGCCACTTGGCAAATTGGTTGTAGACACAATTGGTGTTAACTACGGAAATATTAGTGATGTTGAATTTGACGACAAGTTTAAAGTTGAGAATTTTGAAACAAACCAAAGTAAGAAAGTTGACCCAAAATCACTTATATTTATCTCAAACAATTTTGTTCTTGGCAATAATGTAAAAATTTCATCTTTTAGACCCAAAAGAACACATACAGATAACAACATATTGAATAATTTAACTGTTACTATGATGAAAGTTCAAGAACCATTGCAAGATACAAAAAAACTTATGCCAACAAAAATAACAGTAAACAGTGATGTTTTGATTGGCAAAAGGTTATCAAAAGACATAATAGGCAAAAACAACGAGCTTATATTAAAACAAAATCAAATTTTGACTTCAAAATTGGTACTTCTTGCAAAGCAACACGACAAACTTAATGAGTTGTTCTATAGCGTATATTAAATATGTATAAAAAAAGCAAAGTAATAAACTTTGCTTTTATTATTTATAATTATTTTTTGGGCTCTGCTGTAAACACTTTCCCAATAAGGCCAGCGCCATTGCCTGCATTACGTTTTAATCTTTGTCCGTATGTTGGGCTGTTTTCATATTGTTTTTGTTGTTTTCTAAACTTATCTTCTGCAGCCATAAGTTCTTGTTTTGCTTGTTCTCTTTCTGCTTGAGCAGCCTTTTGTTGTTTTAGCGATTGTTCAGCAAGTTCGCCTTCGCCTTTACCTTCTTTCAGAATTTGTGAAACCTTTTTGTCAACTTCCTTTTGAGCGGCAATTTGTGATTCCTTGATTGCAGAATTATATGTTCCATTTACAATGCCATTCCAAGTTTTATCATCTTTTCCTGTTGCATTTTTAATTTCAGCTTTTCGTTTGTTTGCAACATCCATCCAATGTTTGTAATCGCCCTTGCTATCTAGTCCGCTTTCGTCATATTTTTGTTTCATAAAGTCGCTTTTGGCTTTATTATATGCAGAAACATTAAAGCGTCCACTTTCATCCTTAAAGGTATTTTTATCAACGGTGTTATTCCATTCTTCTTCTGCCTTTAATGCAGAGCCATCTGCTTCAACATCCTTCCAGTCTTGTTCGCTTAATGTTCCACCAGAAGTCTTGTAATCTTCATAGTGATTATGGATTGATTCGTCGTATTCTTTGTTAAATTCATTTTTGTAGGCATCTGTGTTTCTCATCGAACCCAAAACACCACTATTTATATCATCATCACTTTTTGATGCCTTTTGTCCAACTTCGCCACCTTTTGTGTTTTCAAATTTATTTCTAGCACGACGCATCTTGTTGTAGTTATGTGCCGCACCAACACCTGCTGTTATTGGCGATGCTAATAATTTCGTTGCTCCAACCCCTGCCATTGCAGCTTTTGTTGCTGTACCCAAAATCTTATTTCCTGTATCAAAAACATCTTTTTGAATACCCTCACCTGAAGAAAGAATACTTTCTCCAGAGATAAAACCTGCAACAACGCCATCCAATTTTTTTATTGTAAGTAACCCAGCAATCAAGAAGAATAATTGGAATAAATAATCTGCTACGCCAAAAATTTTATTTGCTGTATTACCAAAGAATGAGAACGAACTTATTACCGGATATATTAAATAAAATAGGTTTATTGCAACAATTGTGGAATATGCCCCAGCGATGGTTGCAATCAATTTTTTACGACAAGCACCTACTGCTGAGCCGCCATCTGTTGGCCACATTGATGCAGCAAGTGGACTTGTGAGCAATAACCCAAAGACCATATAAACTCTGCCAATTACACCAAAAATTAAACCAAGGAAAACCTTTCCTGCAATAAAAATGAAAGCAATTGCAACAGGCCAGTTAAAGTACCACAAATTATAATAGTAACTAACTAGACCAACATCATATCTATCAAAATATTCAACCACTCCACTATGCTTGAATGCGGAACTGTCTTGATATTCAGTGTTTATTTGTTGTGGATTTTTTAGTTTTGCATTTAACATAAACATTGTGTCAATTGCATTTGCTGCTTTGTCTGCATTGTCATATTTATTAAAGATACCAAAGTTTATCGTTGCACCCTCGGCTGTATCTTCTTGCATCAAAGTATTATAGAATGAACTATCAAGCCTTGCCTTGTTTGCAGAATATAAACTAAACCTTATTGCAGTACCCGACATTGGAGTAAATTTTGATGCAGCTTTTTGCCCCCAGAAAATATAATAATCATAGGAAACAACTTTTGTACCGTCAGTGGTTACACTTGGTTGTATGTATTTTAAAACTGACTCATCCATAGATTCGATATTAACATTATTTGGCGCAGTTGCTTGATCTAAACCATACAAAGCGATATTCCCAATAAACACACCAAAGTAGCACATTACAGGAATAGCAAAGAAAGCAATTATCGCTTTTATCATATTCCAAATAATTCCACCTTTACCCCAATCTTTTTTGCCATCAGCTTTTTTGTTTGGATTATATTCAACTCTTATTATTGCAGTGATGCTTGTGATAACCAAAATTATCGCCCCAAGAATCATCATACTTATAAATGCAGTTTTAAGGACTTGGAAATCTTCATTTAAGAAAATCTTTTGCAAAATCTGTAAAACAAGATCACCACTTGAGCCATCGCCAAAATCAACCGGATTTACAGCAACAGTTCCACCGTAGGAGTATGTATCAAGTCCAATAATTTTTCTAAAAAGCAATTGAGCAAAATCAATTACTTGCAAACATGATGCACATACATAGTACAAACATTGTGGAATGAAACTAAATATATCACCACTAATTATGGTATCCAATAATAATTTCAATGTTTTGCCTCCCCTATAATATTTTTCTACTATTTGTATTTATTATAACAAATAAAATTGAAGTTGTACATAGTTTTCTTTATTTTTTTATTACTAATAAGAAAAATATTTAGTTAGAATGTAAACATTTGGTTCAAAAAAATAAAGCCCGACATATGTCGAGCCTAAATTTTTATTTAATTGGAAATTATCAACTATTAAGCACCTTCTGTGCCATCGCCAGCTACATCTGGAAGAAGTGATGGGATAATTGTGCTTGTGAGCAACTTGAAGAATAAGATGAGTGCAATTGTGATTGCAATACCAATAATAACATTGATAAGTCTTTTCTTTGCTTCTTCACGTTTTTCTGTTGAATCTGCTCTTGCCATATTAACGCCAAGAACAACAGCATAAATTGTGCCTGCAGCACCAACAACAATAAGTAATGGCCACAAAACAGAATCTACTGCACTTGTGATGTTGTTTACCCATTGCCATTTTGGATCTAATTCTTTTGCCAATTTTGCAGACTTCCCAAATCCAAGCATATATGTAGTAAGCTTTGTTAAAAATAAATTCATAATTCCCTCCTAAATTTAATTATTTATTTGCATTAAATAAAATAATTATTCGCTTTGCAATTTATTTTACGATTTAATAGTATCATATATTTTTGTATTTGCCAAACAATTTTTTAATTTTTTTTCAATTTTTTTATAAAATTTATAAATTGGTTATTTCGCAGATAATTAGTTATGCGATTTTTGTCATATTTTCCACTTTCATTATCAAATTAAAATATTCAAATTTAGTTTTTCACCCACCTTTAACAAATCTATTATGTTCAACAATTGTATCTTTTATTTATGCCTAAACATTTTTTGAAATATTTTTTTTAGAAATTAAATATTCCAAGTATAAAAAATATTTGCAAGTGTTAAATAGTTTGACATAGTAATATTTTTAATATAAAATGATATCAATATATTTTGGAGGAAAAATGAAAAAGAAATTTAAAAATTCTTTTATTGCACTTGTAATAATCTATATTGTTGGAGTTGTTGTTTCTTTTATTATTAAAGATAATCCAACATTCCCCGAAGTGCTAACAAGCACAACAACTCTTGTTATTTTGGGTTGTGGACTTTTGGCAGTTCTCGCTTACCTTGTTTCAACAAACAGATTCTATACAGATGAAAAAGGTGGATACACCGGAAAAACTGCAAGTGGCAGTGAAATGAATCAACACTATGAAGCAAGATTTGTCAGCGAAGAAGAATTGCTTACAAACCCAGTGTTTATGCCAACAACATGGAAGCAACTTCCAAAGGTAAAAAAGACTGGTGTTATGATAAGAAGTTTGTACAAAAATGGTGTTATGCATATTAATATGTACAACCCTATTCACACTCTTATTATTGGTACAACCGGTTCAGGTAAAACAACATTCGTTCTTGACCCAGCAATAAGAGTTTATGCTCATAGTGCCGAAAAGCCTTGTATGGTTATCACCGACCCAAAGGGCGAACTTTACAACAACCACTCAATTCAACTTCGTGAAGAAGGATATAGAATTATTGTTATCGACCTAAGGAATCCATATTCTTCAACAAGATGGAACCCAATGGACAACTCCTTTATGATGTACCAAAGAGCACATCACCTTGAGGATGAAGTAAAAGTATACAAAGGTGCAAAACCAAAAGATGTTGGCGGATATAAGGAAATTGCAAAAGAATACACCGACACATGGTATGGTTTTGAAAAAATTGCATATCCAACAAAAGAAGCTCTTATGCAAGACCTTGAAGCAAAAAAGCAATTTTTGATTAATGAAGCAGAAAACGAACTTCGTGAAATTGCCAGCACAATTGTTACGGTCGAGAGCAAGACCGATCAAGGCTGGGAACGTGGTGCACAAGATTTCTTGTATGGACTTATGCTTGCAATGCTTGAAGACAGTTTAAATCCAGAACTTGGGATGACAAGAGAAAAATTCAACTTCTATAACCTTGTAAAAATTGCAACATATCGTGATGTCGATGGTGACGATATGATGAAAACATTAAAACAATACACATCAGGGAGAGATGTTTTAAGCAAAGTCCCTGCCCTAACAAGCACTGTTGTAAACAATGCACCAAACACCACCCGAAGCTATCTTGGTGTTTTGCAACCAAAGATTGCAGTGTTCCAAGATATGGGTATTTGTTATTGTACAAGTGCAACTGATGTTTCATTTGCAGACTTCACTGACAAACCAACAGTCCTATTTATTAAAGTCCCTGACGAAAAAGAAAGTAGACACTCAATTGCAACAATGTGCATTTCGCAAATGTATAAAACTTTGATTAACACAGCAAGCGCAAGACCAAACCTTCAACTCCAAAGACCTGTATACTTCTTGCTTGATGAATTTGCAAACTTGCCAAAGATTGAAAAAATGGACACAATTATTACGGTTGCCCGTTCAAGAAGAATTTTCTTTGAACTTGCCATACAGTCTTACAGCCAACTTGACAACAAGTATACAAAAGAAGTTGCCGACACAATCAAAGGAAACTGCAACATCCAAATATTTATTGGAACAGAAGACCAAAAGACAAGAGAAGAATTTTCAAAGATTTGTGGTGAAGTTACACTTAAAACTCAAAACACATCCATAAACCAAAGTGAGAAAAATGACAGAGATTCTAGCAAAACAATTTCAACTCAAATTGTCACTCGTCCACTTATTGAACCATACGAACTTGGTCAATTACCTTTTGACGTAAACATTGTAAAAATTTATGGACAACCTGCAATAAAAACACAAATGACACAATACTTTAGAAACCCTGTTCTTGACCAAAGAAAAGCGAGCGAAGAATATGCTCCAAGCAGACACCTTGATGAAATGGCAATATTCTATGATATAAAAGCAAGAAATGCAAAAGTGTTTAAGAAATCTAATGTATTTGATGATTTTGATTTTTAATAAAATATTTAATTTAATTAAAAAGTATTCCTATAATTTGATTGGGAATATTTTTTTATTTCATTTTATTTTTGCCTTTCCATTGTATTATTTTTTTTATTATATTAAATGTATTTAATATTTATTTAATAAATATGCACAATATATTTGGAAATAAAAGACAAAATGTGTTAATATATTGTTGAATAATGGGGTGACTCTATGAAAATAATAAATAAAAAATATTTAACATTTATTTTTCTTGCAATAACTTTATGTTTTTGCAGTATATTTTGCCTTAATTTTAGTGGCAATGCTTATGCTGAAGATTTTTCAGATATATTCACAGTAAAACAGTACACATCATCAACCGATCCGGGAACAATTATTCAAGACGGAGCAGTTGCGTACATAACACCAAGTGACACAATTAAAGCAGTGATGTCATCATCTTCAACAAAAGAAATTGATTTTATCAATCCGTACATAACTTATAATGGTCAAAGTATAAACTCGGATATCACAAGCAAGTACTCAATTGACTACTCACATGACGGGATGAAAAAACTTACTTTATCACTAACCTTTAACGATGCCGACAAAACTGCACCTTATGGGAAATACGAAATAAGAATCAATTATATTGTAAGTGAAAATGGCGAGTCATCAAACAAAACAATAACCTATTCATTCTATGCTTTAAAAAATAGTGATTACTATAGTGGAACAACTGTCAATGCCATTTACGACAACTGTCACAAAGTTGACAAATCACTTGTTATGCCATATGACAATATTTTTCAATTTAACTATGACTCAAAAGTTTTGCCAAAACTTGCAGTTAATTACAAAAATATAAATTTGACAATAACCAAAACTTTCCAAAAGAATGCAACAACTCAAAGAATTTGGTTTGATGGAACAAATATTCAAACAGACAATAATATAGTTTATTTTTACACAAGTCCAGAAAATGATTTCCTTTATGTAACATTTAATGATTTGGGGACATACACAATCTCTTACAATTTTATTTACACATATGGCAGCACAGTTGAAACTATTGAAAAATCATCTCAAAATGCAAATACAAAACATATTGACCTTTTGGAAATATTTGGATATCAACTTTATTATTCAGACATTGAAACAAGCCTTTTAAAAGAGTTTAAAAATATTGATAACAATGGTGCAATTCAAGAAGAAGTAACAGATATCTCTTACCTATTTTCAAAATTTAATGCAACTTTAAACGACACACAAGACGATAACATTCAAAACATTCTTACAAAATTAAACAACAACGAAATTACAATTCAAGAAACAAATCAATCACCTGTTCAATTTAAGTATAATGTTGAAATATTCAACAATGATAATTCTGACATAGTTGACACACAAAGTGCTTACTATATGCTTGATCTTGACAAAGACACAAACACTTATTCAATTGCCAACAATTCAAGAGTTGAATATGACAATTCCCCATTAACAAAGGCAGGAATATATCTTGTTAATGTTGTCTACAAGTATACCCCAACAATTATTGGTGCTGATGAAGTTTGTACACCTTCAAATATTTCAAATGATTCAACCGAAAAATTAAGAAGCCAATGGTTTGTTTTTGAAATTACAAAATCAACAACAAAAATTTCAATTGAAACAAACGAAGAAGAAAACAAACAAACTTTAAACGACGGTTCATTTACAAACAAAGATGTCTTAATCAAAAAGGATGAACAATCAAAATCTATATTCAACGCAAAAACAAGGCTTGTTGTTTCAACCCAAGAAAATTTTGCAGGAAATTATATTGACACAGAAATCACTTCAAATGATGGTCAAGTATTCTCAAGCAATGGTAATTATATTGTAACAATGTATTTTGGGAAAAACCTTAACAGAAGTTACAGTTCAACCTTTACCATTGATAAAGAAGAAATTGATAATATTCAAATCTTTTCTGTTAATATTCAAGACAACAACACAACATATTTAAGAAACAAGCAAATTGATTTTATGACAAATCAAAGCGTTATAGTTTCTTGGAATAACAAAACAAGTGGAAGTGTCATCTCTGCACAATATAAATACTTCCCTATCTCATTAAACTCATCATATTCATTTAGCGATGACTTGTGCAAAAAGTATTACAACAAAGACTATTCAATTCTTTCAAACTACGAAATAAATTTGGAAGACTCCGAATATACTCCGGTAGATTACTCAAATGCTCAAATGTACACACAAAGCATACCATCAAGTGCGGTACTTTCTCAAAACGGACTATATGTATTCAAACTATTAGATAGTGCCGGAAACGAAAAGTATTTTGCCTTTGTTGTTGACAAAACTCCTTCAATTGTTCTTCAACAAATAGATGGAACATTTGTTGACCCAACAGAATTAAATATTGTTTCAAGCGATGTTGATATTATGTTTGGACAATACAAAGTTATCAAACTTAAAAATCTAAAACAATCAGTTCCATTTGCAAACAATGATAGTTGGTTAGACAAAATATTAAACAACACCGAAATTTATAACAGTCACTTCAAACTATTGCAAATAAATACTTTTGACGATGTTTACATCAGTGTAAAAAATAATGCAAAAGTGCTTATGAGCGAACAAGAAAACACGAAATTTATTGATAACAATATATTAAACAAGTTTAGCATTCATATTCCTTTTGAAGATGGAAAAGATATAACTTTCTATACTCAAGACGAATTATGTAATAACGGATACTTTACAGAAGAAGAATATTTGAAAACTCATTCAAATATATTTAGAGTAAAATTATCATCAGACGCAAGTCAAACAAACCTTATTTACAAAACAAAAGACCAAAAGAACACATCATTATATTTAAGTTCATTTAATCATGTTGACAACGTATCATCAACAAAAAATCAATATTATATTCCAACCACAGCAAACACACTTGCAAATAGCAATGAAATATTGACCTTGGAATTTTTACCAGTTCCAGAATCAGGTGTTTTGGAAGTTGAAAGCGTTGAATATACATTCACACCTTTCTCCCCTTCAAAGAAAGTTGATGAACAAAACAGTTTGAACTATACATACTCTTATGTTTTTGATAATTCAGCAACCGTTAATGGAATTATTTATTCAAAACTTGACCCAACAAAAACTTTGGCAAAGCAAAATGGCGACAAATATAGTTGGGAAATAAATCTTGAATATAACAATATAACCGGAAGCAAGCAAACCAAGAGTGGTAAGTATGTAATAACAAGAAAATATGCACAAACATCACAATTAAACGACAAACTTGCTGAAAAGAAAGATTACATCACTCGTACATTTACATTTATCATAGACAGAAACGGAATAATTACAAATCCAGTTGTAACCGATTCAAGTTCACAAAATATGTACAGTTATGTTGGTGAAGCAATAAAGATTCAAGTTCTTGAAAACGAAAATGACAAGATGTTCTTTAATGATATATATCTTGCAAAGATTGCAAATGACAAGAACTCTCCTATTCTTCAAACAAACAAATTGCCAGTATTTGTATACATCCCTGTATACACATATGGATATGCCTATACAAATGGTGGGACATTTAATCTTGAAGATTCGATTGCATATTATGACACAAACGACAAACTTAACAGTTTGATTTCATCATATAACCTATCTGCTGAAATAAAATATTCATATGAACAATCCTCTCTTGAACAATCAACAGAAATATACAAAGGATACAGCGATAACGGTGATGGCTACCTAAAGTTTAGTGGCATCACTTCAACTTCTGGAAGAGCATTCACAAAAGTTGGATATTATAAAGTGACAATAAAACAAGGATTGCCACAATATGGACAAAATGAATTTAGTTACATATTTAGTATCGAATCGGGTGCTCCAGATTTTAAAGTTACTTCTTTGGACGGAACAGAACTTGCAAAAGGTTCATCAGGCGACTACTATACAAACAATGAAAATGTTAAACTTGAATGGGAAGACCCAGTAAACAAATTTAGAGCAAAAATCAATAAGAATGAGATATATTACTCAATCAACGGCGGTACACAAGTAAAAGTAAGCAGCAATCAAATTAACACTTCCGAAAATGTAAACACTGTTAACATTAGCCTTAATGATATTGGTGGATACAAAGACGGAAATTCAATTCAATTCTTTATGCAGTTTGAAGGTGACCAAAAAGATTACCAAGAAGGTTCATTCAAAAAAACCTGCACACTTGTTATAGATACAAAAGCACCTGACAAAAATTTGAACAAACTTGTATCATTAAGTGGAATTGATTCTTCACTATTAAGAACAGTTGAAACAAAATATAACACATCAACAGTATCTGGTTTGTATAAATATTATGCATTCCCTGTTGACAAATCACAACTTGAAAGAGTTTTTGACTTTACAAGTTATGACAATGGTGACACTTATAGTATGTATTACAGAGTTTTTGAAAACAATAATGGCGAAAACACAAAATACAATAACATTTACTCACAAGAAACTCTTCCAAGCGATTTTGAAAACTCAAAAATCGGTTTTACTTCAATCAATGATATAGAAAATGACCTTTTGACAAATGATAGTTTGATTAACAAATATATTGAAATTGTTGAAGTTGACCTTGCTGGGAATATCACAATCTACACAATTTATTTGACAAACCTAAAAGCATCGTCAAGTACTACAGCAATAACCTTCACTCAGAACAATAGAGATGAAAAACAAAACATCTCATACGACAACCTAAGTTCAAACATTACAATCAATGCAAAAAGTGCTTTTGCACTAGATTCAGTAAACATTGCAAACTTTGCTTGGAGTATTATCAAGATTGGAAATCAAACATTCCTAAAAACTCCTTACTCAAACAATGTTTATTATGACCTTGCGAAATATAATCCAATTGATATTTCAACAAGTGAAATAACTCTTAAAAAATTATCAACACTTTCTGCAAGCAATCAAAAACAAAGCATAACATTGGGACTTGTTCCACTTTATGACACAATCACATTGACAGTATCTGTACTTAACACTTCCCTAACTGTGTTCCACACTTCTGAAACAAGCACATATGCATCACAAGAAGGAATTTTGATCAAAATACCAAGCACATCATCAGTTCAAGATGCAACAATATATGCAATTGAAGTTAGAATACTTGAGTATGTTAAAGAGGATAACACTTATAGACAAAATGCATTGTATGAAAAGAGAGATGAAATATACTTTGCAAGTGCCGGACAAACTCTTGTTAGTCCTGCGGGAATTACAACAACTTATGTAAATTATCTTGGCAACACTTATATGAAAATTGTTGCAACCGAACCAAAGGCAAATATATTCTATAAATACATAATACTTGATAACTTTGGCGACACAACCGAATTTACAAACATCTATGGAAACGAAAAAGTTGACAAAGAATTAAATAGTTCAGTTGATTTGGTTGAAAAATATGAAGATGGCGTAAAATACTACTACTCAACAAAAGATATTATATTCAAATATAATAGTGCAAAAGACAGAATTATTCTTAATGTTGGTTCATCATATGACACAAGGTCATTCGACTTGTCAGTTGATGGAAAGATTACCGAATTTAACAATTCAGGTTATGGTCAAATCATCTTACCTCAAAAAGGTTCAAATTCAAATGTTTACACAATTATTCTAAAAGCTCCTGCAAAAGACCTTGCCAACAGCGTGTTTGGTTCTGAAATTAGATTCACAATAAAGAAATTTATTGCAGTTGAGGAAATTTCTCAAGGCAGAAGTTATGACACATTAAACCTTATTATCTATAACAAAGTCCCAGAGTTTACACTTCTTGGAACATCAAATCAAAATTTAAATGAGTTGTTTAACAAAGGTTCAATGTACGGCAATGCAATAAAGATTACATTTAAGCAAACAAATGCAAAAATTTTATGTGATGTTTATTTGCTTCATAGCGATGACAGTTTGGAAGCAATTTCATCTGGCAAAATTGTTAATGAACCAAATACATACAAACTTGTTGTAAAATATACAAACATATTTACAAATCAAATGTATGATGAATATTTTGAGTTCACAATTTCTAACAATGATTTTGAATATTACAAAGTTGTTTATACAATTGATGGAATAAACTACTACGCTCAAAAAACAGGCAACAAATATTCATATCAAGACGGAAATACAACTTATGAGATAACAAACCACTATATCATCAACACAAAAGATTACGACATAATTTACAACACAGAACAAGGTTATGTTGAAGATGGCGAACCTGTTTTGTATGTAACAAATAACATCGAAACATATATTCACACAATAAAGTCAAATAATGAATCAAGCAAACTTGAAAGAAAGATTGCAGTAAGCATTATTCCACAAACAAATGATATTTTAAGAAACTTCTCATATTATGAAAACGAAGGAACTCCGGCTCAACTTACAGGAACAGAAAAGAGATTTGTTGTAACAAAAGAAGAAAACAACATTTCAGGAAAGAGAATTTCTTGGCAATCATATTATGGAATTGCCGAAAACTTGGTTAATGTTGAAATAACATATGGCGACAGTCAAACGCCTTATACCCCTACCCTTACCACTGAAAACGATATAACAAGTTTGGTTCTATCAAACTCTGGTATTTACCAATTGGTATTTAAAGATATGGCTGGAAATGTACATTTGTTTGAAACAAAAGCATTCTACACAATCAACTACCTAAAAACAGTTATATTCACAATAAATGACCAATCTCCAATAAATAATGCAGTTTATAATGATAATGTTGTTGTAAAGATTCCTTCATACACAACAAGATATTATGACCAAAGTGCTCAACCAAGATTGCACGCATTAAAGAATGGCGAAGAATATTCACCAGAAAAAGACATATACCAAAAAACATTCACATTCTCTGACCCAGGCTTATATAAGATTTGGTTTTCTGCCGGTGTTACAGATTCAGGAAAAACAATGGAGATTAACGAACAACCAATATACTTCTTAATAATTAACAAGAATGAATCAAGATATGCCTTTGACTTTAGCGAATATGAAAACTACTATGTAAAACAAATTTTACAAAATGAAGTTGATGTAACAGAAAAGTTGACAAATGAAAATATGGGTACAGTTATTTACAAAAATAACAAACCATACCTAAAGAACTTTAACTTCTCGGTTGTTGACGCTCTCACAGGAAAAGGTCAATACACTGTTACAATTGCAACAGGGAATGAGTTCAATCAAGAATTTACATTCAGTTTCTGGTTAAATAACAAAACCCCTTCAATTCAAGTTTCAATTGGAGAAAACGAAGAAACAACTGACACAATAAAAGTATTATTCAACACTGCAAACCTTATTGAAGATGTTGGCGACTGCGTATTAAAAATAACAGGACAAAAAGACCTTCACCTTAACAGTTCTGCACTTGCCGACAACAAGATAAAGAGCACATACGAAATTGAATTAACCGAAAAAGGTACATACTTTATTCAATTGTATAGCGAAAGTGGAAAACTTTTATACTCATACAGAGTTGTAAAAAATGAACCACTTAATGCGGTGTCAATAATTGTAATTGTTGTTGCTTGCGTTGTTGTTGTTGGTTTAACACTTACATTTGTTCTCTTAAGAAAGAAAATGAAGATAAGATAATAAACAAAAAAAGATGTTCGTTTGAACATCTTTTTTTCTACTTTGTTATATTTGGTCCCCTTTTTTGAATAAATGATTTATCTTTGTAAGTTGTTGTCAAATAAGTTGCATTTGTTACTGCATCATTTAAATAAGTAGATTTATAAGCTGTTGATTCTGAAACATCTGTTATAGCCCACCAATAAACATAATCTATAGTTTCATCCTTTTCGTTTAATGTCGCACTAGTCAAAGATGTACAACCGTCAAAAGCATATGCCCCAATTCTTGTTACACTACTTGGTACTACCACACTAACAAGACTAGTATTGCCTTTAAATGCTTCTTCTGCTATTTGTGTTACTGTGTAATCGCTTCCTTCAATAAATGTTCCATCTGCACTTATTGACACTGTTGATGGTATCTCTAAATTGCTTGCACTTCCTGTGTAACTTGTTAGTTTTATTGTCTTTGATGAACTATCTAATACTTCAAATATATAACCTTTTAATGGACTATTACCTTCATAATCTACGACCAAATTAGATGTGAAAGTAATATCACTTGGTATACTTGTTTTTTTATCTTTTAATGAAAAACCGATGACTATATTCTTTGATGTTTCACCTTTTGCTATTGCATCTTGCTTTTTATTTGTTGCAACTGTTGTATTTGCATTTGAATTTAAAGATATATCTTCACTCAAATATGCGTATACACTTTTGCTTGGAGATAAGTTCTCTACATTTATTACTATATAGTAAGTATAGGCGTTTTCTTTGTAGTCTATTTTTGCTCCATTATTACTACTATCTTTTGCTGTGTGAGTATTTGAACTCTCTGCTCCGTTTGATGTGTACTCTACCATTGTTTGTGTTAGTGTGTAATCCGTTATTGCTTCTATTTGTGTAAATGTTTTACTTGATAATGTTATTATATCTGTATTCATTTCACTTTCTGTTTTTTGGTTTGGTGTTGAGTATATCTTTGTATTTATCTTTACAAACACATCATCAACTTCATAACTTATGCTACCACCAATAGTATAAGATACTTGTGTTGCCGACAATACACCAAAACATAGAACTGCAACTGCAAGACACATACTTGCAATTGTCATAAAAAGTTTTACTTTTTTTCTCATTTATTTCTCCTTTTAATCTTTTTATATATTATTTTGCGTTAAACAAGCTAATATATTCAATCATAGTTTACCCCCCCCCCTAGTCGAAAAGTCAAATAAATATCCATTGTTTTTAATAAAATTTTAATAAAAAAAAGAGAAAGTTTTTTACTTTCTCTTATATTTATTGTAATAAAAATAATTATTTGTTTTGTGCCAAGTATTTTACAATTGAACTTGCACCAATTGCACCATCACTGCACGCAGTTACAATTTGTTTTAATATTCCATTGGAAACATCCCCACCAGCAAAGACACCACTTATGTTTGTTTGCTTTTGGTCATTAACCTTTATATAACCTTTTTCATCAAGTTCAATACCAAGCATAAAACCAGTGTCCGGCTTTCTGCCAATTGCAATAAATAATGCCGAAACATCAATTGCAGATGTTGTATCTGTGATTTTGTTGTGGACAACAATACTTTCCAATTTATCTTCTCCACAAATTCCAACGACTTCACTATTTAATACAAATTTAACAATGCCTTCTTTTTCCAATTCTCTTACTTTTTGAACTGAAATTTCATCGGCAGTAAATGTATCTCTTCTATGAATAAGATATACAGTTTTTGCAATATTGCTTAGGTAAATACAATCTTCAATAGAAACATTGCCCCCACCAACAATTGCAACATCTTTGCCCTTAAATAATGCACCATCACAAGTTGCGCAATAACTGATACCTTTGTTGATAAACTTTTTTTCATTTTCAACTTGAAGAGGTTTTACATATGCACCCGTGGAAACATAAACAGTTTTTGCTGTGTATTCGCCCTTATTGGTTTTTACGACCTTCTCCTTGCTAGTCAAGTTGCAAGATATAACTTCTTCAAATTTTATCTCTGCACCAAGTTCTTTTATTTGTTCAAACATACTTGTTGCAAGTGTAACACCATCAACATTTTTGAATGCAGGATAGTTTCCAATATCTTTTGTAAGAACAACTTGTCCACCTGGCATTGATTTTTCTAACACCAAAACAGATTTGCCTGCTCGTTTTAGATATATTGCACAAGTCATTCCACTTGGACCACAACCAATAATAATACAATCGTACATACTTTTCTCCTTTTTTCTTTTAGTATATGTCAAAACAAGAAAAAAACAAACAACTTTTTGTCATTGTTTGCTTTTATTCTTTAATTTAATGTTTTATAAAGTTCGTTAAGTTCTTCCAAATGCTGTTTTTCTTGCTCCAAAATGTATGATATGATTCGTTTTATTTGCTCGTTTGTTAAAATATTTAACATATTTGTATAATTTTTTATTGCAGTTTCTTCGCCTTGAATTGAAATTTTTAGCATCAAATTTGGGTCAGTGCAATAATTTATATATCTTGTTGAATAAAACAAATCTCTTTGTGGTGGAAATGTTGTGTAAATTGGTGCAACACCTAACCGAACCAATGTTCGACCTAATAGATTTAGATGTTCCATTTCATCTTTTGCAATACGTCTTAATGTTCTTGCAACATCTTTTTGCCACAAATTTTCAAATATCGTTGCTTGATAAAGATATTCAAGTATTGCGTTGAGTTCGCCACATCTTCCAGCATATGCTGGCGAAATTATACGAGCAGACCTTAGGTCTTGAGTTATGCTTTCTAAATCGTATGTATTATCATTTGTAAGATTTGACTTGCTTTCGTCAAGTTTATCATCATTAACATTATTTTCACTTTCACCCATAAAAAACTCCCTATACTATATATGTATAGAGAGTGTGATGTGTTAATCTTTATTTTTGTCCTTGTATTCTTGCAATTTGTCCAACAATTGAGCGATTTGTTCGTTTGATAAGATAGTTTCTCTTTCATTTGAGTTGTTATCATTACTATTATATTGCAAAAGATTATTAAGTGAATCATTTTTTATATCATATAACTTATTTCTAATTGTTTTCAAATCATAACTCAACATTGCAATAAAATCTACACATATGTATCCGATAATAGGAAAAAAAATTGCCATAAGCAAATATATTACCCCTGTTATAATATGCTCTGGATATGAATATATAGCTCCAACCACAATGTAAAATATTGCAAGGGCCCCAACTAAAAATGCAAGTATTATAATAGTGGTCTTGATAAAATCAATATACCTAAATAATTTATTATCGCTATCCTTAAACATAACTTTCTCCTTTTTATTATCTCCATAGAGATATATGTGTATATTATATCTCCAAAGGGATATAATGTCAAGTAATGGAAATAAAAATATCGCAAAGAATTGCTGAACTTATGAAAGAACAGAACTTAACACAAACAAAACTGGCAAATGCTCTTGGTATGCACCAAAGTAATGTCAGTGAATGGTTAAGCGGGAAAAAAGAGCCAAGTATCACAAGTTTATGGCTTCTTGCCGATTTCTTTAATGTTGATGTTGACTATCTTATTGGTAGAAAAGATTATTAAAAAACTCAAAGTAATCACACTTTGAGTTCTTTTTTATGATGTTGAGATTTCTCCAAAGCCAGTCAAGGATGTCGAGGTCGAAATGACAATATAATATAAAAATAGTCATTTCGAGTGTGGCATCTTCGAACCCACTCACGAGAAATCCCAACTACTTAAAGATGAAGAGATTTCTCCAAAGTGAGTCGTTGGGGTCGACAGTCGAAATGACAATAGAATAATAAAAAACGCAAAATTAGGCGACATATTCGAGGCTCGCATAATATATGCCGGCAGGAGTTTGGTTACCCAAATGACTGTCGGCATTTTGTTATGCAGAAACAAAGAAGATGCCCATAATTTTGCGTTTTTTTATACGTTGAAACGGAACAACATAACATCCCCATCTTCCACAACATAGTCTTTGCCTTCTATCCTAACCTTACCCTTTTCACGAGCATTGTTATATGAACCAGCTTCAACCAAATCGTCATACTTTACAACTTCGGCTTTTATAAACCCTTTTTCAAAGTCTGTATGTATTTTCCCTGCTGCTTGTGGAGCTTTTGTCCCTTTTTTGATTGTCCAAGCACGAACTTCTGTTTCGCCAGCTGTTAGATAACTCATAAGCCCAAGCAAACTATATGATGCTGTAACCAACTTGTCTAGTCCACTTTCTTTTATTCCAAGTTCTTCTTTGAACATTTCTCTTTCGTCTTTGTCAAGTTTTGTTAATTCTTCTTCTATCTTTGCACAAAGGGCAATTGTTTCAGCACCTTCATTTTTTGCATATTCACGAACTTTTTTTACATATTCATTGTCTTCATTCCCAATATCGTTTTCAGAAATGTTTGCACAATATATAACAGGTTTTGTTGTTAGCAAGAAAAATGAATTAACAATTTTTTGGTCTTCTTCATCAGTAAACTTTACTGTTCTTGCACATTTCCCTTCTTCTAATGCTGTTTTTAGTTTTAACAAAATTGCAAGCTCTTTTTCGCTTTGTTTTTCGCCAACACGAGCAAGTTTATATAATTTATCATAACGCTTTGAAACAGTGTCCAAATCGCTTAAAATAAGCTCCAAATTGATTATTTCTATATCTCTTATTGGGTCAACGGTTGCATTAACATTTATAATGTTTGGGTCATCAAAGCAACGAACAACATGGCATATTGCGTCAACTTCTCTTATGTGGCTTAGGAACTTGTTTCCAAGACCTTCGCCTTTGCTTGCACCGGCAACAAGACCTGCAATATCAACAAACTCTATTGATGCAGGTGTTATCTTTTTTGAGTTATACATTTTTGCCAAAACATTCAATCTTTCATCTTTTACATCAACAACACCAACATTTGGTTCGATTGTGCAAAATGGATAATTTGCACTTTCTGCCCCCGCTTCTGTTATTGCATTAAATAGTGTACTTTTACCAACATTTGGTAGTCCCACAACTCCAATTTTCATTTTTTCTTTTCCTTTTAGTATAATTGTTTAATATCCCACATTGTGCCGTCTACGGTATCTTTAAGCATAATTCCCTTTGCCAAAAGTTCATCTCTTATTCTGTCACTTTCGGCATAGTTCTTTTCTTGCTTTGCGAGATTTCTTAACTCTATTTGTTTTTCTATAGCGCTTACATTTAGGTTAAGTTGTTTTACATATTTATTTTTTATTTCATCCAAAAACTCTTGAGGGTCTTGCATAAATAATCCCAAAATATCTTTAAATTGGTCTATTGCATATTTTAGACTTGCAACCAAGGTTAAATCTTTGTATTTTCCAAGCTTTCCACAAATTGTAAATAGTTCAGCCAGCAATTTTGCACTGTTAAAATCGTCATCCATACAACTTTCAAATATTTTTACAATGCTATCATTATGTGTGTATTCTTTTCCTTGCAATGCTTTGTTTATATTATTTAAAACATTATAGAAATAGTACATACTTTTTTCAGCTTGCTTAAAAGCATTATCGCCAAGGTCAAGGGTTGATGTGTAATGGTTTAAAATAAATGCATATCTAATAACTTCTGGGTTATAAATTTCTAACAAATCTTTTAACAAAACAAAATTGTTCATACTTTTGCTCATTTTTTGACCATCAACAACTATAAGTCCATTGTGTACCCAAAAATTTGCAAGTTCACAACCATTTTCACAAGTTGATTGAGCAAGTTCATTTTCATGATGTGGGAATACCAAATCTTTTCCACCACCATGAATATCAATTTTATCGCCCAAGAATTTTTTTATCATTGTTGAACATTCGATATGCCAACCCGGTCTGCCTTTCCCCCAAGGAGAATCCCAACCAAATTCATCTTCTTTTACAGCTTTCCAAAGAGCAAAATCAAGAGGGTCATTTTTTTCTTCACTAGATTCAATACGAACAGAGTTGATAAGTTCGTCAATTTTCCTGTTTGAAAGTTGACCATAACCTTTATATTTTTTTACACAAAAATATACATCGCCATTCTTTGTTGGATATGCGTAACCTTTGTTTATCAAATCGCTAACAAATGTGATAATTTCTGGTATACATTTTGTAACTCTTGGTCTGTAATTTGGTTCTGTCACACTAATTTTTGACATAACTTTGTTGATTATTTCAATGCGTTTGTCGGCAAGTTCAAGTGGTGAAATTCCCATTTCTTTCGATTGGTTAATTATTCTATCATCAATATCGGTATAGTTTGATGCATAAGTTACATTGTAACCCTTGTATCTCAAATATTGTGAAATCATATCAAAAGTGATAACTTGTCTTGCGTGACCTAGGTGTGGCTCGCCATTGACAGTCATTCCACAAACATACATCTTTACATTGTTTCCATCAATTGGAACAAACTCTTCTTTTCTTCTGTGTAACACGTTATAAATTTTCATAATTATTCCTCAATTTCTTCTATTTCAGTTGATTTTTTATTTTCTTTTTTTGTTATTTTAAAGTAGTCAATGTAATCACTAAACTTACATGATGACACTGCACAAATTGTTGCACTTATTATTGCACCAATAAAATTGCAAATAATATCAAACATAGTATCCTTTAATGCTTCTCTGCCAACAAGTTCAACACCGTCTTTCATAAATATTTGCATATTTAGTCCAAATATCTTGTCGCCAGTAAATTCCCAAATCTCCCAACAGGCTCCAAACCCCATTGAAAAAACAAAAACGAATAAAAATACTAACATTGGGTGCAAGTTTTTTGTTCTATCCTTGTTGATTAGTCTTACAAAAAACATTGAAATTATGCCAAGGAATAAGCCACCATAAGAATGCACGAATCTATTGTATAATGGAGCTTGAATATATAAACCCAAAAATGTACCTAAATACAAACTCAAAAATAAAAATAAATAATACATAATAATAACAATTTTTGGATAATTAAGTTTGCAAATTCTGGCAATAACATATGGTAAAATTGTCAAGATTATTGCACACAAACGCATTATTAGTGGCACAACAAAATCACTTGGATTTTCGGCATTTATCATATCTGAGATACATTTTGATAAAACAATTATAAATAAAACCAAAAGTCCAATAAACATCATATTGCTTATTATATTAAAAGCATCAAATTTCCTTTTGCTTATTTTCTCGTCTAAAAAACTCTGTTTTTTTCTCATATTGGTATTATGGCACACCTAGTCTAGTTTTGCAAATTATTTTATGGCAAATTTGGTATTTTTTTATATAAAAACAAGGCGAACCATTTGTTTGTACAAAAGTTCGCCTATTTTATTTAATCTCAAATATTATAACTCCATTCCATTGTCTTTGTTGTTATTTTTGTCATTTGTCTTTTGGTTTGTGTGTTCTTGAGTTTTTACATTTTCTTGTGTAGCGGTCTTTGAATTTTCTTTTACATCAAGTTTTTCAACAGTGTAACCTTCTTTTTCTTTCTTTTCAAGATTCTTTGCTTTTGATTCGCAGAATATTGAAGCACCACCAAAAGCAAGAGCAAGAATTCCACCCCCAATCAATGGCAATGCCAAGAATGCATGTGTAAGAATTAACATTGATAATCCATATACAAACAATCCTACTGGAATTGCTGCCAAAGCTGAAAATACTTTTGATAAAATTTTGAATTTCTTCATTTTTATATTTCTCCCTTTTTTTATTATTACCTACATAGTAATATACACTATGCATTTTGTCAATACCCAATTTTTAAAAAAAGCTTACCAATTTTTGGTAAGCAAATTTTTTACAATGTTATTTCGTCATCATTTGATTTTGAATTATCAAAATTTTGTGATTTTACAACTTGTGTTGTTGATTCATTTTTTACAACATTTTCTTTTGAACCTGTAAAGATTTCTTCAAGAGTTCTTGGGTCTTTATGTGTTTCTTTGTACAATTCTTGACCTGCAAGTTTATCTAACTTTGCACAACCTGCAAATGCTCCTACTCCAGCGAGCAAAGAAACCCCAATCATAATGTATGGTACAAAACTTGGAATTGCTGCAACTCCTGCCAATGAAACGCCAACACCAATAAGTGCCAATGTTGCCAATATGCCAAGTGCACCAACAACGTTTGACCAAATTCTTAATTTCTTTGATTTTTTCATAAAATTTCTTCCTTTACTCTTATAATTCCATTCCGTTATCTTTTTCGTTTGTAACTTCTGTTGTTTTTGTGTTTACAGTATTTGTTTTTTCAACATTGTTTTGTTGTTCATTTTCCAAACTTTCAACAGTGTATTGGTTTCTGTGGTTGTGATGCTTTGCACCTTTTGCCTTCTTTTCTTTGTCTTCCAAAATAACAGAACCAGTAATTCCAGCAACACCCAACAAAAATCCTCCAACGAGTGATGGAATGGCAACTGCTAGTGATGAATTAAGAATTCCAAAAACGATTAAACCAGTTCCAAGTCCAATACCGACAATCGCAACCAATTTACTCAAAACTCCATAAATTTTGTATGTTTTTTTCCTACTCATAAAATCCTTCCTTTTCACTTACAATTGTAACACTATGCATAATTATTGTCAATAGTCAACAATTTATTGCTTTTTGTCTTCTTTCTTTTCTTCTATATCACGCATAGAAAGTGAAATTCTCTTTTTTGCAACATCAACGCCAATAACTTTTACTGTTACAATATCCCCAACTTTCAATACTTCACTTGGGTGTTTGATATATCTGTCACAAATTTGTGAAATGTGTACAAGTCCATCTTGATGAACACCAATATCAACAAATGCACCAAAGTCAATAACGTTACGAACAGTGCCCGTAAGAATCATTCCTTCTTTAAGATCTTCAAGTGACAAAAGTTCCGCACGGAGAACCGGTTTTGGCATTGTGTCACGAATATCTCTGCCTGGTTTTGTAAGTTCAGCGACCATATCAAGAAGAGTTGGCACACCAACACCAATTTTCTTTGCAACCTTTTCTTCGCCTTCATTTTTAACTAATAATGAAAGGTTTGCAATTTTGCCGTCCTTTATATCTTCTTTGTTTAATTTAAAGTAATCTAACAATTTTTGTGCTGACTCATAACTCTCTGGATGAACAGCAGTGTTATCAAACACATTGTCGCCATCTGTGATACGCAAAAAACCTGCACATTGTTCAAATGCTTTTGGCCCAAGTTTTGGAACTGATAAAAGTTCTTGTCTGTCATTAAAATGTTTTATTTTTGACCTATAAGCCACAACATTTTTTGCAATTGATGAGTTCATTCCCGAAACATAACTAAGCAAACTTGGAGATGCTGTGTTAAGGTCAACACCAACACTGTTAACGCAATCTTCAACAACACCAGTTAAAACTTCTGTTAGTCGGTTTTGTGGCATATCGTGTTGATATTGTCCAACACCAATGCTCTTTACATCAATTTTGATAAGTTCAGCAAGTGGGTCTTGAAGTCTTCTTGCAATGCTTACTGCACTACGAAGGTTTACATCATAGTCAGGGAATTCTTGTGCGCCAAGTTTTGATGCACTATAAACAGACGCTCCTGCTTCGTTTACCATTGCGTAACTTACTGGGAATGAAATGTGTTTTATAAGTTCACAAACAAAAATTTCACTCTCTTTGCTTGCTGTTCCATTACCGATTGCGATAATGTCTACATGATTTTTTTCAATCATTTTCTTTAATATTTCAATACTTTCTTCGGTCAAACTCTTTGGTGGAGTTGGATATACAACAGAAGTATCCAAAACATCGCCTTTTTTGTCAATTACTGCAATTTTGCAACCCATTCTATATCCTGGGTCAAAACCCATAATAACATTATTCTTTAATGGGGCTTGCAACAAAAGTGGTCTTAAATTTACTTCAAACATTTTTATTGCTTGTTCGTTTGCCCTGTCAGTTAAGGTTGTTCTAAGTTCTCTTTCTAGTGATGGAAACAAAAGTCTATCGTAACTATCTTGTATCACATCTTTCATTATGTCATATGTGTATTTATTTTCTTTTAGGTATAGTGCTTCAATTTGAGCAATTGTGATTTTTGGGTCAATAACAACACTAACCTTTAAACATTCTTCGTTCTCTCCACGATTTATGGCAAGTATTCTATGGCTTGGCATCTTGCAAGCTGATTCTGTGTAGTCAGCATACATTTCGTATGTTTCTTTTCCTTCGTGATCCAAAAGTTCGGTTTTGATATCGGCTTTTTCCAAAAGCATTTCACGAAGCATTTTTCTAAGTTCACTGTCATCACTAATTCTTTCAGCAACAATGTCTTTTGCACCAGCAAGAGCTTCTTCGGCTGTTTTTACTTCTTTTTCTTCATTTATATAGTCTTTTGCAACTTCCAACATATCTTGTCGTATTTCTTGTGCTTGCAAAATATCTGCAAGTGGTTCAAGACCTTTTGCAATGGCAATTGATGCTCTTGTTTTTCTCTTTGGCTTGTATGGACGATAAATATCTTCAACTTCTGTTAATGTTTTTGCATTTGACAATTTTTCGGCGAGTTCATCTGTCCATTTTTCTTGCTCTTTTATAGAGTTTTCGACTTCTTCTTTTCTCTTTTCCAAGTTTCTTAAGTATGTCAACCTGTCAAAAACTTCTCTTAACACTTGGTCGTCCAAACTTCCTGTCATTTCCTTTCTGTATCTTGCAATAAAAGGAATTGTGCAACCTTCATCAATAAGTCCAATTATGTTTTGAACTCTATCCAATCTTATTCCAAATTCACTTGACAATGTTTCGTCTATTTTCATTTTGTAATTCTCTCCCTTATTTTTGTGACTTCGTCATATATTTTTTCTTTTTGCTCGCCAATAAAATATTCGCCATTATAGTACTTTATTTTGCCATTTACCATAGTTAGGTAAACATCACTGCTTTTGCCAGCATAAACAAGATTTGAAATCAAGTTTTGCTGTGGATAGTAATGTGGCTTGTTTATGTTTATCAATATTATGTCGGCAAGTTTTCCAACTTTTATCTCGCCAGAATTAAACCCCAATGCTTTTGCGCCATTAACAGTTGCCATTTTTAGGACATCACTTGCAGAAACGACTTCGGCATTATAAATGTTCACTTTGCTTAATGTTGCAACCAAAAACATTTCCTTAAACATATCCAGACTGTTGTTTGATGCAACACCATCAGTCCCAATGGTTATGTTTAGACCTTTGTTTTGCATTGCATAAATTGGAGCAATGCCACTTGCGAGTTTTATATTGCTTGATGGACAAGTTGATACGCTTGAATTGTAATCAGCAAGAATTTGTAAATCGTCTTTGTCCATATGCACACAATGATAGCAAAGAGTGTTGTATTTGTCAAAGAACCCCAAATCTTCCAAATATTGCGGTGGGGTTTTGCCATTGTTCTTAACAGTGCAATCGCCAACTTCTTTCAATGTTTCACAAAGATGTATTGAAAGTGGGATACTGTGCTTTGCTGTGAAATCTACACATTCTAAAATCAACTCGTCTGTTGTTGTGTAGATTGAGTGAATAAAGCAATTTGATTTAATTAGTCCAGTGTTTTCATATTGTTTTATGGTTTTATATTCTTTTTCCAAATACTCTTGGTTGCTCATTCCAACATCTCTTGTTGTTGGTCCAAAACCCACTCTTGCCCTAAATTCACATTCATTTAATGCTTTGCAAATCTCGTCATTGAAAAAATATCCTTCTTCAATTGTTGTTATTCCTGCACTCAAATATTCCAAAACTGCAAGTTTTTCGCCCCAGTATATATCTTTTGGTGTTAATTTGCTTTCTGCTGGTATCATATTGTTAAACAGCCAATCATCCAGCTTTGCATCATCTTTCAAGCTTCGTAGTATTGTCATTGGACTATGACAATGAGTGTCAACAAACCCAGGCATCAATATATTTTCTTCAACATCAATTATTTTGTCAAAACTTTCATTTGGTATGTCTTTGCCAACATAACTTATTAGGTTGTTTGTTACAACAACATTACCAAATTCAAATTTTGCTGTATCTTCCAAATTTAAAATTTTTGCGTTTTTAAATAAAATTTTCATAAATTGTCCTATTTTGTCATATTATGTGTGTTATAATACTTTTATCAGTTTGAGCATAATACCAAACTATATCCACATAATATGTGTAAAGCAATTATACCAAAAAGGAGGGCAAAAATGCAAACAAAACACAAAATTATACTTCACTGCGATGTAAACAATTTTTTTGCATCTTGCGAATGTGCAATGAACCCTTCGCTAAAAGACTTACCTGTTGCTGTTACCGGTGAAAAGTCAAAACGTAATGGCATTGTTCTTGCCAAAAACAACCTTGCCAAAAGTTTTGGTGTTAAAACTGGCGACATTATATATCAAGCAAAACAAAAATGTCCTGACCTTGTTTGTGTAAGACCTCATCATGATATATATGAAAAATACTCAAAACGTATAAGAAAAATTTATGAAGAATACACCGACAAGGTTGAACCTTTTGGCATTGACGAATGTTGGCTTGACATAACCGACACAGCAAAGTTTTTTGGAACACCACTTGAAATTGCAAACATATTAAGAAAGCGAATCAAAGAAGAAATTGGCGTAACAATTTCTGTTGGAATAAGTTTTACCAAAACTTTTGCAAAACTTGGCAGTGATATGAAAAAACCTGACGCAGTAACCGAAATACCTCTTGAAAAATACAAGAAAATTGTATATCCGCTTTCACTTGGAAGCATTATTGGTATTGGCAGAAAACTTGAACCAAAACTTAACAAACTTAATATTTTTACACTTGGCGACTTGGCAAATTGCGACAAAAACTTGTTAAAAACAAAGTTTGGTGTGATTGGTGAACAACTTCACGATAGGCTTAATGGACAAAATGATGACGATGTTGCATATGCAAATAACAACTCCCCTGCAAAGAGCATTGGCAACGGAACAACAACTCTTGTTGATGTAAAAAATATGAAAGAAATGAAAACGGTTGTGATGTTTTTGTGTGATGAGATTGCAACAAGACTTAGAAAAAAATGTGTTGTTGGTGCGACCTTTCAAGTTTCATTAAGGAAAAGTGACCTAACTTGGATAACAAAAAGCCATACAATTGAAAATTCCACAAATAACTCTTTTGATATTTTTAACACAGTGATCAATGTTATTGACAAAATGTGGGACAAAAAAATACAAATCAGAAGCGTGAGAATTTCGGTTTCTAATTTGTGTGATGAAAGTTCAGTAAATCAATTGTCTTTATTTGAGCCCCAAAATGTACAAAAAGAAAAATTGGACAAGGCAATTGACAAGATACGAGATAAATATGGCTATATGAGCATAAAACCACTTGTCACTCAAAATAATGACTTGCTCAATAGTGATGCTCTTCGCCTTGATGACAAAGATATTGATAATTAAAAAATACGATAGATTTCTATCGTATTTTTGTTATGTTTTGTTTTACATTTCATTCTGCATTTCGTTTTGCATTTCAACTGACATTTTTATTTCGCCATATTTTGATAATGCTCTGCTTGATGCAATCATTGTGTCTGTCAAAATTTCACTTACTGTAAGATTTTTGTCTTTTACCCAACTGCCGTTTGATGCTGATTTTATTGCTTGAATAACAGACTTATCCAAAATTTTGTTTGATTCAATTTCATTTTTGGTTAGATAAAGGTTATACATATCTTCATAACTCAATTTTGTTTTTGCAAGTTTTTTGTCACTCATTTTTGCTTGAATATTAAACACATATTTTGAAAAATCAGAAAGTCTTAGATAAAGTTGTCTAGCATCAATTTCTTGAGTTGTCATTTCTCTTTCTTTGCCTTGTTCTCTTGTCAATTTGTCAAGAACAACAAGTGTGCTTGTAAGCAATTTGTCATATGTAAAAGCCAAAGCATATTGCTTTGCTTCTTTTTTTAGCATTTTTAAAAGTTTTATGTCATCTCCACTCAAAACAAATTGTTTTGTTGCCAACAAATACTTTTGATATGCCATTTCAATGCTAAGGCATTTCTTTGTTGCTAATTTTGGTTTCTTTTGCATTTTTGCATAAAGGAATTTACCAAACCCTTGCAAATTTTTTACAATATCTTCATTTTGTTCCATAAATATCTCTCCCCCTTATGGCTCAATTTATATTGCCATTTTATCATAAGGTCGCAATATTTTCAACCCCATTTTGTAAAATTTTTGAAATATTTTCAAATCTATTTTTAATGATTATTTCGAACTACTTAAAGATGTTGGGATTCTCCAAAGCCCGTCAAGAATGTCGGGGGCGAAATGACCAATCGGAAGAAATTTTCTCCAAGGTCACACGTTGAGTTCGATAGTCAAAACGACATAGAGTATTAAAAAACACAAGTCAAATTCAACGTACAAACAATGAAATAAAAAAGAGCCCAAAGAACAAGGCTCGCTTGGTATCTACTAACAATCATTTTATAGTAAAAAACGCAAAATTAACCACAAGAACAAGGCTCGACAAAATCGCCACCGTAGGAGTTTAGTCACCTCAATGACTGTGGTGGCAATTTGTCAGTAAACAAAGTTATTGTGAGTTAATTTTGCGTTTTTTATTTCATTAGAGGAAATAATACAACATCCCTAATACTCTCTTGGTCAAAGAGTATTGTCATAAGTCTATCTACCCCAAACCCAAGACCACTGATTGGTGGCATTCCATGTTCCATTGCAAGCAAGAAGTCTTCGTCAATTTCCATTGCTTCGTCGTCGCCTTCTTGTTTTGCTTTGGCTTGGTTTTCAAGTTCTTTTCTTTGAATGATTGGGTCAACAAGTTCGCTATATGCTTTTGCAAGTTCATTTCCAACACACAAAATTTGGAATGCATCAATAATTCTGTTATCTTTGTCATTCTTTCTTGCAAGTGGAATCAAAAATGCAGGATAGTTGTAAAGAATTGTTGGTTCAACAATGTTTACTCTGATTTTTCTCTTGTAAATATAGTCAATAACACCGCCAAGAGTTTTAATTCCATCAAATTCTTTTGCTGGATAAAGCCCTGTTTTTGCAACCTTTTCAACAAGTTCATCTCTTGTTTTGCATTCCAAGAAATCAAAGCCTAAAATTTTACGCATTTCTTCAACATAGTTGATTCTTGGCCAAACTTCTTTCCCAAAGTCAAGTTCTTGACCTTGGTATGTGATTTTTGTTGTGCCTTTTATTTCCATTAAAAGTTCTTGAATAAATTTTTTGTAAAATTTGATATTGTCTTCAAAATTCCAATATGAAGCGTACCATTCAACCATTGTAAATTCTTGCAAGTGTTGAGTGTCCATACCTTCATTACGGAAACACTTTGCAACTTCGTATACCCTGTCAAAACCACCAGCAATAACTTGTTTTAAGTATGTTTCTGGAGCAATACGAAGATTGCATTGTTTGTCAAGAGCATTGTGATGAGTGAAGAAAGGTTTTGCACTTGCCCCACAAACGGCTGATTGAAGAATTGGAGTTTCAACTTCCATAAATCCATTTTTGTTAAGAAATGTACGAAGAAATGTTAACACCTTACTTCTTCCAACAAAAACTTCTCTTGCTGTTTCGTTTGAGATAAGATCCAAATATCTTTGACGATATTTTTGTTCTTGGTCAACAAGTCCATGGAATTTTTCTGGCAATGGACGAAGTGCTTTGCTGAGCAAAGTTACTTCATATGCTCTTACTGTGATTTCGCCTGTTTGTGTGTGATAAATTTCTCCACTAACACCAACAAAATCGCCAATGTCTATCATCTTTTTGTAAAATTCATATTGTTCAGCATCAAGTTCATTTACACCAACACTGATTTGAATTTTTGCTTTGACATCTCTTATTTGCATAAATCCAAACTTGCCCATAACACGTCTGAACACAATTCTTCCACAAACCCTAACTTTTGTGCCGTCTTCAAGTTCTCTTGCTTGTTCAATTGTGTGAGTTCTATCATATTTTTCTTTGTAAACAATTACACCTGATTTTTTTAATGTTGCAATTTTTTCTGCACGAATATCAATCTCGCTTGATAATTGTTGTGTGTTTTCCATAATAAATTTTTCTCCTAATATTAACTTAATTAGGTTATCATATTTAACTTAATTAGTCAAACAAGTTATAAGAACTTCTTTTTATAAATTTTTTGGGTTTTTAAGATTTTTTCAACATAGGCGTCTGTTGATGAATATGGAATTTTGTTTAATGTTTTTCCATCTTTTGAATATTCTTTGTTTTTTAACCAATTTGAAACAACACCTTCGCCAGCGTTATATGCACAAAGCAAAACTATTTTGTCGCTAAATTTTGCATTCAAATACTTTAAATAATATGTTCCAATTTTGATATTAAATTGCGGGTCTTTTAATTTTTCATAATCATATTTTTCATTTATTTTTTTGCACACAAATTCAGCCGTTTTTGGCATTATTTGCATAAGTCCAACAGCTCCTTTATTTGAAACAGAATCTTTGTCGAAGCCACTTTCGGCATTTATCAAACTTGCAATAAAATCATATTCAAAATTATATTTATCACAATTTTCAATTATTGTTTCTTTGTAGGATAAAGGATATTTATAGTTAATATAAAATAAATATCCATAAATTGTCACGCAAGAAATTATCATTAAAATAAAAAATATAATAAATAATTTATTTTTCACAAATATATTTTATGAATTTTTTTATTTTTTAATACAAATATAATTTTTTTAATAAAAAAGGAAATTGCATATAAACGCAATTTCCTTTTTTGTTGTTTTTTAACTTCTTTTTAAAATTATATTTAATTCATTTGTATCATCTTGTTGTGTGATACACATTGTATTATCATCTTTAATAACAAATGTTAATATGTTTTCTACTTCATTGCTTAATGTCGCAACAATTGAGTTACCTTTTCTTGACCAATTATATTCTATCGATGTACTAACCCCAATAATCTCCAACACATTTTTTGCATTAAAACGATATATCAAATTGTGTGATTGAGTATACAAAAAACCAATTGATGCTTGTACAACTTGCTCATCAGTGTACTTGCCGTCTTTGTTTTGCATAATTTCTATATTAGGTTCAAAATCTTTTGCTTGGTTGTTTGTATATTCATAAGTTACACCATTATATAAATAACTATACGAATCAACTTTCCAATCGCCACAAACAGCATCACCACCGCATGCAGTTAAAACAAAACAACAAAGAATTATTGCAAATACACTAAATATTTTTTTCTTCATAATTTTCTCCTTACCAATATAGTCCTTTTAAAATTGGATAACCTGAATTTTTACTACTGTCGATTTTCCATGCATTGTTGCCATTAACAATACTTAATATTGAAGATTTGTTAGACGTTACCGAATAAGTGCTTCCATCTGGGATAACTTGATTTAGTGATTGCGACATAATATTTTCGTTTCCACTACCAGTTTTCTCTCGCTTATCATTTACAGTGCTACTAAGTGAATACTTACTATTTATTGAAATTTTGCTTGATGATGCGTCAATCCTACAATTCATATCTGTCATATCATAAACATTAAACAGTTGTTCATCACCTTTTGCCTTTAAATCTGTATACATATAATCATTGTCACTTTTTGTGCTTGTTGCGGTTTGGTTGCTATAAGTAAGCAAAGATGCAATAAGTGTAGCTATATTTATTGGGAGAAGTAAATTTTTTGTAAAATAATCAGTTGTAACGAGTTTATATGAATAAATATTTGTTGATTGGAAACTAGAATTGCCTGCTGTTTTTGAGATATTCCCCATACCTTCTCCATTATTCCCAATTATTGGGCTATAGAGATATGAATATGTATATGTTAATGTAATTTCATATTTTCTTGCGGCAGATTCATAATATACCGATGCGGCATAGAAAGGACTTACAGTCCAAAGTTCTTGTCTATAGTTATATGAATATGAGTATGTGTCGGTGTATTTTATTACCGCGCCAGAAACACTTCCTATTGAATAGCAATTTTTTACCGAGTTTGATGTTGAGTTTCGTTTTCCTACTATTCCACCGGCATATGCCCGTGCCGAAATAATTGATCTTTCTTTTCCCAAAAACGCATAATACCACCAATTCATACGCCATTGGTTGTAAAGCACAGCGACAACAAAAGCATCCCTAAAAGTATCAATTTGCGTAGCATCGTTGTTATTTGTTTCTTTAAATGCTTGAGTTGTTGTGCTTTTTGCATATGCACTAACATTTCCAGTGTTATAACAATCTTCAACATTTGAAGTGGTAAACCCTACAATTCCACCAACATGAGCTGAATCTGTGTAAGAACTTTCACCACCATAAATGTTCCCAATATTTGAACATTTTGATATTTTGCTGTTTGCGTATCCAACAATTCCACCAGTTGAGGAATTTGCACAATGAATCGGATTGCTATAGGCTGATCTACCACTAACACCGCCGACATTTTGGCATAACTCAATGCTTGCACTGCTACTCATTTCGCCAACAATTCCACCAACTCGAATATATGGGACATTACTTGATAAAGATTCAATCGAACCCTTGTTGATGCAGTTTTTTATTTTTCCACCATTTGCTGCACCAACTATACCACCCATATGAGAGCCACGAAGAACTGTTGCACAATTTATAGATTTTTCTATTGAGCCACTTTCCATACTCCCAGCGATTCCACCAACAAGTCTTCCATAGTTTGTGCTAAGTGATTGAGAAGCACATTCGATTGTTCCACTTGTTACATAAACATTTGAGATATTGCCATTTCGTACAAGTCCTGCAACGCCACCGACATTACAATTTGAATTTTTGGTTGTCATTGACACGCTAATATTATCAAAAAATACGTCCTTTATTGTTCCAGTTAAAATTTGAACAAAACCAATTGTTGAAGATGAACTGGAAATTTTTAGATTTTTGATGTGACGACTATTACCATCAAAAGTTCCAGAAAATTCAGAAGACATTTGCCAAGACTTGCCACTTAGGTCAACATCATTTAATAGTCTATATGTTCTGTTGGTTATGCTGGAGATAGAATCGGCACTAACGGAATTTGTTTCCATAAATGCACCAGCGAGTTGTTCTGGCGATGAGATTTCATAGCAAACAATTTCTTTGTTGGTTTGTGGGTCAATTGTTACTTTTTGAGTAAAGTTTGTGTCGGCAACATATTGCCATGAATTTTTATAGATTTCAAATTCTTGTTTTTGGGCAATTGAATTTGTGATAAATATGAAGGCAAAATAGACTGTAAATGCAAAAACTAGAAAATAAAGTGCCCAATATATGATTTTCTTATTTTTTTCAGCAATCATTTTTCACCCTCCCTTTTTTTATTATTATACAATAATAAAATTTTTAAAGTCAAACATTTTGTATTTTATATATCTTATTATTTTGCATCGTACCAAGTTTTCCCGCTTTCAACATCAACAATAAGTGGAATTTTTAGTTTTGCGATGTTTTCCATACAATCTTTTAGTATCTTTTTAACAATTTCAAACTCGTCTTCTTTGGTGTCAACAATAAGTTCGTCGTGAATTTGCAGAATTAGTTTGCTTTGCAAATTATTTTTCTTCATTTCTTTAAAAACTTTTATCATTGCAAGTTTTATTATATCGCTAGCACTTCCTTGAATTGGCGAGTTCATTGCAACTCTTTCGCCGAAACCACGTGTTGTATATATTGGCGAATTGATTTCCGGTATTTTTCTTATTCTCCCATACATTGTTCTTGAATAACCATTTGTTCTGGCAAAAATGACAGCATTGTCCATATATCTTTTTACGCTTGGAAATTCTTGAAAGTATTTGTTAATAAAGTCTTTTGCTTGTGCTTGCGAAACCCCAATTTGATTTGCAAGACCATATGGGCTTATGCCATACACAATTCCAAAATTGACAGCTTTTGCCATTTGGCGTTCTTGTTTTGTGACATCTTGCACATTTCTGTTAAAAATCTTTGCAGCAGTTGAAGTATGGATATCCCCACCATTGTTATATGTTGCAATCATATGCTCATCTTCTGTTAAGTTTGCAAGGAGCCTAAGTTCAATTTGGTTATAGTCGGCAGAAACAATCTTGCCATTTGGAAATCTTGAGATAAATAACTTCCTCAAATTTTTGCCTTCTTCATCCCTTACTGGAATATTTTGAAGATTTGGCTCGCTTGAAGAAAGCCTGCCGGTTGATGTTAGGGTTTGGTTGAAAATTGTGTGTATTATATTACCCTTTTCACGCACCAATTTTTGATAAACTTCAATGTAGGTGTTATATAATTTTTGGATTTTTCTGTATCTTATGATGAGTGGTACAATTGGATGAGCTTCTGCAAGAAAAGTTAAAACATCTATATCTGTTTTGTGCTTTTTGTTACCTTCATCACTTAATCCAAGCTTGCCAAATAATATATCAGCAATTTGTTTTGGCGATTTTATGTTAAACTCTTGACCTGCCTCTTTGTAGATTTTTTGAGTTATTTCTTCAAGTTCTTTGCTATACAACTTTGCCAAGTCGTTTAGCATATCTTCATCAATTTTAAAACCGTTTTCTTCCATATCAAACAAAACTTTTGCAAGTGGAACTTCAATGTCGTTATAGATAAAATTTAAGTCATTATCTTCAAGCTCTTTTTCCATTTTTGGTTTTTCGGTGTAATAACTTCCAACACTTATTTTATCTTCAATTTTAAGTCCCGCACTAAGCAAATATTCTGCAATGCAAATATCAAAAATGTCGCCATTTATTTCTTGAAATTCTTTTGACAAATGCATATGTGATTTTTGGTCATAAATTATTTTATTTATTTTGCTATTTTTTAATATTGGAGAAATTTCTTGCATTAAAATTTCAAAATTAATATTTGAAAATAAATTTTCTTGGCTTGAAATAAAATATTCATCGCCATTATTTATACAAAAATGGTAATCATTTAAAAAATTAAATGAAAAAGTATTTATTTGTGTATTTAATACATTTTTTAACTCATTTTTTTCTTTTATTTCTATTATTTTTTTTGACTTTTTCTTTTTTTGTTCAATTACTTCTGTTTTAAATATTTCTTCTCTTTTTAGTAGATTTTTAAATTCATATTTTTCAAAAAATTCTTTTACTTCTTCGTCAAAAGGAAAATCATATTTAAAATCATTAATATTTACATCAATAGCACAATCGGTTTTTATTGTTGCGAGAGCATATGACAGCATTGCCAAATCTTTGTTGTTTTTTAAATTATCTTTTGTTCTGCCCCTTACTTCTTCAACATGCTCATACACATTTTTTATACTGCCAAATTCTTGAACAAGTGCAAGTGCTTTTATTTCACCAACTCCTGGAACCCCCGGTATATTGTCGGCGGAATCGCCCATTAGAGCTTTCATGTCAACAACTTGATTTGGTTCAAAGCCAAAAAGTGTTTTCATATTACTTTTATCAACCTTTTCAACTTCACTAATTCCTTTTTTGGTAAGCCAAACTGATGTGTTCTCATCAACCAACTGCAACAAATCCCTGTCCCCAGACAAGATTATGTTATTGCATGGCGAATGCTTTGAAATTGTGCCAACGATATCATCGGCTTCTATTCCGTCAATTTCAAATGTTTTTATATTCATACATGACAACATTTGTTTTAAAAGAGCAAATTGTGACCTTAATTCTTCAGGACAAGGCTTTCTCGTGCCTTTATACTCGGCATACATATCAGTCCTAAATGTATGTTTTGAATGGTCAAAAGCAACTGCAATATAGTCAGGGCTTTGCTCAATAATAAATTTTATCAAAATGCTCGCAAACCCACAAACTGCATTTGAATATTCGCCATCTTTATTTGTTAAAAGAGGCAAAGCATAGAATGCACGATTTGCCAAACTGTTTCCGTCTATAATCAATAATTTTTCCATAGTTATAGTATATACAAAAAATTATCACTTTTGCAAATAAAAAAGCATCAATCATTTGATTGACGCCTTTTTTTAACTTAATATTTTTAAAATTGATATTATTCCTTTTGAACCACCAAATATGCCTTGTATCCATTGAGGTGCAACAATCGCAATAGTAAAAAGTGCAATTGCAAGCAAAAGCAATATTCCAATTATTATTTTTATTACCTTTCCAGCAAGTCCACCAAAAGCATAGCAACAAAGAAGTGTCAAAGCACCATATTGCACTGCATAATCAACATATTTTTGATATTCGGTTGGAATTGAAAACAAAGTTCCTCCAACAACATCATTAACTTTTAATAATGCAAGTCCAATTACAAAAGCGGTTGTTATTATTGATAACACAAAAAAATACATTTGCTTCATACTAAACTCCTTTTTTATTTTATCGTATTATATCATTTGGATAAATTTTTGTCCATATTATTTTGTTTTACACTTGTTTGTAAGTTGTTTTAAATTATCTTTATGTTTTATTGTTAAAATAATTTCTTTTACAATTTTTTCAAGTTCGCTATTTTTTGAATAATCTGTTTTGGCAGTAAAATTAATTCTATTCCCGTTTATCAAACTTGACAAATATTGTTCACTCTTTTCCCCTTCTTTGTAGACACCAATGGCATATCCACCACTTTTCATAATAAGACGCATACATGGGATATCTGTTGCACTATCGCCAATATAAATCATATTTGTCATTGGAATCGGTCTTAGGTCATGGTCCATATGGTCATTAACTCTATTATCATTTACATTCAAAATACCTTTATTTATTCTGTATATATATTGAGTTTTGTTTGTATAATTTATTGCAATGGCCGGCCAAACTGGTTGGTTATTGTCGTTATATACAAAATACCCTGCATAAATTTCCTTAAAATATTTTGCAATCTCTGTGCCCTCTATCATTTCTTTTATTCCTGAAGAAACAATATAGTGCTCCACATTAACACCAACACTTTTGCCATATTCATTTATTCTTTCAAACCAAGTTTTAACACCGCTGTATAGTTCAATATTTTTACCACAATCAACAAGCGTTTGTTTTGTTAGGTTTATGTTTCTTTTCTTGTATTCATCTACCATAACATACATATATCCAAGTATGCTGTCGGCTTTATTCTTCTTACAAAAATCTTCACACTTATCCCAAAACTTATCTTCACTTACACCAAGTTTGTCAATATATCCATATGCTTGCATATCTTTTGGCGAAAGTGTTTTATCAAAATCATAAATAAGTGCAATCTTTGGTTTTGTTTGCATACGCACCCCTTTTTATTCTATTAAGAGAATAACATCTCGTATACCAAATGTCAACATGACTATCCCATTTGAATTATATTATCAATAAAATAGCATATCTGATTTTCAAACTTATCATTCTTTTCGCTTAATTTTGAAGCTTTATTCAAATTTGTTACCAAACTATTTAATATCAAAATGTTATCTTTTCGAAGCATTTTTAGACTGTCAAAATTCTTTTTTGAAATTATACCATTTTTATAGGCAACCGTTTCGTTATCTATTTGTTCTTTCTCTTTGTAGGAATATTTTATGACAAAGTCCAAAAATTTGTCCAAGTATTCTTTTAATCTTTCATTTTTTGTTTCCATACACTCTCCACAAAAAATAATAAAAGAAATTTAAAAGAAAATACATAATAAAAAAAACTAGAATAAATCTAGTTTTGTCGAAAGTTTACAAAAAACTTATTTGTCAAACTCTTCACTAAAATTGTACTTTTTTAATGCAGAACTCAAGGTGTTATATTCAATTTCTGTGAGTCCCAAAGATCTTCCGTCTTTGAAGTCTGCCCAATATTTTGATTTCTTTTTTACATCGTTAACATTTTGCAAATTAAACAATTTTTCTCCGCAACCACAAAATCTTTTTTCTGCTCCACAAATTTTCCAGATTTTGTCAGCTTCAGTTCCTTGAAGCATTGCAGTTGTTGGGTTCTTTGGGTCTATCTTAAAAACAATAACCAAGCAGTTGTCAGATTTAACATAGTCTATGTAGTTGATATCGTCCATTGCATATAATCCTTCATCAATTTCCAAATACATACTAACCTCCAATATATTATTCATAGAAACTATAACACAATTTTAGTACTTTTGCAATACCCAATGTACTAATAATTCTCTTTTCTTATTTCAAAATAACTTTGTGGATGATTGCAAACTGGGCAAACATCTGGAGCTTTTGTTCCAACGACAATATGTCCGCAATTTCTGCATTCCCAAACTTTTACTTCACTTTTTTCAAAAACTTGTTTTGTTTCAACATTTCTTAAAAGAGCGCGATATCTTTCTTCGTGGTGTTTTTCAATTTCTGCAACTGCTCTAAACTTGAAAGCAAGTTCTTTGAATCCCTCTTCTTCAGCAGTTTTTGCAAAACCCTCATACATATCCGTCCATTCATAATTTTCGCCGTTTGCAGCGTCTTCAAGATTATGTGCAGTGTTGCCTAATTCGCCAAGTTCTTTGAACCACATTTTTGCATGTTCTTTTTCATTGTCTGCGGTTTTTAAAAATAAATCAGCAATTTGTTCATATCCTTCTTTTTTTGCAACTGATGCAAAATATGTATATTTGTTTCTTGCTTGACTTTCACCTGCGAATGCAGTTTTTAAGTTTTGTTCTGTTTTTGTTCCTTCGTATTTATTCATTTTTGTTTTTTCTCCTTTTTCATATGTGCACATACAATTTTATGTGCATACGATATTAAAATATATATTTGGTTTTATGTCAACCATTTTATTCACTTTTGAAATTTTTCTTTTTTGATAATCCTATAAAAAATGATACTATCAAAATTGTTGAATATATACTTTCCATAATTATAGGCGAGATATTTCCAATAAGTGCGTTATATGTTAAAATTGACATAGAAAAATACACATTTATCCACACCATAACTGTGCGATTGTCTTGCCAGCAAGCATATGTAAATATGATGTTTGCAATAAGCATAATTATGCTGTACACCCCTTCCCAAGTGTATATAAAGCCAAAAATTGTAATTAACTCTAACAATGTTAGAAATATGTAATTTTTGTTTATATTCTTTTTGGCAAGCACAGCAAAAGTTGCACACCTAAAGATTGTTAGCACTGCCCCAACAAGCCCTGTGTATGCACCCAAGACCAAATATCCACTTGTCAAAAACACGTTACCAACAATGTTGCAAATCATAAATACATCTTTTCTTTTAAAAAGGTATGCCAAAAGCATAATTATATATCCAATAACAAACAAACCTTGTGAAATCCAGTATTCCATTTTTTCTCCTAATAGTGATTTTTTAAAAAATTGTAGTACTATTGTACATTTTTTAATAAAATTTAGCAAAACAATTTAACAAAATTATAAAATTAGTGTATATTCTTCATATAAAAGGAAAACAAATGATAACATTAGTAAAAAAACCTAGTTTGCTTACATATGTTTATGCTGGCAATTTAATTAAGAATGGCGAAATCGTTGCATTCCCAACAGAAACTGTTTATGGACTTGGTGCAGATGCAACAAATGCCGAAGCTGTTAAAAAAATTTTTATTGCAAAAGGTCGTCCACAAGATAACCCACTTATTGTTCACCTTGCAGAAAAAGAAGACATACAAAAGTATGTTACCGAAATAACTGAAAACCAACAAAAACTTATTGATGCTTTTATGCCTGGACCAATCAGTATTATTTTTGAAAAAAATGATGTAATATGCGATGAAGTTACAGCAGGTGGAAAAACTGTTGCAATAAGAATTCCAGAAAATGAAGTTGCAAGAAAGTTTATATACTATTCTCAAAGACCAATATCTGCACCAAGTGCAAACACATCAAAAAGACCAAGCCCAACAATTGCCCAACATGTTTATGATGATATGAACACAAAAATACCACTAATAATTGATGGTGGTGCAACAGACATTGGAATTGAAAGCACTGTTGTTAGAGTAAACAAAAATTATGTATATATCTTACGCCCAGGGAAAATAAATGCACAAATGATACTTGAAAAAACAGGTCTTGTTGCAATGTCAAAAATGGATACAAGCAAAATACCACAATCTCCTGGAACAAAATACACTCACTACAAACCAAAATGCGATATGATTATCATAAAAAATGATGTTGTAAAAAATATGAATGATATTTATAGACAAAAAACAAAAGAAGGCAAAAATGTTGTTATCTTTTGTAAAAAAGAAAACGTAAATAAATATCAAAACAAAAATGTTGTTGTTTTGGGTGAAAATAGTGAAGATGCAAGCAAAAACCTGTTCACTTATTTGAGAGAATATGAAAATAATGATTTGATACTTTGTGAATATTTTGATAATGGAGATATGGTTGATGCACTCTTTAACAGAATGATAAAATCGGCAAGTGGAAATATTATTTAATAAAAATATTTAGTTAAAAAAAGAAAGTTGAAATTTTTCAACTTTCTTTTTGTTAATCACGAATCTATTGTACATTGTATTTGATTTCAATATCACTTGAACCCCACGCATCGCCTTTTGTAATTGCATTCCATTGTTCTTGTGTCCCCTGATAATTTATTGTTTTTAACCTTAAACAACCTTCAAAAGCTTGTTGACCAATTTCTGTAATACTTGTAGGTATTGTAACTGATTCAATATTCATGGTATAAAAGGCATATTCACCAATTTTTGTTGAAGTACTAGGAATTGTTACATCTTTTACCAAAACATTGTTTACATAAAGATTTATTCCCTTCTCACAACTTGCAATAATATAATTGTAGCCTAACAAGTTTGACAAGTCTTCTATATAAAGATTTACTTCTTCATTACTATCTCTATTTATTTCATTAAACGATGTACCAAAAGGAGAACCATTTACTATTGATGTCAAAGTTTTTGGGAAATATATATTTCTTACTGAATAACATTCATCAAAACAATCTATTTCAATATCCTTAACCCCTTCTTGCAATCTTATCGTAGAAATTTTTTCATTATTAAGAAATGCACTTGCTCTTATTGTTCTTATTGTCCCTGGAATATTCAACTCTCCCTTTAGTCCACAACTCATAAAAGACAATTCGTAAATATCTGTGATATCTCCAAAATCTATGGCTTCAAGATTTGAACACATAGCATATGTTGAACCAAGTACTCCGTCCCCATTTGATTTGGCTCTTGCACTGTATATTCCTGTTTGACCATAGAACATTTGATTACTACCATAAGTTTCAACACCAGTTATTCTTGTTACTTTTTGACATCCAATAACACACATTGTTTGGCAACTTTCAACTGTGCTTGGCAAAACTAATATTGTTGCCCCACTTTTTGCAAAAGGACTGATTGGAACATCAATTGTAGAATCTCCATTCGGCATTGATTGAGTCTCCGCAGATATGATTTTGCAATCTTCTGGGATTACCACCAAGCCGGTTATATTCTCTTTTGGTGTAACTTTGTTATCTGAACTAATATTGATTTTTGCCAAGTTTTCTTGGCTTCTTGAATAATCGCCATTACCAAGTTTAAGATTCATTGTGTAACTTACATTTTGCATACCCGATTTAAAATCTTCAAC
>DJER01000031.1:276-3511 GCA_002431905.1 Christensenella sp. UBA5893 | reverse complement strand
CACCAAGTATGCCACATATTGCCATTGTTGCAGGCAGTGAATATTGCGACACAAAATCTGTGCTTTTGTATGGCTCAATACTAATGCTGTTATCTTTGATTGTTGCATTGTGTGTTGGCTATCCATTGGCGACATTAGTTATGTAGGAGAGAGTATGAGAACACTTGAAGAATGTAGAAGAGAGTTAGATATAATAGACAAACAAGTTATTGAGTTGTTTGAAAAAAGAATGAACGTAATAAAAGATGTTGCTTTGTATAAAAAAGAAAACAAGTTGCCAATACTTGATGAACAAAGAGAAACGTTGATGCTTGAAGCAAATGTTAAAAAATTCAAAAATATTGAATTACAAAAATATTATAAAACGGTTTTGCAAGCATTTTTGGTTGTAAGCAAAGAATATCAAAAAGAAATTATACAAAAATAATAAAAGCACCCTTGCGGGTGTTTTTTTGTTATGTTTATGTCATTTCGACTGCCTAAAATATTAAAGTGGCAATTTATCATTTTTTGTAAGTAAACAATAAAAACTTCCGTTATCGGAAATTTTGAACTAAATAAAATTTGACAAAACTTCCGATAATTGATATAATAAGTTGAAATAAAATAGGGGTGAATAATGAACTTTTTATCAGTTGCTCAAATTGCAAAGAAATGGAATATTTCTGAGAGAATGGTTAGAAAATATTGTTCTAGTGGAAGAATTAAAGGTGCATTTTTGACTGGGAAAACTTGGAATATTCCAGAAGAAAGTATAAAACCAAAAAGGGAAAGTATAAAATCTTGTAGTGATAATAATCTATTGAATATGTTAAGAGAGCAAAAAGAAATTAAACTTAATGGTGGAATTTATCACAAAACTCAAATTGAATTGACATACAATTCAAATCATATAGAAGGAAGCACTCTAACGCATGACCAAACAAGGTATATTTTTGAAACTAATACAATTGGCATTCAAGATAGCGTTGTGAATGTTGATGATATTGTAGAAACTGCAAATCACTTTAAATGTTTTGATTATATATTGGATAATGCAAAAAAACCACTTACTGAATCAATGATAAAAGAATTACATTTTATTCTAAAAAATGGGACAAGCGATTCTAGAAAAGAATGGTTTAATGTTGGAAATTATAAAAAACTACCGAATGAAGTCGGTGGGCAAGAAACATGTCCGCCAGAAATGGTAAAAGAAAAAATGAAGGAATTGCTCGCAGATTACAATTTGATAAAAGATAAAACATTTGAACAAATTTTAGATTTCCATAAAAATTTTGAAAGTATCCACCCATTTCAAGATGGAAATGGTAGGGTTGGACGGCTTATAATGTTTAAAGAATGTTTGGCTAATCATATAGTTCCTTTTATTATTGATGAAGAACATAAATTGTTTTATTATCGTGGTTTAAAAGAATGGGATAATGAAAAGGGTTATCTTATTGACACATGTTTATCCTGCCAAGACAAATATAAGTTGTGGCTAGACTATTTTAAAATAAAATATTAAATCTGTTGAGATTTCTCCTTTGCCCGTCAAGGAAGCGATGGTCGAAATGACTATTAAAAAAATGTTCTATGTCATTTCGACTGTCGACCACAAAGTCTTGCTTTGGAGAAATCCCAACCATATAAAGCAGTTGAGATTTCTCGTGAGCAGGTTCGAAGATGCCACACTCGAAATGACGATTGGAATGGTTGAGATTTATATTTGTAGTGTTTATGGCTTTAAAGAGTAATAAAATTGGCTAATTTTGGGTAAAAATGGTAGTTATGAGGGTACTTTATGAAAAAATTTAAAAAAGCACCCCCATAACTTGCTTTTTTTTTAGACATGTGATATAAAATAACTAATTAAATAATAGATTGTTGCATATTAAAAGGTGGGGGAATATATGGATTTTGAAATAAAAAAAGATTTATATAGTCGTGAAAAGTATTTAAAAAAAATAAGAGGATTTTACCACGAGTGTGAGATTATTAAAGTTTTGACAGGCGTTAGAAGGTGTGGTAAGTCATCAATAATGAATTTAATAATGCAAGAATTGTTAAAACAAGGTGTAAGCAAAGATAATATTCTATATTTTAATCTTGATAAAAAACCTTATATTAATATAGATACCGCTCAAAAATTAGATGATATTATTGCCCAAAATAACATTGCAAAAGGTAAAAAATATCTATTTGTTGATGAAATACAAAATGTTGTTGGTTTTGAAAAAATTGTAAATGCTTGGAGAGAAGAAGGTGAATTTTCAATTTTTATAACAGGTTCAAATTCATATTTGCTTTCAGGTGAACTTGCTACAAAGTTGACGGGAAGATATGTTGAGTTCAATATTTTGCCACTTGCATTTGATGAATATATAAAAGTTAAAAAATTTTTGGGGAAATCTGTTTCACAAGATAATATGATAGAATTAAGAAATTATATAATGGAAGGTGGCTTCCCTTATGTTTTAAAATTAGATTCAATTGACGACAAAAGACTTTACACCCAAAACCTTATAACTGAAATTTTTGAAAAAGATATAAAAAAGAGAATAAAGATTAAAAACAAATCAGTTTTTGATGTTGTTATGGCATATATAATCAATAATTTTGGCTCGACTACAAGTATAAAAAACATCATTGAAGATTTGGCGAAAAATAATATTTCTATCAAAAGAGAAACTATAAACAAATATATAGACGCACTCGTTAGTGCAAAAATTATAATGCCTTGTGATAGATTTGATACAAAGTCTAGGAAATCTTTAAATAGAGAAAAAAAATACTACTTATCTGATTTGTCGTTTTATTACGCATTGAACACAGACAATAGAATAAACTTTGGTCCAGCATTGGAAAATATGGTATATATTTATGCGAAGAGTATTGGATATTCTGTCAGTGTTGGTAAAATTGGAAAGTTGGAGTGTGATTTTATATTAAGAGATAATGAATTTAATTATTCATATGTCCAAGTTGCCTACACAATTTTGGCGAGTAAAGATACTGAGGATAGGGAATACAGAAGTCTGGAAAGTATTCATGATAATTATCCAAAGTATTTACTTACAACGGACACATTATTACAAAATCGTAATGGGATAAAGCATGAAAATCTAATGGATTTTATTAAGAACGAAAAAAGATTCTAAATATTTATGTCATTCTAACTGATTTTAAGCAGTTGAGATTTCTCATTGGCTATCGCTACGAAGTTGGTATCGAAATGACTATTGGAAAAGTG
>DJER01000031.1:0-197 GCA_002431905.1 Christensenella sp. UBA5893 | reverse complement strand
AAGATGCCACACTCGAAATGACGATTGGAATGGATAGGTGCTCATTTGCGTGACTTTGTTTGATAACTTGAAATGACAACAGGGCAAAGTATCGCAATATTTTCATTATTATAGTATATATTGTGTGAAAAATTTATGCTTTTTGTTTGACTTAATTTTTTTCATTCATTATACTATATCTGAAATATATAAATAAA
>DJER01000012.1 GCA_002431905.1 Christensenella sp. UBA5893 | reverse complement strand
GAGTTTTCTTACGCCGTTCCCGAGTTGTATAATGGGGATGGAAATGAATATAGTAATTTGGCATATTATATTGCTAAAAAATTGCAATCTAATGTGACCAAATTTAACTCAATAAAATTTACCGGAACAAAACCAAAGGTGGCAGATGGTACATCAACAATTGATGTTGGTTACAATTCTTTAACAGGAAAATTCAATGATTCCTATGTCGCATATTGTACATTAAATTCAAATAGTATGTACGATATTGTTGTTTATTCAAGGATTGGGAATAAAATTGTTTTACCACAAAATAGTGCATATATGTTTTATAACTGTTATTATTTAACAAGTTTAGACATTAGCAGTTTTGATACATCAAAAGTGACAGATATGAGTCATATGTTTTATAGCAGTAACTATAACAAATTTACAAGTTTGGATGTAAGCAGTTTTGACACATCAAAAGTGACAAATATGGATGCAATGTTTTATTGTTGTGCCAATGTGAACAGTTTGGATGTTAGTAATTTTAAGACATCAAATGTAAAAAATATGTCTTGTATGTTTTATGTATGTTCTAAATTAACTAGTTTGAATTTAAGTAACTTTGACACATCAAATGTAACTGATATGTCTCGTATGTTTTATTCTTGTGGAAGTTTAACAACTTTGATTTTGGGCGAAAACTTTAAAACATCAAATGTAACAAATATGGATGCCATGTTTTATAGTTGTAGCAAACTTATGAGTCTGGATGTAAGCGGGTTTAATACATCAAACGTGACGAATATGAATTCTATGTTTTGCTATTGTTATACATTAACTAGTTTAGATGTTAGCAATTTTAAGACATCAAATGTGACAATAATGTCTAGTATATTTTCAGGTTGTAGCGGACTTACAAGTTTGGATGTAAGTAATTTTGATATAACAAAAGTAACAAATATGAACTCTATGTTTAGTGATTGTCGCAGTCTAACCAGTCTAGATGTAAGCAACTTTGATACATCAAAAGTGACAGATATGGGTTATATGTTTTCAGGTTGTAGAAAACTTGAAAGTTTGAATGTAAGTAATTTTAAAACATCAAATGTAACAAATATGAACTCTATGTTTAGTGATTGTCGCAGTCTAACCAGTCTAGATGTAAGCAACTTTGTTACATCCAAAGTGACAATGATGTACGCTATGTTTTCTAATTGTAGTAAACTAACAAGTTTGGATGTAAGTAATTTTAAAACATCAAATGTAACAAATATGTGTGAAATGTTTTCATACTGTAGCGGACTTACAAGTTTGGATGTAAGTAACTTTGATACATCCAAAGTGACAAATATGAAAAATATGTTTTATGAATGTAGTAAACTCACCAGTTTGAATTTAAGCAATTTTGATACATCCAAAGTGACAGACATGTCTAATATGTTTTCAGTCTGTAGTAAACTTACAAGTTTGGATGTACGTAATTTTGATACATCAAAAGCGACAACAATGTCTGGTATGTTTTCAGGTTGTAGCGGACTTACAAGTTTGGATTTAAGTAATTTTAATATATTAAATGTAAAAGATATGGATTCTATGTTTTCAGGTTGTAGCGGACTTGAAAGTTTTGATTTAAGTAATTTTAATACATCAAATGTGACAGACATGTATCGTATGTTTTATTACTGCAGCGGACTTCAAAAATTGATTTTTGGTGAAAAGTTCACAACATCAAATGTAACTAATATGTATGAAATGTTTTCAGAATGTAGCAACCTTAAAACTTTGGATTTAAGTAGTTTTGATCTATCAAAAGTTACATCATATCGTGATTTCTTAACAGGTTGTACTGCATTAACTGAAATAAAAACACCAATAAAAAATACAAAAACAGACATTTACTTGCCAAGCGGAACATGGACTGACGGAACAACCCCTTACGGAAATTTACCAACCACAGATGGTACAAGTAAAATATTGACCAAAACCGCATAAAAAATATCTAGCAAATGCTAGATATTTTTTGTTGTCATTTCGACTCTTACTTCGAAGATTTGCTTTGGAGAAATCTTAACCTGCTTTGTCATTTGGAAAAATTACAAATTATTTTACCACATTTATTATTTTTAGTTAAAAATTTTCAAATAATATCCACTTATGTTTTTAATTTAATAAAGGTGTGGACTTTTTTGTCGAATTATAGTATATTACTTGTAGAGTAATAAAAGGAAATATTTTTATGTGGCATGTTGATTTATATAATGTACTAAACACAATCAATACCGTTGTTTTGTATATCATTGGAATACCATTTATTTTGCAATTTATTTATATGTTATTATTTTGGCTTCCAAAAAAGACATTCAAAAAAAGTGAAAAGAAAAATAAGATTTGTGTAATTATTCCAGCACATAATGAAGAAGATGTAATTTATGATACAGTAAAAAGGTTATATGACAAACAAAACTATCCAAAAGATATGTTTGATGTTTATGTTGTTGCACATAATTGCAATGATAAAACTGCTGAACTCGCTGAAAAAGCAGGTGCAAAAGTGTTTGCATTAAACGACCCTGACCCAAAGCATGGCAGAGCAGCGTATGCTTTAAAGCATGGGTTTGAACAAATACTTGCAACAGGAATTGATTATGATTTTGTAATTCGTCTTGATGCAGATAATCATATAAATGATGACTTTTTTAGTCTTATGAATGATGCGTATAACAGTGGTTGCAAAATTGCAAGACCATATGAATCTGCGCTTAATATGACACAAAATAAGTTTACAAAGGCATGTGGACTATATTATAGTTTTGATTCAAGATTCTCATCTCGTGTTCGTGAAAGATTACATATTGATGCCCATGTTAATGGACCCGGTTCAATGTTTGCTTATGAAATAATCAAAAACATTGGTGGCTATGATACAACAAGTATCACAGAAGACACAGAATTTATGTTTAAAAGAATGTTGGAAGGATACAAATGCCATTTTGTTGAAGATGCAGTTGTTTATGAAGATTTGCCATCAACATACAAAGATACATCATCAAGAAACAAAAGAATTGCTGCTGGAAATGTTAGACTTATGGCAAAATATACACCAAAGTTTATTTGGAACGCAATAATACATTTCAGATTTTCATTTATTGAACAACTGCTCACATATATGTTTAACTTTATTTGCGTAATTCTTTGCACTTGGATACCATTTTTCTATGTGTATGATGTTATCTATTTGTGGACACAAGGTTTGTTTACAGATGCACAGGCGGCAGCCGCAGGAATAGCAGCACCGGGACTTTATAATCAACTAATTCTTGTTGGTTCAATATTGCTTGTACTATTCTTAATTGCCGGAATTGGTCAAGGTATGCTTTTGGTTGCACTTGATTATAAAAAACTTGGTGCAAAAAGAAGACGTGACTTGATGGATGGTGCATTGTTGTTCCCAGCATTTACAGTTGTGTATTGCTTAACAATGTGTTTGGGTGCATTTAGCAAACCAAAATGGAACAAAGTTAATAGAAATAAACAAGCACAAATTGATGTGCAAAATGTGGTACAAATTGAAGGTAATCAAACCACAGAAGATGTGGCAGAAGATACCAAAGTTGTACAAAACGAATAAAACAAAAATTCTCACAAATAGTGAGAATTTTTTTGTGCATGAAAGCAAATGAGATTTCTCGTGGGTGTGACTTTGTGGGCTAACTCGAAATGACGTCAAAACTCTCGCTTTTACTTATTTTGAATGCTGTGCATCCAAAATTTCTGTTTGCACGCTCGGTTTTCCCTTTCCCCAAAAACAACAACTGTTTTTGGGGATTCCGTCAAATGTCATTTCTACTGCCGACCACAAAGGCTTGTTTTGGAGAAATCTCTACCTTTGAGATATTACAAATTTATCTTATCATATATGTTTGGCAAGATGAAAATCTCTTCACTTAAACAATTTATTTGTTGACAATAATTTTTGTGTATGATAAGATAATACCGATATAGGCGAATAGCTCAGTTGGTAGAGTCGCGGTCTCCAAAACCGTTGGTCGTGGGTTCAAGTCCTACTTCGCCTGCCAGATTGACCGCAAGGTCAATTTTTTAATAAAAGGAGAATATAATGCAAAGAATTTTAACAGGTGTAAAACCAACCGGAATTGCACACATTGGAAATTATTTTGGTGCAATTAAACCGGCAATAGAAATGTCAGAAAGTGACGACAAAGAATGCTATATTTTTATTGCAGATTACCATGCATTGACAACAGTAAAAACACAGCAAGATATGTTGGAAAACACATACAATATTGCGTGTACATGGCTTGCTTGTGGACTTGATCCAAACAAAGTTGTTTTTTACAAACAATCAGATATAAGTGAGAATGTTGAACTTGGCTGGATTCTTTGCAATCTTACTCCAAAAGGACTTATGAACAGGGCACACGCATACAAAGCTTGTGTTGAAAAAAATGAAGAAAATGGATTAGATAAAGATGCTGGCGTTAATATGGGTTTGTATAACTACCCAATTTTAATGGCTGCAGACATTTTGCTTTATGATATAGATTGTGTGCCAGTTGGTCTTGACCAAAAGCAACACGTTGAAATCGCAAGGGATATTGCAATTTCATTCAATAATAGATATGGCAAAGCATTTGTCTTGCCTGAATGTGCAATTTCGCAAGATACCGGTGTTTTGGTTGGTCTTGACGGTAGAAAAATGAGTAAAAGTTATAATAACACAATTCAATTGTTTTGTGATGAAAAAACATTACAAAAAACAATTAACAAAATTGTAACCGACTCCAGACTTCCTGGCGAACCAAAAGATACAGATAACACAATTTGCAAGTTGTATAAGTTGTTTGTAACAAGTGAACAATATCAAGACTTTGCAAAACGTATGGAAGGCGGACTTGGTTGGGGTGATGCTAAAAAAGAATTGTTTAAAGTTGCAAATGAGTATATTTCACCTATGAGAGAAAAATATAACTATTATCAATCACATAGAGAAGAAGTTGACAAGATTTTGCAAGATGGGGCAAAAAAAGCCAAAGAAGTCGCAACAAAAAATTTGCTTAAAATCAAAAAAATGATTGGAGTAACGCACTGATTATGTTTTATTGTATATATAAAACAAAATTTAATTTGGAAGATATTATTCTTGAAAGTGATGGCGAAAATTTGATAGGTTTGTACTTTTTTAATGACAGCCATAAAAACATAGATAAGTTTGAAGAAAATTCCACATTGCCAATATTTGAACAAACAAAAAATTGGCTTGATGATTATTTTTGTGGAAAAGAGCAAACAAAAGTACCAAAATACAAATTGCCAGATGCTTCGGAATTTAGAAGGCGAGTGTGGGAAATTATACAAAAAATTCCATATGGCAAAACAATCACTTATGGAGAAATCGCAAATATAATTGCAAAGGAAAGGGGAATTGAAAAAATGTCTGCACAGGCAGTTGGAAATGCCCTAAACCAAAACCCAATTTGTATTATTATTCCTTGCCATAGAGTTATAGGGAAAAGTGGAAATCTTGTTGGCTATGGTGGTGGAATGAATAATAAAAAAATCTTACTTGAATTAGAGCATAAAAAAACTAGAAAATGAAATTCATTTTCTAGTTACTTTTTTTTATTATCATTATTCTTGAACCAAAACTCCAAGGTAGTATTTTTTAATTGTGTTTGTTGCTGAACTTAATTGGTCAACAGTTAAATTTGCTGAATTTTTACCATACACGCCAGCTCCTTCATATTGTAATTGGCTTGCATCTTTAACATATACTTCGATATTAAGGTTACCACGGCAGTTTTCAATTTTTACATTACCACTAGTCCCGCTTTTATCCCAACCAAGAATAGTTCCAATACTAACAGGATCTACACCATAACTGTTTTCATTTGTGTTGTCATCGTTTTGGAAGGCTTCAACTTTTACAGTACCATTGAGAACTGTGCAATTTTTGTATACTGTTACATCTTTACTTTGAGTTTCTGCAACAATTCCGCCAACACTTATTCTATTATTATGTGTTATACCCTTTTTTACAATTAGGTTTACATTGTTAGTATAAAGATTTTCACGAGAATAAGTTGTTGTTTCTGTGTTTGCATTATGATCACAACCAATAACTCCACCAACATATGCCTTTGAAGCAACTATATTTGCGGTAACATTGTTTACATAACAATCTTTTAATGTTGTTGATGCATTGCCTTGTACCCCATAACCAGAAGCATCACTCTCGCCCCTTGCCATAAGAGTCCCGTAGTAGCAGAATTTTGCTGACGAAGTCTTTGCAATTTCGTCCATATCAATATCAACCGATATGTTTTCTAATGTTAAGTTATGAATATTTGCGGCAGCAACATATCCAAAAAATCCAAAATGTACACATTGGTCACTTGTATTTTGGGCATCAACAATTTTTTTAGATCCATCTGCAAGTGTTAAGGTGTACTTTGTTGAATCATTTGTAATTTTAAAGTTTGAAATTGTATGTCCATTCCCATCAAATTCACTGCAGAAATAGTCTTTTCCAAAAGCAGGGGATATTGTTTTCCAAACTATGCCATCTAGATTAATATCTTGCGTTAATATATATTTTATCGCATTTCTAGAAGCAGTTGATGGAATTTCATAAATATCTTTATTCATTTGAATAAGATCTTCATATGAACTAATCTCTTTTACAATTTGGTGAATACTAATTTTTTTGATAACAGAAATTGGGTTGTGGTTTTTGTCTTCATATTTTACTTTGATAAAAAGGACATCGCCAATTTTTTCAACAACATTATTTGTTGTTTTTGAACTTTCCAAAACATCGGTTTTGTCTTCATTCAAACTTTTGTAATAGCCGATTGTTCTTGCACTTGAATCTAATGTAATGCTTTCATTTTGAATTGAAAGTTTAAATGGTTTTGCATCATATTCAAAATATACGCTATTTTCATTTTCACTTTTTGCAACAACTGTTGTTTTGTTGTTGTCTGAATCTGTGTATGTTCCAACAACATCAAAAGTTACATTGGCAAAATCGACTTTGTTTATTGTAAGTTTTGCACTTTTATCTTCTATTGGGTTGTGTTTATCATCTCCAGTAAATTTTGCTGTTACATAATAAACTCCTGCATCTTTCGCAATTACTTCTTCTGTTTTTTCTTCATCGCTAAAGTATTTAAAAGATACTTCAACACCTTCTGGCAAAGTACCATCAAGGTCATTTTTTGTCAAGATTACAGTTGAAGCAGTGTAATCTTTTGTAATGTCGTTAAATGCAACGCCACTCATGTCGTAGTCACTTTTGCCACATGCTGTGAGAACAAGGGCAGTTATGCTCAAACATAGGGCAAGCATAAAACTTGTAAATAAATTTCTTTTCATTTTAACTCCTTTTATTATACATAATCATCGATTTCTCTTATTATTATTTTGTTTTTATCCCAATGTGATTGCCAATCAAATTTGCTTCTAAAAAGTGCCATTGTGTCAAAGTATGTATTTACATTTCCACAGTCAACACCATATGATATTGTTGACCAACCATCGCTTACTGACCAAGTTATATATTTTAGGTATGGGTCCGAAACTTCAAATGAATACTGCGTGTCAATGTATTTGTAAACTCTGTAAGCAGGTTTTTGAATAGTTGCATTTTGTGAGTAAAGCCCAAAGTTTGCACCTTCATACTGACTGTCAACAAGTCTATAATAAATTAGTGCCTTAACACAAGAAAGTTGTGTGCATTTGTAATAAATATATGCAATCCCGGCACTTTGTTGGTTTTTGGTAAGTTCGAATACATCACCACTTCCTGCATCAGAAGACGAAACGCCACCTTCGGTTAGATATACCGAACGAACTTCGCCGTTATATCTTTTGCTTGATTGTTCCAGATATAATTGGATAACTTCCAAATTGCTCCATGTGATGCAAGATGTGTTCAGTGAACCGGTCATTCCATCACTAGAAAGGTCAGTTGACCAAAAGGTTGGACTTGCAAGGTTGATTCCATATGGATGTATTGCAAAACCATAATCATAATTACCTTCACTTAATGTTTTTATTGTCATATAGTCCAAAATACCCTTTGGGGAATATTCTTCAATTTTGCTTTGCCAAGCATGGGTAAGTGAAACCAAAATTTTGTTTTTGCTGTAGTATTTTTTTATTGCTTGATTTGCAATTCGCATTTCTCTTTCATATTCTTCAACATAATTCTCTAATGTTAGTGATGCTTGACCACTGCCAACAATATTGTTCCAACTTGACGACATATCAATTTCGTTTCCAAGAACAAAAGTTTCAACAAGGCCATAAGAATAATTGTCTTTTTTGCCTTCTTTTGAATAGTGGTCGCTAAGGTATTCCATAAATGCACCCCAATATGAAGCACCATACTCGTTTGAAGTGTTGACTTGAACATACTTTGAAGAGCCTTTTGTTGCAGGGTAAGTTAAGTAGTAAGGTTGGGTTAGTTTGTCGTCAACATTGTGCATAAGGATAATCAAAGTCACTTTTATACCTTCGTTGGTATATTTTGAAATGATTTTGTCATAGTGATCCAAACTTACAATTGGACCATATTTTCTAAAATAATAGGCTTTGTTGTTATACATAAACTTTTCCACAATTTCACTTACGTTATTCCTTGTTATAACAAGTTCGCCAGCATTATTTATGCTTTCTTCATAAACAAGCGGTTCAATTTGTTTTGTTGAAGTGTTGTAGATTTCATTTGGAACAATCATTCCGTCAATAACAAAATTGAGAAGGGTATATTCACAACCAAGGTCACTTACTTGTTCCGCATATCTATCTTCACACATAACCCCTTTAATTCCAATTGGTTTAATTACTTCATCATAATTATATTTTGGTGTAATCTCTGTGCAATGCATTGGACCTGCCAAAATTTCATCAGTGCTGTTTAGAACATAATATTTTAGATAAATTCCGTCATATTCGTCAAAGCAAAATCTATCAAATTCAAAAGATTGTTCTGTGCCACATTCATAACTATCTATATACAAAGGATTTGCATTTGTATATTCGGAAAGTCCGTTTGTTGATTCGCCATACAAATACTCGTAAGGTTTTGTTGCAACAAGTGAAGCATTTTCGCCAATATCGCCAATATTTGACAACGAAACTTTTATTTTTGAGAGAGATGATGTGACAGTGAAATCATAATCGGGTTCAATGTAATCTTCTTCGTCAAACCCGTCATTTATATCCCAAGAGAATTGATTAAGTGTACAACCAGAAAGTGCAAAGATGCAAATTGTGATTATGCAAATAAAAATTGTAATAAATCTTCTCTTATGCAATTAAACCTCCCTTTATAATTATTTGCAATTTTCATTTTATCATAACAAATTTCGACATAAAAATCAATAAAACAAAAAATATTATTTTTGAAAATATACTTAATGTGTTATACTAGCATAAAATAGGAGAAAGTATGCTTGAATTAAAGGACGTGTCAAAAATATTTAAAACAAAAAATCAAACAGTTGTTGCCCTAAATAATATCAACATATATTTTGAAAAGAAGGGGCTTGTTTTTATCACGGGCAAAAGTGGATCAGGGAAAACCACTTTGCTTAATATCATTGGCGGGCTTGATGATGCAACATCGGGCGAAGTTATAATCAATGGCAAAAGCACGAAAGATTTTTCAAAGTCTGATTATGATAGTTACAGAAACACATACATAGGTTTTGTATTTCAGGAATATAACCTTATTGACAATATGACTGTAAAGGAAAATTTGTCGCTTGCAACCGAACTCCAAGGAACGCTTAAAAACGATGAAAATATAAAAAAGGTTTTGGACAAGGTTGGCATTGAGGATGTTTTGACAAGATATCCAAAAGAACTTTCTGGTGGACAAAGACAACGTGTTGCAATTGCAAGAGCAATCATAAAAAATCCAAGTGTTGTTATGGCTGATGAACCAACAGGTGCGTTGGATAGTTCAAACGGCTTGCAAATTATAACTTTGCTAAAAAAGTTGTCAAAAGAAAAACTTGTTATTGTTGTTTCACATGATATGAATCTTGCAAACAAGTTTGCCGACAGAATTATAAACATTGAAGATGGCGTAATCACAAGCGATGTTACAATCAATGAAAACAAAAAGAACAAAAGCAGAGTTCAACTTGCAAAAGACTACTTGGCAATTCAAAGGGGTGCTGACCTAAATTCCAGCGAACTTGACACAGTAAAAAATGCAGTTAAAAGTGGAAAAGATATTGCAGTTGTTGACAACATAAACATACAAAAGAAAAATACAATTGTAAAACGTGAAAAAGAAGAAAAGCAAACAACATTTATAAAAACAAATCTAAAATTTGCGTCTATATTCAAGTTGGGGTGCAATTTGTTAAAAGTAAAAAAGGTTAGGCTTGTTATCACAATACTATTATGTGCGATTGCTTTTGCTGTGTTTGGAGTTTGTGATGCAATGTCAATATACGATGAAAACAGATTGATGGCGAACTCGTTAAAGTCGCTAAACACTCCGTCAGTAACAATAACTGCAAACATCTCAAACCAAAAGGGAAATTCTTTTGACATTGATGTAAATGATGAGTTGATTTTGCAAATGTCACAAAAAACTGGCTATGCAACAAAGGGTGTTTACAATTCGTATTATATCGGCAGGCTTGCACCAGCAGAAGTAAATAACAGTAATTCTTATGTAAATAGCAAATATTATTATTACAAAGCAATAAAAGGAGCTGTTGAATTTTCTTCTAGTGATTTATTGAACTACAACTTTAGTATGTACAAGGGTAAATTGCCAAATAGTTATAACGAGATTGCTATAACAAAATACTATGCAAATTGCTTGCTTAACTGGTGGTATTCATACAAAGATGGCGAAGGAAAAATCAAGAACCTAAAAGACATTGATGAGCTTGTAAATGAAGAGAACCCAATGACACTTACTTTGGGCACAACTGAAAAGAAAGTAAAGTATAGCATTGTTGGAATTGTTGATACTGGTGAAATAGACAAAAAATTTGATGATCTTAAAACTGATTTTGAAGGTCAAAGCAAAGTTCTCCAAAATGAATTTTTGAATTATATTAACAATGGATATTTTATTTATACTTTTGTAAAACCCGGTTTTTGTGACTACGCTTACAAAGATTATGGTGCTGTTACAAAATATATTAACAAATCATATGTTTACAAAATGGGCGAGTTTGGCGAAAAAAGCATATTTTGTGATTATGATGATTTGGTAAAAATAAAAGAACCAATTTTTGTTAATGAAGCAAAAACAAAGATAAGTGGCAATGAAATTTTGTTAAATATTACACAATTTGAAACAATAAACAAAGATACAATTGAAAAATTAAAAGTGATTGCAAATAATGACACATCGGGAAGATTTTCAAATTATGCAGACGAAATCGATTCAAATCTTGCACTATTAAAAAACAAAAATATTTCTATGCAAGATAAATATAGTGCATTAAGAAATGTAATCACAAAACTTGACGAATTGCAAAATACTGAAGATGAGATTCAACAATTTGAAAGAGAAGAAAGTGTTTTGGTAAAAACGATTAGTTTTGAAAAGTATGATTCAAACAAATCAACAAAAGTTAATTTGGATAACCCAGAATACAAAATAGTTGGGTATTATACCGATGTTTCAATAAATTCAACAAGTTCTGTTGTAACAACACTTGCTGGTATTTCAAATCTTGGAATTGACACATTCCAAGGCAACTATTCATCAATAATAGCAACAAACTTGGGCAAGGGTAATGTTTCAAAATTAAGTAATTTGCTTATGACACCAACAGGACTTTGTTATAATTGTCAAAACAGTACACTTGGAATGATTCATGCAAATCAAGATTTCTTTGAAAATCTTTCATTACTATTTTTGATTGTAGCAGGTGTGTTTGCACTGTTTAGTATTGCAATGTTTTCAAACCTTATTGCATCAAGCATAAAAAGTAAGCAAGCCGAAATCGGTATACTTCGTGCTTTGGGTGCAAGGGGCATTGATGTAATGTTTATGTTTATTGTTGAAACGGTTATAATTGCAATTATGAATGCAATTCTTGCTTCAATACTTTCATTATTTGGTTGTATGTTCCTTAACTTCTTCTTGTCAAAATATCTTAATTTTTATATCTCATTAACTGCATTTGGAATGCGACAAGTTGCAATAATTCTTGCATTAAGTATTATTGTTGGGGCAATATCTGTTATTGTTCCAGTTTGGTCAATATCAAAACAAAAACCAGTTGAAAGTATAAGAAGAGCAATGTAAAATCACAAGTTGATGTTTGATAAAAATGTACAACAAATAAAAAAGAAAGGACATATTAGAATGTAGTCTAATATGTTCTTTTTTTTATGGTAATATTTAATTGTTTTTGTTTTTTTTTATCAAACTTTCAATTTTATTTTTATCTTTGCTTTCTTCTTTTTGCTTGCAGACATACATATTATCATCAGCTTCCTTCAAAACATCTTTAATATTAAACCCAACATTCCCAAAACCATAACCATAGGCAACCGAATAATATAACTCTTTGTTATTTGAATTTATTACATCAAAATTCTTTTCCCATGTTTCAATAAAGTTTAAGCAGTCTTTATTTATGCAATTTGGAATAATTACAACGAATTCATCGCCACCAATGCGATATGCATATTGATTGTCTTTTAATGAAATTTTTATTGACTTTGCTGTGTCAATAATCATTTCATCACCATACATATGTCCAAGACTATCGTTTGTTATTTTCAAAAAGTTTATATCAAAAAGAATTATTCCAAGAGTTTTACATTTTGGATAAATATTTTGGACATCTTCTTCAAACTTGGTTCGGTTAAAAATATCGGTCATTTTGTCTATGTTCTTTTCAATATAAAGCGAATCTTTTTCAATGAGCAATTTGTATTGAGTTCGTTTGATAATAATTGTCAAATAGACCGAGAGCAAAAAACTTGAAAAGTACAGGAGTGGGAATCTTATCAAAAATGTTCTTGAGTATGCATAAGGTAACAGAGAATTGATTGGCGTCCAAAAGCAGATTATAAGCAAGAGCAGAAAATAACAACTTGAAATAAATCCGGCAGTCATGTCAAATAATAGCATAGATATGCAAGGTACAAGAATTACCCAAAGGGCGGCGAATCCGTCATTGCCACCAAATATAAGGAAAACACTAAAAACAATTGTGAATAAAATTATTGAAAGATAATCAATCCATTTTTGATTTTTTGTTTTTACACCAATAAGAATTGTTATCAAAAGTATAATAAAACTTATGCCGGTAAAATATAACATAAAATACGATTTTTCAACAATATTAACAATTGATAACAGTAAAAACACAAAAGCATTAAGAGAAGCCGCTGCAATAGTTTGCTTCATTAAACCTTCTTTTTGGTGCTTTTGAACATATTTATCATATTCAAATATTTTTTTAAATGAATGTAAATGTTTCATAATAATTATGTTATACCACTAAAGATTTTTAAGTCAAGAAAAAATATATTTACATATTTTTATTTTGTGAAAATATTTCGAATTTATTTTAAATTTTCAAATGCAATAAACAAATCGACATTTTCTAGCTCACAAAATTATTAAATGCCCATTTTTATGGGCATTGACTGTTTTAGTATATATTGGAAGGAGAAAAAAGATTATGGCATTGCAGATAGAAAATATTAAAAAAGTAAAAAAGGATAAAAATACAATGGAGAATGTTATGAAAGAAAATATTGTCAAAAATAATTCTAGGACAATGAAATTTCTGGCAATGGTTGATGAACAAAATAAAGAAGAAAAATTATCGTCAACATCACTTTCAAAAATAGCAATTGTAAATCTTACTAATGAAGATATAGATGACAAATTATCACATAGGGTGTGTGAGTATAAATGTTCAGCAACAACAAAAAAGTTAGAAGATGACGAAATATTAAAAAGTACAAAGCTTCTGTGCTTTATGTATATTGATAAAGTCGACCTTAATAAAGATATAATAACAAAACTTATTGATAAAGCAAGAGAAGACAGTGTTGACATATTTATGTTGTGCATAAAAGAAAAACAAATTGATAAGGTTGTTATGACGATAAATGAAATATCGTATATTTTGTGTGAAACCGGAACAAATATTGATATCAATGCTCTTAAAGGCGAAGATGTTGTTGATGCTTTTGTTATTACAAAAAGGGATAATGTGGACTTAAAAAAATGTTACATAGAAACATTAGAAAATCACCTTGCAAAAATTCAAAAGTTAAGCCAAGTTGATGTTTGTGTTTATTGTGGAAATAATACAAAACTTTGCGATATGCTTTTTTATATCGATATACAAAACAAACTGGCAAAAGATGTTGATGTTATTTTGGGGACTGATATAAACGACCTATACTCTGGCGTTTGCAAGGTTGTTGTTATGTTCCAAGGTTGTGGGCAAAAAACACAAAAAAGACAAGCACTTGAAGAAAGGATAAACCTTGCACATCAAAATTATCAAAAGAAAGATACAAAAGCAACCCAACAAACACAAGATGTGTATGATAAGCAATTTTATGAATCACAAATAAAAAGATTTTGTAAATTTAAAGAAATAACAACGCCAATGGTTCAACGCTTTTTTGTTGTTGGCTATCCAAAAGCTGTTCAAATGCTGGATGATTGGTGTCAAAAAGGGTACATTGAAAGAAATGACCATTGCTGGGAAATTATTGACTCAAAATCAATTATGAAAAATTTGAAAGAGATTTTTTGCTAAATATTGTAAAAAGTGTAGAATGGGCGTTTTTATGTACATTCTCATTTTTATAATAAAGAAGAAAGGAAGTAAAAAATGGAAATTGGAAGTGGAATAATTAAACAATTGGTAAAAAGAGAAGAATACGCCTATGGCGGAATTGATTTAACAATTGATTCAAAAATAAATGTCTGGAGCAATAATTTGCAAAAGGTAGACAACATTTTTGCATTGATACTCAATTTGGTAAAAGAACGAAATTTAATATTGAAAGGAATAGAAGAGCATTCTCTTTTAAGACCGATGGGCTTTGACAGGTCAAAAGTAATTTTGTTTGCAAAGAATAAAGAGTACTTTGAGAAGCTAAATATACCAAAAGAACTTATGATGGGCGAAAGGATTTTGACAACCGGCGATGAGGAATTGCTAAATTACTTGTTGGAAATGGTTTTAGAAAATGCTGAAACGGCTTATGATAAAACATTGTCAAAATTTGACAAATTGGCAAGTGATAGTTGTATTAAAGATGACATCAAGGACAAGCTTACACTATTTTATAGTGATTATAACTCACATTACAAAAAACCTTATATTTTTATAATGATAGAAAATGTTTCAATGCTCAAAAACGATAGAACTATTGAACTTTTAAAAAAGACATTTGAGTTGGGACGCTCAAAAAATGTTGTTTGTTGTTTTGGCTCAACAATAATCGGCAATCTAGATTTTTTGTGCTCATTCGCAAACGCAAATGTAACATTGCTAGACAAAATGGACGACGAAGATAGAAAAGTTTGGAACAGTATAAATTCTTTTGGAATGGGCGATTTGACAAAATTAGATATTATGAATGATGACGATTATTTGTGTATAAAGGGTAATCTTTATGACCAAGGAAGAAGTTTTGGAATAAAGCCATATATATTGACAATAAGAGATTATAAAAGAGAAAAACCACAAATGAAAGTTGATGAAAATCGGCTATTATCTAAAAGACTAGATATATATAATGACGATTTTTCAACAATAAAAACTTTTCCAACCGAACTTGCAGAATATAAATATAATCTTCAAGATGAAACAATAAAATATATGTCAAATTTTTGTGATTTAAAGCGAATTGTTGTGAAAGATATAAAAAGTTTGATTATGGACTATTTTGAGTTTGAAACAATTGATAATTATAATATTTTGGTATTTTTAAATGAAAATTTTTCAAAAATTAAGAATGAATTTAATTATAGAATTGGCGAATATATCAAAACCGAAAGTTATAGAGCCAAGCACATAAGAATTGAAAGGTGCTTTTCGCTTGGTAGAAATATGGAAATTAGTGAGTATGTTAAGTTAAGAAAGGAAGACTGCAAAATTCAAAATGATTGGCAAATGAACTCAATTATTTTGGCAAGGTGTATAAAAGACTTGTGGAACTTGACAAATGAAGAGAACCAAATAACAGCATTTCATTTTTACAAATATCCAAAGGAATACAGGAAAAAATATGGATATCAAGATGAATGGACAAGTGAAGATTTAATGTAAAATTGATGTTTATAAAAAGTCAAATATGACCATTTTTATGTACATAACAAAATGTAATATATCAGTGTGTGAAGGAGAATCAAAAGATGGAACAAAAAGAACAAATTCAAAAAGATTTTGAAAAAGTGATTGGTTATGAACCAATAAAATTGGTACTTGAACGAATACTTGATATTATAAGGGAAAAGGACAAATATGATGGGTTGGGTACAAAACTTCCAAGTGGAGTGCTGCTAAGTGGTGAACCGGGAACAGGGAAAACTTTAATTGCCAATTCATTTATAAAAGCAAGCAAATTACCTGTGTATCTTATAAGAAAAGATATGCCAGATGGCGACTTTATTAAGTTTATCAAGCAAACCTTTGAAGATGCGAAATTAAACGCTCCTGCAATTGTCTTTCTTGATGATATGGATAAATTTGCAAATGAAGATAATTTCCATTGCGATGCCGAGGAATATGTAACAATCCAGTCTTGTATAGATAATGTAAAAGGTTGTGATGTCTTTGTTCTTGCAACAGCAAATAATATAAACAAACTTCCAAGTTCATTGATTAGGAATGGAAGATTTGACAAGCAAATAACAGTGGAAGCACCAAAAGGTAAAGATGCTTCGGCTATTGTTAAATACTATATGCAACAAAAAAGTTTTGTCAGTGACATTGATAGTGAAGAAATTGCCAAAATACTCAACGGGGGTTCTTGTGCAGTTCTTGAATCGGTAATCAATGAAGCGTCAATTTTGGCTGGCTTTGCAGGAAGAGAGAAAGTTGAAAGGGAAGATTTGTTAAGGGCGGCAATGTGTGTAATTTTTGATGCCCCAGAAATAGCTAATAAAATCCCACAAAAAATCGTAACCAAAACCGCATATCATGAAGCTGGACATGTTGTTGTTGCAGAACTTTTGGAACCTGAAAGTGTATCTTTGGTTTCAGTTTTGGGACATAATGGTCAAACTCAAGGTGTGACTGTGTACTATCAAAATGATGAAGAATATTTTAGTTCTATCGAATATATGGAAAATCGTGTAAAATCATTACTTGCTGGCAAAGCTGCAACTGAAATTGTTTATGGCGAAGTTGACGTTGGGGCAAGCAATGATATACAAAGGGCAATTAGTATTGCAGAACGATTTGCCGACAATTATTGCGGTTTTGGATTTGACAAGTTTGAATTTCATGAAAAGTCCTCAAATGATTTGTTGTCAAGAAAAGAAATGCTTATTTTCAGCGAACTTGAAAAATATTATCAAGAAGTTAAGAAAATGCTTATTTTGAATCGCGATTTTTTGGATAAGGTTGCACAAAAATTGGTAGGAGAAGAAACCTTAACTTGCAAAGATATAAAAGAAATAGAAACAACTTGCAATATAGTTAGATAGAAAATTTGTATAAAAAGAACCTAACAAAAAGTGTTAGATTCTTTTTTGATATAAATTTGTTGTTACAAAAATTTAATGATATAATATATCCATAAAAAAGGAGAATTTATGCCAGCAAAAGACTCAAAGCAAATTTATGAAGGGCAAAATAAAAGATTTACTCGTTTTAGAGTGTTTGAAATTCTTAATGATTTTACAAACGGAGAAAAACATCTAAAACATACCGAAATACAAGAAAAATTAAGTTCAATATATGATATGCACATCGAGAGAAAAAACATTCGTGAATGTATTGACGACATAAATTTTCTTGGCGAACCTTATGGTGTGTATGTTAATAGTGAAAAGGGTGATGGAGCTTTTTTGCTAAATAGACCATTTGAAAAAAGTGAAATAGGTTTTTTGATTGATGCTGTTTTCTCAAGCAAAAGCATTGACCAAAAACAAGCACAAGAATTAACAATAAAATTACAAAGATTTTTAAGCAAAGAAGATAGAAAAAGTTTTTCTTATGTGTCAAAAAGTGGCGAAATGACAAGAACAAATAATAAACTTGTTTTCTATAATTTGGATTTAATTCTTGATGCAATAGCAAAGGGGAAAAAGATTAAATTTAAATATAATCGTTATTATTTGGATACATTAAAAAATGAAAAGATGAAAAATAGAAAATTGGTTGCAAGTCCATATTACTTAGTAAACAATCAAGGTAAATATTATTTGGTTTGCAATAATAACTATTTTAATGATATTGCAAACTATAGAATTGAGCGAATGTCGGATATCGAAATTCTTAATGAAGATACCAAACCAATAAATAATTTGGATGGTTGTGAAAATGGTTTTGATATTTCAAAATATGCAAATGAAAATATATATATGTTTTCAAATAAAGCAATAGATGCAAAAATAAGAATTGATAGTGATTATACAATATCTTATGTGCAAGATTGGTTTGGCGAAAATGCTAATATTTATCAAGATAAACACGATAATAAAATTTACGCTAACATACACGGGAACGAACAAGCACTTATTTATTGGTGTTTACAATATGGAGAATCAATTGAGCTAATAGAACCGGTTTCAACAAGAGAAAAAATAAAAAATATTGTTGAAAATATGGGGGAAAAATATAAATAAAAAACAAAATAGAAACGGAAGAAATGGAAGATGACGAACTAGACGCTGAACTTGAAAGGTTGTTAAAAGAAAAGCAAGAAAGACTAAAAAGATAACGGCACAATTATGAGATGTAGTTATATCTGTTAAATAAAAAGTTTGAAAAATTTTGATTTTCTCGCTTGAAAAAATTTTTTATTTCTGCTAAAATACTTTGGTCAATGAGTAACAGAAGTGTGTAAGTCCAGTTGATTACTGGGCTTACACATTTTTTTGTTTTATGGCAAAAATAAGGAGATTTTATGGAAGAAGTAAAACAAAATAAAATGGCGGTAGAACCACTTAAAAAACTGTTTTGGAAAATGGGCTTACCAATGATAGTTTCAATGGTTTTGCAAGCACTATACAATGTTGTTGATAGTATCTTTGTTGCCAATATGCAAGGCATAGGAGCATTAGCAAATGAAGCATTAACTTATGCCTTTCCAATTCAAATTTTAATTATTGCAATAGGTGTTGGAACGGGCGTAGGGCTTAATGCTCTACTCTCTAAAAGTTTAGGCGAAAAGAATAAAGAAAAAGTCAACAAAGTTGCTGGAAACGGTATATTTTTAGCACTTGTTATTTATCTTGTTTTTTTAATTTTTGGACTAACTTGTTCAAATTGGTTTATTTCACTTTTCACTAAAAACCAAGATGTCATCAAAATGGGCGGAAATTATTTGATGATTTGTTCTAGTCTTTCACTTGGAGCAATTGGCTTTGCTATTTATGAAAGATTTTTGCAAGCAACTGGGAAAACGATGTATTCCACAATTGCTCAAATTTCGGGTGCTGTCGTAAATATTGTATTTGACTACATTTTCATTTTCCCACTTAACATGGGAGTTGCAGGTGCTGCTTGGGCAACCATTCTTGGTCAGTTCGTTTCACTTATTATTGCAATGATTTTGCACTATACTAAAAATAAAGAAATAAACGGGAACTTAAAGTATATTAAACCAAGCGGTAGCATAATCAAAGGTATATACTCAATTGGAATTTCTGCTGCTATTATGCAAGCCTTGCTGTCAGTTATGATGGCTGGAATGAATATTATTTTAGGTCAAGCAAATGCAAACCCAACTGTTCTTGTAGGTTCATTTGGAATTTATTATAAAATTCAACAAATTGCACTTTTTTCTTGCTTTGGGCTTTCAAACACCATTATTACAATTTTATCATTTAACTATGGAATGAAAGATAAAGAGCGTTCAAAAGATTGCATAAAGTATGGAATTGTTGACACTTTTATTGTTACAATTATCATAACAATATTGTTTGAAATAATTGCAAACCCACTCGCAAAATTATTTGCACTATCCGGTGGTTCATCAAGTGAACTTATTTCAGTCTGTGAAAAAGCCACAAGGATTGCGTCTATTGGTTATATATTTATGGGATTTAGTGTTGCGGTTCAAGGTATATTGCAGGCGCTTCGCTATGCATTTAAACCATTTTTAACTGCATTACTTAGACTTGCAGTATTTGTATTCCCAATAGCATACTTATTTACATTATCTTCAAATGTTGTAGACTTGGTTTGGTGGACATTCCCAATCGCAGAGGCATTAACAGCAGTTGTTTCATTGTTTATTTTGAAAGATGTAATGAAAAAGAAAATTGACACATTAGAAGAAAAACAATTTTCAGGTGACAACCTTATTATAACAATTTCAAGAGAACATGGAACAAGAGCAAAGAGAATAGGTAAAATGCTTGCTGATAAACTTGGCATTAAGTTTTATGATAAAGAACTTACAATGCTTGAAGCAAAGAAAAGAGGTCTTGATAAAAAATATGTAAAAGAAAATACTGATGAAGATGGTTATAATGTCTATCTTTCACTTGACGCAAACAAGGACTCTATTATTGCACAAAGTGAAATTATCATGGAACTTGCAAGCACTGAGTCGTTTGTAATTGTTGGTAGATGCGCTGACTATATTTTAAGAAATCACAAAAATTTAGTAACAGTATTTTTGTATGCTGATGAAGAATTTAAGATAAATAAAGTTATGGAAATGTATGGCGATACAAAACAGCAAGCAATAGAACACATTAAGAAATCAAATACTGCTCGTAGCACATATTATTCTTTGGTTGCAAATAAGGTTTGGGGCGAAAAAGAAAACTATGACATTTTTATAAACGCAAATAACACCGAAGAAAATATAGTAAAACAAATAGAAGATTATGTTCTCTCAAAAGAATAAAAAGTTGACATCAATTTTGACATCAATTGACATCAAATGTACCAGTATTAGGCAGTTTTAGATAGAAAAAGACCGATAGGAAAATTTTGTTCTTATCGGTCTTTTTTATTGCAAATTTTTAAGTAAAAAATATTTGATGTCAAATTTTGGTGCATTTGATGTCAAAATTTAGAGTGAAATTTTTGATTTTAAAACACTCAAATTTCTAAAAATTAAATTTTAGCAAAAGCCCTGAAATGCCCGAAATTACTGGGGTTTAGCCACTTTTTGGATAAAAAAATGAGAGCGAATTTCGCTCTCAAATTTGGTAGGAATTTACCCAACCTTATACTTTTGCTATGCTCAATATAAGGTTTGGGGGATTACTCAAACTGTGGTTCTTTGTGACTTGTAAACCACTTGCAAGTTTGTTTTTGCAAACTATTTTTCTTTTCCAAAATCTCGCTTATGAAAATAAACTTTCAATTCTCGGTTTTGTAAAAAGAAAAAGTGTTTGGCTTTGCCAAACACTTGCTCTTGGTTGGAATGAGTGGACTCGAACCACCGACCCCCACCTTATCAGAAAAGTGTATGTTTTTGAGTGGGTTTATACGCATACCCTTGAATGTGCCGAAAATAAAGGCTTTTGGGCACATTAAAAAGACTTTTGATGTCAAACCAAAATGCACACTTGACATCAAATGTGCACTATATATTAAACTTTTGCTATCTAAAACGGTCTAAAACGCGATAAATTTTTCTAAAACTTTTTGATACTTTTTATTAAAATCATTATGTTTTAATATAAATTACATATATATTGGCGTCACGATTTCAAGCGTACTTTTGTGCAAGCACAAAGTCCACTTTCTCTCGTTCCTTAATATAAACTATGTGATGTTAAAATTTGAGCAGCTGAGATTTTACAAGAATATCGTCATATAAAATGGAATATAAGTAACATTGCCTATCCGTTTTATATCTTTTGAATAAATTACATAATTTGTTTTAATTCTATTAGAATATTTTTTGTTAAATTCATCAATAGATTTGTGATTTGAATATGATGATGATTTTACTTCTATTGGAATTAGTTTTTTACCATCGGCCAAAAGAAAATCTATTTCATAATGCTCAAACATATGAAAATATAAATCATATCCATTAGCTTTTAACATTTGTGCAATGGAATTTTCAAGAATTGTTCCCAGATTTATACCGATTTTATCAACAATAATTTGTTTGTATATAGAATTTTCAATTTTTTCATTAGAATCTCTAAAAATTTGAGTAACTAACAAACCTGTATCATTTAGATATATCTTTTGCTTGCCATAATCTTTTGTTCTATTTAATCCAATAGTGGGGTCAGTTGAGTTATATGCAATATTGACAATTTTAGAATCTTCTATTGCTTGAAACGATGAAAAGACTCTTGCAAGTCTTGCATTTTCGCCTAAGGTTGTAATTTTAAACAACTTACTATGTGAAGACAATTCTGATGGGACTGCATTTAATATTAGCGAAGTAGAAAGTTTGTTGTCAACATCTGTTTTCTTTAAGTCGTTTTTATATAAATTTAATATATCTTGTTTTACTTCATCAACTCTTGAAAAGTCATTAGATTTTAATAGTTCATCTATCGCTTGTGGCATGCCACCAACAACCAAATATGTCCTATACAACTTCATCATTTCTCTATGAATAGTATCGCCTAATGGTTTAATATTATCAAAAGAATCCCTTAATAATTCAATAGTATTATTTTTGCCCATTGCCCACAAAAACTCTTCAAAGTCAAGAGGATACATTTCAATGCTTCTTTCTTCACTTGGGATTAGAATATTTTTCACTTTTTGTTTTAATGTAATCAAAGAGCCGGTTTCAATATAGTGAAATCTCCCATCTTTAACTAGTTGCTTAATAGATTGTCTTGCAATTGGAAAGAGTTGTATTTCATCAAAAATAATCAAAGAGTTATTAGGATAAAGTGTCGTTCCATAAATTAAGGATAATTTACGAAAGAAACTATCCAAGTCATTTATATCTGTCTTAAACAACTCTTCAATGTTTGCTAAATCCCTTTGAAAGTCTATTAATATATACGATTTATATTCGTTTTTCCCAAATTCTTCAACAATAGTAGATTTTCCAATTCGCCTTGCTCCTTGAATAAGTAATGCACGCTCATTTGCCCAATTATTCTTCCAATCTAATAATTTTGAATAAATTTTTCTCTTAAAAATCATAAAAGAGCTCCCATTAACACACCAAGATTTTAGCATGTTTTTTCTATCTTTGCAACAAAAATACACAAATATTAAAAATCTTTTATGTCAATTTTACACAAATATTAAAAATCTTTTATGTCAATTTTGCACAAATATTAAAAATCTTTATAAAACAAAATAACATTCAACAAAAAATATTTAGCATCAAATGTGCATTTTAACTTAAAATTATGTGGTCTAAAACCATATAAAACTGCTTAAAACTTTTATTAACACTGGGAATTCTAGTATTTTTTTAATTTAATTTTTTGTAATTACTCTCTATAAATTCAATAGTATTATAAAAATCTTGATTGTTACCATACAGATAATTAGATATTCGTTGCTCCGGACGATTAAAAAGTTCTCTTAGTTTATTTGTTGCAAATTTCCCATAATCAATTAAACACTCTTTGTCTGCAAAAAACAATGGAAGTTCTCTAACTGTTTTATCTTTATCTCCAAAATATTCTTTATCATTATGAGCATACATTTTATTTCTTCGTTGTTTTAATCTGGATATGCTTTCATCATATTTATTCAATCGATTTTTTAAGTCTGAAATTGTATTTTCGACTAAATTTGAATTGTAGAATTCGTTTTTATATTTAATAAACTCATCAAATAACTTAGAAATTGTATAGGAACTTCTATTCTTATCAGCAAATACTTTACTTAAATTCATAATCGCCTGATATAGACAAGCAAATTTAAAAGTATTTAATGATACATTGGATATTTCAGTTATTTTCATTTTAGCATTAATAGTTTCTTCTAATATCTGGAAGTTTACATAGCAATCTTCAGCAGATTCAATCGTATGTGTAATTAAAGATAACTTTCTATATAAATCTGTTAGTTTTTCGTTCATATTCTTTCCTTGATTAATCTATATCTAAATCTTCATCGTCAAACATTGGAGAGTTAAAAAATTCAGCAGTAGTAACACCTAATCCACGAATGACTAGCAAAACTGTTTTTAGATTTACACTATTATTGTCCGCTCTCATGAGTGTTTGCATTGTGTTATGAGACATTGCTGTGATTTTTTCTAAACGATAAATTGACATACCTTTTTCGTTCAATATCTCTTTAATTCGCTTTACTACAACTTCTGCGACTGTATTCATTTTGTTCATTTCCTTTTGTATTGTTTTCACAATACTATTGTAGTCAAACACTTAAAAATTATAATATTGTAGAAACAATAGTAAAGGCTTGTAATTTTTGACAAAATAATATATAATATTGTTTATACAATACTAATATGGGAGTCGGTAAAAGTGAAGAATATAACTTATAAACTTTTTGATACTTGTTAAATTACTTAATTTTACACATTCAAAATTTCTCTAATGCAAAGTAAAATAATGCAAGGAGGAATTTTATATGAAATTAAAAGACATCGTTATGCAGTATTTGGAAAATATCAAATACTCAATAAAGCAAAAAACATATCTATTCTACTTGCAAATGAACGATATTTATATTGTTGGATTTAATAAAGAGATTTCGTTAAGCAATCTTAATAAATTCCTTGTTAGTATAAAGGAAAAATACTCTTATTCTACAACAAAACTAATTAAAAATTTGGTAAACAGAAGTCTTAACTTTGCTTTTGAGAATGGTTTAATAAAAGAAAAAATAGTAATAACTTTGCATTTGAAAAATCAACAAATAAGAAAAGTTCAAGCACTCGAAAAGCAAGAGCAAGCAAAACTTGAAAACTATATTTTGGAAAACAATAAGTTTTATTATTTTGGCATTCTATTAAGTCTTTACACAGGACTCAGACTTGGAGAAGTTTTAGCACTAAAATGGCAAAATATAGACATTAAAAATAAACTTATTTACATTGATAAATCGGTTGGGACTATTTCTCAAAATCATAAGACTTTAACAATTGAAGGTTCGCCCAAAACACAAAGTTCAATTAGGGAAATTCCTATTTCTAAAAAATTGTTATATTTGATGAAGGTATTAAGACAACACTGCTCAATTGATTATGTAATTGTAAGTCATAATGGAAAGCAAATACAACCAAGAGCTTATCAAAAATCATTCAATAATTTACTTAAAAAATTACATATCAAACATTATGGGTTTCACTCACTTCGCCATACATTTGCAACGAGACTACTTGAAAATAGTATTGATATAAAAACAATTAGCGAACTTCTTGGACACTCATCTCCAACAATAACACTGAATAGATATGTTCACACAAATTTACAAAACAAACGAAAAGCAATGGAAATTTTTACAAAAAAATCAGCCAAACTGGCTGACTAAAATTATACATTTATCTCATAGATAGATGTATAAATTATAACATATTTTATTAATATTTGCAACATTATGGCAATTAGTGAAAAATTAATGTGAGATTTTGAGTGTGTTTATTACTTTTTAACAATAAATTATTCGCTTATCTATGAGATAAGTGTATTAAAAGGAAGGATTGTTATATATGTATCATGGTATGTATGAGGTAACTTTTAAAGCGTTGAATTATCCACCGCATAATTGGGATAATGTAAAAGAACAAAAGATTGTAGTTGAAGCGGACGACCTGTCAGATGCTCGAAGAGTTGCAGAAAAAAAGATAAAAGATATGGGATATAACTTTTATAGCATTGGTTTGCAGGCAATAAAATTTTTAAAACACACAAATAAATCAAAAACAAGAGAGAATGATACTAACAATATTGATTATGAGAGTACATCATCAGAAAGTGTTTCGCGAACCGTAAATAAAAAAGCCATAGGAATTTTAAGTTGTATTGTTTTAATTATGATAGTTGTTGTTTTTATCTATGTAGGAAATTCCATGAAAGTTGATGGAACATATTATTTAATATCAATTACAGGAACAGCAAATATTTCTGCAAATGAAGATGAAAATTATTTAACGCTAAAAGATGGTGTTTGCACAGTTCATATGTCGTTAACAAATCCGAAAGGTTCTTCCACTCATACATATTATTATTCAGGAAATAAAACTAGCAACATAAAGTTTGAAGATGACTTTATTAGTATGGATTATAAAGATAGAGTTGTTATTACACTACAATATGACAATGGTTATTACAATATTTTTACTTATGAGAAAAAATAATATAGGAGAAAATTATGTCTAAATTTCAAACACCGATTACAATAAATGAGGCAATGCAACACATTAACAATAATGAATACCTATTGCCAGCTTTTCAAAGAGAATTTGTATGGGATTCAGAACAAATAGAAAGACTCTTTGATTCCTTAATGAGAATGTATCCAACAAATTCTATGCTATTTTGGAAAGTGAAAGGCGATATAAAAACCAGATGGAAATTTTACAATTTTATAAATTCCTATATAAAAGATGCGAGTGATTGTACTACTTCAAATAAATTATTTAACACATCAAATTCAAATGATTTTTTTGCAATTTTAGATGGACAACAAAGATTAACAGCTATTAGAATAGGAATATATGGGACTTATGCTTACCATGAGCCAAGAAAATCTTGGGCTTATTCAGAGTCATCTTTTCCAACAAGAACTTTGTATTTAAATTTATCTAAAAATGGAACAGAAGATGATGATTGTGAATATTTTTTCTCGTTTAAAAGAAACACCGAAACAAATCAGGAAGATTTTTATATTGATAGTAAAAATGATATTTGGTTTAAGGTGGGTTCTATAATTGAATATCACAATAGTGGAGAAGAAATATCAGACTATTTTGATGATATGTCATTAAACAAAGAGCAAAGGAAAATAATAAAAAGATTAGAAAACATGATATTTAATGACTTATCTATAACATATTATGAAGAAGATGAACAGAATCCAGATAAGGCAGTTAAAATTTTTACTAGAATTAATTCCGGCGGTAGTACGTTGTCTTTTTCAGATATAGTTTATTCTTTAATGGTATCAAATTGGAATAAAAAGGATGCAAGAACTGAAATTGACAATCTAATTAACAGTGTTAGCCAAAAGGGATTTGATATTGACAAGAGCTACATAATTAAAGCTTTTTTATATTTGTTTCATCGTTCAGTAAAAACTGAAATTAACAGTTTCACAAAAGAATTTTGTGAAATAATAGAAAATAATTGGGATAATATACGCGATTGTGTTCTATCTTTATTTGATTTGTTAAAAAGTTTTGGATTAACATCATTTACTCTTACTTCAAATAATGCAACACTTCCTATTCTATATTATCTATATCATAGCAATAAGTATTATGACTTTACTAATAAGACAATGTATGAAAGTGATAGAAAAGAAATAAAACAGTGGTTATATATAGCAATACTACGAAAATTATTTGGTGGAACTTCAGATTCAATATTGCAACAAACTAGAAAAGCATTTACAGATGATATTTCTCAAAAATTCATAGATAATAACTTAAATTTTTCTAGTAAATTAATAAATAATCAAATTACCAATTTAGGACAAATCGATGATGAAGCATTAGACAATTTATTGTTGACCCAAAAAGATAATTGTTATGCTTTTCCTATTTTATCTTTACTATATCCAAATCTTGATTACAAAAATAATAATTTTCATAAAGACCACATTCATGCAGAAGTGCTTTATAAAAACTTGGATGAAAATTTAAAACAAGAATATCCATTTAAGATTTATAATTCTATATTAAATTTACAAATGTTAGATAGTAATGAAAACGAATCAAAATCAAGCTCTTATTTGGTGGATTGGGTTAATAAAAATTGTGGAGATGACATAAATTTGAAACAACAATTTTTAAACAATCATTTAATTCCTAATATTGATTTATCTTTGTCAAACTTTGATGAATTTATTAGAGAGAGAAGAAAAATTCTAAAAAACAAATTGATTAACATTTTGCAGTAGGATTCAATTTTGAGAAGGTTTGTGGTATTTAATGCAAAATATTGCATTTTTGAACATATA
>DJER01000015.1 GCA_002431905.1 Christensenella sp. UBA5893 | reverse complement strand
TACACTACCACTTGCTGTGTACTTAACGTTAGTAGCGGCATAAACGCCGAAAGCCATAAGAGCGAAGCAAAGGCAAAGAGAAGCGACAGTAGCGAATAATTTAAATTTTCTTTTCATAAACACTCCTTAAAAAATAAAAAATAGAATAAAAGAGGAATGATAAATCGAACTAAAGACACCCAAAGCGGCTAGGCGAAAAGCCGAAAAAATAAAGGCGAATAAAGAAGAGAGAATCAAACCTCAATGAAATATATCCCTTTTATTTATATATTTCAGATATAAGAATGGTGCTGTTTTGCTTTTTAGCATAAAACAATAGTCGAAAACTTTACACCAAAAAGCAAAACAGAGCCCAAAAACATTTTTGTTTTTGGGACTTTTAAAAATGTCAAAAATATAAGATTTTTGTACAAATGTTATGAAAAGATGAAACATTTTTTGTTTCAAAAAAAGTATATTATATATGCAAATCTAAATAAACAAAGTGTGACAAAAAATCTTTGAATTAAAAGTTTTCAAAATTATTGACATTAGTAAATTTATTTTGTATACTTATCAGCGAATTAAGAACTAAAAGTGGGTGAAAAAAATGACAGTTGTTAAAGTTGGCGAAAACGAAAATATCGAAAGTGCAATTAAACGTTTCAAAAGAAAATGTCAAAAAGACGGCATAATCGGAGATATTCGTAAAAAAGAAGCATACAAAAAACCTTCTGTTGCAAAGAAAGAAAAATCTGAAGCAGCAAGAAAACGTGCAAGAAAAAGAATGTAATATATAAAAGTTCAAAGTTTACGCTTTGAGCTTTTTTTATTCGACTTTATTCTTTATTTTGTGTAAATATATGCCAAAAGTAGTGCAAATGTAACAATCTTTTTATTACAAAATTTGTCATATTTTTACTATACTATACTTGATAGGAGAAAAGTATGGATGGCAGAGATATGCTAAAGGAACTTGCCAAAAGGGCAAAAAACAGGTTGTCTGGAAAGCAAGGGAAAAGGGCTGAGAATATTAGGTACATAAATCAAAAAAATATTATAGAAACAGTGCTCATAAAAGAAGATTTGGGGTTTAGTCAAAAGGTTAGAGATATAGTTGAAAAGGATACAATTTGTCCACTTAATGAGTTGATAAATTTTTCATATTACAAAACACTTTCAAACGAGCAAAAGGAAAAATATTTTATTGACCTTGCATTAAAATTTAGGAAAGAAAAAGAAAAAATACTACAAGAAAAATGTAAACAACTTAATGCTTAATATTTGCTATAAAAAGGCTATTGTGTTAAAATAATCTCGTTATGGAAATATTACAAGGATTAAACGATGTTCAAAAACAAGCTTTGCTTGCAACCGAAGGTGCAGTGCTTGTGACAGCAGGTGCGGGAAGTGGAAAGACAAAGCTTTTGACACATAGAATTGCACACCTTATTTTTGATATGGGTGTTTCACAAAGCAGGATACTTGCCGTTACATTTACAAACAAAGCAGCAAGAGAAATGGCTGAAAGAGTCAGCAAACTTATTGGGCAAGAAACAAGTGTTTGGATTTCAACATTTCACTCAATGTGTATAAGAATGTTAAGGGAATATATTGAAACATTAAACCAAGGATTTAACAGGCATTTTTCGATATATGATGATACAGATAGTGAAAAGTTATTAAAACAAGTAATTGCAGAGTGTAACTTGCCTGTTGAAGAACAAAAGCACTATGCTGGGGTTATAAGTCATTGTCAAAATGAAAATATGAGCATATATGAATATGCGAAGAACAGGCCACTTGACGGCAAGGAGCTTATTGCAGTTTATGAGGGCTATGAAAAGGCGTTAGAAAGGAACAATGCACTTGATTTTGACCACTTATTAACAAAGGCATATGAACTATTGTCAACAAACAAAAATGTGCTAAATTATTATGCAGACAAATTTTTGTATATATTTGTTGATGAATTTCAGGATACAAACAAGGTGCAATATGACCTTGTTAAATTGCTTGCAAGTGTTCATCACAATATATTTGCAGTTGGGGATGAAGATCAATGTATTTACACATGGCGTGGGGCGAATTTTAGGAACATATTTAACTTTAAAACCGATTTTGCACCAGTAAAACTTTTTAAACTTGAACAAAATTATCGCAGTACAAAAAGCATAGTAGACAAGGCAAATATGGTTATAAAAAACAACAATGAAAGGTTTGACAAGGTGCTTTGGACAGATAATGGTGCAGGCGAGGTTGTTGAAAGTTTTGAGTATTATGACGAGCAACAAGAGGCAGAAAATGTTGTTACAAAAATAATCAAATTAAAGAGCAAGGGCTACAAATATAGTGAGATTGCAGTTCTTATGCGTATAAATGCATTAAGTTTGCCATTTGAAAAGAAATTTTTGGCTTATAACATTCCATACAAAATATATGGTGGGTTTAAGTTTTATGAACGTCAGGAAATAAAGAGTATAATTTGTTATTTGAGATTATTTTCAAATCCAGACGATGAAATTGCGTTAACAAGAATAATTAACTTCCCAAAAAGAGCGATTGGGGATGTCGCTGTTCAAAAATTGAAAGAATATGCAAGAGAGAGTAATTTATCTATGCTTGCTGGAATGATAAAGTTATACAATAACAGTTTGGACAACAGTGCACTTTTTGCAAAGATAAAGGGGTTTGTTGAAACTTATTTGCAATTAAAGGAAGATATGTCAAAGCTTCCACTTGATGAGTTTTGCAAAGAAGTGATGGAAAAATTTGCGATAAAATCTGCATTTACTGAACAAACGGAAGAAAACACATCAAAACTTATGAACATTGATGTTTTTATAAGTTCGGTAAGAGATTATGTTCGTGAAAATGGTGAAGGGGCAACTCTTGGCGAGTTCTTGGAGAGCATTACACTTGAAAGTGACCTTGATTTTATGGGAGCTGATGACACAGTTACTCTTGCAACAATTCACAGTGTAAAAGGTCTTGAATTTAAGGTTGTTATATTGGTTGGACTTGAAGAAGGAATTTGTCCACTATCAAGAAGTTTTGATTCTGACGGAGCATTGGAAGAAGAAAGAAGGTTGATGTATGTTGCAATGACAAGGGCGAGAGAACGACTTATTATGACGCACGTACAAACAAGATATTTACATGGCAAACGTTCACTTATGGAGCCAAGTAGGTACATTGAAGAAGCGGGATTACATAGTCCGGTTAAGCCAAAGGAAAACAACTTTGAAGAGTTTTATGGGGCAAGGGAGCGTTCTGGCAGTTACAGAGAATACAAACCAACTTATACACCAAAAACAATTAAAGTTGATTCGTTTACAAAAAATGTAAATGGGTATACTTCTGCAAAGAGTATATTGTCGGAAGACGAAGAAAAACCAAAGGTTGACACGTCAAAATACAAAGCAGGACAAGTTGTCAACCATCCAAAGTATGGTAAAGGTAAAATTGTTGCAATTGTTGACAATGGCGAGTGTGGCGAGATAATCTTTGATAATTTTGGAAAAAAGACTTTGATATTAAGCATTGCACCACTAGAAATTTTGGGAGAATAGTTTATGGAAGAAATGAAACAACTTGTTGAATTGCTTAACAAGTATGCATATGATTATTATGTGTTAGACAAGCCAACAATATCTGATGGCGAATATGACAAGCTTTATGACAAACTTTCAAAAATGGAAAAGGAAACTGGGGTAATATTGCCAAATTCTCCAACACAAAGAGTTGGCGATGTTGTTTTGGAGAACTTTCAAAAGGTTGAGCACAAAGTAAGGTTATATAGTCTTGACAAATGTCAATCTTTGCCCGAACTTGAATCTTGGGTTGGGTCTGTGCAACAAAAATCAAACAAACAAAAATTCACTTTGGAATATAAGTTTGACGGGCTTACAATTGTTTGTACCTACAAAGATGGGCTTTTTGTTTCGGCAGCGACTCGTGGCAATGGACAAATTGGTGAAGATGTTACAGCGCAAGTAAAAACTATAAAAAGTGTTCCACTTAAAATTGATTACAAGGGCGAGTTGATTGTGCAAGGCGAAGGTATTATAACAATATCAAACCTTAAAAAATTTAATGAAAAATACCCAAAGGAAGCGTTAAAAAATGCACGTAATGCAGTTAGTGGGGCAATAAGAAATCTTGATTCAAAACAAACTGCAAAAAGAAATCTTGACTGGATTTGTTATAATGTTTGCTATGCTCAAGACAAAACATTTAAAAATCAAGAAGATATGTTTGAATTTTTGAGGCAAAATCATTTTAAAGTTTCGCCATACAAAGTTGTTACAACTTTTGAAGAAATTGAAAAAGAAATCAACAGAGTTGACAAGGAGAAATCTTCGCTTGATATACTTATTGATGGAATGGTTCTAAAACTTGATGATGTTCCATCCAGAGATGAGTTTGGTTATACTGCAAAATTTCCAAAGTGGGCAATGGCATACAAGTTTGCTCCACAAGAACTTTCGACAATACTAAAAAATGTTGTTTGGCAAGTTGGAAGGACCGGCAAAATCACGCCAATTGCCGAAATTGAGCCGGTTATTTTGGCAGGGGCACAAGTTATGCGTGCAACACTTAACAACTACGGCGACATTGAAAGAAAAAATGTTGAGATTGGGTCAAGAGTGTTTGTTAGAAGAAGCAACGAAGTTATCCCAGAGATTATGGGGCTTGCAGAAATTTTACCAAACTCAAAAAAAATAGAAAAACCGATATATTGTCCATGTTGCCATACAAAACTTATCCAAATTGGTGCATTATTGTTTTGCCCTAACACATATGGTTGCAAAGAACAAGTTGTTGACAGGTTGGCACATTTTTCAAGCCGGGATGCAATGAACATTGAGGGGTTCAGCGAACAAACTGCCGACTTAATTTATGACAAGCTTAATGTTAGAACATTTGCTGACTTATATAGATTAAAATATGAAAATTTGGTAAATTTACCTAGTTTTAAGGATAAAAAAGCAATAAATTTGATAAATTCTATAAATAAAAGCAAAAATGTAAACTTTGAGAATTTTATTTTTGCATTGGGAATTTCTAATATCGGCAAAAAAACAGCGAAAGACTTGACGAAATATTATCCAACATTAGAGAACTTAGAGAATGCAAAAGTTGAAGATTTGTCAAATATTCACGACATTGGCGATATTGTTGCAAACAGTGTTGTTCAATATTTTAAGGACGAAAAGAATTTGCAAATTATAGATGAACTTATTAGCCATGGTGTGAATATAATTTACAACACAACAAAAGTTGGCGATTTGTTGCAAGGAAAAACTTTTGTGCTTACAGGAACATTGGAAAAGTATTCAAGAAGTGATGCCACAAAAATTATTGAAGATTTTGGCGGGCAAACATCAACTTCTGTATCAAAAAAGACAAGTTATGTTTTGGCTGGAAGTGACCCTGGAAGCAAGCTCACAAAAGCACAAATTCTCGGTATTACAATTTTAACCGAACAAGAATTTGACGAACTAATAAAAAAATAACATAAAAAATTATTCACAAAACTAGAATTATATGTTATACTATAACGAAATTATTAAAAGAGGTAAACTATTATGATGATTGAACCACCAATCGATGAATTGGCAGCCAAAATGGGCGGAAATAAATATAAACTTTGTTGCGTAATGGAAAAACGTGCCAAAGAACTTGAAAAAACAATCCCTGCAGAAATTGAAGCAAGCGACAAGAAGGCAATCAGTATGGCCGCTGATGAGATATATGAGGGGAAGGTTATTTCTTCTGACCAAGTAAATAAATAAAAAAGAACTCCGAACTTCTTTGTTTCTGCTTGGCAATTCGCTCACAGTCATTTGGGTAACCAAACTCCTGCGAGCGAATACCAAGCGAGTCTCGAATTTCGGGTTCTTTTTTTATTTATTGCCAAGTGCGAAACTCCCAATAACTTCGTTTACTGGCGAGCATCACGCACACAGTCGTTTAAGGGACTAAACTCCTGCGTGTGTGAACTCGCCGAACCTCGCTCTCGTGGCTATTTTTTATTTATTAAATCTACCTGCAACTTCTTTGTTTCTGCTCGGCAATTTGCACACAGTCACTTACATAGGTAAGCTCCTGCGTGGCTGTAAAAATCTCAACCTATATGTATTTTTTTGGGTTGAGATTCTTATATGTTATGAAAACATATTCAAGGTCGTTATCAAAATATTTGTTAGACGCTTTAATCTGTTTCCAATTTTCCATTCTGTCTAAATTTGGAGCAAATTTATTGGCATTTGTAACTTTATTAACATTTGTTATATATGCAAGTTCACAATAATCTATCAGTTCTTTGTATATTTGTTCGCCACCGATTACAAATATATCTTGAGTTTTATAATTTTTTAGTTCGCTAAAAAGTTTTGAAATTGAATTGACAACGATTGCATTATCAATTTTAATGTTCTTTTGGGTAACTATGATATTGATTCTATTGTTTAGTGGCTTGCTGTTTGGCAGTGATAAAAAAGTGTTGTAACCCATAACTACAACTTTGTTATTTGTCATTTCTTTAAAATATTTTAAATCGCTTGAAATTCTAAACAAAATTTTATCATCAATACCGATGCCATAATTTTTGTCAACACATGCAATAAGATTCATTTTTTATCCTTTGCTTAATTTTAACATAAGTTGGTAAATTCTGTAAAAGAAATATATCAAAATAATAGTTGAATAGTTATTCAATTATTAAAATACATTTTGTAAACTAAGTCCCATAATAAAATGATAATCTTGTGTAAGGTGATAAATCACTTGCAAACTTGCAGTAAAATCTTCATATTGGTTTACAATTATATTTCCACGCAATCTTTGAATTTCAATGCACAAATCTCGTATATCTTTGTGATTCGCAAAAAAACATAATACTTCTTCATGTTGTTCCCAGGTGGATTTTAACTTTTCAACTCTACTTGAGATATCTTCGGTTTGTATATTTTCAACACCTTTTGTTATTTCAATTAGTTCTTTTGACTGATTTTGTATATCGTCAAGATAGTCATTTATTGTAATTTGTTCCCATATACAAAGTCCAACAAGTAACAAGACAACGCAAATAATTGTAATAAATTTTTTCATCATTCATTATCCTTTTAGGTTTGAATTTATTGTTTTGCCTTTTTTATATTTTTCTTGAAAATACACAAGTCCATTATTGTCTAATGTAAAAATTAGTATTTTTTTAATAGAAATTCCAAGATTTTTGATATATTTTAATATTTTTTCTTCTGGGACTTTGACCTGCTTGAAATTTTCTTTAATAATTTTCCCTTCTGAAACTATTGTAACGGGCAAACTATTTTCTTCGGTTTTTATTTTCATATCTTCTTTTACGAGTGGCGAATTTTGTGCTTTTGGCAAAACGCTCATTTTTCCGTTTGTTTCCATTATTGCAAATAATACTTCGTCAAAAGAAAAATATCCTGCACCACGCAAGCTTTCGGTTATATCATCAATCGTGAGATTTAGTTTTTTGACGGCTTTATAGTCAACACCATTTTGATTTATAACAATAACGGGCTTTCCACTTATCATATCACTGAATTTTGTGGAAAACCTTGATAGTAATGTTATTGTGTAGTGAACAACAAGCAGTGTTAACAGTGGAACGATACCATGCAATATAGGAGTACTTATTTCGGTCATTGGAATTGTTGCAATATCTGCCAAAATAAGGGTTAAAACAAGTTCAAATGGTTGCATTTGTCCAAGTTGTCTTTTACCCATAAGGCGAAAAACAATTAACACCAAAAAATAAATTATTATTGAACGAATAATCAATGTAGACATACAAAAATTATTGCAAAATTGATGTTTTTTATACTTTTTTTGTTATTTTGTTCGCAATTTTTTAGTTTTTTTGATTTTTACATTAGTTTTTACCCAAACAATAACACTGCTCAAATTTATGATATTGAATATCAAACATAACAAAATAAAGAATATTCCACCAAGAGAACAAGAAATTGCAAGAGTGAAAAACAAGTTGAAAAAATTTGATAGAATACTACTTACAAAAGAAGTTATTGCAAGAGATGGAATCATAAAAAGAGTGAAATAGAAGAATTGTTTTTTGATTTTTAAATATGGGCAAACTTTCTTTTTTATCATTCGAATATTTAGTATGCTTGAAATTGTAAAGCAAATACCCATTGAATAGGTTAAGGCGTCAATGCCGACATATATAGGCAAAACCCAAATTCCAATAAGCATCAATATTCCACCAACTATATAATTTTTGAAAGATTTTATTTCAAGACCAACAGCGTTTAGTATTGATGAAGAAATATTTGTTAAGCATATTGGAATAATTACCCAAGCCGATTTTTCTAGTAATATGCCACATTGAGCATTGTCAAAAAAGAACAACCCAATTTTTTGACCAGCACCCATAAATAGTGGAACAATAAAAAATGCAGTGAACATACTAAAAATAATTGATGCAGAAACACGTTCTGTAATATATTTTTGGTCACCTTTTGCATTTGCGCTGCTTAAATCGGGAATAAGTGCATAAGAAAGTGACCCAATTATTGTCATTGGAATAAATAACAATGGCATAGTCATACCGCTTGCAATGCCGAACAAACTGACAGCTTGACTTTGTGTGTAGCCGGCGGATATAAGTCTTATTGGGATTACAAGTGATATAAGTGGTTGTATTAAACTTGATGCAATTCTAATTCCTGTAATTGGTGTGCTTGTTTTTAAAATTTCTTTATACATTTTTGATTTTTTGAATTTTCCACCACTTTTTAGATAAATAATAAGGACAAAAATGCAAGAAAATACGCAAGCGATAGACAAACTTAATGCCGCACCTATTTCTCCTGAAATGTTGGGAAAAATTCCTGAAAGCAAGATGATGCAAATAATTATTCTTACAAGTTGCTCAAAAAGTTCGGCACTGCAAGTTGCAACATATTTATTTTTTCCCCACAAATTTCCTCGAATTGTACAATATGCACTTGAAAAAATTAGAGCAGGAAGCAGTGCAATCAATATATAAATACACCTTTTATTGGCAAAAATGTGGGATAAAGGCACTTGTAATGCAAAAATTATCAAAGAAATGATGATACTTAATGTTATTGCAATAATAGTTGCACTTGTTACGCATTCGTATTCTTTTTGCTTGTCTTTTTGTGCATTAAACTTTGCGGTCATTCTTGACGCAATAAGAGGGAGTCCGCTTGCTATTATTGTCAAAAGAACCATAAAAATTGAAAAACTTATTTGATAAATTCCCAAACTTTCGGCACCAAGCTTTCTTGATAAATATATTCTAAACAAAAAACCGGCAAGTCTTGTTAGTGCACTAAAAAAAATTATAATAAAAACGGTTTTGAATAATGATTTCATAACATATTTTATTATTGGGAGATTTTTATTATGCAAATAAATGTAAAAAACAAATTGGCATATCGGCTACAATATGGCGAAACAGCACAAAGCATTTCAAATGCTTTAAATATGGATATTAGGGAACTATTTGGGGTTAATGGTAATATAAATAACTTGCAATGTGGCGATATTATTATTTTGTCAAAGTCGTATTCAAAATGCTATATTGTAAAACCCTTGGACACGAAAGAAGATATTGCAAGAAATCTTGGAATAACGGTTGAACGACTAATCAACTATACAAAATGTGATAAATTTTATATAGGTCAAAAAATAATGTTGTAATTTAGTTGATTTAGTCAACATAATTTGTTATAGTATATATGTTATGATTAAAATTGAAGAAGTAAAAACAAAAAAACAAATAAAATTATTTATAGATTTCCCAACAAAACTATACAAGGGTATAAAACAATATGTTCATCCATTAAGAATGAGCGAGTTTGAACTTTTTAACCCAAAAAAGAATGCATCATTTGAAGATTGTGAAGCAAAGTATTTTTTGTGTTACAAAGATGATGTATTGGTCGGCAGAATTGCTGGTATAATTCAAAGACTTTATAATGAAAAGGTAAATGAAAAAAGAGTTCGTTTCACTCGTTTTGATGCAATAAACGATAAAGAAGTTGCGCATGCATTGTTCAATGCGGTAGAGTCTTGGGCAAAAGAAAAAGGAATGAACATTGTCCATGGCCCAATGGGCTTTAATGATTTGGACAGGGAAGGTATGCTCATTGAAGGTTTTGATGAAGTTGCAACCTTTGAGGAGGCATATAACTTTGATTACTATAAAGACCTTATGCAAGATTGTGGATATGAAAAGGAAACTGATTGGGTGGAATACAATTTGACGGTGCCAAAAGAAATTGACCCAAGAGTTAATAGAATCGCTGACCTTGTTGAAGAAAAATATCATTTAAGACTTGCAGAAAAGAAAAATAAGAAGGCTTTTATAAAGAAATATGCTCCCGGAATTTTTAAATTGCTTGATGAAGCATATGGTCCACTTTATGGTGTTGTTCCGTATACAGACAAAGTAAGACAACAAGTTATTGACCAATTCAATTTGTTTATCAGCACCGACTTCATTAGTTTGGTTGTTGACGAAAATGATGACGTTATTTGCTTTGGTTTTGCGATTCCATCACTTAGTGAAGTTATCAACAAGTGTGAAGGAAGATTGACACCAACAAGCATTTTTAAAGTGCTCAAAGCGGTAAAACATCCAAAATATTTGGACTTGGCACTTATTGCAGTAAAACCGGGTTGGCATAGCAAAGGTGTTCCTGCAGTGATTATGCGTGAAATGGTTTCAAACTTTATCAAACATGGAATAATTAGTTGTGAAACAAATCTTAATCTTGAAAACAATGTTCAAGTTCAACAACTATGGAAGAATTTTGAACATCGTCAACATAAGAGAAGAAGATCTTGGATAAAACATATTTAGTTTAATAAAAGTGCAAATATTTTGCACTTTTTTTAATTTGACAATAATTCTTTTTGGTATTAAACTTTTCCTATGAAAAATTATTCAATTTTAATTTGCCCAAAATGTAAAAGCGAACTAGAAAAGAAAGGTAATAGTCTTGTGTGCATAAACAATCATTGCTATGATTTTGCGAAACAAGGATATGTAAATTTGCTTTTGGTAAATCAAAAAAATTCCAGAAATCCCGGTGATGATGAAACAATGATAAATGCAAGAGATTTGTTTTTGAAAGAAGGGTATTTTTTGAAACTTCGAGATGAAATACAAAAGCAAATTGTCAGCAGTGGTGTATCTATTTTGGATGCTGGTTGTGGTAGTGGATATTATAGTTTTGGTTTGGAAGAATTTGGAGATTTGTATTTAACCGATATTTCAAAAATTGCTGTAAAAAAAGCTTCAACAAACAAAGGTGCAGTGGCATTTGTTTCATCAATATTTGAACTGCCAATCAAAGACAATTCAATTGATTATGTATTGAATATTTTTGCACCAAAACCACAAAATGAGTTTTTAAGAGTGCTTAAAAATGGCGGGAAAATAATAGAGGTTGTTCCAGGAAAAAATCATTTAAAAGAATTAAAAAGTGTTCTTTTTAAAGAAAATTTGCGAAAAAATCAAGAAAAATTCGCATATAATGAGTTAATTTTGGCACAAACTTACAAATTGACATACAAAGCAACTTTAAAAAATAATAGTGATATTATGCATTTGGCACAAATGACACCATATTGGTACAAGGGTGCAGAAAAGATTGAAAGTACATTAAAAAATATTAACACAATGGAAATTACATTTGATTTTATTATTAACATTTGGTCAATCAAAATGTAGGATTTATGAAATGTAAAAATGAGTTAAGCGTATGTAATATTATATAAAAAAAGTGTAATATCAAATAAAAATAAATTTTATAATTTTATAAATAAATACATTTACTTATATTAAGTTTTTTGCTAAAATATTTATAATTTTTAGAAAGGATAAAATATGGATATTAGAATTGACTCAAATGAAGGAAAATTTAAGTTTAGAGTTTGTGGAATTTTGGAACACAATAACAAGTATCTTACAGTAAGAATAAATGGAAACAGATTCTATTGCTTACCGGGTGGTCATGTTGAACTTGATGAAGACACAGACATGGCAGCCAAAAGAGAAATGCAAGAAGAATTAGGCTATCCAATAAAAGTTAAAAAACTTATTGCAATCAATCAAAACTTTTTTAAAACAGAAGAAGGCAAACCATTCCACGAAATTGGTTTTTACTACATAGTTGAAGCTGAAGATGAAACAAATGTTAATCCAAATGATTACACAAGAGAAGAACTTGATAAAGGTAAAATTCAACATCTTCAATTCAAATGGTCAACATTAGAAGAATTAAAGAAAGCAGATTTTATGCCACATTTTGTCCCAACTGCAATAGAAAATAAAAATGTGCTTATAAACATAACAAGAGATTAAATTTGTTGACAATAAAAGTTTAAAGAACTATACTTATGCTATCCAATAAGTAAGTGTGGCGACTTGCTTGGAAGTGTAAAATGCACTCGTGTGGCTTGACGAAACAAGCAAAAAGTGGGTAGAATACCAATTAGGGTGGAACCGCGGTAAGTGTATTATCGTCCCTATGCAATATTTTTGCATAGGGATTTTTTATGTAAAAATATACTTAAAATAAAAAGGAGAGAATATGGAACAAAGTTTGGATAAGATTGTTAATCTTTGTAAAGTAAGGGGGTTTGTTTTCCCTGGTAGTGAAATTTATGATGGACTTGCAAACAGTTGGGATTATGGTCCACTTGGCGTTGAATTAAAAAACAACATTAAAAAAGAATGGTGGAAAAAGTTTGTTACAGAATGCAAGTATAACGTTGGGCTTGATAGTGCAATACTTATGAATCCAAGAGTTTGGAAAGCATCAGGACATTTGGGTGGTTTTTCTGACCCACTTATGGATTGCAAATCATGTAAATCAAGACATAGAGCCGATAACTTGATTGCCGACTATATTGCAAGAAAAAAATTGGATATAGATATTGCAGGTTGGGAAACTGACAATGCAAAAATGGAAAAATTTATTGCTGACAACAAAATTCCATGCCCAATTTGTGGAAAATGCGATTGGACACCAATTAGAAAGTTTAATTTAATGTTCAAAACATTTATTGGTGTTACAGAAGAAAGCACAAACACAGTATATTTAAGACCTGAAACAGCGCAAGGTATTTTTGTTAATTTTAAAAACATTTTAAGAACAACAAGAAGCAAAATGCCTATGGGTGTTGGACAAATTGGAAAATCATTTAGAAATGAAATAACCCCAGGAAATTTCATTTTTAGACAAAGAGAATTTGAACAAATGGAGCTTGAGTTTTTCTGTGAACCAGGAACAGACCTTGAATGGTTTAACTATTGGAGAAGCTACTGCAAAGATTGGCTCATCTATATGGGAATAAAAGAAGAAAATATTAGACTTAGAGACCATGAAAAAGAAGAGTTGTGTTTCTATTCAAAAGCAACAACAGATTTTGAATATAAATTCCCATTTGGATGGGGTGAACTTTGGGGAGTTGCTGATAGAACAGATTATGATTTAACTCAACATGCAAATGAATCAAAGCAAGCCCTTGATTATCTTGACCCAGTTACAAACAAAAAATATGTGCCATATGTTATTGAACCTTCACTTGGTGTTGACAGAATGTTTTTAACTGTTCTTTGTGATGCTTATAATGAAGAAGATTTATGCGATGGAGATAGTCGTGTTGTTTTAAAATTAAAACCTTTCCTTGCACCTTACAAAGTTGCAGTTTTGCCACTTTCTAAAAAATTAAGTGAAAAGGCAGATGAAGTATATGCAAATCTTATCAAAAAATTCTCTTGCACTTATGATGAAGCAGGTAGCATTGGGAAACGTTACCGTAGGCAAGATGAAATTGGAACACCAATGTGTGTAACAATTGATTTTGATACTTTGGAAGATGATTCGGTTACTGTTCGTGATAGAGATACAATGGAACAAGTTAGAATAAAAATTTCGGAATTAGAAAATTATATTCAAAATCAAATAAATAATTAAATATAAAAAATACCACAAATTGAAGTGAACCCCGTAGGGGTCACTCAAAATAAAAAAG
>DJER01000029.1 GCA_002431905.1 Christensenella sp. UBA5893 | reverse complement strand
TTCAAATCTCTCACTCTCCGCCATTAGAGAGCAATCCGAACTTTTTAGTTTAGATTGCTCTTTTTTCTTGCTTTCAAACAAGATTTCACCATCAATGTCTGGTTGCTTTTAAGTATTAAACATTTAAACATATCAATATTTTGAGAAAAATTAAATATTTGTGAAGGATTGTTATAACTTGGAGAAAGTTCTTCGTCTGGTCTTGATGATATTAATAAATAAAAAATCGGTTTTAACCGATTTTAATTGTTCATGCCATGTTCTTTTGATTGAAACACTTTTTTCCAAAATTCTTCCCGTCTTATAACTTCGTTATTCGATGTTTTTGGATCAAATATTTCTAAAATAGAATATGTAAAATAGTTAATTATATAATTAGGGTCCTTGCCTTTTATTTCTTCAAATGTTTTATTTCCACCTGCCAAATTATTAATATTAGCATAACTCGACCATCTTTGCCATATACCACCATTACCATATGCTGAGCCGATGTACAATTCTCCAGTATTTGTGTCAGTTATACAGTAAACACCTTTCACTGACGATAGTTGTATTTTCCATTCTGGAGCTTGATTTCTAAATATATATTGTAAGTCTTCATGGTCAAGTAAGACATTACTAAATCCCGGAAAATCATCAAGAACTTTTGGTGGCAATATCTGGTATATTTCTGCACCATTATTTGAGACTGAGTCATACCATAAATTATACCTTTGACCTACAGGCTTTGAAAGTTTAATTACTAATCTTTTTTCGTATTCTTGGTATTTCTCCAATTTGGTAAGGATATAGCCTGTAGTATTATCTTCCTGTGGATTTTTGGACTTTATTTCGAATAAACCACCAAAAATATAAAATTCTTTTCCTAGCAAATAATATTGAGCAAACGATAGTACATATTTCGCATTTCCATAATTATTGTTATAATTCTTTTTTTCATAGTGTGCATTCATATTTAGCCATCTTTGATATTTTAGACTTGCATTATCTTCTCTTAACAAATCCCATGCTGGAGTATCTTTATTACCTTCATTCATATTGAATTTAACTTTTGTTTTGTCTGGCGAATCCACCTTAAAAAAATCTTCAAATTTAATCATTTTTATTTTCTCCTTTAAATATTGTTTTTAATTGTTTTTATTTTTGTTTTTTAATCACCATCTTGTAGATTGTTTAAATTTTCTAAACCATTTGTTTAAATAATGTCTAAAATTGTATTCCGTTTAATTTTAACATATAGACGATTGAGCCTCAAAGCATTTTGAAAGTATCTTGCGAAGCTTTATGTACCATTTGTTTTTAATTAATTTTTTCTAATGACTTCTTTATTCCATTAATAACTTAGTTCATATTCGCAGACGTTTTATTGAAAAAAATTAAAGTGACATAGATTATCTCGATTTCACTAGATGTATTCCAAAGATAGCGGTGTGCAAATATTTGTGCTAATATTAATTTCCAAAATCTCTCAAAGCTTTCCGTGAAATAAGATTTCCATCTATGATATAACTATTGTGGTTAAATGTGATTTGTTTGTTTTTTCTATAACTTCAATATCGTTTTGTATTGTGCATTAAAAATTTTGATAAATATATACTTAAAAATTGAAATTACTATTCATTTCCGTTTTATACTTTTTAATTTGCAAATTTTTAATATGTTTGTTATTGATGATGACAATTGTTGATTTTTATGTTAAAATTAAGTAACAATATTTTACACCCAAGTTGTTGATAATGTTGCAAAAAATGATTTTTTTAAATTGAATTGCTTAAGGCTTGATAAATCGCGAAAATTTTTATTGAGCAAAGAAAAACAAATGATGGCAAAAAATGATTTGAGTTTTGTTTAATTTGAGATTTTGTATTAAATTTCCGGAGGTGAAATTTTATGGAAAAAATTGAATATGATGGCGAGTTGTATTATTACACCGGCAAAACATTTGTTGACTCGCATTTTATGACAGTTGAAAAGGTTAAACTTGATGAATTGAGCAAAATTTATTTCGGGTCAAAGGATTTTCAAAATTTTAGTAAAGAAGAAATAAAGGATTATATCAAATCAACCAAAAATAACCAACAGTATTATTTGTCGCTAAAAGCGGCATTATATGCAATGGATTGCTATAAAGATGACGCAAGTTTTGTTTTTGTTGTTTTGCCCATTGTGACCAGTATTTATAGAAGTTTAAACCAACCACAAAACGCAATTGACATTGCAAAAAAATATTTAAATATATGTGATTGTGGTTCTTCAATACTATACACATCGCTGGCAGCAGCCTATTGCGATTTGGAAAATTACGATTTGGCACTTAAAAATGCAAAGTTGGCGTATGCAAAACAAGGTGGAAACATGGGGTATAACAATGAACTTTCAGCAGTTTTTGGAAGAATAAAAAAGATGAGCAACTAACCATTCAAAATTGTAATTTTTCTATTATTTAAAAGAGAAAATGTTTTGTTGTTGGTTGTCATAATCAACAAACAAAAATTTGATAGGAATTTAAAAATAAATATTATAAATTTGATGCAACATAAAGGCTGTGATGATGCATAAATTTCAATGTGTGATATTTAAAGTCTGCACTATACTCTTGCAATATTTAATTTGATAAGAGTTTTATAATAATTAAAAATATTGATAATTCATTCATAAAATTATACCGATTGGTAAATTTTTTTAGCCCTTAAAACACATATTTGCTCAGAGAAAAAAATATTAAATTAGTTAACTTGTAAAAAAAACACTGAATTTTTGGCAAATGAACAATGCAAAGATTTACAAATATTTTTGGCTCAAATGCATTTGTGGGGCAATTGATATGCGTGTAAATATTGCCAAAATGATGTTAGATATTGCAATTTAAAAAAGCAAGGGAAACCTTGTCTTTTTTATGTGCAAAAAACAAATTTATGCACATAAAAAGCATAAAAAGGGTAAAAACAAGAGCGAAAAATGTCGAATTTTGTCGTAATCAATAAATAACAAAAATAATTCGATTTAGGTATTGAAATTTTAAAATTTATGCTATATAATTGCACTAACAATTTGGAGCAGTTTATGAAGAAAAAAGCAATATACATCATCCTTTCCGTCTTTTTGGTATTAAGCGTTGCCCTTAATGTTGTTCAACTAACAAAAAGGGGAAATGGCACTTTAAAGTTTAGTGATTATGTTTATAGCGTTGTTGAAGTTAAAGCTTCAACCGAAGATGTTGGAGAAAGTTTTGGCACAGCAGAGTTTATAAATTCCAACGGTGTTTTGGTTACAAATGCCCATGTCATAACTTATAAAAAAATGGGTGTGGTTTATACCTTTGAAAATGTCAGTGTTAGATTTTCATTTGAAAATGATTATCACAAAGTTTCAATAGTAAAGTTTGACACCACCAAAGATGTTGCAGTTTTGCAACTAGATGATACAAGTTTAAATTTCAAACCATTAAAAATGGGCGACAGTTCAAAGTTAAATTACAATCAAGAAATTTTTGCAATAGGCAATCTTAACAATTTAGGTCTTTCTATAACAAAGGGAATAATCTCCAACCCAAGCCTTAATGTTACATACGAAGACAACACAAGAAATGTAATTCAGTGTGACTTAACCATTGCAGATGGCAACAGTGGTGGTGCGTTGTTGGACAACACTGGCAAACTTGTGGGGCTTACTACTTTTAGGCTAAAAGACAACAAAGGTAATGTTATTTATGGTATTGCATATTGTATTCCCATCAATACAATATTGGAATATATAGAAAATGTTTAATCATTTTCAAAATTTATTTTAGGAGGAATTTATGATAAAAACAATTAAAAAGAATGCAGTGATGTTCATTTCAATTTTGCTAGTAATTGTTTGCGGATTTGTTTATTGTTCAACTGATTTTTTGCGTGCCAAACAATCCGCAGAAATTCAACCAGTTACGAGAAATATTGAGATAAACAAAAACGGAGTAGATTATCAAAGCATTTTGGATGAATTTGAAGATGCAAATTTGCAAACAGAAGGCAGTTTAACAACTTTTGAAGGCTATCAAACACTTAATTTAAGCGATTTTGGTAAACTCAATTTTGTTTCAGGTACAGATTTACAAGAAGACTTGAAAATGCAAGTCAAATATAATTTTAGTTTTGATGCCGAAACTGGTATTGTAACTTTGTCTGCCGAAACTATTAATTCTGACGGCAAAATAGAAATCGATAAAATTCAGGGAATTGCATTTTATAATAAAAATGGAGAAATTGATGCTTATTTAGATGTTGATGGCGAATGTGTCTTATTAAGCGAAATGCAAGATGCTGGAATGGTTTCTAATTGTGGCTGGTTCAAAAAATTATGGAAAAAAGTTGTGGTAGCTGTGGTAGCTGTCGTTGTTGTATCAGCAGTTGCTGCTGCAGTTGTTGCAACTTGTGGAGTTGGTTTAGGTGCTTGTATTGCAGCAGGTGCTATAGCTGGTGGTATTACTGGTGGTGTGGCTGGTGGAGTAATCTCTTATTCAGAATATGGTAAATTAGATTGGAGATGGATTGCTGGTGGTGTTGTCGTAGGAGCTGCTATAGGAGCTATAACGGGCTGGGGAGTTGGAAGTATAGCAATGAAAACTCCAACTGCGCAAACTAATCGATTAATCAAATCTGCACAAAATGGTAATTTGGATTTTTCTAATTCAATTAAGAATAAGAGTTATTTTCAAAAAGGCAGTTCAGATTATCGACAATATTATGAACAAGCAAATTTAATTTCTCAAGAAATAATGAAAGCAAAATCACCGGTTGTTGAAAGTGGTACTAACTATCTAAAATGGACAGTTGAGGGAATTCAACAAACAGCTAAAGGTACAACTTACGGTTCTTGGGAATTAATAATTGACCCTATAAAGGAAGTTATTGTGCATTTCTTATTTGCAAGTTAACAAAAGGAGATATATTATGAGCACGCAGTATAAAAATTATAAATTTAAAATAGAAGAAGCAACAAATAGACAAGCTCTGGAGGCATATCAAGAAATAAAAATATACAAAAAGGAAGTTGATGGTAAAATATTGTTGTTATCTTTGCATGGAGGAGGGGAATTTTCATTATATTTACAAGATAGATTTTTTAACTTAAATATTGATGACGAAACCAAAAGGATTTCATCTTTTGACGGAGAATTGTTAAATAAGGAAATTAAGGTTGTAAAATTAAAATTTCCGACTATTATAAAAAATGTTATTTTAACTCTTGATACAGAAGATAAGTTATACCCTGGAACAGGAAGCTACATTAAATTTAATACTATAAATATTTTGTATGACAAAGAACAAAAGATTTTACAAATTGGCGATATTGATTGCGGAGATATAACTTATAAATTTTTCGACAATGCCTACGCCCAAATTAAAAATGGAGAATTAACAGGACTAATATTTAGCGAAATAGAATTGTAACAATTGTGAACTATTAGTGAAGTGGAGCAAACAATCCTTTTGGCGAACTTGTTGATTTGCTTAAAGGATACAAAAAGAATGGATATTTGGCACAAAGAGCATTAGGAATTTATGCTGATTCTGTAGAGGAGGCAGCCACACTTGCAGTAGTAACTGGTGCATGGATTAGCAAAGATGATACTGAATTGTTTGGTTACGGTGGTGCTGGTGGATATTACCATTTTCACAATATAGAGAGAACAATTCACATTTGGTATGGGAGCAAAATAAAATGAGAACATTTGAAAAATATATTGAACATGTAAAACTTATGTTTAAACCATACAAAAGATGCGTAGTTAAAGAAAGAGTTAAAAGTATTGATCGTGAGATAATAACCATTGTTCCTGCTGAACATCCTGCAAATCAATTAACATTTGGTGAGTTAGGAATAATATTTGATCAAGAAACAATTGGCTTTTTCGGAGATTTTTTGCCGGATGATTATATTGATTGGAATGGTAACTCATGGGAAAAGTATTCTGAAAAAGAAATGTTTGAGTTCTTAGATAAAAAGCTTGAGGAGTATAAAAACTATATTGATAACGGATATTTCTTTGCTTTTTACAAAGAGAATCATGTAAGAGAAACTCTATGGGCTTATGTTTATACTGGTGATTTTGATAAAATTGACTACGAAAAAGTATATTTAGACGAGAAGCCAAAAAGTTTAGTTGACTATGACCAAATTAAAAGTGTAACCGTAACCAATTTTTATGGCGACATAATTGTTGACAATAAAATTTTACATTAAAACGATATTAAAAAGTAATAGACAAGGAAAAACCTTGTCTTTTATTTTCTTACAAAACAAATTTACGTAAGTAGTGAGTGGAACTGAAGCAAATGTTTGCTTACAGCCGCTTTGCTTGGCGAAGTTTGTAATTAAAAATAGCACTAGACGTTGTTTCTAGTGCTATTTTTGTGTTTTTAATCTACATCCAAATTTTCATCATCAAACATTGGAGAGTTGAAAAATTCAGCAGTGGTAATGCCTAGTCCACGAATGATTAGTAAAACTGTTTTTAGATTTACGCTGTTGTTATCTGCTCTCATAAGTGTTTGCATTGTGTTGTGCGACATTGCTGTAATTTTTTCCAAGCGATAAATTGACATTCCTTTTTCATTCAATACCTCTTTAATTCGTTTTACTACAACTTCTGAAACTGTGTTCATTTTGACTATTTCCTTTTGTATTGTTTTCACAATATTATTGTAGCCCAACACTGAAAAAATATAATATTGCAGAAACAATAGTAAAGGCTTGTAGTTTTTGATAAAATAATATATAATATTGTTTATGCAATACTACTATGGAGGCTAGTAAAAGTGATAAATATAACTTTTAAATTTTTTGATACTTGTTAAATTACTTAATTTTATACATTCAAAATTTCTCTAATGCAAAGTAAAATAATGCAAGGAGGAATTTTATATGAAATTAAAAGACATCGTTATGCAGTATTTGGAAAATATCAAATACTCTATAAAACAAAAAACTTATTTATTCTACTTGCAAATGAATGAAATTTATGTTGTCGGATTTAATAAGGAAATTTCGTTAAGCAATCTTAATGAATTTATTGTTAGTATAAAGGAAAAATATTCATATTCTACAACAAAACTGGTTAAGAGTTTGATAAACAGAAGTCTTAACCTTGCTTTTGAGAATGGTTTAACAAAAGAAAAAATAGTGATAACTTTGCATTTAAAAAATCAACAAATAAGAAAAGTTCAAGCACTTGAAAAGCAAGAGCAAGCAAAGCTTGAAAACTATATTTTAGAAAACAATAAGATTTATTATTTTGGCATTTTATTAAGTCTTTACACAGGGCTTAGACTTGGTGAGGTTCTAGCGCTAAAATGGCAAAATATAGACATTAAAAATAAACTTATTTATGTTGATAAATCGGTTGGAACTATTTCGCAAAATCATAAGACTTTAACCATCGAAAGTTCGCCAAAAACACAAAGTTCAATTAGGGAAATCCCTATTTCTAAAAAGTTGTTGGATTTGATTAAAGTTTTAAGACAAAACCCCAAAAGTGACTATGTAATTGTAAGTCATAATGGAAAGCAGATACAATCAAGGGCTTATCAAAAATCTTTTGAAAACCTGCTCAAAAAATTACACATTAAACATTATGGTTTTCACTCACTTCGTCATACATTTGCAACAAGACTACTTGAAAATGGTGTTGATATAAAAACGATTAGCGAACTTCTTGGACATTCATCGCCAACTATAACTTTGAATAGATATGTTCACACAAATTTACAAAACAAACGAAAAGCAATGGAAATTTTAACAAAAAAATCAGCCAAACTTGCTGACTAAAATTATTCATTTATCTCATAGATA
>DJER01000020.1 GCA_002431905.1 Christensenella sp. UBA5893 | reverse complement strand
TTTTATCATAACAAAGCAAAAAATATAAAAAATGCAAGCATTGAAATTGTAAACAAATATAAAGGTATTGTTCCAACAACAATAGAAGAAATGATGACACTTCCGGGAGTTGGAATGAAAACAGCAAAGGTTGTTTGTGGCGATTTGTATGATGCTGATGTTATTGCTGTTGACACTCATGTGTTAAGAATTGCAAACAGGGTAGGCTTGGTTAATGAAAAAGACCCAAGTAAATGTTCAGTAAAATTGGAAAAATTGCTAAAAGATGATATGCCAAGAATACATCATAGACTTGTGCTTTTTGGAAGATATCATTGCAAAGCACAAAAACCGAACTGTGAGCAGTGTGAAATCAAGGATATTTGCAAATACTATAAAAGCAAACAAAAGTAAGTCATTTCGACCCTTGCTTACTTTTATGGATAATGGAGAAATCTCTCCAAAATGTCATTTCGACTCTCGCATCGAAGTCTTGCTTTGGAGAAATCTCAACATATAAAAAAATATAAAAGGACAAAAAATGTTTTTAGATAGAGTAAAAATTACAATAAAAGCGGGAAATGGTGGCAAAGGTGCTGTTTCTTTTTATCGCAGTAAATTGACTATGTATGGTGGGCCAGATGGTGGTGATGGTGGTAAAGGTGGTGACATTGTTTTTGTTGCCAACGAAGGCATAAATACCTTGTATGGTTTTTCGTTTAAAAAGAAATTTGTTGCAACAGATGGTCTTGGTGGTGAAAAACAACACAGAAAGGGTGCTGATGGAAAAGATGTTATAATTGAAGTCCCTTGTGGCACAGTTATTCTTGATGCCGAAACAGAAAAAGTTATTGCCGATTTAACAAATAACGGCGATAGATTTGTCGCTCTTAAAGGTGGACTTGGCGGGCATGGAAACGAGTACTTTAAAACTCCAACAAGACAGGCCCCAAGATTTTCTCAAACAGGCGAAGAAGTAAAAGAACGTCAAGTTATTTTGGAGCTAAAGAGTATTGCTGATGTTGGACTTATTGGCTATCCAAATGTTGGGAAAAGTACATTACTTTCAGTAATCACAAATGCAACTCCAAAGATTGCAAACTATCACTTTACAACAATATATCCAAATCTTGGTGTTTGTTCATACAAAGGCAATAGTTTTGTCGTTGCCGATATTCCGGGGTTGATTGATGGGGCAAGTGAAGGTGCAGGGCTTGGACATTATTTTTTAAAACATATAGAAAGAGTTAGGGTTCTTGTACATTTGGTTGATATTTCCGAAAGTGAAGGAAGAAATGCCGTTGAAGATTATTTTCATATCAATTTAGAGTTAAAGAAATATAGTGAAAAACTTGCAAAAGTTCCACAAATTGTGGCTTTAACAAAAATTGATATGCTGGATAAAGAAACACTAGATAAAAAAGTTAAAGAGTTTAATGAAAAAACAGGGCAAAAAGCAATTCCGCTGTGTTCAATAATTCATGAAGGTCTTGATGAACTTGAAGCCAAGGTATGGCAAACCTTGGAGAAAACTCCAAAGCCAGCACCAATTGAAGTTGAACTCGATAATTTTGATACAAAAGACAAACAAACTTTTGAGATTGTGAAAGTTGATAACACAACATATGAAGTCAAAGGTGGACTTATTGACAATATGACAAGAGGAGTAGTCCTTTCTGATCCACAAAGTTTTGCGTATTTCCAAAATGCACTCAAAAAGTTTGGAATTATTGACAAGTTAAAAGAAAAAGGAATGAAAGATGGCGACACTGTTATAATCAAAGACATCACATTCGACTATGAGGAGTAATTTATGATAACAACAAAGCAAAGAGCAAATTTAAGAAGAAGAGCAAGCGTTTTAACACCAATTATGCAAGTTGGCAAAGATGTAATCAAAGACGAATCAATTAAACAAATTGAAGATATGCTTGAAAAGAGAGAACTTGTAAAAATTAGAGTACTCAATAATTGTGAGTTAAACTCCAAGCAAGTTGCATCACTTGTGCAAGAAAAAACAAATTGTGAAATGGTACAAGTTATTGGCAAAATATTTGTAATCTACAGAAGATCATCTCGAAATGATGTTGAGCATATTGATTTAGACATCTAGTAGTTTGATGTTTTTTGGTTTGTTATATTTTGGGTTAGAAAATGAAGCAAAAGCCAGAACAAGCAAAATACTTGACATTATTACATAATACAAACTATATGAGACAAAAAAACTGCAAAAAAGAATCAAAAGGGAAGAACAAAAATAACCTTTGGTTCTTTTTTTGTTAAGGGCATATGAAACAAGCTCCAAAAAGGTTTGTTTTTTTGCTTGTCTTAGTTCAATTTTATCTGGGTATATCCCATATCTTTTTATAAGTTCAAAATAGGTTTGTCTGCCATCCAAAATTACAATCTCTTTGTCAAGTTTTGATGCAACATTTTTTGCTTTTGTGTTATATGAACTTGTGCAGATTATTATTCTTTTTATATTTCTACTTTTTATTGAATTATATATATCAAGTATATCTTGTGAAGCAATTTCTTCAAGTTTAAACATAGGATACAAAATTATATTAGAGTCTGTATAATTTATTTCGATATATTTTGATTTTTTTGTGGCATTATGTTTTGATTTTGCCAAATTGAAAAAATAATCAACAACTTTACTATTTTTGGAATAAATTAAAGAATTCGTAATTTCATTGATTTTATTTTCTTCATCCTTTGCGATTTGTTTTTTTGAATTTATTTTTGTTTTTATTAAGTAAGAAAAAATATCAATTAAAATGGTGATAAATGCAGATAAAAATATGGCAAGTAAAAGACATTTTACAAAATATCTTACCCAAACAAAAGTTAGCAAAAAGATTAAAAGTGTTTTAAAAAATAAATCAATTACATTATATACATTAAATTTTTTCATACATAAATTATTGACCAAATTATATATTACAAACATATATTTGACTATTATGTATAAAATTGTTATACTACAAAATAGAAATTGGAGAAATTTATGGATTATAACAATGTTGCACAACAAATGGTAGAATTTTTGCAGGAAAATGGTGCAAAAAATATTGAACTATATAACACGCAAGACAAGTGTAATTATGCAAAAAAGATTATTGTTGCAACGGGCAAAGATGCAATCTCATCAAGAAAGTTGACACTTATGTTCAAGGACGAATTTAAAAAAAATTATGAGTGTTTTCACACAGATGGTTTGTATAAGGCAGAGTGGATTGTTCTTGATTTCAAAGATATAATCATTCATATTTTTACAAAAGAAACAAGACAAAAATTTAACCTTGACAAAATGTGGCAGTCCGGGAACATAATACAATAATTTTTGAAAAAGGGGTATTGACATTACTGGGCTAGAATATTATAATATAAGCGAAAATAAACATATGGAGGCAAAGATTTATGCGTAAAAGAACAAAAATTTTGTTAGCCATTGCATTATCAGCAACATTGGCTTGTGGCGCTTTTGCTTTATGCTTTATGGCACTTGCAGCAACAACAACATTCTTTGATGCTGCGTTGCTGGGCGGAATGGCTGCAATTGGGTTATTTACAACCACAGGAACAATTTGTGGCGTTAGTGCAAGAATAAGACACAAAATGTTAAAACAACAAACAGAAGCAACTGCAAAAATCCTTGAAAGCAAACTTGAAAAAGAGTCTTCAAAAGTTAACACAAAACAACTTGCAAACACAATCACAAAGTCAAATGAAGTAATGGTTACAAACAATATGATGGGACCATTGAATGATGAAGGATATTCAAAGAATAATCCGCAAAGGCTTTTTGAACAAAAAAGAATGCTTGAAGGTAGACGTGCTTTGCTTATGAATCAAGGAAAAACAAGACAAGCAGAATCTCTTGAAAAAAGAATCAACAAAATTGACAAAACTTTGGACAATTCAGAAGTTGCTCAAATGTCAAGCAGATATTCTTACAAGTCTGTAATCACAGGTGAAAAGGATGCAAAGATTCAAGATTCAAGAAATCAAATCTCTTGCTTAACAAATTCAGCAAAAAATGAATTTGAAAGCTTTATTGAATCAAAACAATCATTGATGAACAGAATTTCAGTTAAAGATAGAAACAGTTATGGTTATTCAGTTTCTTTGAACTTTAAAGACGGAATTCAAAAAACATTTGCAAGATCAAATTCAGTAGACAATATGGAACATTGTGAGTTGATTCTATTAAAAGAAGCAAAAAGAGAACTTGAAAAAGGTGATATCACAACTCAAAATTTCCCAATTGTATTAAAGAGAAAACAATTTGGAAAGGAAAGCAAAGTTGCTGATAGTTCAGAATTAAGAATCGAAAATGAACAAGACCTTGACAACAGAATTAACTTGATCAATGGGTATATTTCAAATCCAGAAGAGTATAAATCAGCATCAAAAGCATATGCTCACAAAACTTATGTTTACACTCCAAAAGAGAATGAAAACATAAGCCAAGACGAAAAAGAATTTTAAAAAACCAAAAGAGTTTTGATATTCAAAACTCTTTTTTTATGCCAACAATAAACTATTTGACAAATTTAGAATATGTAATATAATGTTGTTATGAATTTAGTGCAAAATAATTTTTATATTTTTGGTTTAAGATTTAGTATGTATGGCTTGCTTATTGCAATTGGAATGTTGCTTGCCATTTTTGTCGTTTGCAAAATAACAAAAAAGCGTGGAATGAAGCCAGAAGATATATATCTTGTTGCTTTGTACGCAATACCACTTGCTATTATTGGTGCAAGACTTTATTATGTTATCTTTTCTGACCATTCATTCACATTTTGGGAGATTTTTGAAATCTGGAATGGCGGAATGGCAATATATGGCGGTGTTATTGGTGGTTGCTTGGGGGTTGTTTTGTATTGTGTTATACACAAAAAAAACTTTCTCAAAGTCGCCGATTTGGCAGTCGTTGGATTGATATTGGGTCAGGCAATAGGAAGAATTGGCTGTTATTTTGGTGGGTGTTGCTATGGCATTGAAGTTACAAACGAGGGTGCAATGTGGTTTCCGCTTTCAGTGCAAATAAATGGTGTGTGGCATTATTCAACTTTCTTTTATGAAAGTGTATGTGACTTTATTATATTTGGCATTTTGCTATACTTTATATTAAAACACAAACAAGAAAATGGTTCAATCTTATGTATGTATTTGTGTTTTTATGGGTGTGTTAGATGTATAATAGAACAGTTTAGGGGCGACAGTTTGTATATTGGGGGAATGAAAGTATCTCAATTATTAAGCCTAGGTCTTATGATTTTGGGTATAATTTTACTAATTATTATCAACACTAAATCAAAAAAGGATAAAAGTGTTGAAAATAACTCAAACAATAAAGTGGACTAACATTTTTTTGCTTGTTTTGTATTTGCTTTTGTTGACATTTGCAAAATTGCAAAATATTTGGTTTTCTTTGGCACTGATATTTTTGTCAGTGCCTTGTTTTTTAAGAGCGTATTTTTTTAAAATAGACTCACGCTTGTATGTTGGTTCATTGCTTTTCTTTTGTGGCATTTTTGGGGTTTTGATAAATTACTACAACCTAAATTTAAAAATGTATTATCCCACATATATATTTATAATTGGCATTGCATCTTTTTGGGTTTTTGCCTTTTTTCGTCAAAAATTTCACTTAAAAGTGTTTGTTGTTTGCCTTTTCGAAGTGTTATTATTAGTTGTATATAAATTATTGTATATATCTTTGTTGGAATTCTTGCTAATTGAATTAAGTCTTGCTATATTTATATTGGCAAATATTTCCAAAAGGATATTTATAAATACAAGGAGTAATAAATGATTAACTTTTCTGTGGCAAAAAATGGATACAATAGAAAAGAAGTGGAATTGTATATAAAAGATTTGCTTACAAAAGTAGATGACTTGGAACAAAAAAATCAAAAACTAGAAAACGAACTAAAGTTCTATCAAAGTCAAAAAAATGAAATAAAAGAAAAAAATGAAAGTATTTCAATTGCATTAACTGCCGCAGTTGAAAAAGCAAAGCAAATAGAAAAAAGTTCAAATAATGTATACAAATTAAAAATTCAACAACTCAATTTGCTATATTCAAAGTGGGAAAAGTTGCTTGATGAAATCATAGACAAATATCCACAAATTGAACAGGTTGAAAATGTCCAACAACTTTTAACAAAGTTTAAGGATGACATCAAAAACACACTAAAAGACGATTTCAAACTTTGCTCAATCACATCGCCGGTAAAAACTGACAATGATACGATAAGATTGTTGCTCAAAAAACTTAACACCTATCCAAAAGATGAACCGGTGAAAACTGTTAAAGTTGAAAGAAAACAACTTTCAAAAGATATGCTGACATCTCAAACTGAATTGAATAGAATAGAAGATAAAGCATCACTAATAAAACCTATTTGCAACACTTCACTAAATGAAAAAATGACAGACGGCGAAGATTTGGCAGATAAGTTTTTGGAAGACGATTCAATAGAAAATAACGCATATGCAAACATAATAACATCCAAAGTTGGTGCAATACCAGAGGTTAATGAAACTGGCTTTGACCTAAAAGAAGCAATAAATCCAAAAGATGATTTGGATGAAATTATGAAGGCGTTTGATTTCTTCGACCCAAACGAAGATAGTGATAAAAAATAATACCACAAGATTGTGGTATTTTTTATATTTACTTGACTAAAATCAAAAATAAGTGCAATATTTCATATTATGGATAAATCACAAGACAATAAATATGTTTTTTTAATTGATGCAGACGGAACACTTGTCCAAGACGGAACCAAAGTGGTAAAAAACGACATTTTGGAAAAGATAAAAGCCCTAAAAGAAAAGGAGCATATTTTTGTTATTGCAACCGGCAGGGTTCTTAATGACGTAACAAGCATAAAAGGTTCAGGGCTTTTTGATTACTATGCAGTGCTTATGGGTGATTATATATTCGATTCAAAAACTCTTAATGTTGTGCAGAGCATTGAATATTTGCAAAAAGAAACAGTAAAAAATTTGGTCAAATATTTGGATGAAAACGATATATATTGGTCATACAAAACAGCAATTGCACAAAAGTCATATCATCAGGCAAGGGGAATTGCAAAAAAGTTTTTTGCTGAAAAATGCTCAAAAGAAGAGTACAAAAACGACTTGCAAAGTGGAAAAATTCAACAAATTTTAACCGATGGTTATGTTGATGAAAATGTCCAAAAGCAGTTTTCTGAACTAAACTTTTTTGAAATGCCTCAAAACTATACAGACATAAGCCACAAAAACGCATCAAAGGCAAATGTGGTAACATATTTTAAGAAGAATTTTAAAGACTACATTGTTGTTGCAATTGGCGATTCTCAAAATGATTTACCAATGCTTACAACTGCAGATATTTCAATTGCAATGGGGAATGCCTGCGATGATATCAAAAAGTGTGCAAAATTTGTTACAACAGACATAAATGACAATGGTATAATAAATGCTTTTAATATGTTAAAATGCCAGTAATAGTCCATAATTTGGGCGTAAATAATTAACACTATGCGGGGTGTTTGCAGATTGTGACAAAAAAGTCAAAAAATGTTGAAATTTCTTAAAAAAGTTGTTGACTTTATAAACTCATTATGTTAGTATTCTTATGCTGTTAGGAAGAAGCCTGATAGCAAGAACCATAAAAATTAAATATTGTACAAGAATAGTAAAGGTTAAATGTTTAGAATAACAACACAAAGTATATCTGTCAATTTGAAAAAACAAAAATTGAGAATGTACAACAAGAACTATTACGAGTCAGTAAAAGTTTATGAGTACAGACAAAATCTAACAAAGATAATTAACTAACGTAGGTTAGTAGTTATACAAATAACGTTAGAGTT
>DJER01000004.1 GCA_002431905.1 Christensenella sp. UBA5893 | reverse complement strand
CCAAAGCATCGGCGGAACCAATTGCTTCTATACTTCCAGCAGCATATACACTCTCTGATTTTTGCATAGATGCGGTTTGCAAAAAAATTCCCCCAAGACCTGCAAATGCCAAGAGAATAAAAGCAAAACTTAAAATTAATTTAGAAATGTTGGACTTTCTCATAATTTACCATCCTTATTATTTTCAGTATTATTATATATTTTTATTCAAATAAACACAAGCAAATAAACTATTTTTTGGCAAATGTAATATATAAAATATATTAACGCTATTTTTGTATAACAATTGAGTGCAAAAATTTAATATTTTATTAAATATTTTATTTTAATTATAAAATTTATTTTTATTTTTTTTTATTTTGTGGTAAATTAAACGTAGGAGTATTTTATGAAAAAATTTTGGGGAATTATTATTTGCTTGATGATAACATTAAGTTTGTGCGTAAGCATTCCATTCTTTGGCCAAAATGCAAATGCAGATTCTTACATTGTTATTGGCATTTCAATTGATATTTTTAATGAAGATAACACTCAACCAACAAAAGATGCCAACGAAAGTTATCATGCACCTTTCAAAACAAACACTGCAAAGGAATCCGACCCTCGCTATTCAACCTTTGTAATAAAGTCAAACATTTCAACAAACCCACAAACTTCACTAATTGACCAATCAACAATAAATGAAATTGCTTGGAAAATCAATGGCAATACATTAAGCTTTAGTAATGGTGCAATTGATAATAATGAATACACAGTTCAATTGGTAGGCAAAGATATAAAATTTACACCAAAACTTCCAAAAACATTTACAATCAAAAATTCATTGCGTGGCTTTGATTCAAACACAATAACAATCGTAAGTGATTATGCAACCCCATCACAAATAAAAATCGTTCCGTCAGGCAGTTTAAGTCAATTATATGAAGAATATAGCCAAATCACATTAAAAGCGGTTCTTAACTATCAAGATTACCTTGACCCAAACATTCATTACACATTCAGCTGGTTCAAAAACTCACTCAACAAAGTTGACAAGCTTGCAGAAACATCCAACACCTTGGTTGTTACCAAAAGTATGCTTGAACTCAAAAAAATGAAGTTCTTTGTAAAGTTAGATAATTCTAGTTTAAAAGAAGACAGCATTGAAATTGAGATAACAACAAATGCCTCTTATTCAATAAAGATTTCCACATCAGGAAAACTTGAACAAACAATTGGAAAAGATTTGGAACAACTTTCAATATCAGCAAGCCTTTCACTTAATAACGAAAGTGATGTAAAAATTCCAGACAAAGCAACCATCAACTGGTATGTCCTTACTCCAAAGAGTAATGTTTATCAAAAACAATCAACAACGAATCAAACATACTCATTTAATCCACTTGAATATAGTGCGGGAAATTACAGCGTCTTTGCAAGGATAATTATAGAAAATCAAGAATATGTTTCAAATGTAATAAGCATAAAACTTAACCCAAAAGAAAGAACTGCTCCAACTCTTGAAATCCAAGTTGAAAAATATAGCAACAAAAGTACTGGCGTTGAGGGATTTAAATTCTCTGTTGACTTACAAGACTATTACAAACCAGAAAATATTGTTTGGCTTATTGAAGGTCAAACCCAAGGCACAGGAAGTGAAATTGTATTCAACCCAACGATTGCAAACGACTATAAAGTTGAAGTAAAATTAGTAAATGGTGAAGGAATACCCGTCCAAAGTTTAACTTGGAAAAATGTTGAGGCAAAGTCAATGCAAGCGACTCATATGTGGATATACATTTTGGTTGCAGTACTTGCCCTTATTGGAATTTGCACTGCATCAATAATCATCTCAAATAAGAAAAGAGAAAAAATTTGGTAATTTTTAAAATAAGTATTGACAAAAAGAATTGATGTGCTATAATATGGCAACACTCCAAAAAAAAAGAAACAAGAAAATTAGGCGAATTTTCTTGTTATTTTTTTATTTATTTTTATTTTATATCCCGCATTTTAAAGGATAATTTGTTATTAAAAAATAACAAATAAAAATATATTTTTTAATATTAAAAATCAATTAAAATTGTTTTATTTAATTATTTTTATTAAAATAATTATTTATTTGTATTTATATTTTTAATAAATTTTGATACATCACTTACTGATGTTAAATATAGTTTATGCAATGCTCTTGTTGAAGAAACATAAAGCAAATTTTTGTCCAAAAAGTTATTATAATTTTGAGTTGAAACATTTGGCAAAATTACCATATCAAATTCAAGACCTTTGCAAATTGATGCTGGCATTATCATAATTTTTGACAGCAAACTACCATCATCCATAAGTTTTAAATCATCAAGTTCGTAGAGATAACTATAATACTTTTCTGCTTCTTTTTTATTCTTACAAATTATTGCAATGTTATCAAACTTTGAAGCATTTTCATTTACAAGGCTTACAATTTTTTTGCATTCATTCTCTATGTTATCAAAAGTGAAAACTTGTGGTTCTTCGCCATGTCTATCAACCGTTTGTGAATGTATACCTTTTATACTATCGGCAAAGTGAGTGATTTCACAAGTTGAGCGGTATGTTTTGTTTAATGTAATAATCTCTTTTGCTTCAACGATTTTTGCAATTCTATCCAAATCATTTTCATCAAGCAATTTCTCAATACATTGGCTCATATCCCCTAGCATTGTTTTTGGACAAGCAAATATTTCGTCAAACATTTCAAATTGAAGTGGGTTATAATCTTGCATTTCATCAATAACAAGGTATTTCACTTTGCTCAATTTTGAAAGCCCAAGCAAGTAATTTTTTATGTACAAAATTGGTGCAATATCTTCATATCTAACTTTGTTTTGATTTGTATAACTAAACGTAAGACCAATGTTTGCCAAAAAGTCTGCATATATTTCGGTTAATGATTGAGATATAAACATTGGGTAAATAACTTTTTTAATTCTTGCATAAACTTCGCCCTTGTCGTCTTGAACATCAATCTTGTCCAAAATATAGTCTGCAATCCAACTTATTCTAACTGCCGGAGTTTTGTCTTTATATTTTTGACTATACAATTTTTCAATTTCTTCTTTTTTGATTTTTAGGTCGCCAAAGACAAAATCTTTTGGATTAAATGAAAAATCTACATACGCATTAAGATATTGCTTTAAGCTGTCAGCAAACTCAAAGCAATTTTTGTATGCAACTTCGTTTAGTCTTTTTGTGTTTGTTGTCAAATCTTCAAGAGCTTGTTCTCTTGTTTCCAATTGGTTTGTCAAAGTGCTTAATTCATTTTTTGCAATGTCCATAAAGGAAATATTTACAATATTTTCTTCCCCAAGAGATGGCAAGACATTTGAAATATACTCACTGAATATTGAGTTCGGCGAGATAATCAAAATATCGCTTGACTTGTATTTATCTCTATACTTATACAAAAGATAAGCGACTCTATGCAATGCAATAGAAGTTTTTCCACTTCCAGCAACACCTTGCACAAATAGAATATTGCTTTCATCACGAATAATACTGTTTTGTTCTCTTTGAATTGTTGAAACAATATTCTTCATTTTTTGAGAAGAGTTTTGTGAAAGTTCTTTTTGCAAAATATCGTCATCAATTGTAAGTGAAGAATCAAAGCACCATTCCATTTTGCTATCTTTTATTTTAAATTGTCTTTTGCTAGTTATATCTCCCGAAATTAAACCAATTGGAGCTCTGTAACTTGCTTTTCCAATTTCATAATCATAAAACATTGTGGAAATTGGAGCACGCCAATCGCATACAACAGGGACATCTGTTCCATTTGTCAAGTTAAAGATTCCAATGTAATAATCTTTTGCACCACTATCAGTTTCTTCCTTAAAAGAAATTTTTCCAAAATATGGGGAAAGTCTTTGTTTTTTTAATTTGTAGTATTGTTCTTTTGTTTGGTTTATAAGTGTTTCCTGTTCGTCAAGCTCGTTCCCACCAACAACAGTTTCTTCGTCATCCAAAAAATAATATTGGTCAGAAAAATGATGGTTAAGTTCAGCCATCTCATTTTCCAAATCTTCAATTTGTTTGTTTTTGTTATCTATTTGTCCATCAATTTCTTTTAGGACATTATCCAAGTGTTCTTGTTCTTTTTGTTTTTCAATTTCGTTCATTTTACCACTTACTCATATCGCCAAAAGTTTTGGTTTCTGCTTTGTTTTGTGTTGATTTATAACTTACTATATACCCGCAAACATCATTATCTGTTGATTGAGCAAATTTTTCCAAAGACAAATTGCTTTCCAAAGCATCTGTTTCTTTTCTTTCATTTTTTGCAATCTTTATATTTGAGTCAATTGCCTGTTTGTATATATCAAAAGAATACAACAATGCATTGTTACCACTACCAAAAATCAAGTTTATTTGACATGCAGTGTGATTATTTACCAAACTATAAAAGTTTTTTGAAACTTCAATTTTTTCTATTGTTTCTTCATTTGTTGAATAATAAGAAATTGAATCAATTTTTAAATGGCTTTTTGTTTTGTCAAAAAGTACAGTTGATGAGCAATCTTTTTCTTCGCCCAAAATTGTTTGTTTGTATTTTACTTTGTAAGTTGATGATGCATCTCTTTGTACAGAGAAAGTATATTTTAGTTCTTGTCCGTCTTTTGAGAATGAACATTCATAATTGTTTTTGACTTGTTTTACAGTGATTAGCCCAATGCCATTAACACCATTCAATGCACATTCTTTTGTTGTTTGTGAAACCAAACTATAACATTCCAAAGATGAAATAATTGCAAGTTCTTCCACTTCAAGATATTTTTGACCATTCCATGCAAAATTTACCTTTTCTTTTTGTGAATTGTCTACGTCCAATCTGTTTACATCAGTTTTGTAACTATTATTTGCTGACAAAAGACTATTTACATAAAAATCGTAAATACCAGAACTTGTTTCCATAAAAATAGAATCAGTCACACCGCCACAGCCAGCAAGAGCAAAAACACAAAACACCATTAAAATTGATACCAAAAACTTTTTCATAACTTCCCTTTTACTATTATTTTTATTTTACTAAATTTTGCTAATCTATGCAAACAAAATACCGATAAAATTAAATTTTTAGTGATTTTAAATAAATTTTTCTTTCTTCACTAACTCTAAAACTTTCAACGCATTTTTGTATTGATTTATTATGTACAAATTTATTTTTTATAATTTGCTTTTCAAACAACTTGATGGTTTGGTCATATTGTTTTACCATTGCAACACTAAAGTACCAAGCAAGCGACATATTAAAATAATAATCGTCAACATCAAAATTTGCCAAATAGTTCAAATCATTTTTGTCAAAATTATCATCCAAATAATAATCAAGCAAAATTACAACAGCAAAGCGTTTTTCATAAAAATTATCACTTTTTAACCAATTTTTTATATTTTTTTTGAAAAATTCCGGCATTTTATTTACAATTTTCAAATTTGAGCAAGTAATATCACAACTCAACCAATTGTCCAAATGCTTTAAAAATATAGTCAAATACTGCATAAGAACATTTATATCAACTTTCAAATATCCAAGAATAAGTCCATAAATATTTGTTTCATCAAGTGTTGAAAATTTACAATTATTCAAATAATCAAATCCGTCTTTTAAGTTCGCATATTTTTTTGCAATTTCTTTTGATTTTGGAATAGTCAGCCCACACATTTTTGAAATATCAATTGTTGGAACTAATTTTTTGTTAAATTTTGCTCTATCTTCACTATAACTAACTTTTATCTCTTCCAATACTTTATTCATACTGATATTATATAACACAAAAAAATGACTGTAAAGAAAATTATTCTTACAGTCAAATTTTATTATTTATTAAACTTTTTCTCAAAATCTACAATATTCTCCGCAATTACCTTTTCAGCTGCTTCATAACCTTCAATTTTTGTAACTTCAACAACTTTGTTTTCAAGTTGTTTGTATACTGTCAAAAAGTGCTTTAATTCATCAACCAAATGTATTGGCAATTGAGAAATATCTTTAAACAAATTATATTGTGGGTCGCCAAAAGGAATTGCAATAACCTTTTCGTCAACTTCATCTCTATCAAGCATATGAACAATGCCAATAGGATAACATCTTACCAAACTCATTTTTTCAATTGGTTGACTGCACAAAACAAAAACATCAAGTGGGTCACCATCACCAGAAATTGTCCTTGGAATAAACCCATAATTCATTGGATAGTGAGTTGATGTATATAATACTCTATCCAAAATAATCAATCCAGTTTCTTTGTCTAATTCATATTTGTTTTTTGAACCTTGTTCAATCTCTATGCAAGCAACAAAATCTGTTGGTGTGATTCTTTCTTTTCTTATATCAGTCCAAATATTCATTTCTTCTCCTTTTTCTTGTAGACAATTATTATACACATATTGAGCGGAAAATCAACCCTTTTGGTCATTTTTACACAGTTGAATAGATATTCAATTAAATTTTTACCATAAAAATGCCGTTTTGAGCATAAAAAAAGCAGTCGGGTTAAACTGCTTTTCTTATATAAGATCTATAATTGGGTTAAGATTATAGATAAAAATTGTTTACTCAAATTATTTAATAATTTTTGTAACTACGCCTGAACCAACTGTTCTGCCACCTTCACGGATAGCGAATCTAAGTCCTTCTTCAATAGCGATAGGTGTGATAAGAGAGATTTCCATTGAAATGTTATCTCCTGGCATTACCATTTCTACACCATCAGGAAGTTTGATTGTTCCAGTAACGTCTGTTGTTCTGAAGTAGAATTGTGGTCTGTAACCATTAAAGAATGGAGTATGACGTCCACCTTCTTCTTTCTTAAGAACGTAAACTTGAGCTGTGAATTCTGTGTGTGGGTGAATTGAACCTGGTTTTGCAAGAACTTGTCCTCTTTCGATTTCATCTCTGTTGATTCCACGAAGAAGAAGTCCTACGTTGTCTCCTGCTCTTGCTTCATCAAGAAGTTTTCTGAACATTTCAACGCCTGTAATAACAGTTTGTTTACCAGAATCTTTCATACCGATGATTTCAACGGTATCATTCATTCTTACAACACCTCTTTCTACTCTACCTGTTGCAACTGTACCACGACCTGTAATTGTGAATACGTCTTCAACTGGCATCAAGAAAGGTTTATCTGTTTCACGAGCTGGGTCTGGAATATACGAGTCAATAGTGTCAAGTAATTCTTGAATTGGTTTTAACCATTCACTATTAAGGTCTCCAGCTTCACAAGCTTCGCAAGCCTTAAGTGCTGAACCTCTGATGATTGGAGTTGTATCTCCTGGGAATCCATAAGATGTTAATAAATCTCTAACTTCCATTTCAACAAGGTCAACAAGTTCTGGATCTGCTTGATCCATTTTGTTTAAGAACACTACAATGTATGGAACGCCAACTTGTCTTGCAAGAAGAATGTGTTCTCTTGTTTGAGGCATTGGGCCGTCTGCTGCTGAAACAACAAGAATTGCTCCGTCCATTTGTGCAGCACCTGTAATCATATTTTTAACATAGTCTGCGTGTCCTGGGCAGTCTACGTGTGCATAGTGTCTCTTTGCTGTTTGGTATTCAACGTGTGCTGTGTTAATTGTAATACCTCTAGCTTTTTCTTCTGGTGCTTTATCAATATCTGCATATTTCATTGATTCTGCAAGACCTTTAAGAGCACTATATTGGCAAATTGCTGAAGTAAGAGTTGTTTTACCATGGTCAACGTGTCCGATTGTACCAATGTTAACGTGAGTCTTAGTTCTGTCAAATTTTTCCTTAGCCATTTTTTAATTCTCCTTTATTTTATTTGATTTTTTTAATCTCTATGATAATAACACAAATTTTGATAATTGACAAACATTTTTCATATTTTTATAAAAATGTGTTACATCACGCAACTTTTTGTTGGCTGTTGGGTCCGCCTTAAAAAGTTTTATTTGTTTTGCCCATTCTTGCCGCTTTCGCTAAACACAAAAACGGGCAAGCAAATTATTAGTTAGATTTTTTACGTTCTCCAACAATCTTTTCGGTAATTGATTTTGGAACTTCTTGATATTTAAGTGGTTCCATAACGAATGTACCTCTTCCTTGTGTTTGAGAACGAAGGTCTGTTGCATAACCGAACATTTCCGCAAGTGGAACTTCTGCTCTAACTCTTTGATATCCTGGGATAGAGTCGTTTCCAAGAAGTATACCACGTCTTGATGTCAAGTTACCCATAACGGTTCCAAGATAATCGTCTGGAACGTCAACTTCAACCTTCATAATAGGTTCCAAAAGTACTGGGTCAGCTTTTGCTGCACCTTCTTTGAATGCAAGGCTTCCTGCGATTTTGAACGCCATTTCACTAGAGTCTACATCGTGGTATGATCCATCAAATACAGTTGCTCTAAAGTCTGTTGTTTCATAACCGGCAATAACACCATTCATTCTTGCTTCATCAATACCTTTGTTAACTGGTTGAATAAATTCTTTTGGAATTGATCCACCAACTGTTTTATCAACAAATTCATATCCAGAACCCGGTTCAAGTGGTTCAAACTTAACCCAGCAGTGTCCGTATTGACCTTTACCACCAGATTGACGAATGAATTTACCTTCTGCTTCAACAGTTTTTCTTATTGTTTCTCTGTAAGCAACTTGTGGTTTACCAACATTTGCTTCAACTTTGAATTCTCTAAGCAATCTGTCGACAATAATTTCAAGGTGAAGTTCGCCCATACCAGAAATAAGAGTTTGTCCTGTTTCTTGGTCAGTTTGTACTCTGAACGATGGATCTTCTCTTGCAAGTTTTGCAAGGGCAAGAGCCATTTTTTCTTGCATATCTTTTGTTTTTGGTTCGATTGCAAGTTGGATAACAGGCTCTGGGAATTTCATACTTTCAAGTTGAATTGGGTGATCTTCATCACAAAGTGTGTGTCCTGTTATTGTGTCTTTAAGTCCAACAATAGCGGCAATATCACCTGCTTTAACTTCTTGTATTTCTGTTCTGTTGTTTGCATGCATACGAATAAGTCTTCCAACTCTTTCGGTTTTACCATTGTTCGCATTGTAAACATATGAACCTGCTTTAAGTGTTCCGCTGTATACACGGAAGAATGTCAATGATCCAACATATGGGTCAGTTGCAATTTTGAATGCAAGACCTGCAAGTGGAGCATTTGCATCTGGGTGTCTAAATTCTTCTTCGCCTGTTTCTGGGTTAATACCTTTGATTGACTCAACATCTGTTGGACTTGGCAAATAATCAACCATTGCATCAAGAAGGTTTTGAACACCTTTGTTTTTGTATGAAGAACCACAAAGCATTGGGGTAACTTTCTTTGCGATTGTTGCCTTTCTTATTGCTTTTTTGAGTTCGTCAATACTGATTTCTTCTCCTGCAAAATATTTTTCAAGCAAAGCATCATCAGTTTCTACAACTGATTCGATAAGAGCGTCATGACGCTTCTTTGCTTCTTCTTGATATTCAGCTGGGATGTCAACTTCGTCCAATATTTTTCCCAAGTCGTCTTCTGGAATATATGCTTTCATTGTCAAAAGGTCGATAATCCCTTTGAATGATTCAGCCATTCCAATTGGCATTTGAAGTGGGAGTGGTTTTGTGCGAAGTCTATCTCTTACAGATTCAACACATTTGTCAAAGTATGCATCATCTCTATCCATTTTGTTAACAAAGATGATTACAGGAACTTTACATTCGTTTGCTTGACGCCAAACTGTTTCTGTTTGAGGTTGAACTTTATCTCTTGCAGAAAGTACCAAAACGGCACCATCAAGAACTTTTAATGAACGCAAAACTTCAATTGTGAAGTCAACGTGTCCCGGTGTATCAATAATGTTAATCTTGTGACCTTTCCAGTGGCAAGTTGTACAAGCAGAAGTAATTGTGATACCTCTTTCTTGTTCTTGTTCCATCCAGTCCATTGTTGCAGCACCGTCGTGAACTTCACCAATTTTGTGGTTGATACCTGTATAGAAAAGAATTCTTTCGGTTGTTGTGGTTTTGCCGGCATCAATGTGTGCCATAATACCGACATTACGAGTTAACGCTAAATTCTCGTCCATAATTTTCTCCTTAATTTAATCTAAATAATTTTTTCTAAATTAAATAAAACTATTCATTTTTTGCTAAAAACGACAAAAATTATTTAATAAATATAACTCTCGAGCGAAATATTTATATAAATTTAAAAAGTATTTATTTTGAAATTTTAATTATTCAAAATGTTGTTTTTATTTTATCATAAGATATTTTTTCTTATAATAAAAACTTATTAGTTATTATCAAATTAACAATAACTCAAAATGTTGTTTTATAAATTTTTAATTTTTGTTAAGAAAGACGAGGCTCGCTTGATAAATTTGCGTAGGAGTTTAGTTTCATCTAAATGACTATGCAAATTTTGTCAATAAGAGATACTATATCAAAAACAAAAACTTTGATTTACGTAAATTTTTAATTTTTAACAAGGAGTGCTAGGTTTTGTTCTAAATCGGCACATTCTTGTAAAACTAAAAATTGTTTTTGTAAATTTTTAATTTTTGTTAAGAAAGACGAGGCTCGCTTGATAAATTTGCGTAGGAGTTTAGTTTCATCTAAATGACTATGCAAATTTTGTCAAGCAGAAACGAAGTATTTCAACACAAAAATTAAAAATTTTACCATTTGTAATGAGCAAAAGCCTTATTAGCTTCAGCCATTCTATGCATTTCATCTCTTCTCTTAATTGCAGCACCTTGATTGTTATAAGCATCAAGTAATTCGCCAGCAACTTTTTCTTCCATTGTTCTTTCACTGTTTCTCTTTCTTGCGAATAAAACAATCCAACGAATGGCAAGAGTTTGTCTTCTTTCAGGTCTGATTTCCATTGGTACTTGGTATGTTGCACCACCAACTCTACGACCTTTTGTTTCAAGAACGGGTTTTACATTTTCAATTGCTTGTGTGAACACGTCAATTGGATCTGAACCAGTCTTTTCTTTTATAATGTCAAAAGCACCATAAACGATTCCTTGAGCAATACCTTTCTTTCCGTCATACATAACTTGGTTAATGAATTTTGTAACAAGTTTGTTGTGGAATTTTGGATCTGGTAATACGTCACGTTTTGGCACACCACTTCTTCTTGGCATAGTGATTAGTTTCTCCTTTTAATAGATTTTAGTTAAATTTTTTATTTAGGTTTTTTTGCGCCATATTTTGAACGGCTTTGCATACGTTTTGCAACACCTGAAGAATCAAGTGCACCACGAACGATGTGATAACGAACACCTGGAAGGTCTTTTACACGTCCGCCACGAACAAGAACAACGCTGTGCTCTTGAAGGTTGTGTCCGATTCCTGGAATATAGCAAGTTCCTTCTTGACCATTTGAAAGCTTAACTCTGGCAATTTTACGAAGAGCTGAGTTAGGTTTTTTAGGTGTTGTTGTTTTAACAGCCAAACATACACCACGTTTTTGTGGGCAGTTTTCAAGGAGTGGTGATTTGCTTTTTTTGTCAAAAGACTTTCTTCCACTACGAACCAACTGGTTAATTGTAGGCATATTTTTCTCCTTTTATAAAAATTTGCTATTTCACATAAACAAAAAAGCGAATCTATCAAAGTATGTTTTACTAAACTTGACAAATTCGCATTGCAACCGTGTTCAACTTATTAAGTATTAAACACAACACGCATATACACCAATTTGTGTAGTTTCGGTAAAACAAAGTTAATTGCTACCTGCTGTTTGTTAATATGGCCTAACTAGCAAAATTAGGACTTTGACTGCAAATGAAAAAACATTTACGAAGTAAATATACACGATTTAGTCAAATTTGTCAACCACTTAAAAAAACTTTTTTACGGGTTGACGCAATTATTTTCTAGACTTACAATTTTTGTTATTATAAAAACAAAAAAACAAGGCAAATTGCCTTGCTTAGTAACTACCTTCAAGTGTTTTATCTTTAAACATTTCGTCATTGAAAAATCATAAAGAGAGATATCCAAAGCGTCACATATATCTAGCAATGTTCTTGTGCCCGGGCTCTTACTTTTTCCATAAAATATACACCTAATACACCTAATTGTTGACGATGGCAAACCTGCAATACTTGCAAGTTTGTTTGGAGTTATTTCTCTTTCTTTACATAAATATAATATTCTATTTGTTATTGCATTTTCCAACTTCATAAAAATATCCTTCCCTTTGAGAGATATATCTGTGCAAAGTTTAGCAAAACAATTTTTAATTTATAAGAGACATATCTCTCATATTGTACTATAATATACATATGGAAGAAACATCTTGTTCATTTATAGGTCATTCTTTAATATTGTCAAACTCTAAACTTGAGAATGAGTTAAAAGATATAATATTAAAATTGATTATGTTTGGCATTTATGATTTTTATGTTGGTACTCATGGCGATTTTGACAAACTCGTTTTGCAAACACTTGTTTCTATAAAAAAGGAAATTTTTGATAGAATTAATATTTTTGTTATTCAAACAAACCTTAATATTTAAAAAAATAAATATCAAAATAATAATGAATATTATAAATATATTTTTTTTGATATTGAAGATATTTATTACAAAAATATTATCACATTTTCTAATAAAAAAATGATAGATAAATGCCAATATTTAATTTGTTATATAAATGAAAATAAAAAATATTCAAGGGCAAAAAAATTCTTTAATTATGCAAAAAATAATAATAAGATAATAATTAATTTATTTCACTTTTAAAAAAATAGTATTTTTCGTCAGCATGTAAAAAAATGCCATTTACTGCATTAAAAAATCTCACAAATTTGTGAGATTTTGTTTTTTATTGAATATTATTTTGATTTTTTATTTGTATTTTATCTTTGGTAAAATATATTAGTCTTATTAAATAATACATTCCAACACACAATGCCAAAAACACAATATATATTAAAGATTGAATTACTGGGTAAAGTGTGATATGTGAACCAAGATTCAATTTTACATCAAATAATTTTCCAAGGAAAGGAATAAATCCTGCTGCAACATTTTGGTCGAACATAAACAAATAATTGGCACTATAAAAGCCGTCATTTGTTATTGATGCGATTGTATTGAATAATGTTCCAACAACCCAAACAAATGCAAAGTATATTGAAAAACCGATTATACAATCTTTTAGTGCCGTTTTGTCAAGTCGTGGGAATAACTGCAAGAGCAAAGCAAGAACAGGCACAACCAAAACATTTGTGTGTTCAAAAATGAAGTGCATATTGTATAGGTAAAATAACCCTTTCCCATCCAAGTCCGGCATTGCCAATGCAAATACAACACCAACAACATTTACTATCACCGTAAAGTTAAAGATATGTTTATTTTTTGTTATAAGAGCCAACAATACTAACAATGCACCAATATTACATAGTTGGAAAGGAAGTCTTTTTATACTTATTGAGATTGCCCCAAACATTTGGTTATACTGATAAAATAATGCAAGTGCCAAAACAAAGCACAATAAAGTTCTTTCTTCCAAAGATTTATTTTTGAAAATATAGAAAAGTGCAACAATCATTCCAATAACACACAATATCCAAAAAATATGTGGAACAGTCCATGCATCAAAAATTATATTTGAATATCCAAATAAATGTTGTGGAACATAGATTGGAATTGAACAAATAAGCGATGGCACAAGCACCATAAAGAAATTAAGATATTCTTTTTTATCTTTTACATTGAATATATGCTTTTCTTGAACGGCAAGAACAATTACGATCGTTAATTCAAGTAACCACATAAAGCCAATAACAAAACTTCTAAATGTTGAATTGATTAGAAAGTTTTTAAATGATTGACTGAATACACTTATGCTATTAAGCCCCCTGCCCGCAGTTGATGTAAAATATTCAATATATGTTGGATAATATATTATTGAAATAATGGTCATAATTGAACAAAAATATATTGCAATATTTCTTATTGTCCTATTTTTGAAAAACACTGCAAGTGGCAACATTATAAAAGCAAGAGCCGAAAACCACCTTACAAGTGCAAATGATACATTTTTGTACGAAAAATCTAACTCATTTGGGTCATAACTTCTAACAAAGGCATCTGGCAGTAATATTGACAAAATTACCAAAGCACAATATGTAATTACAAAAATTTTCAGGAGTTTTGTCATTACCCTATCAAATTTTTCATTGTTCTTAAAAAACAAATACTTGCACAAAACATATGCACAAAGAACAACAACCAACGCTAAAACAAAATACTTATAAAACATTATCTTTCCCCTTCTTTCTTCTTTTTTAGTTCATATCCAAACCTATCTGTTGTTTTGTAATTTCTAAAACAATAAGTTTCAAGCCAAAATATAAAATACAACGGCACAGCAAGTGGTAACAAATATACAAATGGAATTGGTATAAGTTTGTATATTGGCTTTAACACCATTATTCCACCATCATTCATCGTGTATGAATAGTTGTAATGTATATTTTCAAAGCTAAAACCATTGAGTACCCAATCGCCAACAAATGCTATTAAAAAATATGCAACAACACAAATAAGAATAACTTTTACATATTTTTGCTCAGGCTTAAACCTTTTTGATGCAATCATGAGCAACGGAACAATAACAATACACGCATGGTCAATCCAAAAATTTAGACAAACAAGACTATACCACATTGACTGCTGGACGTCACTTGGATATGCCACGAATGTTGACAGCGCCGCTGGCATTGAAAAGAAAAATAGATATTGCCTGCACAACTCATTTCTCTTAAACAAACATAGTGGCAATAAAATAAAGTTAAAATTACACACTTGAAGCATTTGCCTAAGCAAGTTTAAAATATCAAATTGAGTTCCCCTATGCAGTCCATGCAAAAAGAATATTCCAAAAGTGCCAAGAGCAATAAAAAAAGTTATTATAATGTCTTGGACAATCTTTTTTGATTTTGCCACAACAAACATTAAAATAACTACAATAAGTAGGGTGACAACTAACATCAATATATGTGCAGTACCCCCTATTGTCATCATTTGATTGTTCCCCCTAAAATTTATCCTTGGTTATAGAATACCATAATAAGATAAATTGTCAAGAATAAAATCGCAATATTTTCAATTTATAAAAATTATTAAAAAATCTCTCATATATTTGAGAGATCTTTTGTTTTATTTATCTTTGCCACAGCAGTTTTTATATTTCTTTCCACTTCCACAAGGGCATGGGTCGTTTCTTCTTATTACCCTATCATTTTTTTCAACCGTTTTTGGTGGAGCATTGTCCACAATATCAGCTGGTTTGAATACGTGTTGTTTTGGCATTTCAACCTTTCTTTCAATTTCAATTTTTGTGTTAAGCAAAAATGCTGTCACATCTTCATGTATTCTGTCTACCATATGGTCAAACATTTCAAAACCTTGACGTTTATATTCAACAACAGGGTCTTTTTGCCCATATGCTTGAATACCAATTTCGTTTCTTAATATTTGCATTTGGTCGATATGATCCATCCAAAGTGAATCAACAACACGAAGCAAAATAAGTCTTTCAAACATAGAAAAGTCAACCCCAACTTCTTTTGTTTTTTCAACATTTACTTGATATTTGTCTGTGATAACTTTCAGTATTTTGTCAACAACATCACTAACTTCACAGTTTTTAACAAATTCTTCTGTTACAAGGTTTGTTCCTTTTGGAAAAAGTTTGTCTTCAAGTGCTATGTTGAGAGCCTTTAAATCCCACTCAAAATACGGTTTGTCGGCATCAAGATATGTGTTGCAAATATTTCCAACAACTTCTGGATACATTTCCATAATTTGTTCATGAACATCAACACCATCCAAAACCTTATTTCTTTCGCCATAAATAATTTGACGTTGTTTGCTCATAACGTCATCAAAGCGAAGGACATTCTTTCTTGAAGCGAAGTTTTGAGCTTCAATTCTCTTTTGTGCACCTTCAATTTGTCTTGAGAGCATACGCATTTGAAGTGGTGTTGAATCGTCAATCTTCAAAAAGTCTGCAATCTTTTGCAATCTTTCGCCACCAAATCTAACCATAAGGTCATCTTCAAGAGAAAGGAAGAACACAGAAGACCCTGGGTCACCTTGACGACCTGCACGTCCACGCAACTGATTGTCAATACGTCTTGATTCGTGTCTTTCTGTTCCTATGATATGAAGTCCGCCCAAAGCGATTACTTTTTCTTTTTCGGCATCTGTTATCTTTTTAAATTCATCATAATATTTTCTGTATGTTTCTCTTGCAGAAAGCAAATGCTCGTCATCACTTGGAGCAAAAGATGTTGAGAATGAAATTTGTTCGTCATCAAAATTTTCTTCTCTCATTCTCTTTATTGCCATAAATTCTGGGTTACCACCAAGCAAAATATCTGTTCCACGACCTGCCATATTGGTTGCAATTGTAACAGCACCAATTCTTCCGGCTTGGGCAACAATTTCACTTTCTTGTTGATGATTTTTTGCATTAAGAACAACGTGGCGAATTTTTGCTTTATTTAGTGCATCACTGATTTCTTCACTCTTGTCAATTGTAACTGTACCAACAAGCACTGGTTGACCTTTTGCATTTCTTTCTTTTATTTCTTCAACTATTGCGGCAACTTTGCCTTTTTCGGTACGATATACAACATCATTATAGTCAATTCTTTGTGGCTTTTTGTTGGCTGGAATTGTGATTACATCCACATTATATATTCCATTAAATTCGTCTTCTTCTGTTTTTGCAGTACCTGTCATACCAGAAAGTTTGTGGTACAAACGGAAATAATTTTGGAAAGTAATTGTTGCAAGTGTTTTGTTTTCGTCCTTAATCTTTACGCCTTCTTTTGCTTCAATTGCTTGATGAAGTCCGTCACTATATCTTCTTCCTTGCATCAAACGTCCAGTAAATTCGTCAACGATTAAAATTTCATCGTCTTTAACGATATAGTTTTCGTCTTTTTTCATAATGAAATTTGCTTTTAAGGCGTTCATTATATAGTGGTCAAGTTCAAGATTGTTTACATCCGACAAATTGTCAACTTTAAAAAATCTTTCTGCCTTTTCAATTCCTTGTTCAGTCAAGTGAATTGCCTTTATCTTTTTATCAATTTCAAAATCGTCTTCTTCTTTTAATGTTTTTGCAAACTTATCTGCCGAGTAGTATGAGTCACTTGACTTCATTCCACGTCCAGAAATAATAAGTGGGGTTCTTGCTTCATCAATCAAAATGCTATCAACTTCGTCCACAATGGCAAAGTTTTGACCTCTTTGCACTTTTTGTCTTTTGTCAACAACCATGTTATCACGAAGATAGTCAAAGCCAAGTTCATTATTTGTGCAATATGTGATATCACTTAAATATGCATTGCGTTTGTCTTGTTCGTTCATTCCGCTGATTGCAACGCCAACAGTAAGCCCAAGGAATTTGTAAACCTTGCCCATCCATTCAGCGTCACGACGTGCCAAATATTCGTTTACTGTTACAACATGAACACCTTTGCCTGTGAGTGCATTAAGATATGCTGGAAGGGTTGCAACCAAAGTTTTTCCTTCACCAGTTCTCATTTCTGCAATTCTTCCTTGATGAAGTGCAACACCACCCATAATTTGGACTTTGAAATGTCGCATATTAAGAACTCTTGCAGATGCTTCTCTTACAACAGCAAAAGCATCTGGCAAAATATCGTTCAAAGTTTCGCCTTTATTTAATCTTTCTTTTAAGGCATTTGTTTGAGCAACAAGAGTATTGTTGTCCATTGCCTTGTATTTATCTTCTAATGCCAAAACTTGGTCGGCAATTTTTTCCAACTTTTTTAATCTTTTCTTTTCGCCTGAAAATAAGCCCATAATAATCTCCTAACTTTTTTATTGTACAATACTTGCAAAAATAATCAAAACATTTTTCAAAAAGATTTTTGCTTTCTAATCTTTTTTGTCAAAATCTTTAATTGTATGTGCAATAGTGATTGCAAAAACTTGACTTGCACCACCTTTCTTTAGTGCTCTTGCACAACATTCAATTGTTGCACCTGTTGTAAAAATATCGTCAACAATCAAAACCTTTTTGCCCTTAAAAAACTTTCTATCCTTTGTTTTAAATGCGTCAATTAGGTTATCCTTTCTTTCACGAAAGTCAAGCCCAACTTGGCTTTTGGTGTCTTTTATTTTTAACAAATTATTTTCATCAATCGACAAGTTAATTAGTTTTGCAAGTTCATTTGCAAGAAGTCCTGCTTGATTATATCCACGAGATTTCAGCCTTTGTGCTGTCATTGGCACAGGAACAATAATATCGCAATCATATTTTTTATTTTTATAAAGTTCGCACAAATCTTTTGCAAAATCTTCTGCCAAATATTGTGCATTATGAAATTTTAGATTATGAATAAGTGTCACAATTTTGCCCCTATATTCATAACAAGACCTTGCCATTTCATAAGGTTTTGCTTTCTTACACAAATCACAATATCTGTCAATTGAATGAATTGGTGTTCCACACCTAAAGCACACTTGGCCAACAATTTTTGGAAGTGTCTTTTGACATTCACTGCAAATTCCATTGCCATCTTCTTCAAATATATCTTTTGAGCAAACATTGCATGTTATATGTTTTGGATATAATAAATCTAGGATAATGTTATTTTTCATTCAAACATTTCCTTTACTTTTTGATTTGCAGTTATCAAAAAATCTTTTAGCATTGTAAATCTTGTTTGGGTGTAGACATTTGAAATCATACGCTTTAGATTTTTCTTTTCGCCCACCAAAACAACCATCTTTTTTGCCCTTGTAACTGCTGTATAAATTAAATTTCTTGTAAGAATAAGTCCTGTTCCTGCAATGATAGGAATTACAACAACATCAAATTCACTACCCTGACTTTTATGAATTGTGATTGCATATGCAAGTGAAAGTTGGTTTAGTTCAGTTCGTGGATAAACACATTCTCTTCCATCTTCAAACCAAACGATTGTTTCGCCGGTAAATCTATCAATTTTGTGAATATAGCCAATATCTCCGTTAAACACGCCAGCACCTTCTTCGGTGTAATACATATCTCGCTTTTTCCAAACTATATCATAATTGTTTGATGTTTGCATAACTTTGTCGCCTTCCCTAAAAGTTGTTGCACCGACAATTTGCTCCATTTTTGTATAGCTTGCTGGATTGATTTCTTCCTGCAAACATCTATTAAGATTTTCAATTCCACAAACTCCAGCTTTTAATGGTGCAAGAACTTGTATTCTTGAAACATCAATTTTTTGAAAAGCAGGTATTCTTTTTGTAACCATTTGAATTATGGTGTCTTTTATATCATTTAGGTCATTTTTTTGGTCAAAAAAGAAATCGTTTGAAGTGTTATCAATAACCGGCATTTCGCCATCATTTATCATATGTGCGTTTGAGATAATCAAACTTTTTTCACTTTGTCTAAATATTTTTGTTAAAAAACTTACATTTATTATGCCACTTTTTAAGATATCGTCAAGGACATTTCCTGCCCCAACACTAGGCAATTGGTCTTTGTCGCCAACAAGAATAAGTTTGCAGTCACGCCTTAATGCCTTCAATAGTGAATTCATAAGCATAACATCAACCATACTCACTTCGTCCACAATAACAACGGTTGCATCAAGTGGGTTTTGTTCATTATGGACAAAAGTGTTTTTGCCACCTCTAAAATCAACTTCAAGCCCCCTGTGAATTGTTTTTGCTTCTTCGCCCGTACTTTCGTTAAGTCTTTTTGACGCTCTGCCTGTTGGTGCAAGCAACATAACCTTGTTGCCCTGCGCACGCAAAATTTCCATAATACATTTTATTATGGTTGTCTTTCCTGTACCGGGGCCACCTGTTATCAAACTTACACCATTTGCAATACTTGTTTTTATTGCTTTTATTTGGTCGCCATCAAACTTAATTTTGTTTATATTTTCAAAATGTTCAATGTCTTTTGTTATATCTTTGTCTGTTAATGTTGCACTAACCGAAAGCAACGCCAATTTTTGTGCCACGCTTGTTTCCACAAAATAGTATTTTGTCAACATAACAACATTATGTGGTTTTTTAAAGAACATTGTAATAACTTTGTCAAAAGCAAGATTGTCAAGCACAGCCAAAAAGTCTGACTCTCTTTCGTCTTTGTCAAGCCCCAAAAGTTTTGCCAAGTTTTCAAGCAAAACTTGTCTTGGCATATAGGTATTCCCATTCTTTTCGCTATTTTCATTGAGTATATGCAAAATGCCTGCGCGCATTCTAAATGGGCTATCATATTTTATGCCCATACTTTGAGCAATTCTATCTGCCGATGAAAAACCTATGCCGTCTATATCTTCAACAAGTTTGTATGGATTTTCTTTTACGATATTGATTGTTTTGTCTTTGTATGCCTCATAAATTTTTAGTGACATATTTGTTGTAATGTTATAACTTTGCAAAAACATCACAGTGTTTTGAATCTTTTTTAATTCCGAAAATGACTCGCCAATTGCTTGTGCTTTTTTTGGGCTTATTCCCTTTACTTCACTCAATTTGTCTGGAGTAAATTCAATAACTTGCAGGGTATCTTTTTTAAATCTATTAACAATATTTGAAGCAGTGACGGGTCCAATACCTTTAATAAGCCCACTTGCCAAATATTTTTTAATTCCATTGATTGTGTTTGGATAAATTACTTCACTTGTATCAAAACTAAATTGTTCGCCGTATTTTGCATTTGTAACAAACTTTCCATCAAGACGGACATTTTCGCCAACATTAACAGACAAGAATTTTCCAACAATAGTTGTATATTCTTCTCCATGAGAAAGCATGGCCACAGTGTAGCCATTTTCTTCATTTCTAAAAATAATTTCTTCTATTGTTCCTTCAAGCACCATTTGTATTATATTTTAATAGAAATAACAAAAAACTGCAACTAACTTAAGCTTTTTTGTTTTCTATATTTCCTTTTTCCATAATAAAAAGTCAAAAATGTTTATATGTCGTATTCCGTCATAAGATTCGTTTACATCATAGTCGGTTGTAATCACAACTCTTTTGTTGAAATCTCTTACAGTTCTTAATGGCTTCATTTCTCTTTCAAAAACTTTTTCATCTTTTATGCTTTCAGCAACTTGAATATAAATCAACTCACTTCCCTTGAACACAACAAAGTCAATTTCGCCATTATCAATTTTCCCGATAAAAACTTTATACTCACGTCTTATGAGTTCCAAATATACAATATTTTCCAAAATATACCCATTATCAATATTTTTAAAGCCAAGCAAGTTGTTCCTTATCCCAAGGTCTGTCACATAATATTTTGCAATTGATTTTAGGTGTTGTTTTCCCCTCACATCATATCTTGACACCTTGTATACTATAAAACTATCAACCAATGCTTTGAGATAATTTTCCACTGTTGGTTGTGACACCTTGCAATTATTTGACGAAAGTGTGTCACTAATTTTTTTGCTGGTTGTTAAATTGCCAATATTATCAAAAATAAATTTTGTAACATTCTCCAAAGCATCTTCATTTAGGATTTTATTCCTATAAATAATGTCTTTTTTGAAAATGGTGTTATATATACCGTCAAGGTAATTTCTTATTTGCTCTTCATTTCCTTTAAATTGTAAAATGAATGGAAATCCACCAAATCTCAAATAATTTCTAAATTTCTCTTGGATATTATCACTTCCCACACTTTCAATATATTCTTCAAAAGAAAGTGGCAACATTTCAATAGTAATATACCTGCCCGATAACAATGTTGCAAATTTGCCCGATAACATATGTGCCTTTGAACCTGTAATATATAAATCAATATTATCTTTCACAAACAAACTATCAACTGCTGACTGAAAATTTGGACATTCCTGAATCTCGTCAATAAATATATAATTCATTTTTCCTGGAACTAACTTTTGTTTTATATAACTATACAAATTGTCAACATTCTTCAAACTCTCATTTTCCTTTTCCTCAAGATTGATAAAAATAATTTGAGATTTGTTTATATGTTCGTCATTTATCAAAACATCTTTGTATTGCTTTAACAAAGTTGACTTTCCACATCTTCTTATTCCGGTTATGACCTTTATTAACTGCATATCCTTATAAGATTTCAATTTCTTTAAATATCTTTGTCTTATTATCATACATCTCTCCAATCTTTAAGTTTATTATACTTTTAAAACTTTATAAAATCAACCATTTTTCAAAATGTACTTTGAAAACTTTTGAATTTTTAATAGTTTTATAAATATTATTGTCATTTTTTTAAAATAATCTATTTCTTTATAGAATAATGCAACCCATTTTTTGTTTGACAATAAAAAATAAAAACATTAACATTGAATTATGAGTATTTCAAGAAAAATTTTGGAAACAAAATCATTATGCCAAACAATATGTAGCCTATCTCAAAATGAAGCAACACAAACCGAAATGAAATTGCTTTATTTTATAGACGAATATAACAACTGCTCGCCACAAATTTTGATTTCGAAACTTGGCATAAGAAAAACAAACCTTGCTCTTATTACAAAAAAGATGATAAATGCCGGGCTTATTGTTTCAAAAAAGGGCACTTATGACCACCGTTCAATTTTTTATTCCCTAACCCCAAAAGGTAAATCGGTGCTAAATGAATACCTAGAAAGTCTTGACAAAATCTTCCACGAACAAGATGTTATGCTTGAAAATAATCTTGACGAAATACTAAAATACCTTAATAAAAAAATTTGATTTTCGTATTGACTTTAATGTTGTCTTTTTGATATACTCAAAAAGACTTTTTTTATTACATAAAAAAATATTCTTTTGGAGGTAAATAAATGGAAATTAGTCAAACTGAACTTGACTTTCTTGCAATGGTTACCGATATTATTAACAAAAAGATTATTGACACAGAAAATGCCAACAAAAAACTTTTGGAAAGTCTTAAAGAAAATATGTCGTATATGTGGGACAGCATTTACGAAATGGACAGTGCTGAAAGGGCTTTTGTCAAAAACCAAATGTCAATGCTTGACACAACTCAACAACAAAACATAAAAGAGCTTGTTTCATACAGAGCGTCGCTTAAATCTCCATACTTTGGAGGCATAGACTTTGTTAGAGCTGACTCAAATGAATTTCTCTCATACAGAATTGGGCTAAAAGGTATTAAGGTTGACACAAACGTTTATGTTGTTGACTGGCGTGCACCATTTAGTGAATTATATTACAACTTTGATGTTGGTGATGGATATTTTTTCACTGACGTGAACAAAGTTACTGGAAATATTAAAAAGAAAAGACAATATAAAATTGAAAATGGCAAAATGGTTTTTGCACTTGAAAGTGATGTAAAAATTGATGATAGCATTTTACAGGAAGTTTTGGCAAAAACTAGCAGTGAAAAAATGAAAAATATTGTTTCCACAATCCAAAAAGAACAAAATGCAATCATACGAAAAGAAACACAAAACAACATAATTGTTCAAGGTGTTGCCGGGAGTGGAAAAACATCAATTGCCCTACACAGAATTGCATACTTATTGTATAAACACAGAAAAACCTTGAATAGTAATTCCATTCTTATCTTATCTCCAAACAAATTCTTTTCGGACTATATTTCAAATGTCTTACCAGAACTTGGCGAAGAGAACATTGCCGAAACAACCCTTGACCAAATATTGAAAGAAGAGCTTAATATTGAGCAAAAAATCGAAACAAAAACCGAGCAAGTTGAAAGACTGCTTAATGATGAATTTGAAGTAAAACTTTCAAGTGTAAAAAATACAATGGATTTTTGTAAAAATATTCAAGAATTTTGCAAAGACTACTTTGAAAAAGCATTTATTCCGCAAGACTTTGTATACAATAACTTTTGCATAGTCAAGAAAGAAGTTTTGCAAGAAAAGTATTTTGTTTCGTACAAAGATAGACCAGTGTTTATGAAATTTGAATGGTTAAAAGATTTTATCAAAGATGAAGGTATAATTGAATACGAGATAAAAATTCCTAGAAGTGAGATTAACAAACAACTTGACAAAATGATGCAAAAATCAAATATCTTCACTATTTATGATGAATTTTTAAAACAAAAATATAATTCTTCTTTTGTCCTAAAAGATACAATTAAATTTGAAGATGCAGTTGCCCTTTTGTATATAAAACAATACTTATATGGATACACTTGCTTTAACAAAATTCAACACTTGCTCATTGATGAATTTCAAGATTACAATCCGCTAACCTATCATATACTTTCAAAAATGTTCCCTTGCATAAAGACTATTCTTGGCGATATTTCTCAAAACATTTCAGGCAGTCAAAGTGATTTGCTCAAAAATCTTAAGGAGCTTGACACTTCAAGAGATAATGAACTTATTTCCCTTAACAAGAGTTACCGTTCAACATATGAAATAACAAGTTTTTCAAACAAAATAATCGGCAGAGAAAATGTTGAAATTGTAAACAGACATGGCGAACCAATCCAAATTGCAAAATATAATTCACTTGATCAAAAATTAAACTTTATTATTTCATCAGTAAAAAAGATGTTGGAAAAAGGTTACAAATCTGTGGCAATACTAACAAAATCTATAAAACAATCAAACGAACTAAATCAAGTGCTAAAAGACAAGTTGAAATATTTTTACCTTTCACCAGAAAGTAATCAATTTGATGAAGGTGTAATACTTTCATCAACATTCCTTGTAAAAGGTCTTGAATTTGATGCAGTTATACTTGTTGACACTGATAGCGAAAACTTTTCAACCGAAATTGACAAACAAGCACTTTATGTTGCCTCATCAAGAGCAATGCACGAACTCAAAATTCTTTTTGCGAACAATTTAACTAAATTTATCAAACTATAAAAAGGAAATAAAAATGTATAATAAATATCATTTTTCACTACATTTACAATTTAAAGATGATTGTAATGTTGACGAATTAGAAAAAGAAATTGGTCTTTTGGCATATAGAAAAAATATGTTAAAAGATAGCAAAGGTAAAAATAAAACAGCAAAATTATGGTTCAAAACAAAAAATTTTGATGCACCAGACACATATAATATTATTGATAAATTTTTGAAAAAATTAGAACCTAAATTTGAGATAATAAAAAAGGCAAACGATAAATACAATGGATACACAGTATTCACATTATACTTTGATGAACTTCATGAAAAACCTTGTATAAGCTTATCAAAAGAAAATATTGAATTGCTTGCCCGTTATGGTTTTGCATTTGATACAGATTTTAGAATATAAAAACAACCCCAAGGTTTGATTGCCTTGGGGTATTTTTTATTTACTTAATTTTTTGTCAAATACTTCGGAAAGTTTGAATTGATTTACAAGTTCAATAATCTTTTTACCCATTTCTTCCAAAGTAAAATCTGACCTATCTTGCAAATAGTCAAGATACATTCCCGTTATTGCATTTGCAACAAATGCCATATTAAAAGCATCAATCTTTGGGTTTATTCTTCTAACTTCTTTTACAAACTCAATTTTAAGGTCATCAATCATTGATCTTGATACACCGTTAACAACCTTTCTGTAAACATTTTCATTTTCTTTAAAATGTTTTACGATTAAATTTATAAACTGTTCAAAGTCCTCAAAAGATGCAATGCCTTTAAGTTCATCCAAAAACATTTTCATTTTTTCATTCTTTGACTCTTCTATAACTTCCATAACATTATTATAATGGTTATAGAATGTACCACGATTTATATTTGCCTTTTCAACAACATCCGAAACTGTTATAGACGACAAGTTTCCTTTTTTGTCCAAAAGTTCAATAACAGCATTTCTTATAAGTTGTTTTGACCTGATTTTATTCCTATATTCCTTTTTCATTTTTCTCTCCATTATGTAATCTTTTACACAATTATGTACTATTTGTTCAAAATTGAATAGTGTACATATATTTGTACTCAACATTCATTTTTTCTTGCCATATAATAACATCGTATTCAAAATTAGTCAAGTGTATAAAATTGTAATTTTGACAATATTGGCTAATATGTACAAAATTAAATTTTTAGAAAAGGAGAAAATATGAACATAATTGAAGTTGAACATTTAACAAAAGATTATGGAAGCGGTCGTGGAGTTTTTGATGTTTCATTTAATGTTCAAAAAGGTGAAGTTTTTGGCTTTTTGGGGCCAAATGGTGCTGGAAAAAGTACAACAATAAGACACCTTATGGGATTTAGTAAGCCAGATAGTGGCGACACAAAAATATTCGGCAAAGATACCTTTTTAAAATATGATGAGATTTTGGGAAAGGTTGGCTATATCCCCGGCGAAATTGCTTTACCACAAGGATTAACTGGTTGGGAATTTATTAGAATGATTCAAGATTTAACCCATATACATAATGAAGAACAATTAAACAGAATGCTAAAACTCTTTGAACTTGATGACGTAACCTTAAAAGGCGAAACAAAAAGAATGAGTTTGGGTGTAAAAAGAAAGTTGGCAGTTGTGACTGCATTTATGAGTGACCCTGATGTTTTAATCTTGGATGAACCAACAAGTGGTCTTGACCCTGTTATGCAAGAGGTTTTTATCAGTTTTATTAAAGAAGAAAAAGAAAGAGGAAAAACAATACTTCTTTCCAGCCACATTTTTAGTGAAGTTGATGCAACCTGTGATCGTATTGCAATAATCAAAGACGGGAAAATAGTTTCACAATTTGTTGCCAATGACTTAAAACACGCAACAACAAAATTTTATAAAATAGACTTTGCAAAAGACAAAGAATACAAAGACTTCCTTGCAAAAAATAGCAATAGTGATGTTCTTAAAGTCTTAAACAAAGATGACAAAGATTCTTGGGTATTTATAAGCACAGAAGATAAAAATATAAACAAAGTTATTTCAATCTTATCCCCTTACGAAATAAAAGAATTTACCAACAAAAAAGAATCTCTTGAAGACTACTTTATGAAATTCTATAAAGAAGACAAGGAATTTGGAGGTGTTTAATGGAAAACAAAACAACAAATGTAGACCCTATTGTAATTGAACATTTAACAAAAGACTATGGCGATGGTCGTGGAGTTTTTGACCTTAACTTCACAATCAAAAAAGGCGAAATGATGGGTTTTGTTGGAACAAACGGCTCAGGCAAAACAACAACCATTCGTAGTATGATGGGGTTCATTAAACCAACAAGTGGTCATGCATATGTAAATGGAAAAGAAGCATATGAGCATGCAAGCGAGAACACTAAATATATTGGATATGTTCCCGGCGAAATTGGCTTCCCTGACCTAAAAACCGGTACAAACTTTTTGAAAAGTCAAGCCGAGTTCTTGGGACTTAAGGATATGAGTTACGCAAATGAGTTAATCAAAAAGCTTCAACTTGATCCAAGGGCAAACCTTAAGAGAATGAGTAAAGGTATGAAACAAAAAACAGCTCTTGTTTCTTCCCTTATGAACAATCCCGACATTTTGCTTTTTGATGAACCAACAACAGGACTTGACCCTCTTATGCGACTTGCTTTTATGGACATCATAAAAGAAGAACACAAGAAAGGCAAAACAATCTTAATGTCAAGTCATATGTTTAATGAAATGGAAGACACTTGCGACAGAGTTGCACTAATAAACAATGGACACATCATCGACATTGTAAATATGAATGACATTAGAAACAGACCTGTAAAAGATTTTAAAATCGAGTTCAATAAAAAAGAAGATTATGAAAAGTTTAAAAAACTTGATTACAAAATCATTCGTGACCAAGTTGAATATAACCAAGTAACTGTTGAGTTAAAGAAAGAAGATACAAGCGAGTTGTTTAATGATTTAAAAAACTATGACGTAAAATTCTTTAGCGAAGTAAAGTATACTTTGGAAAAATATTTTAAAGAAATCTTATTAAAAAAGGAGAATAAAAATGTTTAGTAAAGCGTTATATAAACAATCATGGAAAGCAAACGGCATTATGTGGGCAATTATCACATTTGCAGTATGCTTTATGCTTGCCTGTGTTATGCTTATTTCAGGAAGTGGAAGCATAGGCAATATGAAACAATCTATTGAAGACACAATAATTACTGGCGAAATAGATGCACAAATGGAAAGTAGAAGTATTAACTACTACTCTATCGCTACTGATGGCGAACAAAAATTTGATGAATACTTTGTAAAGAACTTTAAATCTGTAAAGACTTATGATGCTCTTGTTACAAACTATTTAACCCAAAAATTATCCGGTGGAGATCCACAATTCCCTGAATATCAAAACAATGCACAAGGCGTATATGCCCTTGCAACAAAAGAATGGTTAGAAGCAATGCCAAGTGACCCAAGTGCACTTGCAACTTGGCAAGCACAAAGACCAAATACAAACGAACAATTGGTTACATATGCTTACAAAGCATCATTTGCTGACTTGCAAACTTATGAACAAGCAAAAGCATTAGAAATCAACAAAGACTATACTGCAGGTTCTGACGAATCAAACGAAATTGTTGGTGCAAGCATATGTGCAGTTGACCCAAGTGTTAACGACACAGTAAAAGAACTTTACACAAACAATAACGAAACATTACCAAGTATGTATGATGTAAATTCTCTTCTTGCTCATATAACAGACGAAAATGACGCTCTTGCATACAGAACAAGTGACGAAAGACTTTCTTACTTGCAAGAAAGAGCACAAAAATCTAGTGCAGTTTACCTTGCTGGGAATATGACAACAGAAAAGAACAAAACAGCGCTAATTGATGCCCTTTCAAGTTATGGAGTTACTCCTGAAAAATATGAAACATTTGGTTACACATTCAGTTCAATCAATCACACAGCACAAACAACAATTGTTTCTTACCAAGGTAGATTTGATTATGAATTAGATTTAATCAATCAAAAATACACACCTGAACAAAGAACAAGTGAAGCATACAAAAACGAAGTTAAAGAAATGAATGAAAAATTGACAAAAGACCTTTCAAACAGTTTGTTAGATTCACTTCCACAAGAAGTATCAGATGCTCTTGAAGAAGTTGGTCAAATGGATTTGTATAGTTTGATTGTTGGTTCAATCTTCTATAAAATGGCTGGATTACTTCTTCCAATAATCTATATGATTATGGTTGCAAACAACCTTATTGCAGGTCAAGTTGATAGTGGCTCAATGGCTTATGTACTTTCAACTTCAACAAAGAGAAAACAAGTTGTATTCACACAAGCAACATTCCTTGTTACATCACTTCTTGCAATGTTCACATGCACAACAATAACAAGTGTAATATGCTTGTCAATTGTAAAATCTGAAACTATTGCATTAACATATGGCGAACTTATCTTACTTAACGTTGGTGCATTTGTTACAATGTTTGCACTAAGTGGAATATCATTCTTGGCATCTTGCTGGTTTAACCGTTCAAAATACTCAATGAGTATTGGTGGTGGACTTAATATGTTCTTCCTTGTTGCAACAATGTTAGGACTATTCGGTTCAAAAGTTCTTCCAAGTGTTGTTAGGTTAAGCGCCCTTAACTTCTTTAACTACACATCACTTATCTCATTATTTGATGTTGTATCAATACTTGATGGAACAACAGCATTTATTTGGAAATTTGCAATCTTAATTGTAGTTGGACTTATCTGCTATGTTGCAGGTTCAATCAAATTCCAAAAGAAAGATTTACCACTGTAAAACAGAAAAAAACAAATAAAAAATACTCTCGAAACACGAGAGTATTTTTTTAATGAAATAATTAAATAAAATATTTAATATTCTAATTATTTATGATAATAAATTGCTGCGGCTTGAGTGGCAATAGCAGAAATAATCATTATACCAAGGCGTATAAAATAGATGATTAAACATGCTTTTACAAATGTTTTTCTTGAAACAGTCCCCTCTGGGTAAATAGCAATGCCAATAATTAGTCCAATAAGTCCTAGGAAAAATCCCATAACGAATCCCATTCCCGTCTTTGATTGGTTAAACTTTGGGTCACTGCTAACTTCATTTGTGGATGCTCCACATTTTGGGCATACAGTTGCATTATCATCAAATTCTTCCCCACATTTTTTACAATACATTTCCTTTCTCCTTTTTTAGATATTATATCCTACATTTTGTAGGATATTAACATTTTGTAGGAAAATAATTGTATATATAAAGTTATGAAAGATAATAAATTTGGAAAGGTGCTATACGAGTTACGTGTCGATAAAGGAATCTCTCAACGCAAATTAGGCGAAGATTTGGGAGTGGTTAATCAAACCATAAGTTTTTGGGAAAATGGAAAACGAGAACCCGACATGGATACCCTGATAAAAATTGCAAAATATTTCAATGTTTCTTTGGAATATTTATTTGGATATGAAATCTAAAATACTCTCGAAATACGAGAGTATTTTTTGTTATATTTTCATATAAAACAATGCACTACAAATTTAATTAAGGATACAATTTTTTTGGAAATTTAAAAAATTTTTATAAAAAATTGCATCAATTTGTGATTTATTTATACCATTTTTGATAAGTTCTTGCTCAATTTTTGAAAAATCTTTATATGTACTTATTCCTTTTGGCAAGTCGGTTGTCCCATAAAAATCACTACCAACAGCCAAATTTTTATATCCAAAATTATCAACAAAATACTTGATATTTTTTACAACATCTTTAATCTGTACTCGTTTTTTTGAAATGTATTTCCCAACAAAATAAAGCCCAATAAGTCCGTTTGATTTTACTATATCTTCAATTTGATTTTTCGTTAAATTTCGCTTATCTGGAATAATATCATAAAAACCTGTATGCGAACAAAAAATTGGTTTATTTGTTACAGCCAAAAACGAATTGAATGTGCATATGTTCATATGTGCAGTATCAACATATATATTTTCATTTTCAAGATTTTGAACAAGTATTTTGCCTTTTTTTGTTAAATTACCCTTACCATATGCTCCACCAGCATACTTGTTATCATCATTCCAAACAAGACCGGCATAAAATGTTTTTATTTTTTTTAAGAAGTCAAAATCATTGTCAAAAAATCCCATATCTTCAAAGCATAATTTAATATCATAATTTATATTTAATTTTTTTATTAAATTCAATTTATCAAATGCAAATGCCTTAACATCTTTAAGTTTTGTTGTCCAAATTGGCGAAAGCAAAACCTTTAATCCTTTTTGATTTTGCAAATAATTTTTTATTTCTTTATTATCTTTTAATTCTGTTAAATAATCATTATGTAGTTCACATATTTGCATCACAAAAAACTCCTGCGACCTTTTTTATCATATCAATTTGACCTTTTTTTATTTCATCAAGTTTATCAAATTCTATTGGATGTGAATAGTTATCACTGCCAAGTTCAATGGTTACACTTGGAATATTTTTTACATAAGACATATAATCACTGAACCCTGCAAAACTATTTTTTGACCTTATTTTTTTATATTTTAATGATTTTGACACCATTTTTGCCAATTTTTTTGATAAATTTAGTTGTTTTTTATTTAATTTACAAAAACCATAATAAACAACTTCGCCTTTTGAATGATATGACAAACTTACTGCAATCTTTTTCTTTTTAACAAAATTAAGCAAATATTTGTTCTCATAACTATTAGGATTTTCTCCCAAATAGCCATTACTATTGGGCAAAAATTTTATAAATTTCCCCTCTCCAAACCCCGCATCAAAATTTTCGTTTAAATCAACACCATACGCATTTGCTTTAAAAAGACTAAAATCTTGACTTTTGTTTATTCTTTTTATCATTTGTTTTGTCTGTTCATCTTTTATCCATTCAGTTCCATCAAGACATAATCTTATTCCATCTGGATTAAGCATTGGCAAAATATAGCAACCAACATCAATTTTAATGTTCTTAACAAGATACAAGCAAAGCAATGTTGAAATATATTCTCTTGCATGTATTCCCCCAGTTATCAATATTTGCTTACTTGTATATCTTCCAATATGAAAAGCAATCAAATCTTGACCTAGCATACTCTTGCCATAAACATAACATTTATAAGATTTTTTTAATTCATCAATTCTTGATTGCAAAAATTCAAAATTATCTATCATAACAAACTTTCAATGGTCTTTTTAATTTTATTTGCAATCTTTTGTGCTTTTTGGTTGTCTACACATTCAACCGTTATTCTAATCTTTGGTTCAGTTCCACTCGCTCTAACAATAATTCTTCCACTGCCTGCAAGTGCTTTTTCTTGCCTTTTGATTTCAAGCAATACAGCATCGCTCTTGATTATCTTTTTATTTTCTGTTTTTACGCTTAAATTAACAGTTGAATACATATTCAATTTTATTGCTTTATCAAATAGTTCAGGTTTTTCTTTGTATATCTTTAACAAGTAAAGTGCAGTTAAAATTCCATCTCCCGTTGTTGAAAGTTCGCTTATAATAACGTGCCCACTTGTTTCTGCGCCTATATTATACTTTTTTGATTTCATAATCTTTGCAATGTTTCTATCTCCGACATCAGTTCTTATTAACCTTGTTCCAATTTTTTCCAAATGTTTTTCAAGTGCCATATTTGTCATTATTGTACCAACTGCATATTTTTCGTTTTTATATTTTGCAAGTATCCAAAGAATTTTATCTCCGTCAAGTACAATATTGTCTTTTGTTATGCACATAACTCTGTCAGCATCTCCATCAAAGCAAAAGCCAATATCACATTTTGATTTTTTCATATTCTGTATAAATATATTTTCATCTAAAACACTTGCATTTTTGTTAATTTCGCCACCATCATTAACAACAACAGTTTTTGCTCCCAAACTTTCAAAAATTGCTTTTGCATATGAACTTACTGCGCCATTTGACAAATCTAAAAATATTTTCAAATCACTTAAATCTTTGTCGCAAACAAGGTTTAAAAATTTAATATATGCATCAATGCTAACTTTTTTAATTTGTGGTTTTTTATTTGATTTTTGCAATTTTAGACCTTTTTCAAGCATAATTTCTTGATTTTCATTCAATTTATATCCATTTTTATTAAAAATCTTTATTCCGTTATATTCGCTAGGATTATGACTTGCGGTTATCATCACACCATAGTCGAACTCAAAAAATCTGGTTAAAAACGCAACGCCGGCAGTTGAGATTATTCCTGCATCAAAAATTTCTGCTCCATTTTGAGCCAAGCCTTTTGCAACACTTTGCAATATCTTTTCGCCACTTTCTCTCGTATCTCTACCAATAAGCACCTTTGCATTTTTTGTCATTTTCGCAAGAGAAAATCCAACTTCTTGACAAAGTTCAAGAGTTAACTTTTCCCCAAACACACCACGGATTCCGTCTGTTCCAAAATATTTGAGTGGACTAGAAAAATTTTGCAAATACATATTTAGCACACTATGTTTTATTTCATTTCGACTTCTTCCAATACAAAATTCGCCTTTTGAAACATTGTCAGTAACAGTTGTTCCTGCAGCAATAAAAGTTTCATCTTCCAAAATTACCGGCGAAATTATGTTGCAGTTGCTACCAATAAAAACCCTGTCGCCAACAACACTTCTTGTTTTGTTTTTTCCGTCATAATTACAAAAAATAACACCACAACCGATGTTGCAATCTTTTCCAATGTCAGCATCACCAACATAACTTAAATGTGGTATTTTTGACCTTTCTCCGATAAAGCTATTTTTTATTTCGCAAAAATTACCAATACTCACTCCATCCATTATTATGCTGTTTGGTCTTATTCTTGCATATGGTCCAATGTTAATATTGTTATGTATTTCTGCACCGTCAATATTACTATCAATAATTGTAACATTATCGCCAATTGTTACATTGTTTAGCCTTGAATTTTGTATTTTACAATTTTCCCCAATGTTTATTTCTCCAGTCAATTTAACTGATGAGTCAACAACTGAAGAACGATCTATATTAAAAAAATCACTCATATTATTCTCCAAAAAATATATATGAATGATTTAATTTTTTTGTTTATTTTAAAACAACAAATGTTATCCCGGGGTTATTTGTGCCCAAATCATTGTCATCGTGATAATCATTTAATTTTGTTATAATATCAAAACATTTTTGGTTTGCCAAATCCCATTCGTTGCCAAGCAAAAAATCTTTTATTTTTTTCTCTTTTTTAAGTTTAAAGCATAATTGCCTTAAATTTTTGCAAATATCACCACCCCTACCATGAGAACCATAGCCATGTAAAACTTTTATAAGTTTAACCCCTTCCAACTCGCAAGTTTCCAATTCGATCTCAAATATTGCAAGTGCTTGTTCAACCGTTGGGGAATTTTCCTTTAAATTTAGTTGTTTATAGTCCATTTTTTGCGACCTTTTTATCATCAATTCCAAAAAACAACATTAAGACAACAACCAAAACAACAGTTGCAATCAATGCCAAGCCATACCATGCTTTTGCATTTGCATAGGTGTTCCATGTTGTTATTTCTCTATCGGCATTATCTATTGTCATATTCCATTCATGGTAATACATACCATTGATATTCCTAATATTATCAGCATCACTATGAAGTCGTCTTGACGATGTGCCATATCTATACAAGAAATCTTTTGGTGGGACTTCGTTATATATTTTTTCTTTTTGTGTATCGGTTAAAATTGTGTTATCTTTTAACTTATCTTCAAGAACTTTTTTTGAAATTGTGTTTAGATATTTTGCAAAACTCATAGTTGTTGCATATTCAACATTGACTGAATATATTGTTTTGTTTGTATAAACCTTGTCGGTTGTCAAAAAGTTATGAACCACTTTTGCATCATCTTTTTTTAATTCTTCAATAAGTTCATTATACTTATAATTAGTGTTAAAATAGTAATATGCTATTGCATTTTTAAATTTGAATTCATAAGTAATACCAGTGCTTGTTGAATTACCAAACAACAAACCTTTTCCAAGCATATCTTCTTGCGATGGGCAAAATGATGCAAGCAAACTTTTATCACTATCAGTAAGCCCATCATCACTTGCAAGTTTTGTTTGGAAATTGAGATATCTATTTACAAATCTTTTGTCTATTTCATTTTTTACTTCATCACCAATACCTTTTGCGGTTTCACTATCTATTCCGTATTCAACAAGTTCATTAACAGAAAATGGCGCATATATTGTTTGTGTTACTTCACCATTTTCTTTTTGTTCCAAAGTGTATTGTGTGGGCACAGTGCAACCACACAACAAAAACATACATAAACAAATTATAACAACTAATACTCTTTTTGCTTTCATATATAATATATTAACATATTTATGTGTAAAAATAAAAATATATTAACAATATTCATAAAACTATACAAAAATTGCCGGCAACAGCCGACATCCTTTGGTGCACCAATTAAAGTCTAAATCGAATACTTTTAATTAAGTGTTTGGTTTAGGCTTTTTTATTTATTCAAATGCAATTATAAGTGGCGGTTTATGCCGTGAAAGGTGCTTGACAATAAGACAAAATGAAACATAATATCAAAAAAGAGAAAAGAAAGAACATGTTTGTTCTTTCTTTGTCTTAATTGCCAAGAATAAATCATTTTGGCGGTTGTCAAGTTCACCATGGAATAAATAGCCACGATTAAATGCTATACATAAAATTCAACACTCATATCAATAAATGCTGGTTGTGGTTTGTTTTGAATTATCTTTTTCATTCTATTTTTAAGCATTAAAAAAGAGCCCTTATCGTTAGGACTCTGTAATGTTGGTGTGTTGAATGTTATTTCTACTTTATCGTTATAAAGTTTAATTTGTTTTATTAAAGCGTCTATTAGTAGTAGTGGTTCTAATTTCAATGTTTCTATGTAAAACTTTCGTATATCTTCTTCACTTATTTTTATTGTTGTTTTACTTCGTTCAACAAGAATTTGTCTTTCTATATCTTCAATCTGTTGTTCTAGTTCTTTCATTCGGTTGTTAGTGGTTTTATTCACAACGCCTTGTTCAACTGCCGACATAATGTTATTAAGTGTTGTTTCGGCTTGTTTTTTGCTTTTAATTAGCATATTTAAGTTTGTATTTGTTTTAGGTGTGTTTTGCAAGTCCATTAGTTTCTTAACTATTTGGTCTTGCACTTTTTGTTTAGATAATTCAGTTATTATTGTGTTTAATAAATATTCTTCTAAAATATCTTGTCTAATTGTTTCTTTAATGCAGTTATTTCTATACTTTTTAATACCAATACATTTGTAATAATTTATCTTTTTGCCAAGTCTTGTAGTTCCACTTTCTGCACTTATTGGCTTACCACAATAACCACAAACAAGTTTATTTCTAAACAAATAAACCGTTTTTACACTGCGTTTGCCATAATGATTTACTTTACTTCTTGCTTTTACTTTTGCAAAAGTTTCATCGTCAATTATTCTTGGAAACATATTTGTATATACTTCATTATCTTTTGTGTATTTACCGATATATCTTTCATTTTTAAGTATTCCATAAATTGTATTTA
>DJER01000037.1 GCA_002431905.1 Christensenella sp. UBA5893 | reverse complement strand
AATATTGCATTTTTGAACATATAGTATATTATCATTAAATGTATGAATTTTGTAGTATGATAATGGTTTGAACTATCACACTCAGTTTACAGAGAAAATATATAAAGGGACAAATAAGCGAAAATATAAAAATTTAATAACTTACATAGAAGATAACTCAACTTATGTTGGGTTATTTTTTGTTGTGATTTTTTTTTGAAGAGTTCAAATGCTGAACTCTTGAAATTGATAAAATTTTTACATAAAAATATTCCCGAGTGTTCAAATGGTGAACACACGAGAGTGATATATTTGAAATTGAAGCAAGAAATTAAAAAAGTTTTCTCGTGTCACACAATGGGTGTGTTGCGGGAACTATATAATTTTCTTGTAAAAATCTTTTTCGTTTGACCAAATGGTGGTAAAGCGAGATTGATAAAATAAAACCACAAAATAATTCTTCCGATATATCACCCGTTGATAAATCGACTATGTGAAAATATTTTTGTCGGTGTAAAGAATGTGTTTACAGCGGGATTGTTAAAATCAAGTTTAAAAAAAATTTTTAACATCACACAATGTGTGTGATAAAGGAGTTATAAAATGTTTTTGTAAAAAGTTTTCTCGTGGTATCACGCATTGATATTACGGCAGTGATAAATTAACAAAAAAATATCCCGATAGGTCACCCATTGAACTATCGACACTGGTAAATTAAGAAAAATAATTTTCCCGATGGGTCAAATGGTGAACCAACGACAAATGTAAAATTGTAAAAAATAAATACCGCATTATCAAATGGTGATAATTCGAGAATTGTAAGATATTTGTGTAAAAAACATTCCCGAACGGACAAGCGGTGTCCGAACGACTATGTAAAAATATATAAAAAGGAGGTGCTGAAATGTAAAAAGCCGAAAACAAAATTTAAATAAAGGAGGATTTTTAAAATGTAAAAACAAACAAAAAACAATTATTGCCCCTTTAATTAGAAATAGAAAGAGATGTAAAAATTCTACGAATTTTTGGTACGGGCGGAAATATCTCAAAATGTGCAAACGAGATTTGCTCTTTTGCGAGATTTCCTACTACATAGAAAGACTAGAAAATAATTAGGAGGCTAAAATGGCTAGAATTAAAACAAAAGATTTGAAAACTCAATATATGATTAGAGTTTACAATCAAGATGAGTATGAGATTTTTAAGCGAGCACTTGAAAAATTTAAGGATAAGTTTGATAGCCTAAATGACGCTATGAAATATTTTGCCTTGCTAGGTGCAGATAAAATGCTTGGAGATAACGCTCTTAACCAAAGCATAAATTTCAGCGAGATTAGAAAGAACTTGCAAGAAATAAACGACAAACTCACAACCATATCTGCAAACCAAAAAATGGACTTTGTGGACACAAATGCAAATGTGAGAATAAATCAAGCACTGCTTAACTTAATCACTAAACTACTCAACAAACAAAACCCAATAAACCTAAACTCATACTCGCAAGGCTGGAAATATGAACCACTAGATGAAAATGGTATTGACACCGAACGAGATAGGATTTTAAGGGAGCTCATAGATGTCAGATAAAGTTCCAAATGTGGTTTACAAACAAGAGTTCTTTTTGCCGAACTACAAAGACAAAACCAATCAAGACAAAAGAAATTATTACTCATCTAACAAGTATGATGATTATCTAAAATATGTCGCTACCGGCATTAAAGATTTAGAAAAATTGGACTTTGTTGAGTATTCAAACAATAGCACAAAATCTAGTGGAATCTTTAACCAAAATGGACTTATGAGCAAAGAACAAATTGCAGATTTTAGAAAAGACTTGCGAGAAACTAAATCAGTTATTTGGTCTGGCATAATTTCCTTTGAAGAAAACTTTGGTAAGAAATGGTGTGGCTGTTATGAGCAGGCATATTCCCTTGTAAAAAGCGAACTACCAAAATATTTCAAACGAGCTGGACTTAATCCAGACAACATTGAATGGTTTGCTGGATTGCATGAAAACACAGATAACAGGCATATTCATTTGTTGTTTTTTGAGAAAGAACCACAGCGAATGAGAAATAAAGAAAAGCATTTTTCTCGTGGTTATATTTCAAACAATGCAATGGACTTTTTGAAAGCCAACATTGAACTCTCTGCAACCGATTTTAAGGCTCGTGAGAAAGAAATAAGGTTAAGATTAACAAAGAGTGTTAAAGAGCGATTAAACGATGTTTCTGGGCTTAAATTAAAGCAAATGTTACTAGATTTAGCAAGCCAATTCCCAGAACAAGGACACACTTTTTACGATTGTGATAATATGCTAAAACTAAAACCAAATATCGACAACATTTCAAACTATATCATCTCCCACAATGTTGATATTAGCATTTACAAAAATGATTTTGACGACCTTGTAAGCGAAAAACAAAAACTGGTGGATAGTTATTGCAAGCGAAATGGCGCCCCAAAACCACAACAAAATTTGAGTGAAAAATATACAAAAGATTTATATCGCAGACTTGGAAATTTGGTAATCGATAGTGCTAAAAGTTTGAAAGGTCAAGAAATTGAAAGACTAAAACTTAATGCAAAATATGTAGTCCAAAAACGAATGCAAAAAGACAAACTTTGGAAAGAACTTGAACATTGTATGTATCTAAATTCAAAGTGTGAATACGAAGCAATTAAGTGCTTTCAAGACTATATGAAAAAACTTGAAGAAATGCGAATTAGAACACTTATTGATGAAGGCTATTTATCTAGTGATTTTGAGATGTAGAGTTTTTATCTTAAAAAAATTCGGGGTCCCCGAAAATGCTCGCTTGCATGGATTTTTGGGGAGAAGGAAAAACCGAATGAAAAGCGATATAAATTGCAATATCTATTGCGATTTTGAGCAAAGAATGAGTGTTTTGACGTGATAGAGCATAAGCGAGAAACAATTATTAAATTTAGTGCGTAAAAGTCCGATAAAATCGGCACTTTTAACTGATACACTTAAATTTACTATGTTTTCTCGTCATTTTCATAATGCTATCGGGATACCCGATACATTTTAATGGTGGTAAACCACCACTTCTATCTCGCTCAATGCGAATAGATTTTAAAAAATTTAGATTTAGAAAGAGATAAAAAAATATGTTTTAGAAAGGAGTTAAATTTAAACTATGAAAGGAAAATTAAACTATGAATTTAAACAATACAAATCTAAATTTAAACAACTTAATACAATCGGAAGTTGACCGTATTTCAACCAAATACAATAAAGATTTTTTGGATTGTGAAGACCTAATAAAAATAACTGGACTTGGCAGAGATAATGTTAGGAACTTACTTAGAAGCAAATCTTTTCCAACAACAAAAGTTGGCAAACGTCAAGTTGTGAGTGTGCTTAATTTTGTTACTTGGCTAACACTAAACAATAACCAAAGCGAGGTGCAAAATGGCTAGAAAGAAAGTTGTAAGCAAAACTCGCAGAGCTAACAACGAAGGCTCAATATTCCAAAGAAAAGACGGAAGATGGACTGGTGCAGTAACAACTGGTTATGACGACAATGGCAAGCCAATTCGCAAATTTATTTATGGCAAATCAAGAATGGAAGTTGCAAATAAATTGACTGAACTAACCAACAGAATTGAAAGCGAAAATTTTGATTATGTTGACAAAAACACAATCGGAAGTTTGATGACAGAATGGCTTTTAGTTTTCAAAAAGAACCAAGTTACACCACGAACTTTTGAAGGCAATTTTAGCAAATTCAAATTGCACATTGAACCTAAAATTGGCAATATGAAAATTGACGAAGTTACAACAATGGTTATTCAAAAACTATTAAACCAAATGCTTGAAGATGGGTATAGCCTTGATGTTGTGCGAAAAACAAAAGTAATATTTAATCAATTTTTTGATTATGCTGTTCAAAATAAATTTGTGCAAAGCAATCCAACACTGCTCACAAGAGTAAAAAGCAAAGAACGAAAAATTTATGATGGTGAAAACAAATACAAGGCTATCCCACCCGAAGCAAGAGAAAGGTTTTTAACTTATCTTGGCGAACACAAACTACTCAAACCACTTTGTCTTTGTATGATGTTAGGTGGCTTACGAACTGGCGAAACTTTGGGGCTTATGTGGAAAGATATTGACCTTAAAAACAAAACCATAAATGTTGATAGAGCAATCACAATCGTTCCTAAATTTGATGAAAATGGAAAGATAACCCAAAGAATTACAGTTATCAGTGAAACCAAAACTGCTTGCTCAAAACGAACCATTCCAATGCCTGACCTTTTGGTAGAAGCGTTAAAGGAATACAAAATAAACCAAGAAATTAAAGCCGATGAAAAAGGAATCGTTTTGACCGACAAATCAAATTTGGTATTCTGCAATGATGATGGCTCACTTAGAACATATTATGGAACTAAAAAGATTTTCAATCGTTTTTTAAGCAAATACAACCTAAATAACCTTGGCATACACTTTCACACATTAAGACACACATACTCAAATATGTTGTTTGAAGCAGACCAAAACCCCAAAGTTATTCAAGCTTTGCTTGGTCATAAATCCGTAAAAACAACA
>DJER01000030.1 GCA_002431905.1 Christensenella sp. UBA5893 | reverse complement strand
GAAAATAATGCAAAAATTGATATAAATTATCTAAATGAATTATATGGCAAAAAAACAGATGCACAAATTGAAGTTGTTGGTGCATTAAACGGCACAAGTGAAAAAAGTTTTAAAGGCACAATTGACTTTAAAAAAGGTTGCAAAAAAGCATATGGGAGTGAAACTGAATTTTGTACTTTGCTTTCAAAAGATGCAAAGTCAAAGGCATTACCTATTCTTCTTTGTACAGAAGAAGATGTTGATGGTAAGCACTCAACTGCAACCGGTCAAATTGATGAAAAACAAATGTTTTACCTTATGAGTCGTGGGCTTAATGAAAAAGAAGCACAAAAACTGATATTAAAAGCAAAATTTAACACAATAATAAATAACTTGTTTGACGACAAACTAAAAGAACTAATTTTGAATACCATTGATAGGAAATTTGAATAATGAATGATTTTAAAAATGATTTTCCCTTACTAAAGGACAGTAACATAATATATCTTGATAGTGGTGCGACTTCGCAAAAACCACTATGCGTCATTGATGCTGAAAATGAGTTTTACAAAAAATATAACGCAAACCCATACCGTGGTGCATACGATTTGAGTGTTAAAGCAACAAACAAATATAATGAAGCAAGACATGAAGTTGCAAAATTTATAAACAGCAAATATGACGAAGAAATTATATTTACCAAAAATGCAACCGAAGCTTTAAATCTTGTTGCCTACACCTATGGGCTTGACAACCTTGATCAAGGCGATAAAGTTGTTTTGTCTATTATGGAACACCACTCCAACCTTGTGCCATGGCAAAAAATGACAAAACAAAAAAACGCAAAACTTGAATATATGTACATTAACAAAGATTTTGAGTTAGAAAAAGAAGAAATAGACAAAAAGATAACCAAAGGCACAAAAATTGTTGGAATTTTGGGCGTCTCAAATGTTTTGGGAACAATAAATGATGTTGATTATATTATAAAAAAAGCGCATAGTGTTGGTGCAAAAGTTGTTGTGGACATTTCACAAAGCATTGCGCATATGCCTTTTGATGTTCAAAAAACAGATGCCGATTTTGTTGTATTTTCTGGGCATAAAATGTATGGACCACTTGGAATTGGTGTTCTTTATGGCAAAAAAGAATTGCTTGAAAAGATGTCGCCATTCTTAATGGGTGGAGATATGATTGAATATGTTTATGAACAAACAACAACATATGCACCACTTCCCCACAAGTTTGAAGCGGGAACTCAAAATGTCGCAGGCGCAGTTGGGCTTATGACAGCAATACAATATATACAAAACATTGGATATGACAAGATTGGAGCTATTGAAAAAGAAATTTCAAACTATGCATATACTGAATTAAGCAAACTTCCATATATTGAGTTATATTGTCCAAAAGACGAAACAAAAAGAAGCGAAGTTATATCTTTTAATATGAAAGGCATTCACCCACACGATGTTTCCACAATGCTTGATTTTTCTCATATATGCATTCGTGCTGGGAACCATTGTGCTCAACCACTTATGCGTTATTTGGGAATTGACAGCACTTGCAGAATTAGTTTTTCATTCTATAACACAAAAGAAGATGTGGACAATCTTATTACTGCATTAAAAGGCATTTACAGTAAATTTGAAAAATATATAAAGGTGGCAAAATAATGGAACAATTTGACGATATGTACACTGACCTAATTATGGAACATTCTATGAATAGTCCAAACAAAAAGAATATAGACTCTCCTACCTGTTCTCTTAAAGGTCACAACCCTAATTGTGGTGACGAAATTGAACTTGAAGTAAAACTTGCTGGTGACAAAATTGAAGATATGTCATTTATTGGTCATGGTTGTGCAATTTCTCAAAGTTCAACATCAATTATGATTGACACTTTGCGTGGAAAAACACTAACCGAAGCAAAAAATATTATATCTATTTTCCTTAAAATGATAAGACGAGAAAGTTTGACAAATGAAGAAAAAGATTTGTTAAAAGATAGTATTGCTTTTGAAAATATTTCAAATATGCCTGCAAGAGTTAAGTGTGTTGAACTTGCTTGGCGAACCTTGGACGATATGTTAAATCAAAAAAATATCTAGCGACTGCTAGATATTTTTTTATGCTGTTTTTGTTAATGTTATGCTTGTGTCTGTTGTTGGCAATTCTTTATGAGTGTTGCCAGCATCATCAGTCCATGTCCCACTTGGCAAAGAAATGTCTGTTTTTGTATTTTTTATTGGTGTTTTTATTTCAGTTAATGCAGTACAATTATCTAAAAAACCACTATATGATGTTACTTTTGACAAATCAAAACTGCTTAAATCTAAACTTATTAAACTGCCACATCCCAAAAACATACTACCCATATTTGTCACTTTTGATGTATTAAAACTGCTCAAATTTAAACTTGTTAAACTGCTACATCTAATAAACATAGAATACATTTCTATCACGTTTGATGTATCAAAACTGCTTAAATCCAAACTTGTTAAACTGCTACATCCAGAAAACATGCCATTCATTCTTGTCACTTTTGATGTATCAAAACTGCTTAAATCCAAACTTGTTAATTTGCCACAATCATAAAACATATAGTCCATATTTGTCACTTTTGATGTATCAAAACTACTTACATCCAAACTTGTTAATTTTTTACAGTAATAAAACATATGGTCCATCTTTGTCACTTTTGATGTATCAAAACTGCTTAAATCCAAACTTGTTAAACTGCTACAATAAAAAAACATCCAACCCATGTCTGTCACTTTTGACGTATCAAAACTACTTAAATCCAAAGTTGTTAAACTGCTACAGTTATAAAACATATGGTCCATATCTGTCACTTTTGACGTATCAAACTTACTTACATCCAAAGTTGTTAATTTTTCACAGAAACCAAACATACTCCTCATATCTGTCACTTTTGACGTATCAAACTTACTTACATCCAAACTTGTTAATTTTTTACAGGAATCAAACATATCGTCCATATTTGTCACTTTTGATGTGTTAAAATTTTCACCTAAATCCAAACTTGTTAAACTGCTACATCCAGAAAACATACTACTCATACTTGTAACATTAGATGTGTTAAACATGCTTAAATCCAAACTTGTTAAACTGCTACATCTAATAAACATAGAATACATTTCTATCACGTTTGATGTATCAAACTTACTTACATCCAAAGTTGTTAATTTTTTACAGGAATCAAACATATACCCCATACTTGTAACATTAGATGTGTTAAACCCACTAACATCTAAACTTGTTAAACTCCTACAATAACAAAACATCTGGCTCATGTCTGTCACTTTTGATGTATCAAACTTACTTAAATCCAAAGTTGTTAAACTGCTACAGTTATAAAACATATGGTCCATCTTTGTCACTTTTGATGTATCAAAACTGCTTAAATCCAAACTTGTTAAACTCCTACAATAACAAAACATCCAACCCATGTCTGTCACTTTTGACGTATCAAACTTACTTACATCCAAAGTTGTTAATTTTTCACAGAAACAAAACATACTCCCCATATCTGTCACTTTTGACGTATCAAAACTGCTTAAATCCAAACTTGTTAATTTTTCACAGAAATAAAACATACTCCCCATATCTGTCACTTTTGATGTATCAAAACTGCTTAAATCCAAACTTGTAAGCGAACTACAATTATAAAACATTTCTTCCATACTCGTCAATTTCGATGTACAGAATTTATCTCCTAAATTCAAAGTGTTCAGACTGCTACAATTATAAAATATTCCACCACCACCATATACATTATATACCATATCTGTCACCATTGATGTATCAAAATTGCTTAAGTCTAATTCTGTTAAACCGCTACAACCTGAAAACATACTAGCCATATTAGTGACATGGGATGTGTCAAAACTACTTAAATCCAAACTTGTTAAACTGCTACAACCTTGAAACATTCCTCTATTATAATTCCCACCCATTAGTGTTACATTCTTGGTATTAAAATTACTTAAATTTAAACTTGCTAAACTGCTACATCCAGAAAACATGCCATCCATTCTTGTCACTTTTGATGTATTAAATTCGCTTACATCCAAATTTGTTAATTTGCTACATTCATAAAACAAATCACTCATATCAGTAACATTTGATGTGTTAAAATTTTTACCTAAATTCAAAGTTGTTAAACCATCACAGTTGCCAAACATAGAACCCATGTTTGTCACGTTGGATGTATCAAACTTACTTACATCCAAACTTGTCAAACTGCCACATCTCAAAAACATACTACCCATACTTGTAACATTAGATGTGTCAAAACTACTCAAATTTAAACTTGTTAAACTGATACATCTATTAAACATAGAAGCCATATTTATCACGTTTGATGTTTTAAAATTACTTAAATTTAAAGATTTTAAACCTTCACAGTAAGCAAACATATACCTCATGTTTGTAACATTAGATGTATCGAAATTACTTACATCCAAACTTGTTAATTTTTTACAGTAATAAAACATACACCCCATATCTGTCACTTTTGACGTATCAAACTTACTTACATCCAAACTTGTTAATTTTTCACAGAAATAAAACATACTCCCCATATCTGTCACTTTTGACGTATCAAACTTACTTACATCCAAAGTTGTTAAATTGCTACAATAACAAAACATATAAGCACTATTTTGTGGCAAAACAAATTTATTGCCAATTTTTGAATAAATAACAATATCGTACATACTATTTGTTGAATTTAATGTACAATATGCGACATAGGAATTATTAAATTTTCTTGTTGAATAATTGTAACCCACATCAATTGTTGGCGTACCATCTGCCACCTCTGGTTTTGTCCCGGTAAATTTTATTGAGTTAAATTTGCTCACATCAGAGTTTAATTGCCAAGCAATATAATCTGTCAAATTACTATATTTATTTCCATTACCATTATACAACTCGGGAACGGTGTAAGAAAACTCACCCGAGATATTATATGTTATGCTTTTTGATGCATAAACACCCATAAATGCTCCGGCTGAGATAAAACACAAAGATATTATGAATAAAAACATTGTTAACTTTTCTTTCATACAACGCACCATTCCTCATAATGAATTATACAGTACCCCCCCCTTGTCAAATCTTTGTTGATAATTTTGCAGTTTTTGATAATTTTTAAAAATTGCTTTCCAAAATGATGTTTTACGAACCCCGGAAGAAACTTTTTAGGTTGAGATTTCTCCAAAGCAAGACTTCGGGGGTCGATAGTCGAAATGACTATATAATATATGAAAGTCATTTCGACCCCGGCTTCCTTGACGAACAAAGGAGAAATCTTATCCGCTTTTTTTAATAGTCATTTCGAGTTAGCGAGCAAAGATACACTCACGAGAAATCTCAACTACTTAAAAGATGTTTGGATTTCTCCAAGATGGTCTACGAAGCGAGAGTCGAAATGACAATTGGAAGAGAGATTTCTCCAAAGTTTAAGATTGAGTGTGTGCCAAAATGACATAAAGTATAAAAAATCCACCAATGGTATGGTGGATTTTTTTAGTTAGATTTTTTTGATGTTTTGTTTTGTGTGTTCATTTTGTCCATTTCGGTTTTTACTGCATCTTCGGTTTTGTTTACAATCTCTTTTGCTTGTGGATTATATTTATACAAAAGTGCACCAGCAACCATTCCCAAAACGAGCCCACATATAAGGCCATCCTTCATAAAAAACCTCCCTATGCTAGTTTGCACAGAAAGGTTTATTTTATTACATATTATTTTTTATCTTTTTCAAGTAATGCCAATTTTTCTGCTTCTAGTCTTGCTTTCTCTTCTTCTTTTGCTTTTCTTTTAAAGAATTCTTCGCAAGTGAGAGCCAAATCTTCCAAAACCAAGTCAATATACTTATAATCTTTGGTTTCAACATCGCCAAGAACTTCCAAGATATCTTGTCTTGTTATGTTTTGTGCATTTTTAACTGATTTCCCAATGATAAGTTCAGTTACAACGCTTGATGCAACAATTGTCATAACATTTCCCATTGTTTTGAACCTTGCATTTGTGATTACTTCATTTTCATCAGCCAAGATATAAAGTTTTACAATTTCTGCACCATTGTCGCCTTCAAGTTTTGCTGAACCATTTGAACCCTGAAGTCCACCAACGTTTGAAGGATTTTTAAATATTTCTAATACTTTTTGATTATACATTATTTTGCCCTCCCAGTTTTTGTTACAGGTGACATAGCTCTAAGTTTTGCAACTTGTTTCGTGAGCGTGTCAATAACATAATCAACATCATCTTTTGAAATAGACTTATCAAAAGAGAATCTTATTGTTCCATAAATGTATTCATCACCCAAATGAATTGCCTTTAATGTGTTATTTGGAGTCATATCATCATTTATTGATGCATCAACTGAAATTCCGTTAAGGTCAAGTAATGTCATAAGAGATTCACTGTTAATCATTTCAAAAGACAAACTCAATATATTGTTTGCTTTTTGATATTGGTGACCATTAATCTTTATATTTTCTATCTTTTCGGTTACATTTCTTACAAAGTAATCTCTAAGTCCTTTGAGTTTTTGGTTGTTTACAACGATATCACGAGTTGCAACTTCAACTGCTTTACCAAAGCCAACAATTGCAGGAACATTAAGTGAACCGGCACGCATTCCTGATTCTTCATTTGAACCAAGCATAAACTTTTCTATTTGTATACCATTTTTTACATACAAAGCACCAACGCCTTTTGGTCCATGAATTGCTTCTGCTGACATTGTCATTGCATCAATGCCCATATCAACAACATCAAGTTTTACAAAGCCAACTGCCATACTTGCATCAGTGTGGAAAATTGCACCTTTGTCATGAGTGATGTTTGCCAAAGTTTTTATATTTTGAATTGTTCCAAGGTCTTTGTTTACTGCTGAAATTGAAACCAATATTGTTTCATCTTTGATATAGTGCAACAATTCAATCAAACTTACAAGACCTTCACCATCGCAATCAATATAGTCAACATCAAAGCCTTCACTTTCAAGTTGTTTGCAACAAGCAAGTATGCTTTCGCTTTCAAGTTTTGAAACGATTATATGATTACCTTTATTTTTGTTTGCTCTTGCAAGACCCAATATTGCCCAGTTATTTGATTCTGTTGAACCAGAAGTGAAATAAACTTCTTTTGCATTGGCGTTTACTGATTTTGCAATTTTTTCTCTTGATCTTTCAACCAAACCACTTGCTTCTCTTCCAAATGCGTGTGACTTGCTTGGTTCACCATAAAACGATGTAAAGCAAGGCATCATTTCATTAAGAACTTCGCTTGAAACACTTGTTGATGAAGCATTATCCAAATAAATTCTTCTTTCCATTTTGTTTCCCTTTTACTTTTGTATTATAACACCAATAAAAATGGTTTGCAATATCAATTTTTTGAAAAATTGTTTAATTTGGCAAGAATATCTTCTTTTTGCATATAGCCAGAAAATTTTTCTTGTTCCTTGCCGTCTTTGAATATTATCATTGTTGGAACAACCATAATTCCATACTCACGAGAAAGGTCTTCACTTTTATCAATGTCGACCTTGTAAATTTTGGCATCGGTTTCTTCGCTCACTTCTTCCAAAACAGGTGTAAGCATTCTGCAAGGTCCGCACCAAGTTGCAAAAAAGTCAACAAGAACGACTCCACTTGCATTTGTTACCTTTTCTTCAAAATTATCACTATTTATAATTTCCATATAATTTCTCCTTACAAAATATATTTTTTCAAATCTCTTTGTTTTACTGTTTCGCCAAAAACTTTGATGACATATGGTCTATCAATAACAACTTCGCTTAACGGATATTCGCCACTTGCATTAAATGAAACATCTTCCAAGAGTTTTTCCATTATAGTATGCAACCTTCTTGCTCCAATATTCTCTGAACTTTCATTCTGCTGTTCGGCAATTGTTGCAATTTCATCAAGAGCATCATCTGTGAATTTTAGGTCAATGTTATCAACCTTAAGCAAACTTGCATATTGCAAGGTTATTGCATTTTTTGGAGTTGACAAAATTTTTACAAAATCTTGCTTTGTCAAGTTGTCAAGGTCAACTCTTATTGGGAATCTTCCTTGAAGTTCTGGAATCATATCTTCAATTTTTGAAACATGGAAAGCACCAGCTGCGATAAACAAGATAAAGTCGGTTTTCACATTACCATATTTTGTTGCAACTGTTGAACCTTCAACAATTGGCAAAATATCTCTTTGAACGCCCTCTCTTGACACATCTGGGCCACTTTGTGAAGATTTGCCAACAACTTTATCCATTTCATCAATAAAGATTATTCCTTCTTCTTCGGCTCTTCTTATTGCTTCGCTATTTACGTTATCGTTATCAATAAGTTTTTCACTTTCTTCTTCCATAAGGTTTTCTCTTGCGTGAAGGACAGTCATTTTCTTCTTTTTCTTTTTGTTTGGGAAAATGTCACCAAAAACAGCACCAATGCTGATTTCTCCCATTCCCATACCATTCATCATATCAAAAGATGCTGATTTTTCGCTTACTTCAACTTCGATTGTAAGATTTTCGTATTTGCCTTGTTTATAGTTTTCTTCAATTTCGGCAACAGTCAAATTTTCTTGAGGGTTTGTTTTTACAAGAGTTTCGGCAATAACCTTTACCAATTTTTCATCAACAACTTTTTTTGCTTTTTGTTCAACTTCGTGCATCTTTTCGTCTTTTACCATTCTAACAGAAACTGACACCAAGTCACGAACCATACTTTCTACATCTCTGCCAACATAGCCGACTTCGGTGTATTTTGTTGCTTCAATTTTAACGAAAGGCGCTTTTACAAGTTTTGCAAGACGTCTTGCAATTTCGGTTTTACCAACACCTGTTGGGCCTTTCATAATAATATTTTTTGGAGTGATTTCATCACGAATTTCTTTTGGTAATTGACTTCTTCTGTAACGATTACGAAGAGCAATTGCAACTGCCTTTTTGGCTTCATCTTGGCCGATAATATATTTGTCTAATTCTGTTACTATCTCTTTTGGTGTTAAACTCATAAATCCTCCTAAACTTCTTCACAAACTATGTTTGAATTTGTAAAAATACATATTTCGCTTGCGATTAAAATAGATTTTTTTGCAATTTCTTTTGCAGAAAGTTTTGTATTTTGCATAAGTGCTTTTGCCGCTGCAAGTGCATAGTTTCCACCACTGCCAATTGCACAAACATTGTCTTGTGGTTCAATAACTTCGCCCGTTCCAGACAAAATCAACATTTGGTCATGGTCAGCAACAATCATCATTGCTTCAAGTTGTCTTAATGCCTTATCCATTCTCCAAAGTGAAGCAAGTTCGACTGCACTTTTCATAAGATTTCCAGAAAATTTGTTAAGCATTTCTTCAAATCTTTCGCTCAAACTAAATGCATCGGCAACAGTGCCTGCAAAACCGATTACAACTTTATCGTTATATATTCTTCTTACCTTTACTGCATTGTTCTTAAAAACAACACTTTGACCCATTGTAACTTGTCCATCACCACAAACACAGGTCTTTCCATCCCTTTTTACCGCACATATTGTTGTGCCTTTAAACAAACTTTCCATATCAGTCCTCCATATACTTTTTTATTTCTTCCATAGAACGAGTTAAAAAATATTCTTTTCTTAACCTTTTGTCTGGGATATCTTTGTCACAAACAAAAATCCCATAGTTTGCGTTCATAGGTTCAAAATTCTTTTCATTTGCTGGGTTTGTTATATACCCTATAATAGCACCAAGACAAGTGTTTTTGCTAACGTTTTTTAATGATTTGTTTTCTATTAGCCTTAACACATTTTGTGCAACATAAAGTCCACTTGCAATACTTTCAACATAACCTTCAACCCCGCTTAATTGTCCAGCAATAAAAATATTTTTGTAATCTTTTAGTTGAGAATATTCATTAAGACACTTGGGTGCATTTATATAACTGTTTCTATGCATTGTGCCATATCTCAAAAACTCGGCATTTTTTAGTGCAGGAATAAGTGAAAATACTCTTTTTTGTTCGCCAAATAACAAGTTCGTTTGAAAGCCAACCATATTAAGTGCTGTTCCATCAGCATTTTCACGTCTTAACTGAACCATTGCATATGGTTTTCCTTCCTTGACTTGGTGTGAAAGTCCAACTGGTTTCATTGGTCCAAAACGTAGTGACCTATCGCCACGTTTTGCAAGGACTTCAACAGGCATACAACCTTCAAACACTTTTAATTTTTCAAAAGAATGCAATTCAACCGTTTTTGCTTCTTTGAGTTCTTTTACAAAATTTTGGTATTCATCATAGTAAAGCCAACAATTCAAGTAGTCCTTTCCACCCTTTTCATATCGACTTCCCCAAAAAGCACGACTCATATCTACACTGTCCAAACTTACAATTGGCGCAATAGCATCATAGAAATAACAGTTATCTTGACCAATAAGCTTTTGCAAATTGGCAAAAAGTTCATCATCACACAGTGGACCTGTGGCAATGATTGTTGGAACAGTTGTATCAATTTCGGTTACAACTTTGTCAATTACTGTAATATTTTTATTGGCATAAATTGCATCGGTTATCATTTTTGAAAATTTATCTCTATCAACAGCAAGCGAGTTACCAGCGGGAACAGCACATTTTTGGGCTATATCAAGCAAAAAACACCCCATTTCTTTTAGTTCCAATTTAAGCAATCCACTTGCCGACAAACTTTCGGTGCTTTTTAAACTATTTGAACAAACGAGTTCGGCAAACAAATCGCTTTTTTGTGCGGGTGTTTTTTTGACTTTTTTCATTTCATATAAATTTACTTTAACATTATTGCATGCCAAAAACATTGCTGATTCACAACCAGCAAGTCCGGCACCTATTATATTTACAACTTTATTCTTTAACATATTTACAATTTGGGTTTGAGCAAACAACCTTTTGACCTTTTTTTACCAAAGGTGATTTACATTCGGGACATTTTTCGCCCGTTGGGATATCCCAACTCATAAAGTTGCATTCAGGATATCCACTGCAAGAATAGAAGATTTTACCTTTTTTGCTACGTCTTTGAACAACCTCTTTTCCACATTCAGGGCAAACACCTTTTGGTAAAGATTCGTCCTGATATGGCATAATGTTATGGCAAGCAGGAAAGTTTGAACATCCCAAGAACTTACCAAATTTACCTTCCCTTATTACCATATCGTGCCCACATTTATCACACTTTATATCGGTTTTGATTGGTTCTTTCTTTGGCGAAACATACGCATTAAAGTTTGCATTTGTTAAAAGTTCTTTAAAACTCTTCCAAAAAGCATCAATAACATCTTGCCATTTTACTTCATCTTCGGCAACTTCATCAAGTTTTGTTTCCATATAGGCAGTAAACTTGACATTTATCATTTTGTTGAAATAGTTTTCCAAAAATCCTGTAACACTTTTACCAAGTTCGGTTGGGACGATATACTTTCCGTCTTTTGTGGTGTATTCACGAGATGCAATGGTTGTTACTGTTGGTGCATATGTTGCAGGACGTCCAATGCCTTTTTCTTCCATTGCTTTTACTAGACTGGCTTCAGTGTATCTTACTGGTGGTTTTGTGAATTTTTGTTCAGGTTTTAGTTCAACAAGGTTCAAAACATCGCCAACTTCCATTTTTGGCAATTTTGAATTGTCTTTTTCATCTTTGTCGTCATCTTTTGTGCTGTCATATGCTTTGTAAACACTTGTCCAACCTGCAAAGTTAAGAGTCTTTCCAACTGCCTTAAAAACACAATCATTTGATTTTATTTCGCAAGTGACATTATCGTATTCTGCTTCTGTCATTTGACAAGCAACAAATCTTTCATAAATGAGTTTGTATAGCTTGTATGCATCACTTGGTGCAATGTTTTTTATGCTTTCTGGATCACGAGCAAGAGAAATTGGTCTTATGGCTTCGTGAGCATCTTGAGCATTTTCTTTTACATGGAAAATGTTTGGCTTTTCTGGCAAATATTCATTACCATATTTGCTGGAAATAAAATCTCTTGCCATTGCCAAAGCACCTTCACTAATTCTTACACTATCGGTTCTTATATATGTGATAAACGCAATTTTACCTTCGCCCGGCAAGTCAATGCCTTCATACAACTGTTGAGCAGCACTTGTTGTACGTTTTAACGACATATTCAACTTGTTCAAAGCGTCTTGTTGCATTGTACTTGTTGTAAAAGGTGCTGGTGCTTTTGATTTTGTTCTTGATTTCTTTATATCTTGAACTATATAGCTTGAATCTTTTAAATCTTCTAAAACTTCATCAACTTCACCCTTGTTTGAGAGTTTTATTTTTTTACCCTTAAAAGATAGTAACGCTGACTTAAATTGAGAACTGTTCTTTTTTAGAATTGCACTAAGGTTCCAATACTCTTCTGGTTTAAAGTTTTCAATTTCTTTTTCTCTGTCAACAACAAGTCTTAAACAAACTGACTGAACACGACCTGCACTGAGTTTTGGTTGAATTTTCTTGCACAAAATTGGGGATAGTTTGTATCCCATAATTCTATCAAGTATTCTTCTTGCTTGTTGAGCATCAACCAAGTTTAGGTCAATTGCTCTTGGGCATGTCAACGCCTTTTCAACTGCAGACTTGCTAATTTCGTTAAACACAATACGACATTTTGAATTTGGGTCAATTCCCAAGCAATATGCCAAGTGCCAAGCGATTGCTTCCCCTTCTCTATCGGGGTCGGTTGCGAGCAAAATACCATCACACTTTTCGGCTTTTTTCTTTATATCATCTATAACACTTTTTTTATCTGGCAAAATCTCATATCTTGGTTCATAGTTATTGTTAAGGTCAACACTAAAAGAATTTTTTGGCAAATCTCTTACGTGCCCCTTTGAAGAAACAACAAGATAGTCTTTTCCCAAATATTTTTGCAATGTTTCTCTTTTTCCTGGAGATTCGATTACAACAAGTTTCATTTGTCCTCCTAAACTGAATAATAATTCCCTGGCAATTTTTTTATTATTCCACGAATTTGCATAGTTGTCAAACAAGTATTCAAATTTTGTACAGAAAGATTTGTATAAATTTGTAAATCATCAAAGCTTCTTTCGCCAATTGTCAAGTAGTCATAAATGCGTTGTTCGTCAAAATTGAGTTGAATTTTCTTTTCCTTTTTGGACTTTGCAGTCACTCCATAACTATTTAGGATATCTTCAACACAAGTCACACACGCACCATGACCACTTTTGATTATATTGTTTGTTCCTTTGCTGTTTATGTTATTGATATTCCCCGGAATGCTAAAAACATCTCTGCCAAGCTCCAAAGCAAAGTCTTTTGTGTATAATGCACCACTTTTTTCGCCCGCTTCAGTTACAAGCACTCCCTTGCTTAATGCGGCAATTATTCTGTTTCTTGCGGGAAAGGAATAACTTGTTGCCTGAAATGATGGATAATATTCTGTGAGTAGCAAACCCTTTTGTGCAATCTCTTTTGACAAATTTACATTCATTGCTGGATACATATGCTCAAAACCATTGCCAAGAACTGCAATTGTATTTCCACCATATTTTAAACATGTTTCGTGAGATATTTTGTCAACACCAAGTGCAAGTCCACTTACAATGGTAAAACCATTTTCTGTTAGACCTTTTGCAAACTTTTCGGTTACATCTTGGCCATAGAAAGATGGCTTTCGTGTCCCTACCATTGCAATGCAAGGTGTGTTCACAAGGTCAAGATTCCCTTTGTAGTACAAAATAAATGGTGGCTGGTCGAGTTGTATCAATTTTTGTGGATAGTTATCGTCTTCAATTGTCACATATCCAACATTATTTGTTTTTAGGTAATCTTCAAATGTTTGAAAAGAAAAATCGTTTAACATTCTTTGAATAGTGTCAAATTTTTGTTCAAACTCTTGAACTATAAAACTTTCGGCGCTGTCAATTGCAGTTAAAACTTCGTCAACGCAAGAATAGTGCGAAACAATATCACTAAACTTTTTGTATGACAAGTCTAGTGACGATAAAAATATGTATGCTTTGTTTTTGTTTGTTATCATTAAATCAAATATTTCCTATCAAGCGAGCGATATTGTATCGCTTCTGCAATGTGCTCTGGCAAAATATTCTCTTTGCCGGCAAGGTCCGCAATTGTTCTGGCAACCTTTAATATCCTATCATGTGCTCTTGCAGATAAATTCAACTTTTCAAAAGCGAGTTGCAAAATTTGTCTTGCATCTTCACTTAATGCGCAATATTTTTTTGTTTGAACTACATTCATTTTTGCGTTTGAATACACTTTTGTGCCTTTAAATCTTTTTAGTTGCTTTTCTTTTGCTTTGTTTACTCTTTCTCTTATTACTGCACTACTTTCACATTC
>DJER01000017.1 GCA_002431905.1 Christensenella sp. UBA5893 | reverse complement strand
GTCATAAATCCGTAAAAACAACAATCACAACATATAACAGTGTAGATAAATCATACTTTCAAAAGGAAACTGATGTGTTAAACAACAACTTTAAAACAAGCGAAAGCAAAGAAACGGAAGAAATGGAAGATGATGAACTAGACGCTGAACTTGAAAGGTTGTTAATAGAAAAGCAAGAAAGACGAAGAAGAAAACAACACGATTTTGAGATGTAAAAGTTGACATCAATTTTGACATCAATTTTGACATCAATTGACATCAAATGTATCAGTTTTAGATAGTTCTAGAAAGAAAAAGACCGATAGGAAAATTTTGTTCTTATAGGTCTTTTTTTATTGCAAATTTTTAAGTAAAAAATATTTGATGTCAAATTTTGATTTGATGTCAAAATTTAGAGTGAAATTTTTGATTTTAAGGCGTTCAAATTTCTAAAAATTAAATTTTAGCAAAAGCCCTGAAATGCCCGAAATTACTGGGTTTTAGCCACTTTTTAGATAAAAAAATGAGAGCGAAATTCGCTCTCAAATTTGGTAGGATTGAACCGACCCACATCTTATACTTTCGCTACTCTCAATATAAGGTTAGGGGGATTACTCAAACTGTGGTTCTTCGTGCATCACGAAACACTCGCAAGTTTGCTTTCGTAAACTATTTTTCTTTTCCAAAATCTCGCTTATGAAAGTAGACTTTCAACGTTTGATTTTGTAAAAAGAAAAAGTGTTTGGCTTTGCCAAACACTTGCTCTTGGTTGGAATGAGTGGACTCGAACCACCGACCCCCACCTTATCAGGGTGGTGCTCTAACCGGCTGAGCTACATTCCATCAGTTATTATTAAGTAAACGATTTATTCCGATTCGCTTACTGACTCTTGCATTATAATATATATGTCAAATATTGTCAACAACTTTTTTATTTTTTGACAAAACTTTTTTGTTAAATATTCATTACATTTCTTTGTCCTTAAGTTTATAAATTTTTTGAAGGCGATACCTATTAAATCTTTGAATCAGAATTGGGAAAATATCAACAAAAATGGCAGAAAGTATTGAAGTTGAAACATATATCCACCATTCGTCAGTTGATAGCAAACAACCAAAAAGAATAGCCAAAAAACTAAAAATTACACAACAAATATGGCTAAGTTCGGCACAAATGTTGTTTTTTAGGATAATTTCAAGATTATTTGACATAACGAATTGCGATTTGTTCATTGCAAAATATCTATCTTTCCATTTTCTAACTTTTAGCTTGTTGTAAAGTTTGTATTGCTTGTCACTAACAACATATTTCTTGCTGGAAACGTTTATATGCTTTTTTATGAAAAAGGTAAAAAATCCCCCAATCAATAATCTTATATCAAAATGATATGCAAACATAAAAAATGTGATAAAGGTAGAAAACTGCCAGCCCCAAAAACCTTTATATATGCAGTATATAAGGTTAGATATAAAAAGCAAGTTAAATAAACTTGTAAAAATAACAACAGCCCACAAAGTTTTCTTTTTGTTCATTTGTAACTCCATAAAATATTATGCTACAATTCAAATATAATAAATATATCAATATTAAGTCAAGAAAATAATTCAAACTGCTTGACACTATATTTGATTAGGTTTATTATAATAGTTGAACAATAATTCAATTGTTATTTGTAGATATTACATATAATTAAATGCAAAACGCTATATGGCATATTATATAAGGATATGAAGTTTCCGTTATTTGCAAAGGATAATGAGTGAAATTGCAATTAAAAACATATGATAGGCAAAAACAGTTGAATAGTTATTCATATATAAAAGGAGAAAAATGACAAAGAAATATAAGATACAAGGTTTGGAATGCCCAAACTGTGCAAGAGCATTGGAAGAACAACTAAACTCTGGCAAATATATTAAAAGTGCAAAGATTGAATTTGTTAATTCAACTTTGGAACTAAAAAGTGAAGATGAACAAAAAGCACTTGAAGAAGCAGTAAAAATTGCAAAGCAGGTTGAACCTGATGCAAAAATTATTGTTGAAAACGAAAATTCAAAAAAGACCAACATTGGGGTTGTTGTTGATGTTTGTTTACTTTCAATTGGAATTATTCTTGCAATAATTGTTCTAACAGTGTCAATGCCTGTTTGGTTATATTGGACAATGTTTGTTATAAGTGCTTTGCTTATGGGCTACAAAACATATTATAGGGCATTAAAATTGTTGCTCAAAGGCACAATAAATGAAAACTTTTTGGTAACGTTGTCTGTTATCGGTGCAACACTCGTTGGCGAACACTGTGACGGGCTTATGGTTGTTGGACTTTACACAATTGGCAAAATTTTGGAAAGCATAGCTCTTAACAAATCCAAAAAATCTATTGAAGAACTTACAAACATAAAACCAGAATTTGCATATTTGGTAAATGAAAATAATGAAGAAATTAAAGTTGACCCAAGCGAAATTAAAGTTGGGGACACAATAATTGTAAAAGCGGGCGAAAAAGTGGCTGTTGATGGAATTGTTACTTCGGGGAGTGTAACACTTAACACTCAAAGCTTAACAGGCGAAAGTTTGCCGGTTAGTGTTAGTGAAGGCGATGAAATACTCTCTGGGTCAATTGTTCTTGATGGTGTTTTGTATATAAAAGCAACAAAGGAATACAAAAATAGTACAGTTAGCAAAATTTTGAACCTTATTGAAAATGCAAGTGACAAGAAGACAAAAACTGAAACAGTTATTTCAAAAATTGCAAGGTGGTACACTTTGGGCGTTATCTTGCTTGCAATTGGAGTTTGGGGAATTGTTTGGGCAGTAACCCATAACCTTAATACAGCAATTTATCGTGGACTAATATTCTTGGTTATATCTTGTCCTTGTGCTTTTGCCATTTCTGTTCCACTTTCATACTTCTCTGGCATTGGTAATGCATCAAGAAAGGGAATTTTGGTAAAAGGCTCGAACTATCTTGATATTTTAACCAAAATTGAAGCAGTCGATTTTGACAAAACCGGAACACTTACAACGGGCGAGTTTGAAATTGTTAACGTGACTTCAACAAGTAATTACAAGAAGGAGGAAATTGTATTTTATGCTTGCCTTGGCGAACAGTATTCGAATCATCCATTGGCAAAAGGAATTACAAGAAATTGCACACAAAAGTTGCCAAAATCTGAAAAAATTAAAGAAATTGCTGGCGAAGGTGTGTATTTTGAATATAATAACAATAATTATTTTGTTGGCAGAAAACAAAAAGATTTGCAAAAAACAATGGTCGAAGTGTATGAAAACGACAAGCAAATTGGGATAATTGAATTGTGCGATTCTGTGAAAGAAAGCACAAAACCTTGCATAAAAGATTTAAAGGCAATGGGAATAAAAACAATTATGCTTTCGGGCGATAATGAAAATGTCGTAAATGATGTTGCAAAAGATATTGGGCTTGACGAAGCATATGGAAAACTTCTTCCAGAAGATAAATACAAATTTATTGAAAATCAAAAAAATAATAAGGTCGTTATGGCATATGTTGGCGATGGAATAAATGATGCACCAAGTCTAACTTTGGCAGATGTTGGTATAAGTATGGGACTTAATGGAAGTGAAGCAAGTATTGAAGCATCAGATATTGTTATTGCAAACGACAACCCACAAAAAATTGTTGAAGCAATCAAAATTTCAAAATTTACACGAAAGATTGTTTGGCAAAATATTATTCTTTCAGCAGTTGTAAAAGTGACATTTTTAACATTAGGTGCTTTGGGGATAACTGGTATGTTAAGTGCAGTTATTGCAGATGTTGGTGTTACGCTTGTTGCGATATTAAATAGCATTAGGGCATTAAGATATAAAGGATAAATTCTTAATCGGTCGGGATTTCTCATTTGCTGTTTCTACGAAGTCGGTATCGAAATGACTATTAAAAATAATATTCATGTCATTTCGACTGCCGACCCCAACGACTCACTTTGGAGAAATCTCTTCGTCTTTAAGCAGTTGAGATTTCTCGTGAGTGTGTCTTTGCTGGCTAACTCGAAATGACTATTGAAAAAGCGGTTGAGATTTCTCGGTTGCTTGTATGTGAATGAGAGTCAAAACGACTATTTGAATAATTTGCATATATAAAATATATGGACTATGAAAAAATAATTTATTTATTGCTTTTTCATAGTTTTTTTATTTGACAAAAATAAACAGGTAAAGCTATAATAAGAAAAAAGTTGGCTTTGTGCCATTTTCACGAATTATGACAATTTTTGTGTATAAATTGGTTTTAACTAGGTTAACTTATTTTTGTGGAGGTTGTAAATGACGCAAAAACAACATAAAAAAGATTTTAAATTCTTATTGTCAATTGCATTATTTTGTTTGTCGCTTGTAATATTGGGCGTTGGTGTTTTTGCAATTACACAAGTAAATTACACAATTGGCGGTTCAATCAAATACACGGTTGAAGATGTTTTTGTTCAAGTTACAACAAGAATCTACAAACAATCTGAATCTTATGATGAAACAGGCTTAAAGACAAAAGCAAAAGAACTTGAAGGCATAGGGTTGTCTACTCCAACAGATTTAACTTATGATGCTAATGAAGGATATTCTTTTACAACCACTGGAAATGAAACAACAATTTCTCTTCCAGAAAATAAAAAAATAACATTAGATTATAACCAATATGGTACATATTTTGTTGTGATAAACATACAAAGTTTGACAAGTGACATTTCATATTATGCTCGCCCACAAGTAACACAAGACGAAAGCAAAATAAATAGCTACTTTTACAAAACAAGTTATCAAAATGATATCATAAAACCAACAACAGGCGATAATGTTGGCAAAAATTTGGTTTTGGCATACACAATAAAAGATAAGACATCATCAATCACAGGCAAACCAACATTTTCTTATAATATAGAAATTGCAATCGGAACATACACTCCACCAGCAGGAACACTAATTTCATTAAGCAAAAGCAAAGATGCAACAACCGGCGAATTTACACAAATTAGAGAACCACAAACAATTAAAGATGCTATTTCCTTAACAGAAACACTAGATTCCGAACATTACGAGAAATTTTCGGGAGAAGGGGTTGTAATGAATTTATGGATGTACAACTATAAAGTGACAGATTTACCAGAAGGGAATAATGCAATAAATGTAAATGCAAGCTTGAAAGATAAAAATGGTAGCAATCTTGAAGTGTTTGGGATATTATTTGTATCGCAAAACTATGCCACATATAGTGAAGTGGGAAATACTACACCATTTGCCGTCGTTGCCCAAACTTCGCCATCATCATTAACAGGAAATACATCCATAGGGGGGGGCGAAACTGAATTTCCATTGTGTATTGTTATAATGCACACTGAGAATATAACTTTGGATAAAGATAAAATGGATGTCACAATCTCTGTATCTTCTTTTGTTGATGACACATCCTCTGGGTTAAGGTATACAAAGATAAATGGTGGGAAAGAATTGAGTGTGTTACCAATAGATGCAAGCACATTAACTGGAGAAATAACAATTCCAGAAGAGTATAACTTCGATGGCGATAATTTGCAAGTAACTGCATTGGGTTCATTCTCAGGCACAAGTATTACAAAAATAAATATTCCAAGTAATGTGACAAGCATAGATTTCTCTACCTTTGAGAGCTGTGAAAGTTTGGCAAATGTAATTTTTGGCAGTAATTCAAAATTAACAGAAATAGGGTCAAGAGCATTTTATAATTGTAGTGCCTTGACGGGAATTATAATTCCTGCAAATGTTACAAACATCAATAAAGAGGCTTTTTCTGGATCTGGATTAACCAACATTATATTTGAAAGTGGTTCAAGGTTAGCAACAATAGGGGCTAGTGCTTTCTATCATTGCAATTTCACCAGTGTTTCGTTAAAAAATACAAATTTGACACATATAATGGATAATGCATTCTTTGGGTGTAACTCAATTACGAATATACAATTGCCAAGCACTGTTGAATATATTGGATATCAGTCAATTCCTACATCAAGCATGCAGGCAACAAGTCAAGGATTGGTAATTGTAGATGCATGCGATGACACATCGGTAAAATATTGGTTAGGGTGCAATAATTTGACCGCAACCGAGATAACAAAAGATATGATTGAAAACGTCAAGATAATTGCATATAATGCCTTGTCAGAATGTACTAAAACTATTACAAAACTTGAAATTCCAGCAAGCGTTAAATGTTTAATGGGAACAAATTTAGATATAGAAGGTTCATATTTCTTAAATTTTGAAAAATTGACATCAATTTCTGTTGAAGAAGAAAATACAATTTACACAAGTGCCAATGGAACAAATTGCATAATAGAAAAAAGCACAAACAAATTGATTGTTGCTTGCGATAATACAGTAATTCCTGAAACTGTTGAGATAATTGGGTCTTTCGCAATAGGAGAATGTATGACAAAATCTTCATTTGAAGTCCCAAATGGAGTAAAAACAATTCAAGCTTATGCATTTTTTAAATGCAGTAATCTTACCACAGTGACTCTTCCTTCAAGTATAACAGAAATTGAAAAAAATGCTTTTTGTCTTTGCCGCAATTTAACATCTGTAACATATAAAGGAACGATTGCTGAATGGAATAAGATTTTATTCCCTGATGGTACAAGTGCAAGTTTTGGTGATAGTACAATTGTTGTAACCTGCACCGATGGAACAGTAACAGTCAACCCATCAACAACTTCCGGTTCATAAACAAAATAAAAAATTCACTAGTGTAGGCTAGTGAATTTTTTTATGAAGTTCGTTACTATTTATAAAATCATATCTGTTTCAGTGATTTTGTTTTTCTTTAGGGAAGTGATATCAAACACCCATTCTTGAGCAAAACCAAGACTATTTCTATATAGTTCAAGGTTGTTCTTTTTTGCAAAATTATCATGCATATGCAAACTTGCAAGATTTTGATTGTTGATTGTGCAAGTGATTTCTCTTACATCTTGTTTTGCCAAGTCTTGTGCTGATTTTTTGAGTAGCCATTCTCCATAACCGCAACTTGTGTAATCATTATGTACTGTGATAAATTCCAAATGATATGCATTTGGTCTGTCGCTTTTTGAGTACATTGCATAGGCAATAGGAAGTAATATTCCATCTTCATTTTTCATGTACAAAAAATAAATTTTACCTTTTGTGTCTTCTCTTTCAAAAAAGTTTTCATTCCATTTGTTTAATACTTCAAGCGCTTTTTCTTGGTTGTAATTATCGTTTGAATATTCAAAACTTGAAGAAACTCTATTCATTCCATTATTGATTTCATCTCTATATTGTTCAAAGTCTTCAGAATCAAAACTAACCAATTTGGCATAATCGTTTTTGTTTAAAAGAATTTCCATATTTCCCCCATACAATCACATTTATTTTACTATTACAAAAAGGGAATGTCAATGGGGAAATATTTGTAAGTAGATGAGATTTCTCGTGAGCAGGTTCAAAGATGCCACACTCGAAATGACTATTTTATATATTATATTGTCATTTCGACTGTCGACCCCAACGACCCACTTTGGAGAAATCTCTTCATTCCAATTACTTTTGATTGACTATTATCATATTTAGTTGTAAAATACACTTTGTAAAATTATGGAGAATAGTATGCAAGAAAATATTTACAAAACTCACAATTGCAGTGAGTTAAGATTAAGTGATGTTGGCAAAGAAGTTCGTCTTGCTGGTTGGGTAAATTCAATAAGAAAACTTGGCGGAATAACATTTGTTACATTAAGAGACCATTTTGGAATTACACAAATTTTGGTTAATGAAGAAAGTATGCTTGATGGCATAAACAAAGAATGCACAATAACCATTTCTGGTGTTGTTCAAGAACGTTCAAGCAAAAACCCTAATATGGAAACGGGGGATATTGAAGTTGTTGCAAACAAGATTGAACTTTTGGGAAAATGCCAAAGTGTTTTGCCTTTTGAAATCAGTGAAGCACCAAACACGAAGGAAGAATTAAGGTTAAAATATAGATATCTTGATTTAAGGAATCCAAAAACACATCAAATGATTGTTTTTCGTGCAAAAGTTCTTAACTATGTTAGAAACAAACTAACTGAAATGGGATTTTTGGAAGTCCAAACACCAATTTTGACATCTTCAAGTCCAGAAGGTGCAAGAGATTATATTGTTCCAACAGTAAATGCACCAGGGGAGTTTTATGCGCTTCCACAAGCCCCACAACAATTTAAACAACTTTTAATGATTTCTGGTTTTGACAAATACTTTCAAATTGCACCTTGTTTTAGAAATGAGGCTGCAAGGGCAGACCGTTCTCCGGGCGAATTCTATCAAATTGACTTTGAAATGAGTTTTGCAACACAAGACGATGTTATGAAAGTTTGCGAAGAATTTATTACAGGATTATTTAAAGAATTTACAACAAAAGAAGTTGGAACTGCACCATTTGTAAGAATTCCATATAAAGTTGCAATGGACAAGTATTGCAGTGATAAACCAGATTTAAGAAATCCACTTATTGTTCACGATTTGAGCAAGATTTTTGAAAACACAGAATTTAATGCATTCAAAGGCAAAACAATTAAAGGTATTGGTGCAAACGCCGAAGGTAAGAGCAGAAAATTCTATGACGAGATTGGCACAGTTATTGTAAAAAATGAAGGCAAGGGTCTTGCATGGCTTAAGTATAATAACGGAGAATTTACAGGTTCAATATCCAAATTCTTGACCGAAGATAACAAAAAAGCATTGATAAATGAATTTGAACTTAAAGGTGGCGAAAGTTTGTTTATGGTTGCCGACACAAAAGAAATGGCAACAAAACTTGCAAATGTTTTGAGAATTGAACTAGGCAAACAACTTGACCTTATTGACAAAAACAAAGTTGCATTTTGCTGGATTTGTGATTTCCCATTCTTTGAAAAGAACGAAGAAACAGGTAATATAGATTTTGCTCACAATCCATTCAGTATGCCACAAGGTGGAATTGATGCACTTAATGCAAAAGACCCATATAGCATTGTTGCATATCAATATGACTTGGTGATAAATGGTTACGAATCATTGAGCGGTGCTGTAAGAAATCACCAAACAGATTTGATGGTAAAAGCATTCGAAATGGCAGGTTATGATGAACAAACAGTAAAGGATAAGTTTGGCGCATTGTATAATGCATTCAGTTACGGTGCTCCACCCCATGCCGGTGGTGCTTTTGGACTTGAAAGATTGCTTATGATAATGACAGATAATGAACTTATTCGTGATGTTATTGCATTCCCACTCAACAAAAATGCAAGAGATTTGCTTATGGGTGCACCAAGCAAAGTTACAGAACAACAACTCAAAGATGTTGGAATTGAAGTGATAAAAAAAGACGAAAAATAACAAAAAATGCTATCAATTTTGATAGCATTTTTTCACTCTAAAAATTTATAGTGCAATTTTTGATATATTGTGATATACTAAAATAGTTAAATGGGCTTTATTTATAGATAAAACCATTGCAAAATATTCAAAGGAGAAAAAGTCGAGTGGATAGCGTTGAAACTCAAACTGCAAAGCCGGACAAGGTAATCACAAAAAAGAGAAAAGTTATTAGTGTTGCCGTCAAGGTGCTTTTGTGCTTGCTTATGATTGGATGTGGGACTGCTGGTGGATTTGTTGTTGGCGATTTGATTATTGGAAAGTTTGACACTTTTGACCCATCAGGGTATTCGGCAAGTGCTTACAAAGAAAAAGAATCTGACATTGCAAAATGGAAAACAATGGATATTTCAAAGCTTACACCCACTCAAATTTTTGTTGTTGCCGAAGCAAAGATAAATGAATGTGAAAATTATTGCATATATACCAAAGGTTATGACGGTGGCGAAAAGGGTGTCGTGACTACACTTGGTATGAAGCAAGATTTGTATGGATATAGATATAGAAAGGGGTCAAAAGGTTATTTCGACTATTTTAGTACCGGACTTGCCAATGTCGCCAAAAAGACAAAATTCACTTTTGGCGTAGACGAATTTTTTTCCTATGAAGGTTCGCTTAATGGAAATGATGTCACTTGGACATTAAACAAACCAGAATCTGGACAAGATTTTAGAACAGAAAAAGAATATGAAGAGATGACCGGTCTAAAAGCCGAAAGTCCAATTGACTATATTGTTTCAAGAAAAACAGTGTTGAGTGAAAAGAGCAATGGGAAGGTTGGCAACTTATTAAGTTACACAATAAATCTAAATCCAACAACAGGTGTTTTGAACTATGTTAAAAAAATGAACTATATGAGCGGTTTTGGTTATCCAAAATTCTCAAGTATAGAATTAAGATTTGAAGTCGATGAAAGTATGAATTTCCATAACATCTACATTAACGAAAGCTACAAGGTTATTGGAATGAATGCTGTTGGAAAATATAAAAACGAATTCCACTATGATATAGAAAGTATTTTGGAAAAAGAATAAGTATGAAAAGGGTAAAAAAATATTTAAAAACATTTATGTTTTATTTTGGTGCGTTTGCGCTGACCTTAACATTGGTCGCAGGTTCAAAGGTTGCCTTATTTTTCATAAATCGTAAGCCTGTGGATGAGCCAATTCATTCCGAAGATGACATAGAGCAAGACAACTCTTTGACAAAAATGATAGACAGCATTATGAAAACCGACAATGCAAAAGTAGGGTTGTCATTAAAGGTGTCGCCACAAGCAATAGAAAAACCAATTGACATAAATGCCGATGTTTATGTTGACCTAATGGACAGCAAGGCGGGGAGTGACTTTGCTTTTGACAAGGCAAAACTTTCAGTTTGTGGACTTGTTAAATATTTTGAAGAAGATATTTCTTTTGATATTAGTTACATAAATAATTGCATATATGCAAATCTTGCAGGAATGAAATTTAAGCTTTCAACAAATAATGTTATGCAAGATATAACAAAAATATTAAACTTTACAATGCTAGAAAAACTTGGGGTAAAGGTAACTTTGCCAGATATGTCAAATATGTCATTTGATCCATCAATGCTTACAAGTTTGGCAAATGAAATGACAGAACAAGACACCGAACAAGGCAAAGAACTTTCTCTTAATTTGTTTGGTTATGGAACTTTGGTTATTGTGACCGACAAAGAATATTTACCACAATCAATATACACAAAAGACATAAATCTTAACGGAACACAAATTGTTGCAAATCTTGACACAAACTTTAAGGCAGAAAAACAGGAATTAAGTGAACCGCAAGACAAAGACGAATTGGCCGATGTAAGCACTCTTACAAGCATATTGGAAGGTGTTGACAAGATTGCTCAAAATGGCAAGGTTAGTGGCGAACTTGCACTTAACCTATATGGTAACAAGTTTAATATTGAATATAGTGTTGATTTTGCAGACACAAAAGATATCAAACTTTATGCAAAGACAAAACTTGGGGATGACTTTGTAAAAATTTATTATAGTAATAGCAAGGTATTTGTTTCTTTCAAAGATTATAAGTATTACTACAACACAAAAGATTTTGATATAAACAAATTAACTGAATCTATAAAATTCTATTTGAACAAATTTAACATAGAAATTCCAGAAATAGATATAAACAAACTTGCAAAAAATGTTGATTTAAAAACTGTTTTAAGTATTCTTTCAAATATCAATGATGTAAAAGTTAATGAAAATGGAATGTCATATAAAAAACAAGATTATTCATTCTCACTCAATTTGGTTGATGGCGAAATTGATAACATAAAGGCAAATTATAAGGATGATATTACCTTTGCACTAACACTTAACAAAGAAATTGCAGTTGAAGAAATCAACGAAACTGAATACAAAAATATTAAAGATGAAAAATTAGTAAGCAAAATAATTGACGGAATTTTGTATGATAAAAATATTGCTTTTGAAATAACTGCAAATTACAAAAATGAACAAATAAATGCAAAAATAAATATTGATTTAAAAAATGATATAAAATTACAAATAAAGTCAAATATATATGACACTAATTTTGAAATAAATTATATAAATAATGAAGTTTATGTTGAATTTGGCAATATTTTAAAAACAAAAGGCACTCTTGAAGAAATAACAAATTTTGTAAAACAATTTGCTCCAAAAGATGTTGATATCAAAGATTTTGACTATAACAAAATTATAGATATATATAGTAATTTATTAGACTTTACTAATAGTAATAATATATCAATTGATTTTTCAAGAACAAACGATAGCATTGACGGAATAAAAGCAAATGTAAAAGATATTGCAATAAAAGTAAATGTTGCTGACTTTGAAGAAATAAATTATATTCCAAACGGAAAATATCAAAATATTACAGAAATTGCTGATTATATACAAAAATTAGTTAATAAAATAAATTCAATTCAACCTATTTTAAAAATAAATGTAAATTATAAAAATTATGAAATAAATGGTCAAATAAAATACATAAATAATAATCTTGAAGGAAAATTTGAAACATTTATTTTGGAAAAACCTCTTGATATTTTAATTAAAAATAACGCTTTATTTATCAACTTTGATGGGTTTAAACTTAAATGTAGTTTTGATAAAGCAAAAGAAATGTATGATTATATTATGACTTTTGCCAAAGATGATATAGAAAAATTGATTGGCAAGGTTGAAATACCAAACATAAGTATAAAAGATATTTTAAGCGAACTTACAGTTGAGTTTAAAGACAATATTGCAAAAGTTCTTTACAACGATATTTATATAACACTGGACAATGATTTGCTTGGTGCAAATATTGTATTCAACGATATGACTGCAAATGTAAAACCATCACAAGACTTTGATGTTGTTGTGGACGAAAGCGAATACATTGATCTTTATGAGTTTAAATATTTGTCAAAAGCACTCTATAACACACTAAAGAATTTGTGTATAAGTGGAAATGCAACTGCACACATAAAGTTGTTTGGCGAACTTAACACACTTAATGTAAATTACAAGATTGGGTTTGTTGATAATTCTCTTATTGGTTTTATTAACACAAACTTTAAAGGACTCAATATAAATATCTATCTTGAAAATAATGATATTTATCTTGATGTGATTGGTGTTAAATTACATATAAATACAAATGAAATTCAAGACATAGTAAAATGGATAAACAACACATTTAACACAAACATAAATATTGACACAAACGAAAACCTGTATGACAAAATAAAAGATATGCACTTTGATTTTGTCAAGAGTGTAAAAACAATAGACGGCAAGACATATGTTGAGTTTAAGGACAATTTCAAAATCAATGTTGTTTTTGATGATTTTATAAGACAAGTTGAATTTGCTCAAAATGAAAATGGTGCAATTCTTGAATGTACAGATTTTGAGAAATTTGATTTAAGTAATCTAAATAAACAAGAATACAAACCATACACAAGTTACACAACACTAATTGAAAATGTGTATAACCAAATTATGCAAAAACAATTCAATTTGAACGTCAGTGTAAACAAGTATAAAGGTTCAAAACAAATCAAAAACATCAATTGCGATGTAAATTTGGATTTAACAAGTTTACTTAATGCATATGTTAATGTTTCGGGACTTGGCGAACAAATTACGGCACACTATCAAAACAAGGCTTTGTATTTTGGCTATGGTGGCGAAACTGGCCTAAAAATAAAAGTTAGGGAAGATGCAATTCAAGAAATTTTGAGCATTCTTTGCAGTGCATTCAATATTGATGTTTCATCTATTCCACTGCTTAATGACTTTTTGACAAAAGAAGATATCGACACGGGTAACTTGTCGGAGATATTGCCAGAGATTGATATGTCAAACCCACTTGCATTGCTTGAATATGTTGAAAAAATAAATTATACCGACACAGATTTAACAATTGTACTCAAGGGCGAAAAACTTGGCGAGTATGCAAATGGTAAAGATATTACAATAAGAATTTGCTATAACAATAATAAACTTACAAATATAGAAATAAACAATTTAATAACAAATGTGGAAACAAATGAAGTACTTTTTGCAAACATTGTATTTAATGAATATAATGGTGTAAAACAAGTTGAAAACATCGAAAAATATATTGACTTGTCTGACTCAAAAGATTTGATTAGAGCGTTTGTCAATACTTCAAACCTAAACGATTTCCACATTGTTGGTGGAATAAAACTTAATATTGATATTGGTATAAAGTTTGATGCAGCAACAGTTGGCGTTGATGCAAGAATAAAAAAGATTATAACAAAAACAAAAGAATTTGATAACGAAACAGGTGAAGTTACAGAAAAGGAAACAATTGGATGGGACGGATTTATTGAAATCAATAACTATCCAATAATAACTGGTGTTAATAATGCAAATTCAAACGGCGTGGCACTTCTTTCAAGAAAGAGAGTTATAACAATATATTTCCACGAAGGTAACATATATTTGTCAACAATTGATGACAAGTCTGGTGCGTGCAAAGAATTTTCAAGAATGACAAAGATAGAACCAAGTTATCTATTTGAAAACATCAAATACTATATGCAATATTTGCTTGGATTTACTGACTCAATTCAAAACAAAATCAATGAAGCAATAGACAAGAGCCAAGCATACGAAGGAAAAACAGATTATGGCAATATTGTAAAAGAATACACACATAATAATAACAAGCACAAAGTTGTTGTAAATCTTGCAGAACTTGCACACAATCCAGATATTGGTACACTTTCAATAATAATTGAAACATCAAATCAAATGACTGATGATGGAAAAGATTATTTCAAACGTCTTGATATGGACTTGCAAGTTCTTGATGGTATGATTTCATTAAAGACAGATAGTTCAAGTAATCAAAGTGACAACAAATCATTATTCTTGGTTGACATTGGACAAAGTGTGGACATTTCAAAGGCAACAAAATTTATTGACACCTATGATAATGTTTATGGCTTTGGGCTAAACGGTGAGTATCAAAAAGAAGGTACTGGCAGCTGGAAACAATCAAACAAAGATGAAAGAAGTGTTTACTTTGTAGACAATGGCGAAACAATACTTGCACAAACAGGCGTAATTGCTTCAAAAATCAATTTCCCAAGTATGCAAGATAGAATTGTTGATGACAAGGTTACAAAAATAACATACACATTTGATGGTTGGTATCTTGACATAAATTATACTAACAAATTTATTCAAGATACATTCCCAAATTCAAATATCACACTTTATGCAAAGTGGGGAATAAAAGAACAAAAGAAATATACAAAAATTCATTTTGTTACAAATGATGAAAGAGTTGAAATTGATTCAATAACAGGTTTTGTTGGTGATAATTTGTCACTTCCAAAATTATCGAACCTTGAAGAACAAATTGATGAAAACACATCAAAACTTAAAGTATTTTTGGGCTGGCAAACTTTTGACGGAAAAGATTACACAAAAACAACTTTCCAAGATGACGAGATTACACTTTACGCAAAGTGGGAAGAAGTTATAACCAAAACTTATTCATTGACAATATATCACAACCGCCAAATTGTATATTCTGGAAAAGTTAAAGCAGATGATGTATTTGATATAAAATCACTAGATATTTACGAATACTCAACCCTAGTTTATTCGTCTTCAAACTTTGGTAAAGACAACTTAATTAAGTCTTTTGTCGTTAGCAAAGACTCAATTTGGTACATTCGAAATGCATACTATGTAACAGTTGCTTCAAATTATACAACGCCAAATGGAAACCCATATTTTGACAAGCAAACATTGTATGAGAGTTCAAATCTTTTGCTTCCACAATATGCAAATTATGAAGAAAACAAAGGTTCGTATACAATTGAATATAAATTTGTTGGATACAAACTTGAAGGTAGCGATGAAATAATCACAACTGATAGCACTTTAACAATTGCAAACGATAGCAAGTATATTGCAGTTTGGGATGTTAAAGAATATTGTATTGTAACCTTTGATGTTAATGCTTGGGTTAATCCAAGCTGGTGGAAGCCTACAAAAATTCTACCCGCAAAATTTGTGAGTAGGTCAAATGTTTCCAACACAAATGACACAAACCAAGTTAAAATAGAAAGAAATACTGATTTGGTATTCGGCAATTATGTTGCAATTTGCAAATATAAATATGGCATTGAATATAACTTCAAAACAGTTGCTTGGGGCGATAGTGTACAAAACTTGTATGATGACAAATTTTCTGGTGCATCTTCATTAAAAATTACATCAAACATAACTCTAAAGCCAATTTGGGTTCATGCATAATAAGTCAAAAATTGACAATATTTTCATATTTGCCTATTGAAATAAACAAAAATTAGTAATATAATATAAAAGTAAGAATTCAAAAGGGGCAAAAAATGTTTTCAGAAAAAGAGTATAACGACTTAAATTTGAACGTTTCAGAAATTATCGATGTATTTACAAATGATAATTACATAGAATATTGCATAGGTGGCAAAAACCTAAAAATAAAATCAATCATTGTAAAATATGATAAAAATCATAAAAAATACATAGAACTTTCAGGAACAAAAGCAAACAAAAAAGTTGTTTATGATGTGTTTGAATTTGAAGTGTATGAAGAAAAATCGGACAAAAAAGTCCTTGATGAAAAATGGACAAAAGCCTTACAACATTCTTTTTACAAGGTGTTTGGAAGAAGTTTTATTGATGCATATAACAAAGTTTATAACACAGAAAAAGACGACTTGGATATAACACTTTAAAACAAAAGGGGTTGCAAACAAAAAGCAACTCCTTTTTGCTTTTAATTGTCAAATTGTTTGACAAAAATATTATAATTCTTTATAATGCAAAATGTTGTATAGTCGTTTGTATTGACATAAAATTAGTTTTGTGTTAAATTATTCCTAGCGGAGAAATGTAAATGGAAAAATTTATAAACGACATTAAAACATTTTTTTTCAATTTACCCACACTAACAAAAATTGTGATTATTGCAGGTCTTAGTTTTTGTTTGGCAATGGTATTTATAAAATTTATAAAAACCTTTGCAAAGGATAAGGGTAAATTAAAGATAGGGCAAATTTTACTTATCGCATTACTCGTTGGTTTAATTGTTCTTATCAGTATTTGGAGTTTTTAAGGAGAAATTATGAAACAAAATTTATTATTGGAATCATCAATGCCATATTGGGTAACAAGTTCATTCCCAATCATAAGAATAGTGCTTGTTTGTATGATTGCTGTTTGTGCAGTTATTATGATAATAACAACACTTTTGCAATCAAATGCCAACGAAGATGGTCAAAGTGCATTAACTGGTTCAAGTCAAGAAAGTTATTATGCACAAAACAAAGGTGAATCGAGAAATGTAAAACTTTCTCGTGCAACTATTGCTTGTGTATCAATTATGGCAATATGTATAGTATTATATTTTGTTAGTCTTATTATTTACCAAGGCTAAAAAATGCAAAATTAGGGACATCTTCTTTGTTTCTGCATAATCAAATGCCGACAGTCATTTGCGTAAGCAAACTCCTGCCGGCATTTATTATGCGAGTCTCGAATATGTCTCCTAATTTTGCATTTTTTTTAGTTAAGCAAACCGAATAATATTAAGCGAGCCTTGAATTTCGGGCTATTTTTTAATTTTTGATTTACAAACTCCTGCGGTGGCGATTTTGTCGAGCCTTGCACTTGTGGTTAATTTTGCATTTTTAATACTCTATGTCATTTCGACTGTCGACCACAGCGTGTGACCTTGGAGAAATCTCTTCCTTTTTAAGTAGTTGAGATTTCTCGTCTGTGGGTTCGAAGATGCCACACTCGAAATGACTATTATAATAATATTTATGTCATTTCGACCTCGACATCCTTGACGGGTTTTAAAAAATCTAATACAATTTGTCATTTCGACACACGCTTTGTAGTGAGGCATTGGAGAAATCTCAACCGCAAAAAAATAAATTCTTTCAATAAATTTTGTTATTCGTTTGACAAATACCCTAGGGGGGGGGGTATACTAAAATTGAATAATAGTGTGGGTTTTATCCATACTAA
>DJER01000035.1 GCA_002431905.1 Christensenella sp. UBA5893 | reverse complement strand
ATTAACGATATTGTTAGCATAAAAAATGGTTACAAAAAACTTAATGAGAAAATTCACGATGCTTTTAATAATTTTGTTGATTCAAATTTTGATAGTAGTATTGGTGGAATAATTAAAAGTGTAATAATTGGCGACAAAAGTACACTAAACAAAGATATCAAAAATTCATTTTCGTCAAGTGGAATTGCCCACCTACTTGCCATAAGTGGACTACATATTTCAATTATTATTCTTTGCATAAATTTTATTCTCAATAAATTCAAATTAAAAGAAAAATATAACTTTATTATTTTATTTATTTTGCTCACTTTTTATTGTTATATTTGTAATTTTTCGCCTTCGGTTGTAAGAGCAAGTTTGATGAGTTTGATGTTTATATCCTCAAATATTGTTGGCAGAAAATATGACAAACTTACATCCCTTGCCCTTTGTGCGATTTTAATTTTATTATTCAAACCACTTTATATTTTTGATGCAGGATTTTTGCTATCTTTTGGTTGTGTGTTTTGTATTTTTGTTATTTCGCCAAGTATTTGTTCTCTTCTTGAAAAGACAAAACTCAACAAAAAGGTTTGTTCAAATTTGTCCGTTGTGTTGTCAGTGCAACTTGGGTTAATTCCTCTTTCTGCAATGTTTTATTCTTCAATAAATTTACTTTCACTTTTATGCAATATTATTTGTGTTCCACTTTTTGAATTTGCTTTTATACTCACGTTTATTATTTCATTTGTTTGTATAATATTGCCATTTATGACATTTCTGTTAAAAGTGGTAGAATTATTATATTGGCTTATTTCAAATATTTCTATACTATTCAGCAATGCCACTTTTGCCTTTTTAACTTTGCCAAAAACGAACTCAATGTTTGTTGTTGGATTTTATTCTGCATGTTTTTACTTGTCGAATTTTGTCAATGAAAAAGGGCTGAATAAATCTATTGTTTGCCCAAGTATCTTGATTGTGAGTTATACATGCTCATTATTTGTTTAATTATGTGATAAATTTTGTTTGTTTAAAATTGATATAAATGCTAAAATAATAATAGATGAATTTAAAGAGTTTGAACAGTTACGACAACTTTTATGGTTGTTTTATACTTTGTGGCGACACATTGCTTACAAATTGTGCCGTTGATTTTATCAAGCTAAAAATGAATATAACAAACTCTTTTGATATATCCATTTTTGACAGTGAAAATTTTTCTAGTGGTGCAATTATTGAAAGTTGTGAGCAGGTTTCATTCTTTACAACAAACAAATTGGTTATTGTTAAAAATGTTTTTCAAGTTTTGGAAAGCGACAAGAAAAAGCTTTTGGAATACATCCCAAAAATGAACCCTACTTGCACACTGCTTATACTTGATAATTTGCAAGTGTTTGACTTTTTAAAATGTACAAAACTTAACTTTACACTAACCGACTTTGAACTTGTTCAAGAAATGCAGAAATTGGCAATAGAAAAAGGAAAATCAATTTCTAATGAAGATTCAACATACCTTTTTAACCTTGTTGGAAAAGACCTTACCTTGCTTAACACCGAACTTGAAAAATTGTCTATGTACACAACGAACAACACAATAACCAAACAAGATATTGACAGTGTTGTTACAAAAACCGATGATGTTGTTGTTTTTGAACTAACAACTGCACTCGGTAAAAAAGACGCAAACAAAAGTTTAAGTATACTATTTAATTTATTAAAACAAGGTTCAGAGTCAAGCAAGCTTTTGCCACTTATGTCAAACAACTTTACAAGGCTGTTTACAATAAGTGTTTCAAAAAATCTAACTGACGAACTTTTGGCACAAAAACTTGGCGTAAAGCCTTTTGCCGTTTCAAAACTGCGTGGGCAATTAAGGAACTTTAACCCCGTAAAACTAAAAAATATTGTTTATGAATTTTGTGATATTGACTATATGATAAAAAGTGGGCTTATGCAAGCTGACACTGCCCTTGTTTACATTGTGGAATACATTTTGAATATATAAAAAAACTGTAAGAAAATTTCTTACAGTTTTTTGTTGTTATTTGTTTAAATCAACTTCAAACAAGAATTTGATGTTGTTACTAAATTCAAATCTTTTGTTGAATTTTGTTAGTTTAAATTTGATTCTTATATATTTTATTGTATTTACCGGAATTTCCATTGTTTCGATTGCATCTTGTTCGTTTGATGTGACTTTTACCAATCTTTCATCATTATAACTATCTTCACTGTCAGCAATTTCATAGAATGTTTGAAGTCTATCTTCAGAATCAAAGGCAAAATCTGATGTGCTAACTTTTAAGGCATATTCTTGATTAAGGTTTCTAAATGAATAGCGCATTTCCATTTCTTGTTCATTATAAGACAAATTGATTTTTCCAAGTTCCCATTTTGCAAGTTCAACTTCTGTGTCATTAAACGCACCTTCTGTTTTTTTGTCAATCTTGCAATTGATTGAATCACTTACACCATTTTGAAGTGCTGGGCCGTTGAAATATTTTCCGTTTATATCAACAAACACATTTTCGTTCCCGCTAACAAAAGTTGTGGTGTTTGCAATACCTTTATTGCTTGTTGCAACCGACACAACCCCAAAGGTTAATGCACACAACATAATTACAAGCATAGCAATCGTAATCCAAAGTCTTGATTTGTTATTCATTTTGCCTCCTTTATGTCATTTCTTATATATAGTATAAACATTTTTTATAAAAAATCAAACATTTTAAGCATAATGAAATTTTAAATAAGTTATGAATTGAAAAATAGAAAAAATAGTTGCATAAAAAATACTTATGTGCTAAAATATCGTAGATTTATAAAAATACGCAAAGGAGATAAAAATGCCAAATATAAAGTCAGCAATAAAAAGAGTTAATGTTAACGCAAAGAAAAATGCAGAAAACAGAATGATTAAATCTCAAATTAACACTGTAACAAGAAAATTTGAAGATGCCGTTAGCAAAAAAGATAAAGAACTTGCAACAAAATTATATTCAGAAGTTGTTAGCACACTTGACAAAGCGGTTTCAAAAAATGTTATTCACAAAAATACTGCCTCAAGACGTGCTTCAAGACTTGCAACAAAGTTAGCAGGATTGAACTAATAAATAAAGAAAGGTTTTTCCTTTCTTTTTTTTATGCTATTTTATCAAATGTTTTAATAGTTCCCTATTCCCTATAATTTCGTTTGTTTGTTTTATCTCGCCAGCCTTTTCGTTATAGTAATTTGATTTTTGGTAATCTTTTAAATAAAAATACGAACAACAAAGTCCCATATATGGATAATAATTATAATAAACTTGTTCCACAAAACCCCATTTATCTATAACATCTTTGGCAAGTGTTGCCTGTTTATACCAATATACACTTTGTTGATACATTTTATTTGAATAAAAATAATCTGCAATTTTGCAACACACATTTGCTCTTGGCGTGTCATAATAAAATGTTTGAAATAAATAACTTACTGCTTTTTCGTTTTCCCCACAAACTAAATAACAATCATACAACAATGTCAAACTTTCAATTCTATTTTCAACCCAAACATCTTGTATTTTTAGGAGTTTTTTTAGGTTTGTTATGCATTGTTTATATTTTTTGTGGTCAAACAGTTCCCTAGAATAATAGTATTGCTCTCTTGCGTTAAACTTTCTTTGTTTTTTTAGTTTGTTATAAATTTTTAGATTTCTGTTTGTGTCCCCAACTCTTATTTTTTTATGGTTTATTGCAACATTAAATTTTTCAATTTCGCCAAAAGGAACAATACACTCATGAACTGCACCAACAAACTTACAACTTTCATTATTTTTTAGTATTCTTTCCCTATAAAATGAAAATGTTGGCTTTTCATTGTCAAATGCAACATTATACTTTAACATATAACAATCTTTGGTTAACTTCTGTTTTTGTTTTAATAAAAAATCAAAGGTTTCTTTTGGAACAACATCATCGGAATCAAGCCACATAATATACTCATACGATGCTTTGCTTATTGCATAATTTCTTGCTTTTGAAAAATCGTCACACCATGTAAAATCAAAAATTTTGTCGGTAAATTTTTTTGCAATTTGTTTTGTATTATCTTTTGACCCAGTGTCTACAATTATAATCTCGTCAACAAGATTACAAACACTTTGCAAACACCTTTCAATCACATCTTCTTCATTTTTCACAATCATACATAAACTAATTTTTGCCATATTTGTTTTTATGATTTTCAAAAAACTTTTGACACAAGTATATAATTGACAAAAATATAAAAAAGTTATAAACTTATGCTAGTTTTATTACCGCTTAATTGGAGAACAAAATGAAAGAAATTGAACTAAAAAATCTTAAGGGGACAACCGACTTCCCACCAGAAGAACAAGCATTAAGAAACAAAATTATTGACAATCTTAAACACACTTTTGAAAAATATGGTTATATGCCACTTGAAACACCAATGCTCAATAGTTTTGATTTGTTAAAATACAAATATGAAGACGATGCCGAAATATTGAACGAAGTTTACAAAATGAAAGACCAAGGCAATAGAGATATTGGGCTTAGGTTCGATTTGACAGTGCCTTTTTGCAAATTTATTGGATTAAATCACGACCTTGTTATGCCTTTTAGAAGATATGAAATAGGCAAAGTTTTTCGTGATGGACCTGTTAAACTTGGAAGAGCAAGAGAGTTCTATCAATGCGATGTTGATGTTGTTGGACTTGATGGAAGATATATTGAAATTGAGCAAATGCAAATGGTTGTAAATGTTTTCAATTCGCTTGGCATTGACATTGTAATCAAATGGAATAATCGAAAACTTATGAGTGGGTTAATCTCAACACTTGGTATAAGTGAAGATAAGATTGCAGACACAATTTCTCTTATTGACAGGCTTGAAAAAATCTCAAAACAAGAACTTGACTATGAATTTGAAAAAATTGGTATATCCTCAAACAAAGTTGACGAACTTCTCAAATTATTTGGTTTGTCGCTTGACGAATACACACAAAAATATTCAAATTTCGACAATGAGTTATTAAAACAAGGATTGATTGAATGTCAAGACATTGAAAAACTTATCAAAGAATTAAATCTTGAAAACAACACACAATTCTCTCCAACTCTTGCTCGTGGGCTCAGTATTTACACTGGCACAATTTTTGAATTTTTTGACAAGCAAAAAAGAATAACATCATCTCTTGGTGGTGGTGGAAGATATGACAAAATTATCACTGATTTTATGAACAACGGCATATCATACCCTGCTTGTGGGCTTACTTTTGGTCTTGAACCAATTTATGCAATTTTGAAAAATGATAACAAAGAGCAATTTATTGATGTTTTAATTGTCCCAATGGGAACCGAAATAAAATGTCTTGAAATTGCAAACAAGTTAAGAGATGTTAACGCAAATGTTGTAACCGATTTAACCGGCAAAAAGATTAAAAAATCTTTTGAATATGCAAATAAACTAAATATCAAATATGTTATGGTTATTGGGGAAAATGAAATAAGCTCAAATAAATATTCCTTAAAAGATATGGAAAAGGGCGAACAAATTGAAGTTGATGAGAACACTTTGATAAATATCATAAAAAACTATAAACTTAAAAAATAGAGTTGACTAATAAACTGTGTTATGTTAAAATAACACAGCATATGGTGGTTATAGCGTAGCTGGTCTAACGCGCAAGATTGTGGCTCTTGAGACCGTGGGTTCAAATCCCACTAATCACCCCATAAAAAAGGAACTTCAATGAAGTTCCTTTTTTTGTTCTAATTTTTTAGATAATTATCATACAAATATTGTCCATATGATGTTTTCTTTAATTTTTCATAATTTTTTTGCAATTGCTCTTTTGTGATGAAACCTTTTTGATATGCAATTTCATCAATGCAACCTATTTGTTTTTTTGTTTTCTTAATTGTTTTATAAACGAAATTGCTTGCCTTGAGCAATGTTTCACTTGTCCCTGCATCAAGCCAAAAATCTTTCTTTGGCACTTTGCAAAGTTTGAGTTCTTTTTTGCTTAGATACATAGTATTTAGGTCTGTAACTTCATACTCGCCCCTTTTTGAAAGTTTAACCTTTTGAGCAAGTTCATAGCATTTTTCATCATAGACATAAATGCCGGTAACACAAATATTGCTTTCTGGATTTTCTGGTTTTTCAACAAGTTTTGTAACATTCCCATATTTATCAAAACTTGCAACACCAAATGCTTTTGGATTTTTCACTGGATAACCAAAAACATATGCCCCGTTTGGATTATTTACAGCATATTCCAATTGTTTTTCAAATTCTTTGCCATAGAAAAAATTGTCCCCCAAAACAAAACATACCTTTTGACCTTCTATAAATTCCAAGCACTTACAAAATGCACCAATTGTGCCTTTGATATCTTTGTCCAAAACAATATTGATATTGATTCCCCAATCTTTACCATCGCCTAGTTGCTTTTGATATAAATCATAATTTTCACTATTGACAACAATATATATATCCCTAATACCAACTTTCATAAGCATTGAAATTGGATAATAAATTAGTGGTTTGTCATAAAGTGGCAAAAGTTGCTTACTCAAAAAGTTTGTGCAAGGCATAAGCCTTGTGCTTTTGCCTGCACAAGCAATTATTCCAATCATATTTTACTCCCTATTCTCTAATTTGAGTTTTGCAAACAAAATAAATTCTTCAATCTTCATTTCTTTTGATTCATTTGTTCCACGAGCACGAACCGAAACTGTGCCATTGTTTATTTCATTTTCGCCCATTACTAATATATATGGAATTTTTTGAGATATTGCACTTCTTATCTTATAACCAATCTTTTCATTTCTTTCGTCAAGTTCAACCCTAAACCCTTGTTTTTTTAGTTCAATTTCAACATCTTTGCATTTGTCAATAAATTTGTCACTAATTGGCAGAATTTCCATTTGAACAGGAGCAAGCCAAAGTGGAAGAACTCCTTTTGTTTCTTCAAGCAAAAATGCAACAAATCTATCAAGAGAACCAAGAATTGCTCTGTGAATAACAACCGGTCTTACCCTTTCATTGTTTTCATCAACATATTCAAGTTCAAACTTTTCAGGAAGTTGATAGTCAAGTTGAACAGTTGAAAGTGTTACATCATGACCAAGTGCGCTTCTAACTTGAACATCAATCTTTGGTCCATAGAATGCGGCTTCGCCTTTTGCTTCATAAAATTCAGCGCCACTATCTTGCAAAATTTTTCTTAATGCACTTTCACTCTTTTCCCAAAGTTCGTCATTTCCAAAATACTTTTCAGCATTATCTTTGTCACGAAGTGAAAGTCTGAAACTATACTTTTTGAAACCAAAATCTTTGTACACATCAAGAATAAGTTTTATAACATTATCAACTTCACTTTCAATTTGGTCTGGTCGGCAGAAAATGTGTGAGTCATTTTGAGTGAATGCTCTTGCTCTTTCAATTCCACAAAGAGAACCACTACCTTCAAATCTAAAATCGTTTGCAATTTCGGCAATACGAAGTGGCAAATCTTTGTATGAATGCATAAAGTTTTTGTATATCATCATATGATGCGGACAGTTCATTGGACGAAGTACATATTCTTCGTCATCATCTTCCCTTTTCATTGATGGGAACATATCTTCATGGTAATGATCCCAGTGACCCGATGTCTTATATAGGTCAACTGTTGCCAAGCTTGGTGTCATAACGTGCTTATAACCAAGTTCAATTTCTTTGTCCATAATATAGTCACTTAATGCTCTACGAACAATAAATCCGTTTGGAAGCCACATTGGAAGTCCACGTCCAACAAGGTCAGAAAACATAAATATCCCAAGGTCTTTGCCAAGTTTTCTGTGATCTCTTTCTTGTGCTTCTTTAACAAGTGCCAAATGTTCTTTTAGGTCTTGTTTGTCCAAGAATCCATAAACATATATTCTTTGCATCATCTTGTTTTTTTCACTTCCACGCCAATATGCACCGCTAACACGATTTATTTTGAATGCAAAATTTCTTAACATTTTTGTATTTTCAACATGAGGACCTTTGCAAAGGTCAGTAAAAACATCGCCAAGTTTGTATATAGAAATCTCTTCACCTTCTGGCAAATCGTTGATAAGTTCAACTTTGTATGGTTGATTTTTAAACATTTCAAGTGCTTGTTTTTTTGAAATAACTTCCTTTGTCATATCAAGATTTTGGTTGATTATTTCGTGCATTTTCGTTTCAATCTTTTCAAAATCTTCCGGGGTCAAACTCTTTTCCATATCAAAGTCATAATAAAACCCATCTTCAATTGCAGGTCCAATTCCAAACTTTACATCTTCCCCATACAAACTTTTGATTGCCCCAGCAAGAACGTGACTTGCTGTGTGTCTTGCCTTGTGCTGTAATTCTTCTTTTTCTTTATCCATTTTTTGCTCCTTTTAATAAAAAAAGTCCATAAGAGATAATCTCTTAAGGACGATAATTTGTACCGTGTTTCCACCTTAATTGCAAAATAAATTTGCCACTTAATTTCTAACTATGGAAGTTAGCGACCTTACCTTAAAAGTGGTTTCATACAAAAGTGTTTTTAAACAGCTTTCAGCCATGACTGTTACTCTCTACAAAAACATAATTTTTGACTACTTGTCTTTTATTCGGTAAATTCAAATTACACTTGTATGTTAATACAAATAATAAATAATGTCAACATTTTTGCAATAATTTATCATTTTTGATGTAATTTTGCTTATCTCATATGCTTTTTGTTTGCAATAAAAATGTTTACATAGTATAATAATAAAAAAGGAAAAAACAATGGCTTTTAAAAGACAAGATAAATTTATATTTGAAGATGTTACAATAAATCAAAATACAAGTGAAGTAATTTCTGTTCCACTTGTAATTGTTAAAGGCGCAAACAAATATCAAGGGTTTGTTCCTGGGTTTGTTATGAAAGACGTTGTAAGTGAAAGTATTGACGACTGCAAACAACAACTAATTGAACACACAAAAAATCTTATTAGAACAAGAATAAAAAACAACCAAGGTTTTCCATTCTTCCCTACAAATGAAGAAATAAAACAAGACTTTAAAAATGTTGTCTTAATCAAAAGAATGAATGTAAAAGTTAGATAAAATAACTATTTTTTAATGGTTGAGATTTCTCCAACGTCACACTTCGGTGTCGACAGTTGAAATGACTATACAATAATAAAAAGTCATTTCGAGTTTGACATCTTCGCACTAGCAAACGAGAAATCTCAACCGCTTTTATAGTGGTCATTTCGACCCCCACTTCGTAGACTATCGTGGAGAAATCCCAACTACTTTAATATAAAAAAATGTGAGAATTATCTCACATTTTTTTGTTATTGCACAACCCCATCGTTTGTTGCATCATATAGTAATGTCCCATTTGTACATTTTACTGTTATTGTACTACTCACATCGTCTTCTTTATACCAAGTATCCGCCAATAAAATATTTTTCCATTGTTCAACTGTTCCAGTGTAATTTATAACTACCCCGTTCAATTTATAAAATGCCTTTGCTTGAATACTCTTTACAGATGTATCAATTGTCACACTTCCCAGATATGATAAAGCTTGGAAGGCATATAGACCTATTGTTCTACACCCAGTCAACTTTACACTTGTTAGCGAATCGCACGATGTAAACATACTTTCTCCGAGTTCAAAATTTGTTCCTTTAATCTCGATGTCTCCAATTGCAGTATCCTGAAATACACCATATCCAATATATGTTAATGAATTTCCTTCAAATGTTACACTTGCCAAATTTTTACATTGTTCAAATGCATATGCTTCAATTCTTTTTACAGAACTTGGAATAACCACACTTTCTATACTTGAATATCTAAATGATGCTTCACCAATAACTTCGACACTGCCGTCAGTTGGAATTGTTGAACCTTTACATCCAAAAACTAAAGTTTTTGTCAATTTTTCTATTAAGCAATTGCTTGTAACAATATATTTATCATTACCACTTTCAATTGTTAGACTGGAAATATTTATACCCGTTCCCATATATGGACTTTGTTTCATAATTTTTAAAAGTGTGTTTGGTAGTTCTAATGATGTCATTTTGCTTGATATACAATCTGACAAAATAAATCTAACACCGCTGAGCATATCTTTTGTTACACTTGTGACTGCAGAATTTGAATCGGTAGAAATCCAAATTTTATAATTTGAGTCATCATAGGCTGATAAGAATTCAAAACCATTTGAATCGGTTGTCGAATTTGAAACACTAGGAATACTACTACTTGTAGTAGATATGTCTACCAAAGATGATGGGAATTCAAATTTCACTTTTGTGCCACCAGTTGTTATTGCGGATTCTCCCAACTTTTTAACACCTTGCGGAATTTTAATTTCTTCAAGTTTTTCGCAGTTATGAAAAGAGTAATCTGGAATCTCATCGATTTTTATACCATCTGCGAATGTTACTTTTGTCACATTGCTACTTTCAAATGCTCCCTTGCCTATCTTTTTTATTGTCTTTGGTAGTGATATAGTAAATTGAGTACAACTTTCTTCCACTGTGTTACCATCTTCGTCAGTAATATTCCCACAATATGAGAAACCATTTCCATCAAAATACGTAGAATTGCCAGATTTTATTTCAGTTATAGGCAACAGTTCTCCGTCAAAATTAAAAGTTTCAGGAATAACAATATCTCCACTCAAATCCTGCTTTCCTGCCGAAACAGAAAGTTCTCTACCGCCATTTGTTTTTACAAATTTCAATGTTTTGTCTTCATTATACTTTGCATTTGTTAATTCGAAAGATAAGGTTACATCCAAAGAAGATAATGTGGTATATCCATATATCACTCCAATTGAAAGATCTTTTGAAAAATCAATATCATTTTCTCCATCAACTATTGTTACTTTTTTATTGCTCGTTACATATTCGCCATCCAATAGCCCATTGTAATAGTTGTCAATTACAATTGGACCAGAGCCCTCATTCCATTGTAAAACTTTATCGGCATCATTACAATTAAATTTTGATATTACCAATGCCATTTGGTCTTGAATATTATTTACAACATTTATTTCCAAAGTGTTATATTCTTGACTAATGTTGACTATTTTGTAGTTGTATGCCCATGCATAAAACTCCATTCCAATTGCCGCAAATGCAGTGTTTTTCCCTATGTAATATGGGTCAGTTTCTTTTCCATCTTGTTTTTGAGAAACTTGATATATTCCATCTGCAAAGTCAAGTTCTGTTGCTGTTTGCAAATTATTATCTTCAAAACTCAACAAAGTGCCTGCTTTTTCTTTATAGTCGCCTTTTGAAATTTCCATATTATATTTAAAGGTAACTCCACATTCTATTGATGTTTTTGGGTCATTTAATGAATATGCAATAACAATATTTTTGCCAATATTTTCACCAGTTATAGGTTTTGTTATTTCATTTTGAAAATTAGTTTTATAAAAATTACTATTTATCTTACTTACATTTTGTTCAACACTTGTGATAGCAATATGATAATTTGCATCACTTGTCAAACTCTTTACATTTATAACAATGAAATATGTTATACTATTGTTATAATTAATTTCAATACCATCTTTTGTGTATGTTTCTTTTGTAAGGTCGGTTAATGTATTAAAACTATCAATTTCTTTATGCTCGCCATATATGCTTGTATCAATACTATCTAGACTCACATTCTCTATATCTCTTGCCTTTGCTCTTAAGTCAGTTTGAGATAATGACTCACTTTTTTTATATAGTCTTGTCGTTACTTCAACCATTACATCGTCAATTTGATAAGATATGCTTCCTCCAATATTGTATGTAACACTTGTTGCCGAATACACACCAAAGCACAATACCATAATTGCAAGACACATTGTCGCAATTGTTATTGCAATTTTAAATTTTTTCATATAGTTTTCTCCTTTGTGTAGTATGAATAAAATCCATACACTTATACATTGTTAGTATACCCCCCCCCCCTAGGGTAAATGTCAAACGAAAAGCGAATGTTTTTTAAAAAGTTTTTTTTATGGTTAAGATTTCTCAAAGGTCACACTTCGGTGTCGACAGTTGAAATGACTATACAATAATAAAAAGTCATTTCGAGTTTGACATCTTCGCACTAGCAAACGAGAAATCTCAACCGCTTTTATAGCGGTCATTTCGACTCCCACTTCGTAGGCTATCGTGGAGAAATTCCAACCGCTTTAATATAAAAAAATGTGAGAATATCTCACATTTTTTTGTTTTATTAAAATTGGCTGTTATAAAGGTCAGCATACACGCCACCCCTTGCCAAAAGTTCTTGATGTGTGCCTTGTTCAACAATATTTCCGTCTTTCATAACAAGTATTTGGTCGGCATTTTTGATTGTTGAAAGTCTGTGGGCAATAACAAAACTTGTTCTACCTTTTGTCAAGGTGTCCATTGCTTTTTGAATTTGTTGTTCTGTTCTTGTATCAACTGATGAGGTTGCTTCATCAAGAATAAGCATTGGCGCATTGTTTACCATTGCTCTTGCAATTGTAAGCAATTGTCTTTGCCCTTGGCTTATGTTTGCTGTTTCATCAAGCACCATATCATATCCACCTGGGAGCGAACGAATAAAGTGGTCAATGTGAGCAAAACTGCAAGCCTTTTCAATTTGTTCATTTGTTAAACCTTTTGTACCAAAGGAAACATTTTCTCTTATTGT
>DJER01000032.1:11460-12218 GCA_002431905.1 Christensenella sp. UBA5893 | reverse complement strand
TTTTCTTGACCTTTGTAGTCCACTTTTATTGGACAAGAAAATGTCACGCCATTTGCAATACTTTGCATTTTGTTTTCTAATGAAAAACCTAAAACAATATTTTTTGTTTCACCTTGGGCAATATTATCTTGATTATTGTTTGTTACAAAAATTGTGTTTGCATCTTCCCCTAATGTTATTGCATTGCTTATGTATGCAAAAACATTTTTGCTTGGTGATAGGTTCTTGATATTTACAACAACATAATATGTGTATGCATTGTTAAAGTTTATTTCAACACCTTTGCTTTTATCCGTGCTATCTTTTGCATCAAAATTTTTATTGTCCTGTGTTGTTCCATCAGTTGTAAATGTTTGCAATGTTTGCTTTAATGTGTAACCACTATCTTGAGCATCAAGTTCAGTAAATGTTTTGCTTGCAAGGTTATTTACATTTGTTGACAAATCACTTTCGGTTGTTTGTCCGGCAACGCTATACACTTTTGTTGAAATTTCAACAAACACGTCTGTCACTTCATAACTTATGCTTCCACCAATGTTGTATGTAACATTTGTTGCACTATACACACCAAAGCAAAGTACCATAAGTGCCAAGCACATTGTTGCAATTGATATTGCTAACTTAAATTTCTTCATATTTTCTCCTTTTTTTGTAATTTAATAGATAAGATAAAAACAAAAAATCGGCTGACCTTGTTCGGTCAACCGATATAGAAATTATCTACACTTTCACTTCGGTCAACCTTTGTAGGTCAACCT
>DJER01000032.1:0-11380 GCA_002431905.1 Christensenella sp. UBA5893 | reverse complement strand
GTAGGTCAACCTTTGTAGGTCAAATTACTATGAGGCGATAAATATATTATCTATTATTATGAATAATGCCATTTTTAGCATTTCCTTGTCAAACAAAATTATGTATTTTTTTCGACATTATTCGATTTTTTGCAAACTATTTCACATATTCACAATTTTTTCATCAAATTGATATATTTTTGCATAGTTTTCTAATCTTCTTTTCGAGTTAGCTCACAATGATAAACTCACAAGAAATCTCAACTGCTTTTTATAGTCATTTCGAGTGTGGCATCCTTGAACCTGCAGACGAGAAATCTCAACTGCTTTTTATAGTCATTTCGATACCAACTTCGTAGCGATAACTAATGAGAAATCCCATCTGCTTAAAGATGAAGAGATTTCTCCAAAGTATGTCGTTGGGGTCGAAAGTCGAAATGACAATTAAATAAAAAGCACAAAAATGTCTTGGCATATTTTATGTGTCACAAAAAAACAAAAAGCCCCAAAGAAATTCGGAGCTCTTTTTTATTTTTTTATATAGACCGGTATTTTGAACCTAAATATACACACATCCACCACATCAAACAACCACATAAAAGTTTGTATTCCGGTTATTAACATTAGTAGAGTTTTTATTGGTGCTGGTGTTATGCTTTTGATACTCAAATAACATGCTATTATTGATATTAAACCAAATGCAAGCATCACAAAAGCCTTTTTGTATCTTCCAACATAAAAACAATGTGCACCAAAAAAACCAAAAAATATTGTGTACAAAATCAAACTTGAACGTTTAAGGTCACTTGGTGTATCTCTTATATAAACAACGTCTTTGCCATGCCCTTCTTTCATTGCAAGTTTGGCGTCATTGTTTGTTGCAAGTTTAAGACGTTCAAAAACCAGCCCACAACCAGTGCACCTTATATCTTGTTCCAAATGTTTTGTTCCACATCGTGGACATTTTTGTCTTAATTTTTTCATTCTTTCCTTGTTGCCCCACATGATGGACATTTGTTTAATAAACTATCGTAAATGCTTCCACAATAATTGCAGGTAATTTTTCCAAAACTGCTTGCCTCTGCCGGCGATGATGCAATTTCGTTTATTTTTTTGCAAATGAATTTTGCATCTTTTATATTGTTAAAAACAATTGCATTGTCACTATTTGATAAAATTGTGATATCTGCCACTCTTGCAAGTTTTGATGTAAAAGTTTGATGTACATTGCAAGATTTAATGTCATTTAGGTTTATGCTGTTTGAAATAAACATATCTTTTCCATCAATTATCATAACCCTTTTGTTTGTTATAACATATTTTAAGTTCTTAACTTTTGCATATGCTTTTATAACTGATGCAATATATATCCAAACTGGTGCCAAATGCAAAGCAAAAAATGGAATAATAAACCATATGAAAGATGAATCTTCCATTGTTGTTACCAAAGTTACAATAATACTTACATCAATCAATAACCAAATAAATGCAATTGGTAAAGACTTTATTGTTCTTTGCATAACAAAATTACTCTTTTTTGGAGTCTGTTGCCATAATAATTTTTCATCCTTAACCAAGACATCATCAACTGACGATGTTTTGGTTTGATTATCGTTTACAAAAAATTGTTCATCTATCTTTTTCATATAATATATGTATATCAAATAATAACAAAAAAATCAATCCAATTTACTTGAATTGATTTTTTTCATACAAATCTCTGTTATGTTAAAATTACTTAAGTTCTACAACTGCGCCAGCTTCTTTAAGTTTTGCTTCAATAGCTTTTGCTTCTTCTGCTGGAACGTTTTCTTTAACATTTGCAGGAGCACCATCAACAAGTGCTTTTGCTTCGCCAAGACCAAGTCCTGTGATTTCTCTAACTGCTTTGATTGCAGCAATTTTGTTTGCACCAGCTTCTTTAAGAACAACTGTAAATTCAGTTTTTTCTTCAGCTGCTGCTGCAGGAGCTGCTCCACCAGCAACAACTGCTGCTGCGGCGCTAACACCAAATTCTTCTTCTAATTTTTTAACAAGGTCGTTTAATTCTACGACTGTCATTCCTTTAACTTCTTCAACAAATTTATTAAGATCTGCCATTTTTTTATACTTCCTTTTTTATATTTTTATTTTTTTATTATTGTTTGTCTGCAATAGCTTTAAGACATACTGCCAAGCCACGCATAGGTGATGAAAGCATACCAACAAGTTGAGCAAGTAATACTTCTCTTGATGGGATACTTGCAAGTTTTTTAACTTCATTTGCATCAACAACTTTACCATTGTAAATACCAAACTTGATTGGGAATTCGCAGTTTTCTGCTTTTGCACCAACGACAAGTTTTGCAGGAGCAACTTCGTCTTCATATCCGAAAGCGATTGCATTTGTTCCTTCCAAGAAACTTTCACATCCTGTGTATCCAAGTTCATTTAATGCACGAAGAACAAGTCTGTTTTTGTAAACTCTGTATTCTGCACCATTTTTTCTGAATTCAGCACGAAGTTTTGTATCTTGTTCAACAGTAACTCCACGATAGTCAGCAACAACAACTGTTTTTGCTTTTTGAAGTTTTTGTTTAATTTCTTCGACTAATGCTTGTTTTGCATCTAAATTTGCACTCATTATTTGCCTCCTTTATAGATTTGTATGTTAAAAATTAAAAAAACCTTTCGTGCCGATTAAAAGCAGAAAGGTTAAATATTTAGCCATTCAAATCTTTACCTCGGCAAGCACATAAATGTTTACGATAATAATATCACTTGCTGTCTATGGACAAAGGATTTATTCAATTTTCATGCGTGATTATACCACTATATATTTTTTTTGTCAACAACTTTTTAAAGTTCTCTACCATCTTTTTCAACAATAGTTATTGACTTTTTGCTTTCTTCAACAATTGACTTTGGTTCAATTCTGGTTAAATCTCTAAAGAACATAAAGTCCTTTCTTGATAAATGGTCAACCCCTGTTGTGTCTAGGTAGTTTTTTATTCCCTCAACCGTCCAACCACGTTTTACTATCCAAGTTTTGTGTCTGTCAAACAATGAGTTGTCAAGTTCAACTGTGCCATTTTGTCTGTTATAGAATGCAATTTTTTGTTTTTCTTTGTACTTCTTTTTGTTTTTAACAAGTCCAACAAATGGCATATATGTTAATGTGTTATCAATGGCAAAGGAATTTGCTTTGTCAATTTTTTGTTGAAGTTTATTTTCTGGCATTGAGAACAAGTCTTTGTCTTTGCTATACACAAAACTTTTATCAAAACATCTTGAAATAATGTTTGATGCATGAAGATTTGGCCCATGGTGGTCACTTCCACCAGTTAGGTACAAATCATATTTTTTGGCAATGTCGTAAAGAACTTTGCTTTTTGCACCACTAAGGTTAAGTTTGTTAAAAATCTCAAAACCAAAATCGTTATCTTTTCTTATCTTTATAACTTTTTTTACAAAATCTTCTATGGTTATTCCAAATGTAAATGAGATATACATTTGATAGATTTCTTCTGCTGAATAATGTTTGTTATTTAATGTGTTTATTGCAGTAACTTTTGACAAAACGACATTTTTGTCAATAAAATTTAGGTTTCTAAATGTTTCAAAAGCATTGTCTTTTGTTGTCAAAACAAGTGCATCGGCAAACCTATTATTATAATCAAGTTCTTCTGCTTCTGTCATTTTCCTCTTTATACTATATGGGTGTGCAATTGAGAAATATCCCCCAGCATTTTTGATTGCTTGCATATATTCATCAAGTTCCCATTTCGAACCGCTTATTGCATTTTGATTTCCAAAATTTGAGAAATTAAAACATTCTTCAATTTCTTGTTTTTTTCTAAAATTGATATTTGGATATCTATCTTTTAAATAACTAAAAAATTTGTTTTTTGCATGCAAGCATGATTTCGTGTTGTTTACGATAAAAGCAAGGTCACTTATTGGTATTTTTTGTCCGGTTATATCATCAACTCTTTTCTTTGCCCACAAAACCATTTTTCCAATTTCTATATCGGTTTGAGTTGTTTCTGTGTCATTAACTTGTCTTAGTTTGTAATTATATAGTCTTGAATAGGCATTAAAGGTTGGGTCGTTTATATCATAACCATATGCCAATGCATGGCACTTTTTAAAGGATGAATAACCTTCTTCATTAACACCCATACATCTTAACCCCGCATTAACTTCAATCCCCGGAATAAAATCAATAAGATTATATTTTTGTGAGTGTTTTCTTATCAATCTCATTGCTTCCTTTGAACCTTGAATGTTTTGGTGGTCAGTTATTGAAATGCAACATTTTGTGTTGTTCAAAATATAACCTTTTAATGTTTGAACTTTGTTGTCTGCCCCAAGAATAATATTTTTTATATGTTCTTGTTCTTCTCTTCTGTCTGCAAAGTATGATGAGTATTCTTTGATAAGGTTATCAAGGGCATTCTTGTTGCCTGACATTGCCACTTCATCAACTTTTTCAAGCATTGCATTTTGAACTTTTCTTGCTGTTGTAAGAGCATTGTCCAAAATATCTTCCGGCGTGGAATCACAATCCGTTTCAAACGAATGTATGCTATGAATGTGAAGGTCAATAAACAAATAATTTCTCATATGTCTTCCTTTTATCTTGTTTGTTCAAGTTTTGATTTGATATAGTCAGTCAATGTTTCTTCTATATCAAGTTTTTGGAGTTCATCAAACTCCTTTGATGCCTTTTCTTTTTCACCAATATTATTTAATGTTATTATATACATAATCTTTGTATACAAATTGTCGGTTGGTTTGTACATTTCAATAATGCCATTTTGGTTTCTTGAAATGCTTTTTTTCATATACTCAATAAACAAATCAATTTGATTTCTATCTTCTATTTCGTCATCGTCATAGTCTTCATACTTGTTATTTTCCATAACTTTGACTGTTGCAAGTTTTAGCTCAACTGCTCTATACAAATACCTTATACTTTCTTCATAGTTCTTTTGGTTTGCCATATAATATGAATAGGTTTCATAGATGTTTGGAACATATCTTTCAAGTTCATATGTGTCAACCTTGTCAAGATTTTTGATGTAACCATAATTATACAAATACTTAAATTTGTCAGAATTTGCAATTTCATCAAAATTGTGTGGAACATCTTTTGTGATGTCTTGTGCAATATATCCACAATGTGGGCAAACCGACAACCCTATGTTCTTATAAAAATTAAAACTTGCCAAATCGTTTTCCGTATAAACAACATCGGCATTAACATCAACTGCAATGTCTACATTCTTTTTACAATTTTGACAAGTTCCTTTAATATATTTTATTTTCATTTTCATCTCCATTTTAGCATATTTATTCTTTATTATCAATACCCAATTATTTCAATCAATAACCAATTATTTCAACAAAAAATGCAACATCAAAAGATATTGCATTTTTGCTTACTATTTGTTTTCTTCTTTTGCCTTATCTTCTTTTGGTTGTTCTTCTTTGTAATTCTTCTCTGAAAGAATTGCTGGAATAAAACATAACAAGAATAATGCAAACAAAATTATTTGTGGCAAGAAGTATGCCAAGAAAGAAACATTGACGAACATAAATACTGTGCCAAGAATCATTTCAACAATAAAGTACATTACGCTCATTGTTCCAACAGGAAGTCCCACAACCTGTTTTTTTACATTGTCATGACTTACATACATAAGTGAAAAATCCATAAATAGGTATGCAAGTGTAACAAATCCAAATGAAATCCAAAAACCTTGTGGGAAAGTTTTTGAAACCAAAAATACTACCAAACAATATGTTGCATAAAATATAAGCAAAGTTATTGGTAGAATAAGTCTACTTTTTTTCATAATTTTCCTCCAAATCAATAAAAGTATAACATAAAACTTTATGAAATAAAAACAAATATTGTAACTTTTAAAGGTTTATTGGAAAAAACTATAAAATGGAATTCAAATGGATGAAAAAGTCTGTGAAGAATTTTATCAGTTGAGATTTCTCCAAAGCAAGACTTCATGGTCGAAAATGTGGTATGAAAATTTGTAATTTTTTCAAATGACAAAAAGCAGGTTATGAACCCACTTTCAACATCACTGACCCTTGCTTTGCTTTACAAAGTGGACAAGTATCCCATGCTTCAAAGCCTTCTGCTTCATAACCACATTCAGAGCATTTCCATTTTGTCTTTTTCTCTTTCTTATATAATGTATTTGTACTCATTTGATTATATAAGTCTTTTAACAATTTTTTATGGCAACTTTCCACTTGAATTATATTTTCAAATAATTGTGCAATTTCTTCAAACCCTTCTTCCCTTGCAACCTTTGCATATTCTGGATAAATTATAGTTTCTTCAAGTTCTTCATCTTCGCTTGCCATCCTTAAATTTTCCACCAAGTCCCATTTTTCTTTGAATGGATATCCAGATTCAATATCTATGTTTGCAATAGTTTCATTTGATGCCTTTTGCAAATACGTGTAAAACATTCTTGCGTGTTGAAATTCATTATATACCAAAGTATCAATCATCTCTGCCATACATTTGTAACCCTGCTTTCTTGCTCCATATTCTATAAATTTGTATCTTATATGTGCTTGGCACTCTCCTGTATATGACTTTGCCAAGTTTTTATAAGTTTTGCTTTCAATTAGTTTCATAATTACCTCCAAGTGTATTTTTTGCAAATTTTGTACATAATATACATAGCAAAATGCTTGTAAAAAAAATTTTGAAAAATTTTTAAAAATTTAGCACTCTTTTGTTGACATTGCTAGCACAAAGTGATATTATATGCTCGTACAAAAGAAATGGAGGTACAAATTTATGAGTAATTTTAATAATAATAACAATAATAATCATTGCAATCATGAGAATTGCGAATGCAAAGGTAACGAAAGAATGGCACCAAAAGGCAGACATGATTTTGATTTGTTTGACCCACTTGGCGAATTATTTAACTTGCCTGTATTTGCAAAAGACACAAGATTTAATGGAATAATGAAAACTGATATAAAGGAATTTGACAACAACTACTTGCTTGAAGTTGATATGCCCGGTTATGACAAAAAAGATGTTGTAATTGACTATGATAACGGATATCTTACAATTACAGCCGAAAAGAAAGAAACAACCAACGAAAATGACCCTAAACATAAATACATTAGAAAAGAAAGATTTGTTGGCAAAACATCAAGAAGTTTTTATGTTGGAGATATAGACCAAAAAGAAATTTCAGCAAAACTTGAAAATGGTACTTTGGTTGTTAATGTTCCAAAAGAACACAAAAACGAAGAAAGAAAACATATTGAAATTCAATAATGTTTTTAGAATATAGATATTTCTTACTCCTTATGAAGAATGCATCACTTTATGTGGTGCATTTTTCTTTTTTAAGGTATTCGCAAATTTTTTCACAAGCTTTGACTGTGTTTTCCATTGAATTGAACCCCGAAAGCCGAACATAGCCTTCGCCACATTTTCCAAAACCACAACCCGGAGTTACAACAACTGCATAATTTTTTAATAGTTCATTAAAAAATTGCCAGCTACTTTTTCCTTTTGGGCATTTTAGCCAAACATACGGAGTTGAATTTGATGACACATATTCACACTTTTGTTTTTCAAGATAGTAGCATATTATTTTTACATTGTTTTTGTAATATTCAATATTTTTTTGTTGCTCAATTTGACCTTGCGGGGACAAATCATACTCCGCCCCCACTTGAACAAAATATGGCACACCATTAAACTTTATTAGTTGTCGTTTTTGGTAACTTTTATTAAGGTTTACATTTTCCCTTTGTATTGTTTTTGGGATAATGGTGTATGAACAACGAAGATTTGTAAACCCTGCCATTTTTGAAAAACTACAAAACTCAATAACACATTTTTTTGCACCGGGGATGCTGTATGTTGTGTGGGGCAAATTGTCTTGTATAAAAGACTCATACGCAAGGTCTATCAAAATTATGGAATTTGTCTTATTTGCAAAATCTATCCACTCCCTTAATTGTTGTTTTGTGTATGTATAACCTGTGGGGTTGTTTGGTGAGCACAAATAAATTAGATATTGCCCAACTTTTACATTCTTTGGCAACACGCAAAAGTTATTTTGTTTTGTTGCATTTAGCACAAGTGGATTTTTTCCATTCAAAATATTTGACACAAAATATTCTGGATATGTTGGTTCAATTATGAGTGGTGTATAGTCTTGAAATATATCCAAAATATTTGCAATATCGCATCCTATTCCGTTACCAATAAAAATTTCGTCAGTTTTTATATTTGCACCAAAGCAAGAATACCTTTGTTTGATTTTTTCTCTTAAAAACAAATAACCCTGCTCTGGTGGATAACCTTTGAATGTGCTTACAAATTGTTGTTTTGAAAGAGCATCCAACATCACATTTGTAAGTTCTTGCGAAAATGGTCTTGTCACATCGCCTATCCCCAAACTTATAACTTGTTTGTAAGGGTTGTTCCTTTTGAATGTTTCAACCTTTTGACTTACTTTATAGAATATATTATCAAGTTTTTTTGTGTAATTTTGATTAACAAAACTCATCTAAATTTGTTTCCCCCTTATACACAATGTTTGCATCGCCAAACATAAATATTTTTTTGTTATGTATATATATATTCAGTTTTCCGCCATCAAGAAAAACTTTTACTTTTTCGTTTTGCCCTTTCCCATAAAGGTATGCAACGGCACTTGCAATAGCCCCACTCCCACAAGCCTTCGTAAGGCCACTGCCTCTTTCGTAAACCTTTACTTGCAAGGTGTTGTTTGTTTGCACTTTTACAAACTCTATGTTGACTTTGTTCTTTGTTTGTTCATTTAATCTTTTCCCACATTTTTCAATATCAAAGTTAAAATTTTTGACAAAAATTACAAGGTGCAAGTTGCCACAATCAACCAAATACTTATTGTTTTTTGACTTAATTACATCCGCTCTCGTCCATTTGGTTAAAACATTTGCTCTTGTTTTATTTTTTTGATACACAATATTTTTTAAAATGTGAGTATTTGATTTTATTTTTATTTTTGATTTATTTAGTTTTTGAGAAAGATAAAAGGCCACACATCTTGTTGCATTCCCACACATTTTTGCTTTTGTTCCGTCCTTGTTATAAATCTCTATTTTTGCATCACAATTTGGAAAGGACTTTATTACAATTATTCCGTCACTGCCAATTGCAAATTTATTTTTGCATAATTTTTGGCATAACTTATTGCTTATTGGTGTATTATTTTTTCCCCTATTGTCAATATATATATAATCGTTGCCAAACCCCTGCATTTTTATAAAAGATAGCATAATTTCTCCATATAGTTTGTATATTAAAAATTTAAAAAAATGTTGTGCTTCTATTATTGACAACAAATATTTGTTTCATATATACTACACTCAATAAAGGATTTTTATGAACAACAAGAAAAAAGTAATATTTGGCCACATAATCAATATTTTTTTGATTTTGCTTGGTTGTTTTATTATGGGAAGTGCCTATAATATTTTTTATCGTCCACATGACATTGTGCTTGGTGGATTTGGTGGTATTGCAAATATTATTGGGTATCTTTTAAATCTTGCAGGAATCAACCTTTCCATTTCAGTAATTTATATTCTTATGAACATTATTCTTTTTGCCTTTGCACTAAAAATTCTTGGCAAAAAATTTGGAATATATGCCCTATTTGGAATATTCGGTTACGCTCTATTTTTGGAAGTTTGTAAGTTTATGCCGTCACTTAGTGATGATTTGCTCTTGTGCTCAATTTATGGCGGTGTGATGTCAGGAATTGGGACAGGAATTGTTATTCGTGCTGGTGGAAGCACCGGCGGTGGCGATATGCTTGGCTGCGTTATCAACCACAAAAACCCAAAAATTTCTGTTGGCTGGGTGACAATTTGCGTCAATATTTTTGTTGTTTCAGTTTCAATGATTATATATGGTCTTAACCTTTCATTATATGCTCTTATTGCAATATATATTGGTGGGAAAATTGCTGATGTTTTGATTGAAGGACCAAAATCAATAAAGGCATTCTACATTATCTCGCCAAAGTGTGATGAAATTTGTGAGCAATTGAACACTCAACTAAAACGTGGGGCAACAAAAATAGAAGGCTATGGCAGTTACACGCACAAACATTTGGAAGTGATTTTATCTCTTGTAAGTACTTATCAAGTAAGACAACTAAAGGACATTGTTTACAACATAGACCCAAGTGCATTTATGTTTTCAGTTTCCGTAAAAGAAGCACTTGGCAAAGGGTTTCACAAACTTGAAAGCAAAAAGAAAATTTTGCTATCTAGTGAAAAAGTAAAGATGCCAAATTCATTGCCACAAAGCCAAAACTACACCTTGAACCCAACCGAGCAACAAAATACTGAAAAAGAAAATGCTAATAGTTCGCCAAGCGAAAATAATCAAGAAAATAACAAAAAAGAATAATAAATAACAAAAAATATGCCTATTTTAATTTTTGGGCATATTTTTTAATTTTATATCAAATAATTTTAAACCTTTTTCTTGCATAGTAATTGCAGGATTTTTGCTTCTATCTTCGATTTTTAACAATTCTTTTATGTCATTTTTTGTTAATTTATTTTGTCCACAAAGAATTATTGTTCCAGCAAGTATTCTTGCCATATTATACAAAAAATTATCGGCAGTGAAATACATTTTTATATATTCTTCATCTTTTAAAATTTTTATATCAAATATATTTCTTTCAAATGTTGTTGTATCGGCATTGATATTGCAAAATGATTTAAAATTGCGCCTCCCCAAAAGAACACTCCCACAATCTTGCATATTCTTTATATCAAGTTCGCCTTCAATAAAAACAGTATTTTTTGCCAGCAGTGGTTTAATATGTTCACCAGTGTATATTGTGTACTCATAAGTTTTGCTTTGAATATTTTTTCTCAACATAAAGTCAAGTGGTACCTCGTAACTATTTTGGCATTGGATATCCTTTGGCAAAAAACGATTGATTTTAAAACATACTCTATCTTGTGGAAGTTTTGTTTCACAAACAAAAGTAAAATAAAACTTTTTTGCACTTACTCCCCTATCTGTTCTTGAACAACCTTCTACTGTGATTTGTTCATTAAATAATCTATATAAAGCGTTTTCTATTTCAAGTTCAATTGTCTTTGACTTGCCATTTTTTTGAAAACCCAAATAGTTTTTTCCATCGTATTGAACTTCAACCAAAAATTTTCTTTTCATACCAATGATTATAGCATAATATACATATTATTGCATATCATTTTTATAGCAAACAATTTATTTTTGCAAAAAGTATTGACAAACCAAGTCCAATGTTATACACTTGTTATGTATTTAATATCGCGGGATAGAGCAGTTAGGTAGCTCGTCGGGCTCATAACCCGAAGG
>DJER01000001.1:8422-15889 GCA_002431905.1 Christensenella sp. UBA5893 | reverse complement strand
ATATTTTCGCCATCAATTAAAATTTCACCAAAACTTGCATCATAAAATCTTGTGATAAGGTTTACAAGTGTACTCTTTCCACTCCCCGTTGAACCAATGAATGCAATTGTTTGACCTTTGTTTACTTTGAATGAAATGTTTTCCAAAGTGTTCATTTCGGCATCTGGGTACCTAAATGACACGTTTCTAAATTCAATTTCACCTGTTATTTCACTTTTTTCAACACCCTTGCCGTCTTGAACTTTTGAAACCGTTTCCAAAACTTCGTTAATTCTTCTTCCAGAAACAACACCCCTTGGAATAACAACAAACAACATTGCAATAAACATAAAACTCATAACAACGTGCATTGAATATGAAACAAACACAACAAGGTCAGAATAAACAAGATTTCCACCATCAATTAAGAATGCACCAATAAAGTAAATTGCAATACTTAATGCATTCATAATAAGATCCATACCTGGCCACATAAGTGCCATTGTTCTGTTTACAAAAAGTTGAGTCTTGGTTAAATCGCTGTTTACATTTTCAAACTTTTGTTCTTGTTCCTTTTCGGCATCATATGCACGAACAACTCTTATTCCTGTCAAATTTTCACGAGTGACATTGTTAATTCTATCAGTTTTCTTTTGAATTTGAGAAAATTTTGGAACTGCAACAAAGAACAAAAACATAACTAGTGCAATAAGCGCAAACACAGCACCTGCTGTTGTCCAAGTTAATGTCACAGATGAATTTACAATTTTTGAAATTGCATATGCACCCATAACAGGAGCAGTTATCGCCATACGAAGTGTAACAAAAACTGTTTGCTCAACTTGTTTTATATCGTTTGTTGTTCTTGTGATTAAACTTGCAACAGAAAACTTGTTCATCTCTTCCATAGAAAATGAGTTAACTTTTTTGAACACATTTGACCTTAATGTCTTTGAAAAGTTTGAAGATATTGTTGATGCCAAGAAATTTATAAGCACAACGCTTGCACAAATTCCAAGAGCAATAAGTATCATTTTTATGCCAACATTCCAAAACATTGCACTTGTAACTGTTTCGGTTGCAGTTTTTTGAATTAAGGCAATAATATCACCCATTTTGGCAATAAGTTCCATTTCAAGATTAACTTGAAACACAATTATTCCAACAACCAAGGCACACAAGACCCATGTGTACCACTTGAAAAATCTAAGTAATTTTAACATACTTTTCCTTCCTTTTTATATTAAACTAAATAGTCATATGGTTAGTATTATATGCATATTTTTTTAAATTGTCAACATTAAAACAATGCAAAAAACATAAAAAATCTCAAGTGAAATGCTTGAGATTTTTTGTAAGGCAATTTATTTTGAATATCTTGCAATAAAGTGTGTGTTCATATGAATTTCTGCACTTTCGCCTGCTTGATATATCTTTCCATCATAGGTATTATACCAACCAACAAAGTTTTCACTATTGTTTGCTTCTGGCAATGTGAATATATCTTTGTAGTTTACTTTTTTGTCTAGTGTTCTGTCACTTAAAGTAATCTTGAACTTTTCATCGGTGCTTCTTAAACTTTCGATATATCCATCTTTAAAGTATTCGTTAACAACTTGTATTGCTTTGTTATAAACAACATCTCTGCCATACTTTTGTGCAATTGCATAATATGGAGAACTTGGGTCGTTTATCCAGCAGTCAGCCATATTCCTTATTTCAGAAAGTCTGTATGCAACATAAACTTCTTCAGTTATTTTGTTTTCATCATACTTATCGTAAGCAAATTGTGTACCAGTTTCCCAATCAGTTGTACCTGCTTTACATCTTGCAAGTTCGGTTTGATTGTGAACAATATTGCCATTTGCATCTTTTTCAAAGTGATAAAGGTTTGCAATTCCTGTTGCACCCAAGAATCCATTTGAGAAGAAGTTAAGTGATTGTGATGTTACCATATTATAATACTTAACAGTTTCGTCAATTCTTTCAATATTTGTGCAAGTTACTGAAACAAACTTTGGTTTTCCATTTTCATCAATTATTTGTTTTACAAATTCCTTTCCAATATTTGAATATGTTGCATCAATAGATTTTTCAAAATCCATATCTGTTAAAGTGAATAATCTGTGAGAAAGCACAATATTTACATAACTTCCGTCACTGAAAGACATTTTGTAATAGTGGTTATACTCGCCAACTTTTGCAATCCAAATTGGATATGAAGCACTAAATTCGCCCCTGTCAAAATCATAAACCATAAGCAAATCATCGTATGTTACATCTTTAATTTGTTTTGTTGAGCCATCGGCAAGAGTAACAAGTGTTTCCCCTGTGAAGCATTGAACATTTTCCATAATCTCAAACTTTATTACAAGTTTTAATGAGTCACCACTCTTTACTTTTGATGCATCAGTCGTGCTATATTCGACTATTGCTGGGACTTCTGAATGGTTATAATATGTTTCATCAGTTGCAGTTCCAAACAATTTTGTGTTGTCTGATGTTCTTTGCAATGCAATTTGTTCTTGAATATGGTCAATTCCAACGGTGTGATTACTTTCACCAAGTCCAATAAGTGGAAGTGCATCTATTTTTGCATAAAGACTTGCTGACACATCACTTACACCTTGGTTGAATACAATTTCTCTTGTATATGTTAATGTGTTGTCGTAGTTATAAACAAATTCATAAGTTGCCTCACCAATTGTTAGTCTGTATTCAACTTTTTGTTCGCCACTTTCGTTCATATTGGATTGATCCCATTGGTCTGTATTTCTTGATCTTCCAACACCAAAGTCAAGGTCAACTGAAATGTTGTTTTCATTTGATGCCATTATCCTGTTTAATGTTGCATCAACATTTGATGTAACTACCATTGTTGGAAGAATGTTATTTACACCAAAATATTCAAGAGTTATATTATCCAAAGTAAGCATTTTTAAATTTATGCAACCTTTGAACGCATTATCACCAATTGTTTTTATTGTTGTAGGTAAAATTATATCTGTAAGATTTGCAAAGTCTTGGAATGCACTCTCTTTTATTCCAACAACATTTTGTCCATTATATGTTTCTGGAATATAAACCTTTGATATAGTCTTATCACTTGCACCTGAAACTATATATCCATTTTGTCCAAGTTCAAAGACAAGTCCACTGATATTATTTGTGTATTTTACTGTAATTGGTTTTGAAGAAATTACAACAAATTGATTTATATCATTCCATGTTGTACCTTCTTTGCCAATCCCTTCAACTTCCAAAATATCGCTATTTTTTAACATCATATCAAATGAACGATTTGATAAATAAGAAGAACTTGCATAAAGTTTGTCAACTTTTGTATTTTTTAATGATGTTTCATCAAACTTATCCAAGCCATCAACATTAATTGTTAATGCTTTAAGATTTTTACAATTATACAATGCATATTTGCCAACAAGTTTTATTCCTTGTGGAACACTGTATTCTGTTGCCTCATTATCAACTGCATATCTTATCATTCCTTTTGTTGTTGAATTTATAAGAGCATTATTATCTACATATGCACTTGAATTATTTGAAACAATTGTCTTTGCATTCCAAACGTTAATTTTGAATTTGTTTACATCAACATTTACATTTAAAACGTTTGCAGAATATTCTTTGTCAAATACAATACCATTTATGTTATATGTATATGTATTGCCCGGAACTAAATATATGCTTCTATATTCTCTTGTTACAATTTGTGCGTCTTCGCCAAGCAAGTCTTTTGTATTAAAATTATCGGCTGTAAGATAGTAATTTAAAAGGTTTACAAACACTTCTTCAAGACTTGAGTTTTTGTTAATATTTATAGCAGTTAATCCTTCTGTTTCCACTCCGCCATCGGCAAAGTAATTGTATATAATGTTTGCATATATAGAAATAATCCCTTGTGACATACCTGCTTCTGAATATGCATAACCTGCGTTTTCAAATTCGGCACCAAATTCCGACAAGCCAAACAAATAGACGATAATGTAATAAGATATAAAATCTGTTGAACCTGAAGAAGTTTCTTGAACAATATAATCATTGCAAAGTGGAACAACGCATTGTCCATCAACAACTTCAATACAATGAGTTTTTATTTCTGCAATCATATCTTCGGACATTTCTGATAAATTGAGATTTGGTACACATTGCAACCAGTTATCTTGGGTTACTTCAACAACACCATTTTCGGTACTAATCAAATAAGAATCATTTGCTTTTGGAATTGGAATAAATTCTGCACTTTGATAAAAACTAATCAAATAATATGCTTGTGCAAACAATACTGGACTTGCATAAATTGCATACATTGTGTTTTTAATGGATTGTTCATCTGTAAGGTCAAGTTTAACATTGCTTATATCATCTTTTATTGATACTGAATAGTTTAAAGTGCCATCTATTGTATATTCATCAAAAATATTGCTTTTTTTATCACCTGCGGAAATTCTTGCATAAATTGTTTTTTGTTCTCCATCTTCTTCAACGCCAAGGTCATATCTATAATCATACCCCAACCTTTCTTCCAATGGTTTTGCATCGCTTCTATTCGCATTTATCTCAATTGCAAGTGTATCTGTAATCTTTGTTGATGACATCAACAATAACGTAAATGATATTTCTTCTTGCATTTTTGCATTAACAAGATTAAGAGAAAGCATTGTTGTTGCACTCATATATGTTTTCTTTAGTCCAGCATTTTCAAATGCCATCATAAGTCCACTAATATTTTCATAATTGCCAGAAATTAAACCAATCATTTCACATGGGTTTGTTTTGTCTTTTACTCTTATTGCAACATTCGAAAATGTTTTTGCATTTGTTATTGAATAGTTGTATGCATAATAATATGTGTATGTTGTTTCCTTAGTTTCTGAATCTTCAGTTGAGTCTGTGTAAATAATATCTTCATCTTTTGTTGTAAAATTATATGTTATTTTTGTTTCATTAAATCTTTGTTGAACCTTTGCATCAAATCCATCATCAATATCAACAGTATTTAATATCGCAGAATTTTTTTCAAAAGTTGAACCTTCTTCAACATTAAGGTTTGTTGAAACATTAAATTCTGTTTCTACATCTGTTTCACTTAAAACCAAAAAGCAATAATCAATTGAGTTCTTGCCTGCATTTTTTGTTAAGTTTAATGTAAACGATGCATCCGATTCGCTAGGAGATTCACTTTCTAGTTCAGATGAGTTCATTGCTCCTGCAAGTTCATCATAACTTGCATAATTTCCCCTAACAAGCAAAGAATTTAGACCATTAAAATTCCCTTGTGTGCTTGATGCAGATATATCTATAGATTGAATATTATCCGCCATATCGGAAACTTTATAGTTATAAATATAAAGTCGACCATCAACAATGCCTTCTGCATTGAGTATTGATTTATGGTTTTCGTCTGGAACTATATTTTGTGTTAATGCTTGTTCTTCAAAATCACTAACTTTGTTAACTTTTGTATTTTTGTAATAATCAAGAAGGTTTAATGTTGGGACTGGCAATTCTTGTGGAATTACGTTTATATTGTATGTAAAATTAACATCTTTAACTTCGGCATTTTTATCTTTTAAAGACAACGCCATAACAATATTACGTGACATGCCAACTTCAATATTTTCTTGACTTGCTGTGTTATAAGAAAAACTATTTAGACTTTCAATGTTTTCTCCCACATATTGACTATTTGCATCTATCTTTCTATTTTCGGTGTTCACATTTTTTATATTTGTAACAATATAATATGTGTATCCAACATTTGCATAGTCAATTTTTATATCCTTATCCTCAAATGTGGCATTGTCAAGGCTTGAAGCTGTGTGAGTTTCAAATTCTTGCACTGGGTCACCCAAAAGTGCTGTAATTTCTTCAAAAGTTTTACCTTCAAAACTTTGAGCATTTGTTGTTAAATCTTGTAACATCATTTGGTCTTTGCTTGCATAAACTTTTGTTACAATTTCACTACCACTTATTGAATATGTAACCTTTCCAAGTGCTGTTTGCTTTTTCTCACTCAAAAGCGGAACAAGAACACATGCAAGGGTTATTGCCACACCCAAAACAAGTGCAACAATACAAGAAATGGTAATAATAAATATTTTTGATTTCTTTTCCATATTATCTCCTTATCAATTTTGTAAATTTTTAACAAAACTTACTGATTGATTATATTTTAAATCCTTGATTATATTCTTGTCAAATGAATAAACATTTATGCAAAAAAATCTCAAGCATACACTTGAGATTTTTGTTTTTATTTTTCAATTTGTTGTTCTTTTTCTGTTGTTTCGTCTTTGCTTTTTTGCAAGTCATTTGCAGTTAATAGTTTTTGTTGCTCTTTTTGTTTTTTCTTTTCTTCTTGTGCTTGTTTGTTTCGCTTTCTTACATCGTCAATTCTTTTCACAAGTTTTGGAATAAATATATGCAATGGGACTGAAATTAAGATAAACCCAAGAAGTAACAAAATCACTTTTAATGTGAATGCAGTCATTCCAAAGAAATCGCCCATAACACTTATTGCCAAAATTATAAAGAACAACGAAAGTGACAAACATCCAATTCTTATTTTTGTTAATGGCAAGCAAAGGAAGAACAAGTTTACATAACCGGTAAAAATTAAAACAAGTGTTGCAAGTGTGTAATATTCTTCAGCGTTAAGCAAACCAAATCTCATAAGTATAATAACAGCAAAAACATTCATAAACATAAGTAATCCACTTGGAATACTACGTTTTAGAACAACTGGAATAAAGTCGCCTTGGATAAGTTTTGTGTTTGGCTGAAGCGCAAGAATTACCGATGGCATTCCAATTACAAATAGTTCGAGAATAAACAAGTTTTTTGGTGAAAATGGATATTGCGACAAAGTTACAATTGAGAACAAAGATAGCAAAATTGTAAACAATGTTTTCATAAGGAACAATGTTGATGATTGTTGAACATTGTTTATAACTTGCCTACCTTCCTTTACAACTGCAGGAAGTGAAGAAAATTTTGAATCCATAAGAACAAGGTTGCTAAGTCCCCTTGCAACATCGCTACCATCTGCCATTGCAATTGAACAATCGGCTTCTTTTAGTGCCAAAGTGTCATTAACTCCATCTCCCGTCATTGCAACAACATTCCCCTGTTTTTTTAAGGCTTTGACCAAAATAAGTTTTTGTTCTGGACTAACTCTTCCAAAAACAGTAAACATAGTTGCATATTGTTCAACTTGTTGGTTTGGTACACCTTCAAGTGACACAAAGTTTTCGGCATTTTCAACACCAACTCTTTGGGCAATTTTGCTAACAGTTACCGGATTATCTCCTGATATGATTTTAATTTGAACATTGTTTTGCTTAAACCATTCAATTGTTTCCATTGCATCTTCTCTTATGTGGTCTTCGATTGCAATAAGCAACAGTGGTTCACAATTTTTTGGTGCTTCTTCTTTTTCATTTAGCATTGATTTTGAGTGAGCAAGAA
>DJER01000001.1:0-8325 GCA_002431905.1 Christensenella sp. UBA5893 | reverse complement strand
TCATTTATTTTGCTGTTTGTAAATTCGGGTGCTCCCAAAACAAAAGTTCCCAAATCTTCAAACGATGTTAAGGTACATTTTCTTTTTGACGAAAATTCGATATTATATGCCAAATGCAAATCGTTATTTTTTCCAAATTCAATAAGCATTGCATTGCTTGTTGCATTTGACGTTGTTTGATTATACAAAATGTTTGCAATAATATTTTTGTTGTCAACCTTTTTTAGTTTGCCAATTTCTTCAACTTCACAAACTCTCATTGTTCCGTCAGTAATTGTCCCGGTCTTATCAAGACACAAAACATTGCTTCTTGCAAGCATTTCAATTGAAAATAGGTCTTTTACCAATGTCTTTTTTCGGCTTAACTTTATAACGCCAACAGCAAGAGCAATTGTTACCAAAAGGAACATTCCGGCAGGAACCATTCCAGTAAGTGCACCACAAGTTTTTATAACAGTCATTGTAAGATTGTGGTCATATGAATAATAGTTGCTTGCAAACATTATTCCCCCAACAGGGATAATTCCAATGCCAATATATTTGATTATTGAGTTAAGGTCTTTGTATAGATTTGAATTTGGGCTTTTGAATTGTTTTGCTTGTTGAGCAATTGACTGAATATAGTTATCTTTTCCAATTTTGTCAACCCTTGCCTTGCAACTCCCTGAAATTATAAAACTGCCGGCATAGATTGTGTCGCCATCATTCTTTTTTACCGCATCACTTTCGCCAGTAAGCAAACTTTCGTTCACTTCCATTTTTCCTTCAATGACCACTGCATCGGCAGGAATTGAATTTCCTATTTCAAGCAAAATTATATCGTCCAAAACAAGTTTGTCTGCATTTACTTCAAGTTCTTCGCCATTTCGAATAACTCTTACTTTTGGGGTTGTTACAAGTGACAATTTTTGAACAATCATTTTTGCTTTGCATTCTTGAATTATTGAGATTAAGGTATTCAAAAAGATGACAACAATAAACAGAAGGTCACTATAACTTTGCACAGCAACAAGTGCAGAAAAAATAATCAACCAAATAAGGTTAAAAAATGTGAAAATATTTTCACATACAATCCTTAAATATGATTTCCCGGTGCTTTGCTTTGTTTTGTTAAAGAGTTTTGCTTTTACCCTTTCTTCATATTGAGCAGTTGTTAAGCCATGCGTTACACTTGGATTATATCTTGTTATTTCTTGTTGTTTTTTAATTAGTTTCATCTTTCCCTTTAGAATATGCTTATTTTTTTTATTTTATCATTTTACTAAAAGATAAGTCAACATTTTGTTTACGAAAAAACCACCAAAAAAATTGGTGGATTATGCTATCTTTCCATTCCATTGTTTTTTGGTGGTTCATTTTCATTATGTGGCAAATCTACAATCACTGTGTTATATGATTTATTTCCACAAGCAACTCTAATTTCGGCAGTGTGTGCGTCGCCTTGAATATAAATTTTTGTGCGCTTTGGCATAATTTCTTCAAGACCTTGCCCAAGGTACGCAACCAAAACACAATCAAGATTTACAAAAATATTATTTGTGTCGTCCTTTTTTGGCATTTCATTAAATGTTGCATTAAATTTACCTTTTGTGCAAAGAGCATAACCTATTTCATCTGCAAGTCTTGGTTCCAAATCGTATACCCTTTCACTGAAATCTCTTAAAAGTTCTTTTCTGTCTTCAAAACTAAAACTTTTGTCTTCTTTTAGGCGTTTTGTATATAATCTTTTTATAATTGCAATCATACTACCTGTGATATCGTCAATATAACTTCCTGAAATTTGCATATTCTTCTCCTATCTAACAAAACTATCTTTTACAAAATTTTCGTTTTCTATATTTCTTAAAATTATTGGTCGCATATTTTGAGTGAGTTCAATCTTTGTTGATTTTTTGTCGCCTATCATTTCAAGGTTCATCCCATCAGCGAGCAAATCTAACATATCAACTTTGGTAACATCAAGCATTGTTGTGTAAACTTCCATTGCCATACTTTCATAGTTGCAATTATACAAGTCGTTAAAATCAAGACGAAGTTCATTTTTTCTTATTGCTCTTGAAAATATATCGTTAATATATTCGTAAGCGTCAATAAGTTTGTCTTCAAACTTTTCAAGGTCTTTTAAAAGTTCTTCATCCATTGGCTTTTGTGCTTTTTGGGTAATCTTGTCTATGTAAAGTTGTCTTGTCACTCCACAAAATGTGTTTGTTAATCTTTCGGTGTAGATTTTGTTACTCATTTTTTGCTCCTTATTTTTCAATTTCATTTTCTTTGTTTTCTATTTTCTTTGAATATTCTTTTCCGTCACTTGTAACAAGTTTTATTTCAGATGTTTGGCTGTTACCCTTTATCTTCATTTTACTGTTTTTTGGCAAAACTTCAACAGAATTCATACCAATATAATCAGAGAAAATTGATTCAAATTCTCTGTTTAATGATGTTGGATTTTCTGTGTTTGCTGACAAATTGTCAATAACAAACTCACCCTTGTTTTTTAGTTTTAAAGAAATACATATACTAATTTCTTCAAACATATTTTCAATACCTTTGTCAAACTCTGTCAATTGGTTATCATAATATCTTTTGTATTTTTTTATATCAAGATTTGGATACTTTTGATTGAGTTGTTCAACAAAGCACTTTCTATATATTGAAAGCAAGTTTTTTGTAATTTCATTTGTATATTTTTTATTTTGCATTCTTCTTTTGTCCTTAAATCTCTTTAATTATAGCACCTATATATTTTATTTTCAAGACCCCAAGCTGTGTCAAATGCAAATATTTTTTCGTAAAATAACATACAAGGAGAAATTATGTGTGGCATTATTGGATATATAAGCAATACAAAAGATTTTATTACAAAACGAATGATAAACTCGCTTAAAAAACTTGAATATCGTGGTTATGACAGCTCTGGCATTTGCCTTTTATGTGACAATCAATTTAAGGTGTACAAAAGTCTTGGCGAAATAAAAAATTTGGAACAAGTTGCAAACAATAATATTTTGTCACATATGGCAATTGCTCACACAAGGTGGGCAACTCATGGCAAGGTTTGTTTTGAGAATATTCATCCCCACACTTCGCAAAAAGGAAATTGGGCAATTGTTCACAATGGCATAATTGAAAACTATTTGGAAATAAAGTCCACTTACCTAAAAGATGTTAGTTTTTATGGCGAAACTGACACCGAAGTTTTGCCAAACCTGATGGAAAAGTTCGGGTTCTTTGAAACGTTAAAATTGCTTAAAGGAAGCTTTGGTATTTGTGCAATAAATAAAAATGAACCAAACAAAATGTATCTTGCAAGAAAGCATAGCCCACTTTATGTTGCGACAAACAAAAATGAGAGTATGGTTGCAAGTGACCCAATTGTATTTGCCGAAAAGTTTGAATATTACACACCTCTAAAAGAGTCAAGTTATGCTATTGTTGAAAGTTGTAAAGTTACTTTTTTTGATTTTGACAATAACCAAATATTCCCACAAAAGCACAAACTTGGTGTTTTTGAAAAATCGGCACAAAAAGGAAACTATCCATATTTTGCCGAAAAGGAAATAAAAGAAATTCCAAAGGTTTTGGAAAATGTTATAGAAAATTATGAGCAGACACCCTATCTTGAAAAAATTGACTGCAACTTTTTAAAGAATATTGAAAAGATATATTTAATTGGTTGTGGCACTGCTTATCATGCTTGTCTTATGGGCGAAAAATATATAGAGAAAAATGCAAAAATTCATTGCAAGTCATTTTATGCGAGTGAATTTAGATATTCCCCACCAATAATAAATGAAAAAACTCTTTGCATTTTTTCCAGTCAAAGTGGCGAAACTGCCGACACTCTTATGTCACTAAATCTTGCAAAAGAAAAAGGTGCAAAAACAGTTGCATTAGTGAATGTGCCATATTCAAGCATCGCAAAAAACTGTGATATTATTTTACCAATTTGTGCCGGAATGGAAATTGCAGTTATTTCAACAAAAGCATACTCTTCTATGTTATTTGTATTTTATTTGCTTGCAAAACATTTGGAAAATATTAGAAATAATAAAAAATATGACAAAAATATAATAAATAATTTAAAAATATTAAAAAAATGTAATTTTTTAAAAAATATAAATAAAATAAATAAATTTGTAAATTTAATAAATAATAATGAAAAAATATTTTTTATTGGAAAAGATGAAGACTTTATTACAAGTATGGAGGCAAGTTTAAAATTAAAAGAAATAACATATATAAATTGTATAAGTATTCCAAGTGGCGAGTTAAAACATGGAACTTTGGCACTTGTTGATGACAAAAGTTTGGTTTTTGTTACTGCAACAAATAAAGATATTTTGGATAAAAATCTTGCAAGTGCAAGCGAAATAAAATCAAGACTTGGAAAAATTGTTTTGGTCACAAATCTTACACTCACAAAGCAAGAACTAAAAAATGTGGACTATTTGTTTACCTTTGATTCTTGCCCACAAGAATTATCTAGTATGCTTGCAATAACTTTTTATCAATATCTTGCATACAAAACTTGCGTATCAAAAAAACTCAACCCCGACAAACCCCGTAACCTTGCCAAAAGCGTGACAGTGGAATAACATTTTCATAATAAATGCAAACCAAAAAGGTTTGCATTTTTGTTTGTTTTGATGAAGAGATTTCTCCAAGATAGTTCTCGAAGCGTATGCCAAAATAACAATAAAATATAAAAATAGTCATTTCGCTCCCACTTCCTTGACTGGCATAGGATAAATCTCAACCGCTTACGGAGTGTTGTTTTAATACACTTTTGCAACCAATATCGTCATATCGTCAAGAGCAATTCCATGATTATTTTCAACTGCTTTGTCCATAAGTTTGTCGGCAACTTCTTGTGGACTGTATGAGTTAATGTTGTTAATAAAGTTTGACATTTCTTCATCACTTGAAAAACTATCAGTCACTCCGTCTGTTGTGATTACAATCATATCACCACGAAATAGCATTGAACTTTTTATTGTTGGCACGATATTTGATACAATCCCAAGTGGAAGAGCATTGCAAGAAATTGTTGAGATTGTATCTTTGTGTTTTATATATCCATTTGTTGCCCCCAATTTGATAAAGTCTACCCCACCAGTTTTTAGGTCAATTATTGACATATCCAAACACGAGAAAATATTGTCATTGCCAAGTGTCAAAAACTTGTTCACAATTGATAGGATAACTTCATTTTCAAAGCCGGCTTTATAAAAGTTCTCAATAAGTCCAATGGCGGTTTCGCTTGCCTTTTGTGCTTTTTCACCACTACCCATACCATCACAAAGTGCCATCAAAATTTTGCCATTTTCCATTCTTAAAATAGAATAACAATCTCCACTTTTTTGAGATGACGATTTTGTTATTGCACTTGTACCAAAAATTACATTATATTTTGGTGCAGGCTTTAGATTTAAGATTTTCCACCCGGCATGTTCACTTACATTTTCAGTTTCAACTGTCATTTTTGTATTGCAAACTTTTGAAACAACTTGAACAATTTTTGATTTTAAACTGTCTTCATTCTTAACTTCCAAAACTGCATTCACGTCATTAGTATCGTGATATACAATTGCATCACTGCAAAGAATATCGTTATATAAAAGTTCGTCAATTATTTCTTTTTCCATTCCTTTGTCAAAATCAACATTTTTGCCTATGTCATTTGACAAGTTTTTCATAACTGTGCTTATTCCATACAACTGCTCACTAATTAAAATTTTGCTGGAATCAAGACTGTTTACCATTTGTGCATAGTTTTTGTATTGTTCAAGCAAGTTGTTGATTTCATAAACCATTTGATTTACTTTAAAGCACCGACTTGTGAGAACACTTGGAATATCTAGTAATGTAACTCTGCCCTTTTCATAACCAATATTTATTAGGTTGGCAAGAATTTTATTTGTTTCTTCGCTATATTGTTTAAGGCACTTTGATTTGTTTTCACAATCACTGCAAAGCATACCTTTTGTTTCGGTTAGCATTAAAGTTTTTAGGTCACTTTCGCTTGTCTTGTCTTTTATCATCGACCGATACACTTTGTCCATCTCAGCAAAAATATGACTAAGATTATTGAGTTTTTTGTATATTGCCTTTCGGTTTCGGTTGATAAGAGTTTCAGTACTTCTTTTGCAAAAACTTGAATTGTATTTTTCGACCAAACTTGTGTAACATTTTTTTGGAATACACAAACAAATTAAAAATGTGGCAAAACTTGGAATTAAAGTTAGATATGAATTTGTATAATACAAGTTAAGGTAATAGTTACAAATCACATCACAAATAACAAGTGCAAGACCAGCAAAAACCCTATGCTTCCCACGAAAGCAATTCACTCCAAGCCAAATAAGTAATGTTGGTGCAACAAGATATGGATTGTTGTCATATAGCACAGTTCCCAAACTGAAAAATGTGCACAAAAGCAAACTATCAAACATTGGCAAAACAAGAGAAGAAAATAAAACACAAAATACAAGTGCAAACTTAACAAGTGAAAATTCGTTAAAATTAAAACTGCATAACCCACATGAAATACTTATCAAAAACATTGCAAGGCAAATCACTTGCGACATTGTTAATCTTTTTGAGAACCCACGAACGACAACGCTTTCAAAAATCTTCATACAAGCAAACATATACAAAAGACCAAATACAAGTTCAACAAAGACTATCCACACTTCTTGCCCATCATAAATTTTTAGAAATACATTTAAAAAGGAACAAATAAGAGCATACACAAGCATTAACATTGGTTTTATCGGCTTTTTTAATTTGTAATGTATACCATAAATAATGCACATTATTACGCACATAAAAATTGCTGAATATAAATCAAATAAATTAAAATTGCTTAAATAACTTGCACCAATATATAGTGGAGAAAGCAATAAAATATTTTGATTACACCAAATAAGTGCAAAATAAACCCCAAATGTAAATGGATTTATTGTGTTATTTATTTTGGCTTTAAATAATATGTAAAAAACAACGAAATAAATTAAATATTGTGCCAATTTTAACCATTTATTTTGTTTCATAAAATCCTCCAATTTTGCTTACAAAAAAATGATAAATTAAATTGAAGAATTTTTTAAACAATAATATTGGAATATTTTTTAAATAAATGTCATATTTTTTACTAAATATATAATATTTTTTGTCGAATTATTTATTTTTTATTTTTCGACATTTTTTATATGTTTTTAATAGTCATTTCAACCAACACTTCCCTGCCCGGCAAAGGAGAAATCTCAACTGCTTAAAAGGAAGAGATTTCTCCAAAGTATGTCGTTGGGGTCGGCAGTCGAAATGACCAGTTAAAAGAGATTTCTCCAAAGTCGGTCGCTGGGGTCGATAGTCGAAATTACATAAAAAAAGGAAGTTTTTCAACTCCCTTTGTTTTCTTTATCCAACATAGTTGTAATTTATAACCATATTTTCTAGGCAACCTGCGTTCCAACCATCTTTATGAATATCATTCCATTGACTTTCACTGCCAGCATAATTTATTGTTCTTAAAGATGTGCAGTTTCCGAAAGCTGTTTGCATGTATTTTATGCTTATTGGAAGTGTGGCAATTTTTAAACTAGTACAATCCATAAATGCACCATCTATACTTGTTATGCCTCTTGGTATTTCTATATCTGTCAAAGATTTGCATTTTTCAAATGCGGACGACATAATCGTTTCTACACCAGTTGATATTGTAACATTTTTTAAATTGGTACATAATTTAAATGCTACATCTTCTATAGTCTTTACATTTTTTGGTATTATGATGCTTGTTAATCCTGTGCAACCTATAAATGCACCACCTCCTATGCTTGTCACACTGCTTGGTATTATAATACTTGTCAATCCTGTACAGAATGCAAATGCACTGTCTCCAATTCTTGTTACACTTTCTGGAATTATTGTTGTCTTTAATCCAAAAATTAAGGTATTTGTTTTTGTGTCTATTATGTAATTATTTTTATCTCCGCTTGTAAATGTTTTATTTTCTTCATCAACAATAATGCTTGTTAAATTCGTACATTCAGAAAATGGATTACCATAAATGCTTGTTATATTTTTTGGAATTTCTATACTTGTTACAATTTGATTATTTTCAAATGCCGACATCCCTATACTTGTTACAGTATAATCTTTGCCTGCAATAGCATTCCCATTTGAATCTTTGGATATTGTGCTTGGAATTACTACCTTTGTATCTGTTCCCGAATATTTACTAACTGTTGCAGTGTTATTTGAATCGTCAAATGAAAAGGACATTCCTTCGGGGATTGACTTTTCTTGACCTTTGTAGTCCAC
>DJER01000019.1:3332-6204 GCA_002431905.1 Christensenella sp. UBA5893 | reverse complement strand
AAAAATGGGGTTCACTTCAAAATTGTGGTATTTTTTAATTATTTATTAAAATATTTTTTGTAATTTCAATAATTTTTTCCAATTCACCTTTATTTTTAAAACGATTATTAGCATTTTCAAAATAATAAAATTTGTGATATAAAGATAAAATATAAAGAATAATTCATTTTCTTTATAATAAACAACATCATTTTTTAGTCGACATTTACACCTTTTTCAAATTGCCATTTTGTGATAAAGAAAAATATAATTGCATACAAAACATAACAAACGATTGCAAGTATCAAAAGTCCAATAAGTAAATTTGATGATATTGCATTGCTGAATAACATCCCAACATCGCCCATACACAAAGCCATAAGAATGGCAAAAATCAATGTGAGAATAATTGATGAAATATAAAATGCAAATATAAAGATAAGTGATTTAATATTCTTCTTTGTGTTAAATCTTTTTCCAATTACAACACCGGCAAAAGATATTGAGATTATTGCACAAATTTGAGTAAACAATGTAATTGCTATCAAAATCACAAAAGTTGTTGCAGAAATATTAAAACCAGAAATTGATGCATCAAGCATTGCTTTTAGGTTTGTCATATTTTCTTTGCTGTAAAACATTATGAAAACGGATAACAATAGAACCAATATTGAAGATAGCACGACAATTAAGCTTGATATATATTTTGAAATTAATAATTGTTTTTTTGTTACTGGTAGGGTATGAGTTAAATAACTTTCATCGCCATAAAAATTTTTATTAAATCGCATAATGATTTGAACAAATGTGTGAACAATTATATTTCCCCAAACAGCATAGGTGAGTGATGCAAATATTATTTTTAATATATTAAAAAACGTAATATTATCAAAGATTGCAAAAATTCTGGCAATTCCACCCAAAACAATGCTCAAAATGTAGAATATAATCAAAATATTAAACATTTTCTTTAAATCGTATTTAATAAGATTTTTTTCCATAAACAAGCCCCCTAAAATATTCATCAATAGATCTATTTTCTCTTTGTCTTAACTCATCGGCATTTTCGTGTAACAAAATTTCGCCTTTGTCAATTATGATAACTTCATCAAGTATTCTTTCAATATCTGCAATCATATGTGTAGATATTAAAAGTGTTGCATCATCTTCAAAATTTTTAAGTATAGTGTCAAGAATGTAATCTCTTGTTGCAGGGTCAACACCACCAAGTGGTTCATCCAAAATATACAATTTTGCATGTCTGCTCATAACCAAAACAAGTTGGATTTTTTCTTTCATACCTTTACTCATTTTTTCCATACTTGAGTTAATGTCCAAATCTAAATCTTTAAGTAATTTTTCTGCTTTTTGTCTGTCAAAATCATCATAAAAGGTTTCAAAAATTTTAAGTGCTTCAAGAACTGTTGTATTTTTGTCAAAGTATGTTCTTTCAGGTAAGTATGAAATTTGTTTTTTACTTTCAACAGAAATAGGTTTTCCTAAAAATAAAATTTCGCCACTTGAAATTGTAAATAGGTCATCGATTAGTTTAAATATTGTCGTTTTCCCACTACCATTTTGACCAATAACGCCAATAATTTTGTTTGGTTTAATTTCCAAGTTCACATTTTTCAAAATTTGCTTATCGCCAAAGTTTTTGCATACATTTTTGAATTCTAATAGGTTAGTCATTCAAATTCTCCTTTATTAGTTTCATAATTTCTTTTTTGTCTAGTCCATATGCCGTCATTTTGTTAATATAATCATTTGTGATAGTTTTTAGTTGCAGAGATTTGCTTTCTTCAATACTTTTGTTATCGTTTGATACAAATTTACCATTGGTTCTATCTGTGTAAATCAGTCCACTATCTTCAAGATTTTTTAGTGCATTTTGAATGGTATTAGGATTAACTTGAAATTCACTGGATAACTCTCGTACTGACTTAAGTTTTTCGCCAGGTAAAATTTCTTTTGAAATAATCTTGCTTTTGAGTATTTCTTCTATTTGTATAAAAATTGGTTTGTCATTCGAAAATTTATAGCTCATTATCTCTCCACTGTGTTACTTAACTAATACAATAATACAATAGTAGATTATTTTTGTCAATCATTTTTAGTTAATGTTAAAAAAATATTGGCAGGGGAGATAAGCAAACTAAAATGACTATAATAAAAATATGCCAAATATAAAATAGTATTTGACAAATATGTAAAAATGTATTATATTATAANNACATTCTTGTTCCGTGGTCCAAAGCGTATTATGCCATAAACAAACAAAAATCCAAAAGCGATTGTTTTTGGATTTTTTTATTGCTTTAAATTTTTTACACGGTTCTAATTGGCTTAATAAAAACGAGTATTGTTGCAATTTGTGGCTTGTCACTAAAAAGTTGCTAAAAAATATTGACAAATTGAGCGGTGTATTATATACTTATTAAGTCAATTTGTGATTGATAACACTAAATGAGTTCTTGTGGACTGTTAGCTCAGTTGGTAGAGCAACTGACTCTTAATCAGTGGGTCCGGGGTTCGAGTCCCCGACAGCCCACCACTGAAACCCTTTATTTATAAGCAAAATAGTCATTTTGCTTGCGTAAACTAAAGGGTTTTTTAATGTCCATATTTCAAAAGTGTCTAATAAAATTTGTAAAAAGTGTCTAAAAAATGACTTTTCGCTATACATAAATTCATTATCTCAATTAAATTATAATTACTTAATTTTGCTCAAAAAATGGCACTGTCTAATAAATTGTCTAATAAAAAAGTGAAAATTATTGCAAAAAAGTTTACTTTTTTATAAAAATTTGAACGCATTTTATATCGAGATATAAAACTAATAAAAATTTTACAAAAAAATGCTGAGAACTCGTTAAAATTCCCAGCATTTTTT
>DJER01000019.1:273-3201 GCA_002431905.1 Christensenella sp. UBA5893 | reverse complement strand
TTCTTCATCTTCTTGTTGCTGTCTTAATTGTTCTTCCAGTCTTGCGAGTTTTTCTTCTAGTTCTTCAGTTTTATCTTTTTCTTCTTGCTTTGGTTGTTCTTTAACCTTATCTTTACTATCCACAAAATTAAAAACACTTGAAATTGTATTTGCTGAATTCTGTTTTGCTGTGTAGTCAAGGTGGCTATAAATATTCGCAGTTGTGCCGAAATCAGCATGACCAAGCCATTCTTGTATTTGTTTCATAGGAACACCATTTTTAAGCATTATACTTGCACAAGAGTGCCTTAGGTCGTGAAAACGAATATGTCTTAATTGATTTCTTTTAATAATTTTTATAAAATTATGAGTTAATCTGTTTGGTAAAATTAGTCTACCAAGATTATCCACACAAACATAGTCCAAATATTTTTTGTTATAACTTTTTCCAAGCATTTGTTTGTTGGTTTCAATAAGAGCTTTTTGTTTAAGCAGTAGTTCTTCCGCCTGTGGCAAAAGCGGTAATGTTCTATTGCTGGTCTTTGTTTTCATTTTATCTGACATTTGAATATATCTCTTTCCATCAAGCCTTGTTTCAACTATTTTGTGTTTTACATAAACGAGTTTATTTTCAAAATCTATTGCTTCCCATTTTAATCCCAAAACTTCACTTCTACGAAAACCATACATAGCAGTAAGCATTATTGGTAGTTTACACTCATTGTCTTTAATGCAATCAAACAACTTTTCAATTTCTTCAATTGAGTAAAAACTTGCTTTGTAACCTTCGGTTTTTGGTCTATCAACCTTGTCTGCGACATTAAAATTTACAAAATCGTTTTTGAAAGCATATTGCAAACATTCTCTAATCAAAATGTGATAATGCAAAACAGAATTTCCTGATAACCCTCTTTCATAGAGCGTTCTATAAAAACCTTCAATATGATATGGCTTCAAGTCTTTAAGTTTAATTCGCATATTTTTGAAATAGTTTGAAATACAACTTGCTTGTTTTGTGTAAGCGTTGATAGTTATTGGTTCTACTTGTTGCTTTTTTACTTGCAGATAACTATTTAGAAAATCCACAAACAATATATCTTGAGTGATTTCTTTGTTTTGTTCAATTTGTTTTGGTAAGTCTAAATTTTTGAGTATTTTCTTCATCTCAATTTTTGCTTTTGTTTTATTGTTATTTACTCTAAGTCCAGTTGAAATCCATTTTTGTTTTGGTTTACCAAATTCATCTTTGTAACCAACCACAACATACCAAGTTCCATGCCTTTGCTGTAAACTTCCTTTACTCATTGTTAGCACCTCCGTTGTTTAAATAGTCAATAACATTTTGCTTTGGTATTAAAATCAAATTACCGGATTTAATACTTTTTATCTTATTTGTAGCAATTAGTTCATAGGCGAGATTTCTTCCAATGCCTAACATTTTTTGTAAATCTTTTACTTTTACAACATCTTTAAAATTTGTAAAAGTATTTTGTAAATTTAGATTTGTATTGTTTAAATTCATAGTTTAATTTTCCTTTCATAGTTTAAATTTAACTCCTTTCTAAAACATAATTTTTTTATCTCTTTCTAAATCTAAATTTATATTATCGGAAGTTGTCGGCAAACAGCCCGAAGGGATACTTGCCAGCAACTGATGTTCATTCAAACTGTGATGCCGTTATTTATAACGGATTTGCGTTAGCAAATTGATTTGTGATTGTAATGAACAAAGCAACATCACATAGTTTATATTTATTATATATAAGAGCAGATTGTGGTGAACTTGCTTATTTTATCCTTTGTTAGATATAAAATTGGGTTTTCGGATTTGTTGGTTAGAAACGCAAAGTTGGTATCATTTCTCTTTGTCAGAAAAAAATATAATGTGGTCCAAAAGAAAAAGAACTATCAAAACAATAGTTCTTTATTCAAATATTTAGCCCCTCTATATATAAGGACATTTTTTAATAAAAAATTATGTATCTTTTTCAAAAAAACTTAATTTTTTTAATTTTTATTTATTTTGTTGCCATTTGACCACTTTTTTCTTCCAATTCTGCACTAAAATCATCAACCATTTTAAGAACTTGCACGATATTACCTTTAAAACTTTTCAACTTTTCAAAATGGGCTTCAATACCTTGCTCGGCAAAAGCATTATTCATTTGTTCTACATATTTGTCGTCAAGAGAAGAATAATCAATTTGTTTAGATAGTTGTTCTCTTATATTCATATTTGACTTTGTTGTTATGCTATGAGTCATGGCTTTTCTTGTTTCTTTTATTAGATTTTTAACTTCGTTAAGGTCAATAGTCAATATTCTTTTTTGCCTTATTTCTTGCAAATAAGCATTAAATAAATATTTGGCTTCTCTCTGAAATTTATCCCAAAATGATGATTGAGTAAATTTTTCATTATTACAAAGTATTGCACGATAGTTATATATGATTTTTTCTAGTCTTTGATTTATTGCACTAGGACTAATTCCAAATCTTTCAGCAATAACATTTTGTTTTGTTCCAACAAGATATTGGCACAATATGAGTTTGTCTTGACCTTGAAGTTTAGACAGACTTTCTCTCAAAATTTTCTTGTCAATTTTATCTACCATTTGGTCAACAATATCTACACTTCCTTGCGAAGAATGTTTATTCAAATATCCGTCTAAATAATCTTGACTTTGGTTGCCTTGAATAGCAGAAAAATTAACTTCGTGTCGTCTTATTTTTCTATCTTTGCTTTCTTCCTTTATTTCTTTGTTGCTCATAACACTACCTCTATGATTATTATAGCATAAAGGAATAGTAAACCAATAGCCTAAAATAAAGTTAACTGCAAAAATAATGTATTTCGCTATAAAATTATAGCATTTTTTATTATAATCACTTGACAAAATTAAAATTTAGATATAAAATTGCGAATAATTCGCAAATTGAAAGGTGTAAAAA
>DJER01000019.1:0-251 GCA_002431905.1 Christensenella sp. UBA5893 | reverse complement strand
TACGATACTAAACAGAGAAAAACCATAATAGAATTTTTTAATGATAACATTGATAAAATTTTTAGCGTTGAAGAAATATTTGACGCATTAAAAAATAAAAATATTAGTTTAAGTGCGATTTATAGGAATTTGGCAGAATTGGAAAAGTCTAATAAAGTTAGAATTGTAACGAAAGTTGGAACTAATAAAAAATTCTATCAATTTATTGACAATGATGATTGCAAAGGGCATATACACTTGCTTTGTAAAAA
>DJER01000002.1:16423-17355 GCA_002431905.1 Christensenella sp. UBA5893 | reverse complement strand
CCCCAAGGGTTTGGCTGTTCGCCAATTAAAGCTGAACGCGAGCTGGGTTCAAAACGTCGTGAGACAGTTTGGTCCCTATCTATCGTGGGCGTAGGATATTTGAGAGGAGCTGTCCCTAGTACGAGAGGACCGGGATGGACGTACCAATGGTGCACCAGTTGTCAACCAATGGCATAGCTGGGTAGCGATGTACGGTCAAGATAAACGCTGAAAGCATCTAAGCGTGAAACTTACCTCAAGATTAGATATCCCATAACACAAGTTAGTAAGACCCCTGGAAGACTACCAGGTTGATAGGTCAGAGGTGGAAGCACAGTAATGTGTGTAGCTGACTGATACTAATAGGTCGAGGGCTTAATCACAACAGTTTGTGAAAACAAATTGTAAACATATTTGGTATATATAGTGATTTAGCATAAATAATTCGGTTTTAACTTTTCTAAATATGCAGTTGTCAAGGTACTATATGACAATTTGATATTTCGTATTCGTAAGAATATTAAATATACCATTTCTGGTGACAATAGAGCAAAGGTCCACCTGTTCTCATCCCGAACACAGAAGTTAAGCTTTGCATCGCCGAAAATACTTGGTTGGAGACGGCCTGGTAAGATAGGACATTGCCAGAAAACTAAAAGAAGAACAACGAAAGTTGTTCTTTTTTTTTAGTTTTCAACACAAGTTTCACTTGTGTGGTTTTGTTTCACAAAATCGGCAAGTCCTTGAACTTCGTCAGCCTTGCGAAAGCAAATAAATTTGTTTTCGCCTTGCTTCCTTGTTATACGCCATTGCCAGAACAAGAAGATGTGATTTCTCGCAAGTGTGTCTTTGCAGGCTAACTCGAAATGACTATTTTATATTGTTTTATGTCATTTCGACTCTTACTTCGAAGTATTGCTTTGGAGAAATCTCTTTCGATTTGTCATTTCGAC
>DJER01000002.1:0-16344 GCA_002431905.1 Christensenella sp. UBA5893 | reverse complement strand
ACTCCAACGTGTGACTTTGGAGAAATCTCATCTGCTCAATTGTCATTTCAACTGACGATCCGCCTTGACGAGCAAATGAGAAACCTTAACTATATTGAATAAAAAATCAAAAATTTGAAAAAATATCAACAAAAAATTGACATGGGGGGGGGTACTGTATAATTTACTATGTAAAGGTAATATTTTATGAAAGAAAAATTAACAATTTTTTTATTCTTAATATCTTTGTGTTTTATCTCTGCCGGAGCATTTATGGGGGTGTATGCGTCAACTGGTATAACATACAATATCTCGGGCGAGTTCTCATACACAGTCCCAGAGTTGTATAATGGAACAGGACAGTATAACAGCAATTTGACATCGTATCTTGCCGGTAAGTTAAACACAAACGTAAACAAATTCAAGTCAATAACATTTGCATTTAAAGAACCTACAAAAAATGAGAATACTACATTGGTTGATGTGGGATATAATCCTTCAGAAAAACAGATTAATGATTCCTATGTTGCATATTGTACATTAAATTCAAATAGTATGTACGATATTGTTGTTTATTCAAGGATTGGGAATAAAATTGTTTTACCACAAAATAGTGCATATATGTTTTATGGCTACGTTAGCAAATTAACAACTTTGGATGTAAGTAAGTTTGACACATCTAATGTCACTGATATGAAAGGCATGTTTTATGGATGTAGTAGTTTAACAAGTCTAGATTTAAGTAGTTTTGATACATCAAATGTAACAAATTTGTCTGCCATGTTTTATGGATGTAGCAATTTAACAAATATAAATATTAGCAGTTTTAGAACACCAAAATTAGAACGTATGGCTGGAATGTTTTTTAATTGTAGCAGTTTAGCCAGTTTGGATTTAAGTAATTTTGATACATCAAATGTAATAACTATGTGTGTTCCCACTAGCGAGACAGTTGAACAACATTATGGCTTATTTTCTGAATGCGAAAATTTGGGAAGTATTATTTTTGGAGATAATTTTAGCACGTCACAATTAACATATATGAATTCTATGTTTTACAATTGTAGCAAACTTACCAGTTTGGATTTAAGCAAATTTGACACATCAAACGTGACAGATATGAGTTGTATGTTTAGTGGTTGTAGCGGACTTACCAGTTTGGATTTAAGCAAATTTAACACATCAAATGTAACTAATATGAGTAACATGTTTGCTAGCTGTAGTAAACTTACAGATACAGGTTTGAATGTAGGTAACTTTAATACATCGAATGTAACAATGATGGATTTTATGTTTTATGAATGCAGCGGACTTACTAGTTTGGATGTGAGTAACTTTAACACATCAAAAGTGACGAATATGTATTCTATGTTTTATAAATGCAGTAGTTTAGAAAGTTTGAATTTAAGCAGTTTTGACCTATCAAAAGTAACATTATGCTATAATTTTTTAGATGATTGTACTGTATTAACTAAAATAGAAACACCAAAAATTAAACCAGGAACCATAAATATTCATTTGCCAAGTGGAACATGGACTGATGATGCTGGCAACCCTTATACAAAAATGCCAACAACAACAGGCACAAGCATAACATTGACAAAAACTGCATAAAAAATCTCAACATGTGTTGAGATTTTTTATGTTATCTATTGTTAATTATTAAATCTTTGCTTCATAAAAATCATTTCGACACATACTTCGTAGTGTGACTTTTGAGAAATCTCAACTACTTTTAAAAATTTTCAAAAAACTTATGCTATTTATTTGACTTTTTGGCTAGGGGGGGGGGTAAACTAGGATTGAATATATTGGCTTGTTTAACACAAAATAATATATATAAAAAAGCGAGAAAAGGAGAAATACATATGAAGAAACTAAAATTAGTTGCCACAATATCCACTTTGTGCCTGGCACTTATGGTGATTTGTTTTGGGGTATATAGTGCAACAAATGTTACATACACAATTGGCGGTAGCATAAGTTATGAAGTAAACGATGTTTTTGCAACAGTGGAAACAGATGTTTATACAAGCAGTTTTAATGACTCAACAAAATTGAAAACAGAAGCTGAAAAGTTTTTAACAAATGACGCTGTTGAGAATGCAATACAAACAGAATACAAATATGACTTTACAACAACAGGTGCAGAAAGTGAAAGTTATAGCAACACAACAAAAATGGATGGCAATACTGAAGGTGGAATAAAGATTGCATATAACACAACAAGCCAAAGGACATATTTTGTTGTAATTTCAATAACAAACAATGGCGATAATATAATAAGTGCAAGTGTAACTGGAACATTGGGCGAAAACGCAAATACAACTTTTGTATCCACAGACCCTATTATAAGTATTTCAAAATCTAATAAACAAAAAATTGTTTTGGCATTTATGCTTGACGATATAACCCTTGGAGTAAGCAATGTTGACTTTGATTATACTGCCAAAATTGGTGTGGGCAAATATGAACCACAAGCTGCAACATTTAGAGTTGAAACAGTTGATGAAGCTCTTGTTATATCAACCACAGATTTTTATGGGTCAAGCCATACATTTAATGTAACAGCAGATTTTGAAAATCCTAAGATTGTTTGGGGTTGTACTACTTGGTTGTATAATATATTCCTTACAGATGTTGATTTGGATAATTACAATGCATTGCTAATTACGGTAAAAACGGATCAAGTTGTTTTTGGAATAGGAGTTATAGATCAAAAACTGGGCAAAGACGATAGCCCGTTGGCAATTGCAACAGGAATTAGTGCAAACACTGATGTTTTTATCTCAAGCATAAATATAACAAAAATAGAGCAAGATTTATGTTTTGGGATAGCAACTGAAAATGTAACTGGGGTTCATGCTACTGTTACTTTAAAGTTTATTAATCAAATTATAGATGAAACAAATAAATTGAAATATACGCCTATTAATAACGATACAGAGTTGTCTGTTGCAGCATTGAGTGATAAAATCTCTGGAGATGTTGTCATTCCATCAACGTATAACGGATTACCAGTAACTGAAATTGAAAGCGGTACAGCATCTGATTTATCTAAAAGGCATGTTGATGGATTTGCATTGTGTGAGAATATCACCTCAATATTTATTCCATCTAGTATTAAGAGAATTGGTTCAGATTCATTTTCAGCAACAACAAATATACAAAAAGTAATAATTGAAGATTTGAACGCATGGGTAAATATAGATTTTGGTTTATATCAAAGCAATCCTATGGAAGATTCAAAGTCTGCAATTTTGTATCTTGGGAGTAATCCTGTAGGCGGGGAAATTGTGTTATCAAATATAAATAAAATAGGGAAGTATACATTTGCACGAACCAATATCACAAAAATTACTATACCTAATGGGGTAAAAAGCATAGAAGAATATGCATTTCAGCGTTGTACAAAACTTAATAGTGTTGTTATACCAAATGGAGTTGAAATTATTGATCAGTGTGCATTTCAAGGTTGTGAGCAACTTATGAATATTGAGTTGCTAGATGGATTAAAACATATTGGAGGTAGTGCATTCGCGAATTGTGTGAATTTGTCTAGACTCACAATCCCAAGTAGTGTAACAAAAATTGAATATGGTATAATTGGATCTTGTAAAAATCTAAAAACGATTAATTATACAGGTTCTCAAGAACAATGGAATGCAATTGATAAAGATGAGAATTGGGATTATAATTGTCAAACAGATTTGGTAATAAATTATAATTATGATGGTTAAAACCAAAACTTTTAAAAGACGAATAGATTTGTTCGTCTTTTTTTATGCTGTAAATATGTTTTAACTTCAAATATAAATAAATCATTAATAAATGAAATATTTAATATATATTGAAAAATTTTTGAAATATATTTTATAATAACCAATCTTATTTGGTTTATTCATAGCAAAACATAAATGGCAATATTTTGTATATTCATCATTATATGTTATATATTTTGCTTTAATTATTTTTGCAGATATAATGTGTGCAATTCAACTGTAATTGATAAAAAATTAAACAAATAATTTGTTATTAATTAAATAAATTTGGGGGAATATAAAGTCTTTACAACAACACAAATTTATTTTTTTCAAAGTCGATTTGTTTATCTTTTTTCATTTTGGAAAGAGTTAGTGATAATGCACTTCTATCAACTGCCAAAAAGTCTGCCATTTCTTGTCTTGAATATGGCAATAATATATATTTTGTATTTTGTTCTTTTGCTAAATATTTTAGTAGCAAAAGGACTTTTTCTTTTGTTGACCTTTTTGATAATATGTTGATAGTTTGTTGTTTTTTTTGCAGACTATTTGCCATATGCATAACAAGATTATCCAAGAATGTTTTGTGTCTATAACAGTTATTTTCACAAGGAATATTGACAATATACTTGTTAAGGAACATAACTTCGGTTTTCTTATTTGCAACAATTGTGGAATTGTATGTGCCTGATTTTGAAAATAATTCAACATCGCCATAAATCGAGCCAGCAGTTAATTTGTCTTGCAAATTTGTGTTTCCATTTTGCATATATGAAACAATATTTGCTTGCCCTTGGACAATCAAAATCAAGTTATCAAACCTGTCCATACTATTTGCAATTACATCATTTTTTTCATATGTTTGAACTCTTGATTTAAAGCAAAAAGTAAGGGCTTTTATATCATTTTTGTCAAGTCCTTTAAAAATATCAAAATCACAAATCTTATCCCAAACATTCATAAAATTTTTATTTTCGTTGTATTTACAACCAAATTTACAATAAAAGTGTAGTAAAATACCCACGAAATGTCAATCATTTTGGGAGGAGTTATGAAAATAATCAAAAGAAGCGGACAAGAAATGGAGTTTTGTCCAGACAAAATTAAGAATGCAATAGCAAAGGCAAATTTATCAATTTTAGAAGAGCACAAAAGGTTAACCGACTCTCAAATAGAGAATATAGTAAACAATGTTACAAAAGAATGTGAAGCACTTGGCAGAGCAACAAGTGTTGAAGAGATACAGGACTTTGTTGAAGTTGAAATTATGAAATGTGGGGCATATGAAGTTGCCAAAAGTTATATTACATATAGATACAAAAGAGAACTTGTAAGAAAGTCGAACACAACCGACAAGCAAATACTTTCGTTAATTGAAAGCAACAATGAAGAAGTAAAACAAGAAAACGCAAACAAAAACCCAACCGTTGGGAGTGTGCAAAGAGATTATATGGCAGGTGAAGTAAGCAAAGATATCACAAAAAGATTTTTGCTTCCAGAAGATATTGTAAAAGCTCACGAAGAAGGACTTATTCATTTTCATGATGCTGATTATTTCGCGCAACATATCCATAATTGTGATCTTATCAACCTTGAAGATATGCTCCAAAATGGTACAGTTATCAGTGGAACAATGATAGAAAAACCACATTCATTTTCAACTGCGTGTAACATTGCAACTCAAATTATCGCACAAGTTGCAAGCAGTCAATATGGCGGACAAAGCATATCACTTGCACATCTTGCACCTTTTGTGGATATTTCACGAAAGAAAATTCGTAAAGAAGTTGAAAAGGAATTTGAAGAAAATGGTTTTCAATTTGATGAAAATAAGATAAATAATATTGTTGCAAGAAGATTGAAAAACGAAATTAACAAAGGAATACAAACAATTCAATATCAAGTTGTAACTCTTATGACAACAAATGGTCAAGCACCATTTATCACAATCTTTATGTATCTTGGCGAAGCAAAAAATGAACAAGAGAAAAAAGATTTGGCACTTATGATTGAAGAAGTGTTAAACCAAAGAATTCAAGGTGTAAAAAATGAAAAAGGCGTTTATGTTACTCCAGCATTTCCAAAGCTTATCTATGTTTTGGAAGAACAAAACATTCATGAGAATTCGCCATATTTCTATTTGACTGAACTTGCTGCAAAATGTACAGCAAAAAGGATGGTTCCAGACTATATTTCCGAAAAGAAAATGCTTGAGTTAAAAATAGACAAAAATGGGGAAGGCCATTGCTACACTTGTATGGGATGCAGAAGTTTCTTAACTCCTTATGTTGATGAAAATGGCAAGCCAAAATATTATGGAAGATTTAATCAGGGGGTTGTTACTGTAAACCTTATAGATGTTGCACTGTCAAGTGACAGAGATATAAATAAATTTTGGAAAGTTTTTGACGAAAGAATGGAACTTTGCCACAGAGCATTAAGATTAAGGCACGAAAGACTAAAAGGTACAAAATCAGATATTGCCCCAATTCTTTGGCAATATGGTGCACTTGCAAGACTTAACAAAGGCGAAAAGATTGATAAGCTTTTGTATGGTGGATATTCAACATTATCACTTGGTTATGCTGGGCTTTGGGAAACAGTTTATGCACTTACTGGCAAAAAACTTACAGAAGAAGAAGGCAAAGAACTTGGGCTTGAAATTATGCGAAAGCTTAATGAATATACAAAGAAATGGAAAGATGCTGAAAATATAGATTATTCTCTTTATGGTACACCACTTGAAAGCACTACATATAAGTTTGCAAAATGTTTGCAAAAAAGGTTTGGAATAATTGAAGGAATTACCGATAAGAACTATATAACAAACTCATATCATGTGCATGTTACTGAATCAATTGATGCATTCAGTAAACTAAAACTCGAAAGCGAATTTCAAGAATTAAGTCCTGGTGGAGCAATAAGCTATGTTGAAGTCCCAAATATGCAAAATAATGTAAAAGCCGTTGTAAAGGTTATGCAATATATTTATGACAACATTATGTATGCCGAACTCAACACAAAAAGTGATTATTGTCAAGTGTGTGGTTTTGATGGCGAAATCCAAATTGTTGAAGAAGACGGCAAACTTGTTTGGGAATGTCCACAATGTAAAAATCATGATCAATCAAAAATGAATGTTGCAAGAAGAACTTGCGGATACATTGGTTCGCAGTATTGGAACCAGGGCAGAACACAAGAAATAAAAGACAGAGTGCTACACTTATAGGATAAAATATGAACTATTCAGTAATAAAGAAAACAGATATTGCCGATGGCGAAGGTGTTAGAGTGACCTTGTTTGTATCCGGTTGCAGAAATATGTGCAAGGGCTGTTTTCAACCATGCACATGGAGTTTTGATTACGGTCAACCATTTACAGAAAAGACTGTAGAAGAAATTTTGGAAGCTTTATCTTTTGATTATATTCAGGGACTTACACTTCTTGGTGGCGAGCCCTTTGAACCTGAAAATCAAAAAGTACTTTTAAACTTGTTAAAGGTTGTAAAAGGAAAATACCCTCAAAAAGATGTTTGGTGTTTTACCGGTTTTTTGCTAGATAAAGAAATATTAGGGGAAAGCAGGGCAAGTACAAACACGGCAAAAGAAATGCTAAAATATATTGATGTTTTGGTTGACGGTAGATTTATTGAAAGCCAAAAAGATTTAACACTCAACTTTCGTGGATCAAGGAATCAAAGGATAATTCTTGTAAAAGACACTCTAAAAAGTGGTAACATTGTTTTGAGTGACCTAAATTAAGGAACTTTGAAAACTATTTTGGAGAAGCTTCAATCTATAAAGGAAAAGTTAATAAAAAAATTCGCTAGATTATAGCGAATTTTTTGTTTAATCAAAATTATTGATTGTCAGCATCACTGTTTTCAGTGTTGTTTTTAAGAACTCTTGTTGCGTTTTCTGTTTTTTGGAATTTACCATTTTTCTTTTTAACAGAAATATTAAGTTCTTGATTGTCAGCAAGTCTTGTTACAACTTCCATTGCTTCTTTCTTTGTTTTGCAACGTTTTGAAGCTTTTTGTGCACCAGTCTTCTTTACTACCCAATCTTTTCTTTCTTTGTCATAGGTAACCATATATTTTTGTGCTCTAACTTTTTCTTCTTCGTCTGCTGATAATGTTTCTTCGTTTTCTTTCATATCTTCTCCTTCTTTTGTTTCTGACTTTTCTTCAGTTCGAACAGTCTTTTCTTTTGGTTCTTCAACTTTTGCATCTTCAGTTTTTGTTTCTTCGACAGTTGTTTCAGTTGCTGTTTCTGCTACCTTTGTTTCTTTCTTTGCCTTTTTTGAAGATTTCTTTTTTTGCTTTTCTTCAGCTGTTTTTTCTGTCTTTTCTTCAGGTTTTTCTTCAACAACTTTGTCTGTTGATTCTTTTACTTCTTCAGCCTTTTCTTCTTTTGGCTCGTTTGAAACTTCTTGATTGTTTGTTTCTTCTTTTGTGTCTTTTGTGTCTGGTTTATCTCTAAACACGACCAAAAGGACAACAACTGTAATGATAAGAATTGCACATACAATCAAAGTCCAATAATTTTTTAAAAATTCTAACATTTTGTTTCTCCTTTGTTTAATCGTGATTAGTATACACTAAAAAAGCCAAATATTCAATATTTTTTTATTAAATTATTTTGTCTTTTTGTAATAAAGTTCAATAAATATGCGAATAATTTAAAGAATAATATTTTATATTGCTTGACTATTGTTGTTTAATTTATTAAAATTACATTGTATTAATAGTAGATTTGTATCTGCTATAGATTAAAAAGTTGGAGGCGCATATGCGTAGAAGGTTTATTATAACATCATCTATTGCAATAATATTATTTGCAGTGTGTCTTTTTGGAATAAATGTTTATGCAAAAATGAATCAATCGTTCTCCATATCAAACACAATTGCGTTTGAACCATCTGACTCTGTTTATGTTGCTTTGGACTGCTCTGTGTCGGGTTGTCAACAAGCAAACTCCACAACCCCACCTTCTGGCTATGAAACAGTTGAAGATTACAAAAAAGCAATTGGCCTTGTTCGCAAAGTTGAGTTTGAAGAGTCAATGCGTGGACAAAATTCACAAAGTTTGTTAACTGATTGGAATATAGGGGAAAGCTTATCATTTATCAATGCGTCAACCCCAATTGTTTATACAATTGTTGTATACAACTATTCATTGGTTGCAATAAGAGTATCTTTTGATACATTCAAAGATAATTCAGAATTTATTTCAAACACAGTGTCTCCAGACGGTGAGGGTATTGTTCTTCAACCTTATCAAGGAGAAGGAAGTCAGCCAGATTCTGCAACAATAACTTTAACAACAAGAGTAAAAAAAGTTGATGTTGGATTTAATGATGAACCAAACGATTTTTCAATCAAGTTTGAGTCTGTTGAAGAATAGTATTGACACAAAAAATTTTTAATGATAACATTTAGCAGTTTATAAGGATTTTTAATTTATGAAAAAAAGTATTAAATATGTATTGGCACTTGTATTGTGCTTATGCTTTGTTTTGGTAGGTTGTACTCCAAAACTAGAAATGCCAAAAGGCGATGTTGACTCCAATGGTGGAAGTGTTGTAATGATGGGCAATTATGTTTATTATGCCAACACATTTGTTGATTACAGTTCACTTTCTGGAAACGCAAACGAAGACAAAACAGCAAATCAAAATGCGCTTTACAGAGTAAAGACGGACGAGTTTGGTTACACAACAAGGGATGATGACGATTTTATTGAGAATATAGAAAAAGTTACAACAAAAATTGCAGGTTTTAATAATTCAAATACATTTATCGTTGGCAATTATTTGTATTTCACATCTCCAAATGCTCACAAAAATAAAAAGGGTGAAGATTTGTTTAAATTTACAACACTCTTTAGAATTAAGCTTGATGGAACCGGCAGACAAGAAATTTTATCAACAGAAACAACACAAGGAAAATTTTTCTTGGTTACAGACGATACGCCATATTTATTGATTTTTGATAATAACAAAATTGTAAAACTTACAATAGCTGACAAACTTGGGAAAGTTGAAACACTTGTAAGTGATGTGCAAGATGTTGTATTTCCAACAAATTATGGGAAATTGGACGTATTCTATTACACAACAGATATTAGCGAACAAGACAAAACTGCAGGACTTTCAGGAAACAATTTATACAAATATAATTTGTCAAATAACAAGAAATCATTGATTTCAAGAAATACAAGGGAAACAGTAAGTTTGGTTGCTTTTGAAGGTGGAAAACTTTATTACAAGAGATTAGACACAACAACAAAAGTTTCACTTTATTATTCAAACACAATGGAAGCAACATTTGAAAGTGGCGAAAATGTTTTAACTGTTGTTGGCGAAACAACTTCAAACAATTCAACAACCGATGCAATTTCAAAGTTTTCAGTTATAAATGAAGATAATTATGCTTTTGAATATAACAAAAAAATTATGTTAAACTTTGAAGAAACTCCACTTGTTGATGAAGAAGCAAAAATTGAAAAAATATATGGCGACTATGTTTACTATTCAACAAGTAAAGGTCTTTTTAGAATAAGTTACAAAGATAAAAAAGTTCAAACAGTTGCTGAAATTTCAAATATAAAGCAAGGCGAAAATGCTGTTGACATTGCTGGCGAATATGTATATTTCTATGCAAAGACTGCAAACAACTCAACTGACACATATTATTGTCACAGAGCAAATAACAGAATTATTGAAGATGGCAGAACAAAGGTTGAATGCATTGCCGAAGTTTTGGCAGATGATATAAAATCAAACGAAAATTAGAAAATGAGAATGTAAGGAAAACTTACATTCTTTTTTAACAAATATTGAAAATACTTCATTTATATTAATGGAGTATTTTTTATGAAAAAGAAAATTGCTATTGTTGGTGCAACAGGTCTTGTTGGACGAAAAACAGTTGAAATGTTAAAGGAATACGAACTTAATGATAATGATATATATTTGTATGCAAACAAAAATTCGGTTGGAAAAGTTTTTGACATAAATAACAAAAAGATTTATGTTCAAGAATTAAGTAAAGGAAACATGCAAGGGAAGAAATTTGATTTTGCACTTTTTTGCACACCGGAAAGCGTTTCAAAAGATTATGTAAGAGCCTTGGCAAAACTTGGCACAAGGGTTATTGATTTTTCCAGTTTATATAGAAAAGAATATCCAATTATTGTACCAGAAATAAATATGGATATGGCAAAAGGAAATATTTTTTGCAACCCAAATTGTTCAACCACCATTTCTCTTATGGCACTATTTAATATTCACAAATTATTTGGCCTTAAAAGTGTTGAGTACACGTCTTATCAATCATTAAGTGGTGCAGGGCAAATGGCACTACTTGACCAAAAAGAAAGCGAGCAATCAAAATTAAGGAAACTTGACTTTGTTATTGATAACAATATTTTGCCGTATATCGGTAATATTGATGAGCATGGGTTCAGCCGAGAAGAAAACAAAATGATATATGAAACAAAAAAGATTTTGAATGATAACACAATAAAGGTTACAGCAACTTGTGTAAGGGTTAATGTTGATATTTGCCATAGCATAAGTATAAATTTTAAAACAAGAAAAAACGTAATGCTTCAAGATATAAAAAATGTACTCAAAAGCACTAAAAATGTAGAGTATGTTGGAGATGATTTTTCAAAATTGCAACCACGTTTTGTAAAGAATAAAAAAGATGTTTATGTTGGCAGGTTGCGAAAAACTGAACTTGGAAAAAATTCATTTTCAATTTTTGTAGTTGGCGATAACCTTAGAAAAGGTGCATCACAAAATGGTGTTCAAATTTTGAAAGAACTAATAAAAAGGAGCGAGCAATGATATTTAAAGGTGTTTGTACTGCACTTGTCACACCATTCAAAAACGATAAAAGTGTTGACTTTGTTGCACTTGAAAAATTGATAAAAAATCAAATTGATTCAGGTGTGGATGCAATTTTGGTTTTGGGAACCACTGGCGAAAGTTCAACAATTGATTATTACGAAAGGGAAGAGATTATAAGATTTGCAAGAAAAAATATAATATCTCCGACAAAACTTATTGTGGGCACAGGTTCAAATAATACAAATTTGGCAATAAAAAATTGTATTCAAGCAAGAGGTCTTGGTGCAGATGCTGTGCTTTGCGTTACTCCATATTACAACAAGTCAACACAAAACGGAATTGTTGACTACTACAAAAAAATAAATGAAATGAATATTCCATTTTTTGTGTATAATGTTCCATCAAGAACAGGTGTTAATATCTTGCCGAATACATACAAAACTTTGACACTATTAAAAAATTTTGCTGGAATAAAAGAAGCAAATGGCAATATTGAGCATATTTTGGAGGTTTTTGAAAAAGTTGATTGCAAAAAAATATATTGTGGTAATGACAATTTGAGTTTTGTGTTCCATACACTTGGTGCAAGTGGAATAATAAGTGTGACATCAAATGCTTATCCAGAAGAAGTCGTTTTGGCATGGAAAAATATTGACAAGCATAAAAAGTATGCAAAAAAATTTTACCAAATAAACAAAGATTTGTTTGCTGAACCAAACCCAATTCCAATAAAATATGTGCTTTCAAAACAAAAGCAAATTAAAAATCAGTTAAGGGAGCCATTAACAAAAATTGAACAACATCATAAAAAAATATTAGATAAGGATATGCAAAGTTTATGAAAATTATATTAATCGGTTCGCAAGGTAAAATGGGGAAAGAAATGCAAAACTTTTTAACGCAAAAAGATATTTCGTTTGTTGCAATCGACAAAGAAAATTTAAGTGACCTAAATAGTGCAATGGGCGATGTTGTTCTTGATTTTTCATCTGCAAGTGCATTATCACAAAATTTGAATTTTGCAAGAAGTAAGAATTTGCCACTTGTTATTGCAACAACAAACCACACAAAAGAGAACCTTGCAAAAATCAAAAAACAAAGCAAAACTTTGCCGATTTTTATGTCGTCAAATTTTTCAATTATGTTTAATCTTCTAAATCGAATGGTAAAGCATTTAAGGTGTTGGCAAAATCAAGATGTTGTCTTGGAAGAAGTCCACCACAAAACCAAAAAAGACATTCCGTCAGGTTCGGCAAAAATGTTGATGTCAACCTTAAAGAAAAATAATGTCACACCAAAAGTCGTCGCTCTTCGTGTTGGCAATGTTGTAGGTGTACACAAAGTAAGTGTTTACAGCGATTATGAAACATTAACCATTACACATAATGCCGAGAGTAGACAAGTGTTTTGCTCTGGAGCATATAATGCTTGTAAATATATATTAACAAAAAAATGCGGACTTTACGATATGGAGAATCTGATTGATAGTATGTAAGTTTGGCGGTTCATCAACCACAAGTATAAAGTCAATTAAAAATATAAAAAAATTAAAAGAAAATAGCAAAAAAAGACAAGTTTTCGTTTTTTCTGCTATTGGAAAAAGTTATCCGAATGACAAAAAAATCACAGATTTACTAATTGAAATAACTCAAAATAAAAATATTGTAAAAAATAAAAAAATAATATTAAATAAATTTAATAAATTACAAAAAAATTTAAAATTGAACATAAATATAAAAAAATTATTAAATAATTATCATAACAATTTTTTATCAACAAAAAATGCAGACTATCTTATATCAAAAGGCGAATATATCACAACTTTGCTTATGTCAAAATATCTTGATATAAAATTTGTTCCAGCAGAAAAAATTATTTTCTTTCAAAAAGATAAAATAAATTACAATAAAACAAAAAATAAATTAAAATATTATTTAAACAAATATAAAAGATTTGCAACTTGTGGATTTTATGGTCTTGATGAAAACAATAGTATTAAAATCTTTTCTCGTGGAGGATCCGATATAACAGGTGCAATTATCTCAAAATGTTTGAATGCCAAAACTTACGAAAATTGGACAGATGTTTGCGGAATAAGAAGAGTTAACCCAAAAGTTATGCAATCAAAACAAATCAAAAAAATGTCATACGCCGACTTGGATATTATGACCAAGTGTGATGCAAATGTCATCCATAATGCTTGCATAGATATTTTGCAAGGAAACAATATCAAACTGAAAGTCGGGAATATCTTTGAAATAAAGCACAAAAAAACTTTGGTTGTTGACAACTGTAAAATGGTTAAATTTATATGCTATAAATTAGACGGCTCAAAAGCCCTTGTATTTTTTAGAGATAAAAAATACAACCTTGTTCAAAAACAATGTTCTCAAGAAAATTACAAAGAAAATATTTTGCAAATTTATAAAAATCTTTATTGAAAATCTTTTGTGTATATGATATATTTAGGCGAGAGGTTTTCTTAATGAGAGGAAAAATTTTAGTTGTATATAATGATGAGATTGGTGATGAGTTCTCATTTATAGAAAAAAACAAAATGCTGATTGATGCTGCCAAAAAGTTTAACATTGCACTTGCATTTAGGTCAAACACCCAACTTTATACATACATAGACAATGATGAAGTTAAATCGCATGACAGCTATGGCACATATGACTATTGTTTGTTTTTTAACAAAGATGCTCATCTTGCAAAAAATTTGGAAATGATGGGTGTTAAGGTTGTTAATCCGTCAAGGGCACTTGATATTTGTGAAAATAAGGCAAATATGTATCAAGAACTTGCCAAAACAAATGTAAATATTCCAAAAACAGTAATTTTGCCATCAATAAACCCAAACAATCAAAAAAGCATTTCAGATTTTATCGACAATGCAATAAGCGATTTGGGATTGCCACTTGTTATAAAAGATTTTTATGGTGCATCCGGTGAAAACGTATTTTTGGCAAGGTCAAAAGATGATATCTACAAAATTATTTCAGAACATAGCTATAGCAGACTTTTGTTCCAAGAATATATAACTGAATCAAGTGGTAATGATATAAGAATTTTTGTTATCAAAAATAAGGTTGTTGCATCATTAAGACGTCAAGGTAGTGGTAGTGATTTTAGGTCAAATGTTGGTCTTGGTGGAACAATGTCAAGTTATATTCCAACATATAATGATGAGCAACTTGCTGTAAATGCCGCAAAAACTCTTGGTTGCGATTTTGCAGTTGTTGATATCTTGCGTAGTATCAATGGCCCGGTTGTTTGTGAAGTTAATGCAACGGCAAACATCAACCACTTTTACGATGTTTGCAAAGTTAATATTGCCGAACTTTTATTCAAAAATATAAAATAAAAAAACACACTTTTGAGTTTTACTCAAGAGTGTATTTTTTTGTATTGTCGTTTGCTTTCTTGTTTGTGTTGATATTATCTTTTTTTGGAGTAAGCATACTGATATAGGTTTTTAGTAATTCTCTTTTTTTGATATCGATAATATTACCAACAAGTTCCAACTTTTCTTTTGGAACAAAAATTCCTTTCTTTTTAAGTTCTTTGTCAAGATTTGCTGTGTTAAAATCTCTTATAACAAATTTTACATAATCTAATAGAAGTGGTTTGTTTTTTGCATAATATATGATTTCACGTGTAAGAATATTATTTTCGTTTCCAATTATGCAATTATAATTTAGATTATTAAAGTTGTATGGAGTAAATCTTGAATTTAGATTTAAAATGCTAAATATATCTTTAAAATTCTTTTTGCTGGTAACCCCAAAAGATAATTCACTATCGAAAATTGGGGCAACTTCCAAAAGTGGGGGATAACTGCCTTTGTCTTGAATAAACCCAAAATTGCAATCATGTCTATCGGACTGACAGGTTAGATAATCAAAAACGATAATCTTGAATAGGTCGAACTCAATTTTGTTTATATCAAAAACACATTTATTTTGTTTTTCAAATTTTTTGAGATTTCTAACAACACCACATAGTCCATCATTTGCACCGAGTGAAAATGTTGCACATGGCACAAAAGATTGGTTATCTTTTACAAAATCGTTGGAAATCAACCCTTTGTAATTGATTCCATAATATTTTAGTTCTGCCAAATTATATTCAACACAATTGATATGCATCTGTTTTGCAATTTCATTACAAATTAACTCATTAAAACGCAAATCGTCACTGTCTTGAGTCTTAAAGTAAATATATTTTCCATTGTAGAATAATTTGAAATGTGGCGACTTGTAACTTCTGTTTATACGAAAGTTAGACTTTGAGTTGTCTATATACTTTGGTTTGAGTTTTTTATATTTTGACCTATTCTTTAAGAATCCCATTAAGCCTAAACACCCTTTTACTATATATATGATAAGATAAAACCAAATGGTTGTCAATATACAAAAAAGATAAAATGAATAGAATAAAAAATATTTGAAAAAATTTAAAAAAGTCGTTGACAATGCTCGCGGTATGTGGTATTATCTTGTTGTTATCACACGGAAGTGCTGATAGCAAAGAACCATAAAAATTAAATATTGTACAAGAATAGTAAAGGTTAAATGTTTAGAATAACAACACAAAGTATATCTGTCAATTTAGAAAAAATAAAAAATTGAGAATGTACAACAAGAACTATTACGAGTCAGTAAAAGTTTATGAGTACAGACAAAATCTAACAAAGATAATTAACTAACAAAAGTTAGTGGTTATACAAATAACGTTAGAGTT
>DJER01000008.1 GCA_002431905.1 Christensenella sp. UBA5893 | reverse complement strand
AAGTTTAATACATCAAATGTGAAATATATGGAAGGTATGTTTTCTTCCTGTAGCGGTTTAACAAGTCTAGATGTCAGTCGTTTTGATATATCTAATGTTACAGATATGAGTAGTATGTTTTATGGATGTAGCAGTTTAACAGCTTTGGATTTGAACAATTTTAACACATCAAATGTTACAAATATGAGTAGTATGTTTTATGAATGTAGCGGTTTAACATCATTGGATTTAAGAAGTTTAGACACATCAAAAGTGACAAACATGAGTTATATGTTTTATTCTTGTAGCGGTTTAACAAGTTTGGATGTAAGTAAGTTTGATACATCCAATGTTACAAACATGAGTTATATGTTTTATAAATGTAGCAGTTTAACAAGTTTAGATTTAAGCAGTTTTGACTTGTCAAAAGTAACATCATATTCATCATATAGTTATTTTTTAGAAAATTGTACTAACTTAACGACAATAAAATCTCCTAAAATAAACCCAAAAACTAACATTGCTTTGCCAAGTGGCACATGGACTGGGGACGACGGGAAAACTTACAACAATTATTTGCCAACAACAACAGGCACAAGCATAACATTAACAAAAACAGCATAAAAAATATCTAGCATTTGCTAGATATTTTTTTGATTTAACATATCGTCCAAAGTTCGCCAAGCATGTTCAACACATTTCACTCTTGCCGGCATATTTGAGATATTTTCAAAGGCAATACTATCTTTTAATAAATCTTTGTCATTTCAATTGCCGACCCCAACAACTTGCTTTGTGGGAATCTCAACATATTATAAAAACTCGCAGGGATAACTTTGCAAGTTTTTTCTTGACTTAAAAAACAAAAGATTGTACACTTATGTCGCTATGGAAAAATATACAAACGATCAATTAACAAAAAGAAGTTTATATCATTATGACTTGCCCGAAGAACTTATTGCTCAAAGTCCCGCAGAACCAAGGGATAGTGCAAGATTATTGGTATATGATAGAAAGAATGATAAAGTTGAGCACAAGGTATTTAGAGATATCATTGATTATTTAAAACCAGGTGATGTTTTGGTGCTAAACAACTCAAGAGTTATCCCCGCAAGAATTTATGGAATAAAAGAAGAAACGGGTGCAAAAATTGAAATGCTTTTACAAAAAAGAATAGACTACACTCATTGGGAAGTTATTGCAAAACCTTGCAAAAGGTTAAAGGTTGGCACAATTGTAAAATTTAGTGATGAGTTGAGTGCAAAACTAACCAAAATTGTGGGCGAAGGAATTTGTGAAGTAGAATTTATGTTTGATGGTGTTTTTGAAGATATTTTGGATAGGATTGGCAGTATGCCACTTCCACATTATATCAAGAAAAAACTTGAAGATAGTGAACAATATCAAACAGTTTACAGCAAAGAAAAAGGTTCATCGGCAGCACCAACAGCAGGACTTCATTGGACAAAAGAACTTTTGGAAAGGGTCAAAGCAAAAGGTGTAATTGTTTTGGAAGTTATGCTCCATGTTGGACTTGGAACATTTAGACCAGTTAAAGACGACTGCATACTAAATCACAAAATGCATAGTGAGTATTATGTTATAACAAAAGATGTTGCAGACCAAATCAACCTTGCAAAAAAAGAAGGCAGAAGAGTTATTGCGGTTGGGACAACATCAGTAAGAGTTCTTGAAAGTGCAAGTGATGAAAATGGTGTGGTTCATGAAAAGGCGGAAAACACAAGTATATTCATTTATCCACCATACAAAATGAAAGTAGTTGATGCTCTTATAACAAACTTCCATTTGCCAGAAAGCACGTTGATTATGTTGGTAAGCACAATGATGGGTGTTGACAAAACTTTGGAGATATACAACATTGCAGTAAAAGAAAAATATAGATTTTTCAGTTTTGGCGATGCAATGTTCATAATGTAAAAGGAAATTTATGGAAAAAGAAAAATTTAGTTACGAAATAAAGCATATATGCAAACAATCTGGTGCAAGAATTGGTGTTTTTCACACTCCACATGGAGATATTGAAACTCCTGTCTTTATGCCGGTTGGAACACAAGGCACAGTAAAGGGGCTTAGGGTTGAAGATTTGAAAAACCTTAATGCACAAATTATACTTTCAAATACTTATCATCTGTTTTTAAGACCGGGGAATGAAACAATAAAAAAGGCCGGTGGGCTTCACAAGTTTATGAATTGGGATAGACCAATTTTGACTGATAGTGGTGGGTTTCAGGTATTTTCACTTGCAAAGCTTAGAAAGATTAGCGATGAAGGTGTTGAATTTTCTTCTCATTTATCAGGCGAAAGATTTTTAATGACTCCAGAAAAATGTATGCAAGTTCAAAATGACATTGGTTCTGATATTATTATGGCATTTGACGTTTGTAGCAAGTATGGTGCAACATATAAGGAAGCAAAACAAAGTGCCGAAGTAACAAAAAAGTGGCTTGAAAGGTGCTATGCAGTTCAAAAAAATGAAGACCAAATGTTGTTTCCAATCATTCAAGGCAATTTTTATGAAGATTTAAGAGATAAATGTATAGAAGATTGCAAACCTTATGCAAGATGTGGAATTGCAATTGGTGGATTAAGTGTTGGCGAACCAAAAGAGGTTATGTACAAAATGCTTGATTATATGCGTCCAAAACTTCCAGAAAATATGCCAAGATATCTTATGGGTGTTGGAAGTCCTGATTGTCTGCTTGAAGGTTATGCTCGTGGCATTGATATGATGGACTGTGTTTTGCCAACAAGAGTTGCAAGAAACGGCACAGCCTTTGTAAGAACAGGAAAGTTGGTAATAAAAAATGCACAATACAAAGAGGACTTTTTGCCAATTGAAGAAGATTGTGATTGTTATGCCTGCAAGCATTACACAAGAGCATATATTCATCATTTGGTAAAAGCAGGCGAAATGCTTGGTGCAGAACTTTTGTCAATTCATAATTTAAGACATTTAACACGACTTACCGAACAAATCAAAAAGGCAATTTGGGAAGATAGGTTACTTGATTTTAAGGAAGAATATTTAAAAGACTATAAGTTTTAGACAAAACAACAAATAATAGAACAATTTTTGTTTGCAAATATATTTGTTATATGTTAATATTTTAATGTGGAGTAAATATGTTATTAGCAACATTTTCAGAAATTATAATTCCTATTGTTATACTTGTTGTTATAACAATACTTTGGACTCAAATTTTGTAAAAGGAGAATATTATGAGCTTTTTATTAGACAGCACAACAAACGGTGCTCAAAACACAGGAATAATGAGTTGGATTTTGCTTGGCGTTCTTGCATTGTTTTTGATTATTTCACCATTTATGATGAAAGCAAAAAACAAAAAAGGAATGGACAAAGCACAAAAAATGATTGACTCAATCAAAAAGGGTGACAAGGTTATGACTGCATCTGGAGTAATTGGAAAAGCCATTGCATTTGAAGAAAAGGATGGTTTCAAAACAATCACAATTGAAACAGGTGATGAAAAACACAAAAGTTATATGACCTTGGACATCAATGCAATCTATGCAAATCTTTCTGCTCCAATGGTTGAAAACACACCAAAGAAAGAAGAAAGCAAACCAGAAGAAAAGATTGAAAATCATGATGACGAAGTTGCAGTTTTGCCTGACACTTCAGAATCAAGACCAGTTGAAGTTGGACAAGAAATAAAAGAAGAACCTGTTGAATCAAAAGAAGAAACAGTTATTGTTGCGAAAAAGTCAAAAAAGACTTCAAGCAAAAAAACAAAAAAATCTAAATAGTAATCATATATCATATTTCTCTTGCATACATTTTTAGTGTGGTGGGAGAAATTATGAAGAATAAAGATTTGGTAAAAGATAATAGTGAGAAAGTGTCATTTTTGGGGGCTGTTTTAAAAGGCTCCTTGATGGCACTTTCTGTTTGTTTAATTTTGATTTTAATTTTTGCATTCGTTTTGAGATTTTGCTCAATTAGCGATTCACTAATAAGACCGATAAATCAGGTAATAAAAACTGTATCGATTATGATAGGTGTATTTTTTGGACTCAAAAAGTCAAAAGAAATGGGGCTTATATCGGGGCTTTGTATAGGATTTATATTCACTATAATTGCCTTTGTTGCCTTTTCTATTTTGGATGGACATTTTGAATTTGGAATATCTCTATTAAACGATTGTTTGTTCGGAAGTATAATTGGCGCAATTTGCGGAATTATTGCAGTCAATGTTGGAAAAATTAAGTAAAAATTTTTATATTTAACAATTAGTCAGGAGAACTACTTTTTGTAGTTCTTCTTTTTTGTTTTTTATTGTGTATAAATGTGTAAAAACGGGTATTATTGTAAAAAATCAATTGACATACAATTTTTATTATTTTATAATTAACAAGTAAAAATGTGTATTTACACAAAAATGGAGATTAGTAATGGCTAAACGATTTTCAAGAATAAATTTTATAATTGTATCCATTTTGGTTGCTATTGGTGTTTTCCTATCTGTTTGTTCATTTAGAATGCCTTTTTGTTCAACTGATAACTTTGCTGGTTTTATCAATGCAATACCACTTGGATATGACTTGGGCGAAGGGAGAACTGCAGTTTATGAATGCACTCCAACAAGCGAAGAAATTTCAACACTAACCAATGAAAAGATGTCAGACACTGTAAAGTTTGTAAACAACGCTTTAAAGATGTTTGGATATTCAAACACCCAAATCGGCAAACAAAATGACAATATGATTAGGGTTGAAGTTGTTAATGACAGCACAAGTTCAACAATTCTTTCTGCTGTTGGTGAAAGGTTGGAGCTTGTTATTCGTGGTGAAGAAACAACAAATAAAACAGAATATGATATTTCTTCACAAAGAATAAAGAAGTGCAGTTTGTCTTACCAACAATCATCAAGTGATTCAACAAAATACGAATATGGTGTTTTGATTGAATTTGACAGCTTGGGTTCAAAGCAATACAGAGAACTTACAAAGTATGTAAAAGACAATGGAAACAAAGTGTACTTTTATAATGCAGAAACAAATGAAAAGGTTGGGACACTTGATTCAATCAAAAAAGAAATCACATCAGGAACAACTTTCTTGGCAAATAGTTCTGCAACAACAGAAAGTGCATTGAATGCATATGCACTCAATGTTTATATGGGAAGTTTGGATGTAAAGCTTGAATTAAAAGAAAGCAGTGTAAACACTCCATATCTTGGCAAAAATATTGGTTTTGCCATTGCTCTTGGAATGCTTATTGCATTTGTTCTTGTAAACTTGTTTATGTGCATAAGATACAGAGATTTGGGTTTGATTTCAATGCTTACAAGCATAATCAATGCAGTTTTATATTTATTCTTTATGCAAGCTCTTCCAAATTCATTCTTCGTGTTAACACTATCTGGTGTGTTTGGAATTGTTATTGGTTATATGATGACAGTTTTGTGTCATGTTGTAATCTTTGAAAAAATAAGAAAAGAATATTCGTTGGGGAGAAAAATCCCTCTTGCATTTAAACTTGGGTTCAAAGAATCTTTGTTTAACATTGTTGATATTTCTTCAATGGGTGCAATTGCATCTGTTGTATTGTATTTGATTGGAACAACAGGTCTAAAATCATTTGCCGTAACATTGCTTATTGGCAGTGTACTCTCAATCGTATCTTCATTGCTTTTGACAAAATTATTCACAATATGGTATTTACCATTAAACCATACAAATGCAGGACATTTGGCACTTAGGAAGGAGGCAAAGAACGATGAAGAATAGTTTTTATCAAAAACTCAAAAACGGGTTAAATAATACAAAGTATAATTTTTCAAAAAATTTGCTTTACCATATAATTGCTCCTTGCCTTGTGATATTGGTTGGGCTTGTGTTATTATTCTGTGTTGGATTTAATGTATCATATGATTTTAAAGGTGGCACAGTTGCAACAGTTGTTGTTGAAAGCGATTTGAACAATAAATCAAATTATGATTTGGTAAAAAAAGATATTGACGAAGTTTGCAAAGAAAACAAAATTGAAGTTGTTGTATATCAAAAAGTTGATGTAAACAACTATGGTGATGCAATCAGCATCAAGTTTGATAGAGTAAGTGATGAAGTTAGGGAACAATTAAAACAAGATTTGCTTCAAAAATTTCATCCAGATGTAACAGATGATTTTGAAAAAGACACTTTTGTTAAAGTTGATAACTTTGATAGAAATGTATCAAAAGAAGTCACAATGTCATTAGTTCTTGCAATACTTGTAACTTTTGTTGCATTGTTTGTATACATTGCTTCAAGAAAAGGTCTTTGTGCTGGGTTTGTTGCATTGTTCGCAAGTTTGATATCAAACCTTGTATTTGCTGGTTTGCTTTTGATAACAAGAACAGTTATTGATATAAATGTTGTTGGTGCATTTGCATTTGTAACATTATTATCAGAACTTTTGTCAATGTTATTCTTTACAAAAGCAAATGAAAACTTTGGTAAAGAAGTTTATGCAAAAACATCAAAAATGGAATTGGCAAATATTACAATAAAAGAGAATATAAAACTTGTTGCAATAGTTTCAATTATAGTTTTGTTATTTGCTCTCTTTATGGTAGTTATGCCATTGTATGCAATTCAAAATGTAGGAATTGCTTTGTTCCTCGGTTTGATTGCTTGTATTTATTCTGATATAATGTTGGTTCCGGGACTTTGGGCTTTGCTTTATATTCCAAGAAAGAAAAAGCAAAAAGCAGTTACTGAAAACAATGTTGTTGTTGAAGAAAAGTTAACTGACGAAGATATAAATAATGCTCCTGAAGTTATTGTTGAAACCGAAACAAAAGAATAAAAATTAAAATATGTCCTTGTGGGCATATTTTTTTGTAATTTATTTGTAAAAGAGTAAAAAAATTTGTATACTATATTCATAAAGTGGTGTCTAACATTCTTAGACAGGGTAGAAGTATATGAAGTTAATAAAGTTTTATAACGATGGTGCTGATAGTACTGTCATTTCAAGTTTAGCACAAAGATTTGGTGTTAACAAAAAAGTAATAGAAATTGCATATTCAAGGAGATATAAAACCGCAAATGATCTGCAAGTGTTTTTTAACCCAACAAATCAAAGTTATTATGACTCTTTTTTGCTTTCAGGGATGAAGGAAGCCGTTGAAAAAATCACTTGGTATGCAAAGAACAAAAAAGATATTCTTATTTTTGGCGATTATGATGTTGATGGAATGAGTGCCACAGCTATAATGCTAAAAACGTTAAAGAAATTGGGCGTGGAAGCAAGATATTATCTTCCAAATCGATTTATTGATGGATATGGCTTAACATGTGAAGTTATTGACAAAATTTGCAAAAACAAAAAACCTGATTTAATTGTCACCGTTGACTGTGGTATTACTTGTTACAAAGAAGTTGAATATTGCAAACAATTGGGCATTGACATAATAATAACTGACCACCACGAAATACCTGAAATCATACCAGATACTATTGTTGTAAATCCAAAACTTGCAAATCAAAAGTACACATTTAATGGATTGTGTGGAACAGGTGTTGCTTTCAAAATTTCACAAGCAATTTTAGGCGAAGCAGAGTGTGAAGAGTTTTTACCAATTGCAACGATTGCAACAATTGCGGACATTGTCCCTCTCACTGAAGAAAACAGAATCATTGTGGCAAAGGGTCTTAAAGTTATGGACAAATATTTGCCATACGGTTTAAAGGCAATATTTAGGCAAAACAAGATTAACTTAACAAGTCTTGATGCAAATGACATTGCTTTTAAAATCGCCCCAAAACTCAATGCTTCGGGACGTATGGGCTTGGCAGAAGATTCGCTCGAACTAATGCTTGAAACTGACCCTGTGAGGGTAAAAGAGCTTTTGCAAAAAGTTAATGAGCATAATGCAAAAAGGCAAACAATTTGCACAAAAGTATTTGATGATTGTATGGAAATGCTAAAAAACGAAGATATGTCAAAGATGCCTGCAATCATATTAAAATCAGACAAATGGGATAGTGGTATTTTGGGCATAGTTTGTTCACGTTTGCTTGATATATACAACAGACCGGTTATTTTGCTTGCGCAAAATGGCGATGAGTTAAAAGGTTCTGCAAGAAGCATTGAAGATGTAAACATTCATCAAGTTTTAAGTGCTGTAAATGATTTGTTGGTTGTTTTTGGCGGACATAAGGTCGCTGCTGGATTGACATTAAAAGTAGAGAATTTTGAAGAGTTTAAAAACAAAGTTAAGTCCTTTATTTTTGAAAATGTAAATTCACAAGCATTTATTCCAATTGATTATTACGATGTTGAACTTTCTTTAAATGATTTAACTGACAATTTATATAATGATTTAAAACTCCTTGAACCTTGTGGTTGTGAAAATGCAAAACCAAAATTCTTGATAAAAACAAACAAAATAAAAATTTCAAGGTTAAGTCCAAAATCTGTTCATGCATACATCAATATTGAAGACAAGTTGAGTATGATATATTTTAACTATTTAAAAGACTATCCCAAACTTAATTTTGGAAAATACTATGAGTTTGTTTTTGAACTTCAAACAAAAAACAAAACAGGGTATAAGGGTTTGGTTAAAAATTTTGACAGTTCCAATGAAATAAAAGATTCTTCAGACAAGTATTTTAATGCATTTAAGTTAAACCAATTAAGATATGGCACATGTGATGATGATTGTGAAAATAGAATAAAAACATATTCCGACAAAAATTTGCTTGATATCTTTGCGGGTTGTGCTTCTTCGTCTTTTGGAACTTGTTTTGTGTGCTTTGATGCAAATAGGTATAGAAAATTTTTGCAAGAATACGACCTTAAAAATATTTATGATATCAATTTTATGGAATGTAGAGCGACTGGATTTAATGCCTTAAATTTATCTCCAATTGACACATCTTTTGCAAATAGTTACAAGAAAATTATTTTCTTGGATTCAGTCTATGACAAAGGATATTTAAGTAAAATTTGTCAAAATTCATCTGCGGAAATTTATGTTCCGAAAATAGAAAATAATGACATCAATTTGCTATTAAACTTGGACATTTCACGAGAAAATATAACAAAATTTTATAGAATTTTGCAAAAAATAGAAAATGAAGAATTTACAAGTTTAATTGGGCTTCATTCAAAGATTTTAAAAGATTTAAAAACAAATTTTTCATTCTCAAATTTTTTATTTTATTATTATATTTTTACTGAATTAAATATAATTAACACCTGCACAAAAGATGGGCTCTTTGCCTTTGTTTTAAACAAAAATATAAAAACTGACCTAAATAAATCAAATATTTATAATAAAGTAAAATTAATTAGGAAAATATATGGGAAGAATTAAAGAATTAATTTATAATAATTACGAATTAAATAGTGATGAAAAAGTATTATTGGATAATATTTTAAACTCAAATAAAGATAAATATGACAAAATATTTTCTGTTATTCAAAACTTAATAAAATTTAGATTAGACTATGATACAATTTTAGCCTATATTTCTTTTGAACAAAATTTTGATTTAACAGGAAAGGTAAACAAGGATACACAAGAGATTTACGATAGCCTTAAAAACGACTTTTCAATTACTTCAAATATGACACTTACAGAGCAAGCCGAAATTTTGAGAAAGATGTTTATTGCAATGAACAAAGACCTTCGAGTTATTGTTGTAAAATTATATGTGATGCTTTACGAAATCTCATGCTACACTTTGCCACTAACACAAGAACAACATAGAAATCTTGTAAATATAAGAGAAATATATGCACCTCTTGCAGAAAGAATAGGATTGAATTCTCTTAAATCGAACTTGGAAGATTATTGCCTAAAATTTCTTAATCCAAAAACTTATGAAAATTTGGCAAAGAGTGTAATGCTTCAACATGATGCAAACCAAAAACAAATTGAAATAACAACAAAAAGACTTCAAACAATTTTGGATGAACTTGGTTTAAAAGATGCAACAATAACATCACGACAAAAACACTTTTCAAGTATTTACAAAAAGATCCAAGCAAAAGGTGTTAGTCTTGCAAATATCTATGATTTAATCGCCGAAAGAGTTTTGGTTGATAGCATAGAAGATTGTTATGCCGTCCTTGGTAAAATCCATGGTATTTACAAACCTATGGAAGGTAGATTCAAAGATTATATTGCAAACCCAAAGAAAAATGGCTATCAATCACTTCACACAACTGTGATTGTTGAGAATAATAGACCTCTTGAAATTCAAATTAGAACATACGAAATGCACAAAATGGCAGAGTATGGTATTTTTGCTCACTACCTTTACAAAGAAAAACGTACAAAGATGACAAGCCTTGACAAAAAAATTACATGGCTTAGAGAGATCATTGAGTCGTCAAATGATTTGTCGGCAGAACAGTTTATTGAAACATTAAAAACAAATCTTTGCGAAGGGCAAATCTATGTTCAAACTCCAAAGGGAAAAGTTCTTGAATTTGTTGAAGGGGCAACAGTTCTTGATTTTGCATACAACATTCACACAGATATTGGTAACAGTTGTGTTGGTGCAAAAGTGAATGGGCAAATCAAACCACTTTCAACAAAAATGAAAAATGGAGATATTGTTGAGATTATAACTTCTCAAAACAGTAAAGGCCCTTCAAAAGACTGGTTAAAATTTGTAAAAACTGAATCAGCGAAATCAAAAATCAATGCATATTTCAAACATAATTTGAGAGAAGAAAATATCAAGCTTGGGCAAAGTATGCTTGAACAAGCAATAAAAAACAAGGGTTATGTTCCAAACAAACTTTTGATTGACAAATATCTTGATGTAACTCAATTCAAATATGCGTTTAATACCATTGACGAACTTTTTGCAGCAATTGGTTATGGCAGTGTACCTGTCAACAACATATGCAACAGAATTTGTCAGTTATATGAAGATGATCACAAACAGGATGTGACAATTCAAAATATCCCGGCGGTAACCAACACACTTACTGTAAAAAAGAATAAAGATGGGGTTTTGATTGATGGAGATAGTGGAATGCTAATTCGTTATGCAGGTTGTTGCACACCAGTCTATGGCGAAGGAATAACCGGATATATCTCTCGTGGCAGAGGAGTTACAATCCATTGTTCAAATTGTAAAAATTTAAAGTATTTGGAACAAGATAGACTTATCAATGCAGTTTGGGATGATAATGTGGAAAATAGGAAATCTTCTATTATTGTAAAGATAATTTCAATCAAGTCCGACAGTTTTTTAATCTCATTGACAACCGAAATGGTATCTGGTGGTTACAAAATTCTTGGTCTTGACAGCAAGGAAACATCAAACGGAAAGGTAAATACAATACTAAAAGTTGAAATTTCAACCCAATCTGATGTTGAAAAAGTGATTAACATTTTAAAAGACATTAAGGGTGTTGAAGATGTATTTAGGGTAGGTAGATAATGAAAATAACAACAAATTATGAAAAAATATCAAATGAAATTTTTAATGTGTGTCATCTATTTTATCCTGATGAAAAATTGAATGATAGTGAGCCTTTTATCACTCACAAAATGACAACAGACAAAAACATAATAACAAACGAATTTACAGTAAAAAATGGTGACGATGTTTTCAGTTTGACCGAAAAAAAAGAGTTCAAACCGACAAATGATGTTTTGGAAGATCAACGTCAACTAAAGAGATTTGCAAAATTAACCTTATACAAATTGTTTTCATCTCACTTTAACAAAAATATGCCTTGGGGCTCACTTACAGGAATAAGACCAACAAAAATAGGTTATGACTTGCTTAATCAAGGTGTTGACCCATATATGCTAACCGAAGCACTTATGGAGAATTTTTTGGTTTCAAGAGAAAAAGCAAAACTCGTTTCAAATGTCATAAGAAATCAAAAATGTATAATTCGTAATGATAAGTTGGTTGACCTTTATATAAACATACCTTTTTGCCCAACAAGATGTAATTATTGTTCATTTATCTCTTCCGAAATATATAGAGTAAAGGAACTTATGCCGAATTATTTGGAATGTTTGGTTAAAGAGATTAACGCAATAAAAGAAATTATTAACAATAACTCATACATTATAAGAACAATTTATATCGGTGGGGGAACTCCAACCGTTTTGACTGCACAAGAACTTGATTATTTACTCAGTAATATTAACTACCCAGTAAATGAGTTTACTGTTGAATGTGGCAGACCAGATACAATTACTGATGAAAAATTAAAGGTACTAAAAGACCATGGCGTTACAAGAATAAGCATAAATCCACAAACATTTTGTGATGCAACATTAAAAAGAATTGGAAGAAAACATACAGTTCAAGATATAATAAATGCATACAAACTTGCATTGCCTTATGGCTTTGATGTAAATATGGATCTTATTGCCGGGCTTAGTGGCGAAACACTTAGAACATTCAAGCATAGCATTCAAACAGTTTTGGAGCTTGCACCAGAGAATATAACAATTCATACATTATCAAGAAAAAATGGTTCAAATATTACCATATCTGGAGAAAAAAGCACAGATGATGACACCATTGAAAAAATGGTTAATTTTGCAACAATAACTCTTCAAGAAAATGGCTATAAACCATATTACTTGTATAGGCAAAAAAATCAACTTGCCGAACAAGAAAATGTTGGATATTATAGAGATAGACTTTGCATTTTTAATGTTGATAGTATGGAAGAAACAACTTCAATTCTTGCCTGTGGGGCAAATGCAATATCAAAAAAGATATACGGCATTGATAATAGAATAGAAAGACTTGCAAATCCAAAGGATATTAGAGAGTATATTTCAAGAATTGATGAAATTATCAAGAAAAAACAAGAATTATTTTGATAAATACTAGACAAGAGATGTTTTGTATGATAAAATAAACAATGGTATTGTCCAAAGACGCAGGTATTCGAGTCCTCTAACGGTATTCTTCGTTTTTTGGCGTAACTATTTTAAGGAGGAAATTATGACAAAAGAAAGAAAACAAGAAATTATTGAAAAGTTTGCTCAAAGCAAAAATGACACAGGTTCTGCTCAAGTTCAAATTGCATTACTTACAGAAAGAATAAATGAACTTACTGAACACTTAAAAGCAAACCCAAAAGACAACCACTCAAGACGTGGTCTTTTGAAACTTGTTGGAAAGAGAAAGGGTTTCTTATCTTACCTTGAAAAAACAGATCTTGATGCTTTCCGTGCTTTGAAAAAAGAATTAAATTTAAGATAATTTTAAAGGGGGCAATTGTTTATTGCTCCCATATTTTTTATAAAAGAGGTAAAAATGAGTAATATAGCAAAAGTATATGAAACAGAGATTGGAGGCAAAAAAGTAACTGTTGAAACAGGCAAGTACTGTGAACAAGCAAATGGTTCTTGCATTGTTAGATGTGGCGAAACTGTTGTTATGGTAAATGTAACAATGGCAAAAGAAGCAAGAGAGGGTATTGACTTTTTCCCACTCGGTGTTGACTTTGAAGAAAAAATGTATTCAGTCGGAAAAATTCCTGGCGGATACAAAAAAAGAGAAGGCAGACCAGCTGATAAGGCAATATTAGTTTCAAGACTTATTGACCGTCCACTTCGTCCACTTTTCCCAAAAGGATTTTTCAATGACGTTGCCGTTGTTGCAACAGCACTTTCAGTTGACCCAGATGTTGCTATTGAACCACTTGCAATGCTTGGTTCAAGCATCGCTTTAACAATAAGCGATATTCCTTTCCAAGGTCCAACAGGCTCTTGCCTTGTATCATGTGTTGATGGCAAATTTATTGTAAATGCCACAGAAGAAGAAAGAGAAAAAAGTTCAATGCACTTAACAGTAAGTGGAACAAGTGAAGCAATCTTAATGGTTGAAGCTGGTGCAAATGAAGTTAGCGAAGATGTAATGCTTGACGCAATTATGTTCGCTCATGAAGAAATTAAAAAGCAAGTTGCTTTCCAATTAAAAATGAAAGAAGAAATTGGTAAGCCAGTCGCAAGTTATGTTAGTTATCTTCCAAAAGAAGATGTTGAAAAAGCAGTTAGAGCATATGCTTATGATAAGTTAGTAAAGGCTCTTGACACTTTTGATAGACAAACAAGACAACAAAATCAAGAAGAAGTTGACACAGATGTAAAGGCACACTTTGCAGATATTTTCCCTGATAGAGAAAGAGAAATTGGCGATGTTTTATACAAATTAACAAAAGAAATCGTAAGAGGAAAAATATTAAATGACGGAATACGTCCAGATGGAAGAAAATTAACCGAAATTAGACCAATTTGGTGTGAAGTTGGTGTTCTCCCAAGAGTTCATGGAACAGGTGTGTTCACTCGTGGGCAAACTCAAGTTTTGACAACTTGCACACTCGGACCAATTTCCGATGCTCAAGAAATTGAAGTTCTTGATGAAGATGAAGAAGTTAAGAGATATATTCACCACTATAATATGCCACCATATGCAACAGGCGAAGCAAGACCAATAAAGAGTCCGGGCAGAAGAGAAATTGGACATGGTGCACTTGCAGAAAGAGCACTTGTTCCAGTTATCCCAAGTGAAGAAGAATTTCCATATGCAATCAGACTTGTAAGTGAAGTTCTTTCATCAAATGGTTCATCATCAATGGCATCAACTTGTGGTTCAACTCTTGCACTCATGGATGCAGGCGTTCCAATTAAAGCACCAGTAGCTGGTATTGCAATGGGACTTATCAAAGACCCAACAACTCACAAAGTTGCAGTTTTGAGTGATATTCAAGGAATGGAAGATTTCCTTGGAGATATGGACTTTAAGGTTACAGGAACAACAAAAGGTATAACAGCAATTCAAATGGATATAAAAATTAAGGGAATTGACAAACAAATTCTCACAACAGCCCTTGAACAAGCAAGACAAGGCAGAATATTCATTATGGATAAAATGCTTTCAGTTATTTCAAAACCAAGAGCAGAACTCAGCAAGTATGCTCCAAAAATTATCACATTTAATATCAAACCAGAGAAAATTGGTGATGTTATTGGGAAACAAGGTGCAACAATCAACAAGATTATTGAAGAAACTGGCGTAAAAATTGATATTGATGATGATGGTAGAGTGTTTATCGCAACAGCTAATCAAGAAATGGCAGAAAGAGCAAAAGAAATCATCCTAAACATTGTTGACGAATTTGAAGTAGGAAAAATTTATTCAGGCAAAGTTGTAAAAATAATGAACTTTGGTGCTTTTGTAGAAGTTTCTCAAGGCAAAGAAGGTATGATTCATATTTCAAAACTTAGCGACAAGAGAGTTGAAAAGGTTGAAGATGTTGTAAAAGTTGGCGATATGGTTCAAGTTGAAGTTATCAAAGTTGACGACAAGGGTAGAGTAGATTTCAAACTTGTTGCAAAATGTTAGAATATTGAAGTAAATCTTAATGATTTACTTCTTTTTTTATATTAAATTATGTCATTTTGGCTGTCACTTTGCAAACTATCGTGGAGAAATCTCTTTTAACCGTCATTTCTACTATCGACTACAACGACTTTCT